>CALHVX010000001.1 GCA_938036875.1 uncultured Pseudomonadales bacterium
AGCCAAGCTGACAATAGTGCATATGGTGAATCCAATAAAACACCAGAACGCTAAGCCTATCTGGATGGTGGCCATGGATGAAATCTTGGCAATGCTAACCACCGCGCCGATCAAGAACACCTCAACCATATTCCAATGCTGTAACAAGGCCACCGCCCGGGCAAGCAAGGGCAACAAATGGCTCGCACTGCCCGCTACCGGCCGGCGCAACAAGACCAGCAACGTGATCAGCGTTAGCAACAACCCCAACGGCCCAGCAAACATGAGGATAAAGACAATGGTGCCTAAAATGGGTTGGTCGTAGCCGAACAACGAGGTGGCACTATCGAGTAATGTCATATTCGCCTCTTTGCCGGAGGCCGAAAACCCAAGAAACGGATACCAAGTGGCGCAGAGCAACAACGCCAACCCAGCCAGCGCTAAGGCGAGCGCGTGATCAAAGCTCTCCGCTTTGATCGAACTCAGATGATCACCGCAGCAAGGACAGTAGATGGCACAGTCGGCATTGAGTGCCGGCATCTCCACCAAGCAGTCACAGATCGGGCACGCCATGCTGGACTGAACCGACAAACCAGGCGCAACAAGGCCTGGAACCTGAAGTTCCGGGCTAGCATCAGGTTGAGTTTCAGAGATGGCGGGTGTCTGTTTCAATGGGCTGGCGGGTCAGCGATATTCCTAAGGCGCAGCTTAACACGCAGCTAGAGCCAACTTGATCGAAATGCTGTGCGAGAACACAATGAGAGCCTGCGAATTTGGGAGATCAGCATGCGTCAGCACCTTTTCATCACCTTAGCCATCGGCATGTTGGCTATTGCAGTCCAACCTGCAAATGCCCTGCAAGTGGCTGAAAAAGTAGACAATTTTAGACTTAGCGACCACCTTGGCGCATCCCACGAGCTCTACAGGTGGAGCGATAAAAAAGCCATTGTTGTGATGGTTCAAGGCAATGGCTGCCCTATTGTGCGCAACGCCATGCCGCGCTTTAAAGAGATCCGGGATGAATTTGCCGCCAAAGGTGTGCAATTTGTCATGCTCAACTCCAACCTACAGGACCAACGGCAATCCATTGCCAAAGAGGTCGCCGAGTTTGGTTACGATATGCCGGTCCTCATAGATGACACCCAAATCATCGGTGAGTCTTTAGACTTAGTCCGCACCGGTGAAGTCTTTGTGGTGGACCCCAAGACCTGGACCCTGGCCTATCACGGCGCCATGGATGACCGCTTAACCTACGAAAAGCAAAAGCCCAAAGCGAAACACCACTACCTAGTTGATGCCTTGCAAGAGATGGTGGCTGGCAAGCCGGTGACCACCAGCAGCTCCAAGCCCGTTGGCTGCCTGATTAACTTCCCCGAAAAAGCGTTGCGCGAAGAGCACGCCAGCATCTCTTACAGCAACACCATCGCACCCATGCTGCGCGATAACTGTGTGAGCTGTCATCGCGAGGGCGGTATTGGACCTTGGGCCATGACGGACTACAACATGGTTCGCGGTTTCTCCTTGATGATTCGCGAAGTGTTGCGTACCCAGCGCATGCCACCTTGGCACGCAGACCCGGCCCACGGACAATTCTCGAACGACCGCTCTCTTGAGCCCGAGCAAATCAAGCAGTTGGTGCATTGGATTGAAGCCGGGGCACCCCGTGGCGATGGCCCAGACATTTTGGCACAACAAGACAAAGTCTGGCCGGTTTGGGGAACAGAAGACCCCGACGTCATTATCGACATTCCACCTACCGCTGTGCCCGCCTCTGGCACGGTTGAGTACCAATACAAACATGTGAAGAACCCTCTAGATAAAGATGTGTGGATTAGAGCTACCGCGATCTTGCCAAGCGACCGCTCCGCGCTGCACCACGTGATCACCACCTTTGCGATGCCCGGGCCAGACGGCAAGGTATCTCGACGCAACCGTGGTGGTATTAGTGGCGGCCTCGGTGGTTATGTCCCTGGCATGGTGACGCGCAACTTCCCCGACGGCACCGGTGTCTTGTTACCGGCCGGCGCTATCATTACCTTTCAGATGCACTACACCAGCTATGGCAAAGCAAGCACCGACAACAGCAAGCTTGGTCTGTACTTCCATGACGCACCGCCAAAGCACAAATTGAATACAACGGTGTTTATCAACAACCGCATTAAGATACCCGCCTACTCTAACGGGCACTCCGAAACATCAACCCGCACGGTCAAGCAAGATATGTTGCTTTACTCCATGCTGCCCCACTCACATTTTCGTGGCAAAGCCTCAGAGTTTCGCGCCTTCTATCCCGATGGCACTGAAGAGCTGTTGCTGTCGGTACCTAACTACGACTTCAACTGGCAGACCACCTACCAGCTAGAAACGCCGAAGGTGATTCCAGCGGGAACCAAAGTGGTGCATCGAACCTGGTGGGACAACTCGGCCACCAACCCAGCCAATCCTGACCCCAGCCGCGATGTGCCTTGGGGCGAACAGTCCTGGGACGAGATGCTCTTTGGCACCATGAGCTATCGAGTGTTAGAGAAGAGCGAGATGGAACAGCTTAGCGGTCTGGGTGCACGCTAAGCCTTAGGCGAGAGCAGACCAGTAGTTAACGAACAGGGCCGCTGAGCTTCAGCGGCTTGATAGCAAAGCAAGCTACCCTAGCTTGCGCGCTCGAAACGTCTTGCCTTTGATCTTGCCACCGTTTAGCAACTGCAAACCCGTAGCAACATGGTCTTGGGCGATCGCCACAAAGGCCTTTATCTCTAGCAAATCAATCTTGCCTATCGCTGAGCCCGGTATCTTGCCACCTGCGGTTAGCGCGCCCAGTAAGTCACCCGCACGCAGCTTGTTCTTACGTCCGCCATTGATTTCAACCGTTTGCATGGTTGGACGTAACAAGGCGTTGTTTTGAACCTGCCCCGGTATCTCAATTTGCTGCAGCCCACGGTTGTTTGGCAGATCTGCAATAGCGCTTAAGCGGTGCAACTCTTTGGGAGACACTAAACTGACCGCACAGCCCTGCTCACCTGCACGACCGGTGCGCCCCACCCTATGCAGATAAGTGTCGGCTTGGGATGGCAACTCGTAGTTAAACACCGCGGACAAACCCGTGATATCCAGCCCTCGAGCCGCGACATCGGTGGCAACCAAGACGCTTGCGCTGCGATTAGCAAAACGAATCAACGCCAGCGTTCGATCCGCTTGCTCAAGATCTCCGTGCAGCTCAATGGCACGCATACCTTGTGAGTTCAATTGTTGCGCAACACTGGCGCAATCAATTTTGGTATTGCAGAACACCAAGTTGGCTTCGCCGCCATATTGGTGCAAGGCACGAATCAACAAGCTAGTGCGCGCATCTTCGCCAGAGCGATCTACGGACGGCACCCAAAACTGCTCAATGTCCGGCGCTTGCTCAGTGTCGGTAACATCTAAAAATTGAGCATGGTTTTGCACACGCCGGCTCATCCGTTGAATGCCAGCGGGATAGGTGGCCGAGAACAACAAGGTTTGGCGGCGCGTGGGGACGTACTCGATGATGGCATCTAGCTCGTCGCTGAACCCCATATCTAACATCCGGTCCGCTTCATCCAAGACCAAGGTTTCTACGCCCGTAAGGTGCAGAGTTTGTTTGCCCAGATGTTTTAGAACCCGACCCGGGGTACCGACAATAATGTGTGCGCTGTGTTGCAGCGAGCCGATCTGTGGACCAAGCGGTTGGCCACCGCACAAGCTTAAAACCTTAACGTTAGACAACGCTCGCGCCAGGCGTCGCAACTCTTGGCAAACCTGCTCGGCCAGCTCGCGAGTTGGGCACAACACAAGCGCCTGAACTCGAAAGGACGTGGGGTCTAGCTTCTGCAACACGCCCAGACCAAATGCGGCGGTTTTACCACTGCCGGTTTTGGCGCAGGCCGTCAGGTCAGCCCCCTCAAGTATCTTCGGCAACGCCTGCGCCTGCACCTCGGTCATGGTGGCAAAGCCAAGGTCCGCCAGGTTAGAGAGCAATTCAGGTCGTAGCGCCAAGGCATCAAAGCCCTGAGCCTTTACTTTGGGGTTGGTTGGTTTAGTGTCAGCATCAGTCATAGCGCGGGAGTATAGACGAGCAGCCTGGGCAATATCGCGCCATATCAGGACTTAAGCTCCTATCACGGCCTTGGGGCAGACAATTATACAAACAAAAGCATCTGCCAAAGGGCCCCTGCGTGTACACTACGGCGCCCAGTATCTAGGCACCCTAACCTCAAGCTATCCACATGTCGCTTATTCGCCTTCAAAATGCCTGCATTGCCTTCGGCCACGTTGCCCTACTCGACGAGGTAGAGCTGAATATCCACGCCAAGGAGCGTGTTTGCCTAATCGGTCGCAACGGCACGGGCAAGTCCACATTGCTGCGAGCGCTACTCGGTGAGCAAACCCTAGATAGCGGGACCCTATGGCAGCGCAGCGGCTTACGCATCGCGCGCCTAGCTCAAGAAGTTCCTAGCGCCATGGACGAGACCATTTTCGCCACCGTGACCGCGGGGCTAGGCGACCATAGCGACCTGCTCAATCGCTACCATGAATCCAGCGCCGCTTTAGCCGCCGGAGATTCTAGCGAAGCCACCCTAAACGCCTTTGGCGAGCTGCAAAGCGCCATCGAAGATGCCGGTGCCTGGGAAAGCTCGCAACGAGCGGAATCCATTATTAGCCGGCTCGACCTACCCCAAGACGCCAAGATGTCCGAGTGCAGCGGTGGCGTGCGCCGACGCGCCATGCTTGGACAGGCTTTAGTCAGCGAACCGGATTTACTGCTGCTCGACGAGCCCACCAACCATCTTGATATTGAAGCCATCGCCACCTTAGAAAAAGCAGTGCTCGAGTTCCAAGGTGCGGTGTTATTCATCACACACGACAGAACCTTTATTGACCGGGTTGCTACCCGCATCATCGAGCTAGATAGAGGCAACCTAAACTCTTACGAAGGCAGCTACGCGAGCTACAAAACACGAAAAGCAGCAGAGCTAGCCGCAGAAGAAGAGGCAGCACGAAAGTTCGATAAGAACCTAGCGCAAGAAGAG
>CALHVX010000002.1 GCA_938036875.1 uncultured Pseudomonadales bacterium
AAACCAGGTCGCGCCCGACCGGCGCGAATCCTACGTAGCCCTTGTTCAACCAATATTCGGTTGTTGTGATCAAGAGGCACCACATCGGCAACGGTGCCTAACGCCACTAAATCTAAGTAATCGGCTAAATTGGGTTGTGGGAGATTCTCAAACCAGCCGCGTTCGCGCAGCTGTGCACGCATCACTGAGAGCAGATAGTAAGCAACACCTACCCCGGCCAAGGCTTTGCTGGGAAATTCAGAGGCGTTAAGATTGGGGTTCACAATGGCAAGAGCTGCTGGCAACTCGCTGCCTTGCAAGTGATGATCGGTGATGACCACATCGATGCCCATGGCATTTGCTGCAGCTACACCACCGATGCTGGACACACCGTTATCCACCGTCACTATGACCGCCGGATCTTGACGAGCAGCCAACTCAACAATGGCCTCAGACAACCCATAACCGAACTCAAAACGATTGGGTACTAAATAGCTAAGCTGCTGTGCGCCAAAGGCCTGTAAAACCAATACGCACAAGGCAACACTGGTGGCCCCGTCTGCATCAAAGTCACCAACGATAAGAATTCTTTCATCTTTTGTTATGGCCGTTACTAAGCGTTGTGCCGCCTGAGTAATATCGGGCAATTGGGCCGGAGGGATTAGCGCTGCAAAGCCTAAATCCAATTGCTTGGGATCACTGATATTGCGTGCAGCGTAAGCGCGCAACAACGGCTCGGGCAAAGCTAGCGTTAGCGGCTCATTGGTCAGTGTACGGGTGACAACAACCGGGTCGCTCACCAACTTACCTTAAGCTTCTAGCGCTTCAACCCGAATGCAGCGAATACGACCGGCGACTTCCGGCAGCGCTTGCAATTGGGTTAATGCTGCTTGCATGGTGCGTTCGGTCACGTCTTGGGTCAGCAAAACGATGGGGACCGTTTCTGCTTCGCCTGCCGGGGTTTTCGCGGCGCTACGGGTATGCTCCCGCTGTACCGCTGCTTCAATGCTGATGCCAAGCTCACTTAGCGCCGTCGTTAAACGAGCAAACACACCTGACCGATCGTGCACAGGAACACGGAGGTAGTAGCTGGTCACTATGTCTTCAATGCCTAAGTACGCCATGGGGGCAGCAGCCACTGGTTGACGCACTTGCTGCAAAGCAATGTCGACCAAGTCTGCTACCACAGCACTTGCGGTTGGCTGCATGCCTGCACCCGCGCCGTAATACAGGGTGGGACCGGCGCCATCGGCGCCAACCATGACGGCGTTCATCACGCCGTCTACTTGAGCCAGTAAATTCTTGGCCGGTACTAGCGCCGGATGCACGCGCGCTTCAATGCCATTGGCGGTTTGTCGAGCAATACCTAGATGCTTAATCACATAGCCTAACTGAGCGGCATACTCAATATCTTCAACCGTTACTTCACTAATGCCTTCGGTGAAGACCGCAGGAAAATTCAGCGCGGCGCCAAAAGCTAGCGAGGTTAAGATTGCCAGCTTATGTGCGGCATCTATCCCTTCAACGTCGAAGGTGGGGTCTGCTTCTGCGTAGCCAAGCTCTTGTGCCTGATCTAGCGCTTCCGCAAAGCTAAGGCTGTTTTTTTGTTTGGCGCTGCCGCTAGGTTCACCAGCCATGGCGCTTAAGATAAAGTTGGAAGTCCCGTTAATGATACCAGCCAACCATTCGATCTGATTGCCGGCAAGACCTCGGCCAATCGCACCAAGCACCGGGATTGCTCCGGCTACCGCCGCTTCATAAGCGATGCTCACCTTGTTTTGGGTGGCAAGCTCATGCAGCTCAACGCCATGGTGGGCAATCAGCGCTTTGTTTGCGGTGACGACATGCTGACCAGCGGCCAGCGCCGCGCGGCACAAATCTAGCGCCGGTTGCTCACCGCCAAGCAGTTCAACCACCACATCGACATCCGCCGCGCCAACCAAGGACATTATGTCCGTACTAAAGCGGGCTCCATGTAAATCCACATCGGGTTTGGCAGAACGCGAGGCGACCGCCGTCACGCGTATATCACCGGCGGCACGGCCGGTGATTAAGTTAGCATTACGTTGGAGAGTTTGAACGACACCTTGGGCAACAGTGCCCAGACCAGCAATTCCTACTTTTAGCGCGCTCACTCATATCCCTTATTATTTGAGAGCATTTAATGATGCAAGCGACCACTAAAAGGCTAGCGTTTACAAGCCTAGCGTTGCGGCAAGCTCAGCTGCTGGCAAGTAACCTGGTAGCAACCGACCATCTTCTAAGATGATTGCAGGGGTGCCCGAAATCCCCATCTTCTGCCCCAAATTGTACTGGTCAGCAACCGTGTTGTCGCTGCACTGTTGGTTCGCAATATTTTGACCGGCCTTTAGCTGGGTTAATGCCTGTTGTGGATTTTTCGCACACCAAGCCGAAACGATCTTCTTGTAAGAATCGGAGCCTACACCTGCACGTGGGTAGGCAAGATAGCGAACCTCAATGCCCATTGCATTGAGCTGCGGAACCTCTTGGTGCAGCTTACGACAGTAGCCGCAATCCACATCCGTGAAAACGCTAATCGACGCCTTCTTGCTAGAGGTTGCCGCAAACACCAAGGCATCTTGGAACAACGGATCACGCATCAGCTCTTGACGGGTACTGGTCCGACGTTGCTCAGCCAAATTTACGATTTGCCCACCGGCTATCGAAAACATATCGCCGCTGAACAGATGCTTGCCATCTTCGCTACCGTACAAGACAGTGCCATCGGATAAGACCACGGCAAGCACGCCAGCCATAGAGGTTTTCTCTACCCGCTCAATGGGAATCCCCGGTTGCGCCTGGGTCAAATTATCGATGATCAACTGACCCAACACCGCTTCAGCGGCTAGCGCAGGAAGGCTCAGAGTGAAAAGTACGGACAGCCCTAGCAAGGAACGGAGGGCGGCTCTGAGAAGCGAATAGCGCATAAGTATGTCCTGTTGTTGAGATCTTGTTGTTGAGATCTTGTTGTGATCGTAAATATTGCGGGGTCTGGCACGAATGATAAGCAAGTTACGCCCGGCGTTCAGCCTTGTCTGTGTCCTATGGCCATAAACTATGACTGCGGTTTGACCGAACAATTCCCTATCTAGCCCGTATCCCGATGGGTAGCTGACTACCCGCAAGGGTCTGACAGCAAATCATCTTGCCATGATTGGGTGCAGCCTGGGCTCAAAGGTGACCATTTGGGTCACCTTGTGCGTAAATTCGCAGCTTCGATGCCGCTCAAGTCACTTTGGCTATGCAAGCCAAGGCTCAAAAAAAGTTCCGAAAGCATCACTTCGGCATAGAATTTACGCCTTAACCTACTGATTTATATAAAAATAAAAATTATTCAGCAGGCAGGCGAAGAAGTTGGCACGGGGCCTGCATTGAATTAGGCAGTCTTCAACGGAGTTCGCCAGCTGTCCCTCGGTGAGTTGAAGCACCTGTGAAATGAGTGGCCCTCTCTCTCCGCTCGTTTCGCAACCCGGCTCGCTAGGCACCCTCTCTCCCTCTTGGTCCCTAGCTTAGCGAGCCGGGGCTTTTTTAAAAAAGCCTCAGTCTGGTCGCACTAAACTCTATGTTCTAAAGGTTTTGGGCCTGTCTAGTTGGCCCAATCCTTTCGCTCCAACCTGCGGAACCCGGCTCGCGGAGCCAAGGTAGCACCCAACCCGTGCTACTGATCGATCTTCTAACAGGCAAATCGAAGCCGGCTTAAACCTTTTCTTTGATTCGCGCCGCACGTCCAGACAATTCGCGCAGGTAGTAGAGCTTGGCCTGGCGAACATCACCCCGACGCTTTACCTCAACACTTTGAATCTGCGGCGAATGGGTCTGGAAGCTTCGCTCAACCCCAACACCGTGACTGATCTTACGAACGGTGAAGGCGGAGTTCAGACCACGGTTACGCTTGCCGATAACCACGCCTTCATAGGCCTGGACCCGCTCGCGAGTGCCCTCGATAACCTTCACCTGGACCACAACGGTATCGCCTGGACCAAATTCTGGCACATCGGTCTTCAGCTGAGCCGTTTCCAGCGATTCAATGATTTTGTTCCTACGCACTGTGGTGTTCCTCTATGATCGGATCAAACCTGATCCATAATCGTCAATCGTTAACGTTCTCTTCATGCTGCTCCCCTTCATGACCTTTCTCTTCATGAAGCGTTAGGGCAGCGGTGAGCCAAGCTCGCTCTTGCGTGCTCAGCGTGCGATGCGCCAAAAGATCTGGCCGCCGCAGCCAAGTACGAAGCAGCGCTTGTTCAGCCTGCCAGCGCTCGATGGCCCCATGGTCCCCACTTACGAGAACCTTAGGCACCCGAACGCCGCCGTAAATTTCAGGGCGCGTATATTGAGGGTAATCGAGCAAACCATCAAGGTGTGATTCACATTCAATTGAGGCTCGATTGCCCAAAACCCCGGGCAAACAGCGTGCAACCGCATCCACCAGGGTCAAAGCGGGCAATTCGCCCCCAGAAACCACGTAATCGCCCACGGAGACCTCAATATCCACCGCCTCGCGCACCAACCGCTCATCCACCCCTTCGTAGCGTCCACAGAGCAAGATTAGCCCGGCTTTGGTGCTCAATTCCTGGACCAACCCCTGATCCAAAGATCGTCCCTGAGGGGATAGATAGATGACGGGGACGTCGCTCGCTGCCGGACCAAGCGCCGCGGTCGCGCGCTGGCGAGAATCCGCAATGGCCGCGGCCAATGGACCTGGCTGCATGAGCATGCCGGGGCTGCCGCCGTAGGGCTTGGCATCAACGGTCGCGTGCTTGTCTTGGGTAAATTGGCGGGGGTTGATGGCTTCTACGCTGAGCAAGTTTTGCTCGCTGGCCCGAGCGACTACCCCCCATGACATCACGCTGGCCACAAGCTCTGGAAATAAGGTGACCATGCCAAACCACATGCAACCGCTCCTAACGGGTGGAAAACTGGAATTGATCTTTGGGGTTAAGCTATCGCTTGAATCCCCGGGATCAACCGCAGATCAGTCGAATTCAGACCAATCTACAACGAGAAAATTCTCTTTCTTATCAATATCATGCACAAACTCTTTAACAAACGGAACAAGTACTTCAAGTTTGGCTGGGGTGGTGATCACAAGCACATCATGAGCCCCGGTTTCGAGTAGCTGAGTGACCTCACCTAGCGCTCGTCCCGCTGGGCAGCGAGCTTGCATACCAATGAGATCACGCCAGTAAAACTCATCGGATTCGGTCACCGGCAGTTGGCTGATCGGCACCCGGATATCTTGACCTGCCAATAGCGCCGCTGCATCACGATCATCCACTTGGGCCAGTTGGGCTACAAAACCACCCTGATGCGCACGCACTTTGACCGGCTCAAGCTCACGCTCGGCTACCAGCCAGGGCTTGTAGCGCAGCAGATTGTCGATGGGGTCGGTGTAGGAACTGACTCTGACCCAGCCACGAACGCCATAAGGAGCGCCAACGCGGCCCACCACAACCCAGTCTTGGGTCGGGTCAGGGCTGTTCGAGCCAGATATAGGTCGTTTACTGATGACGATACCCGCTAGGGTAAAAGCGAAAGCGTTGAGCGAGCGAACGCCGCTCAAGCGGGATGGGCGCGCTGAGCAAGGCTAGCTCAGCACCAAACCACAAACCGAGTTAAGCCGCTGCGTCAGCCGCTGCTGCTTTGCGTGCTTGCGCAACCAGCTTAGCAACGCGATCAGAAGGCTGTGCGCCATTGCTCACCCAATGGTCAACACGGTCGAGATCAACCCTCAGCGCTTGGGCAGAACCGCGCGCCATCGGGTTGAAGTAACCGATACGCTCGATAAAACGGCCATCACGGCTCGCGGCGCGATCCGCTACATGGATGTGGTAAAACGGGCTTTTCTTAGAGCCATGACGTGCAAGTCGAATGGTGACCATTGGCTGGGTAAATTCCTCAGGGTAATCGCGTCAATGCTGCTGGCAGCTCAAGCCGCCGCAACGATAAATTCAGGCGCCGTATTCTAATGGAACCTGCGTGGTATGCAATAGAAGAAAGGGTACAGGGTTGGACGCTAGGTTCTAGACTCGCGTGGGGGCTGGGCTAACGCCCTGGCCCACCCTTCATACCTGGCAGGCCCTGCATGCCGCGCATCATGCGCTGCATACCGCCTTTTTTGGACACCTTTTTCATCATCTTCTGCATCTGCTTGTGCTGCTTAAGCAGTCGATTGATCTCAGGAATGCCGGTTCCACTACCCAACGCGATGCGTTTTTTGCGCGACCCGCTGATCAGGTCCGGGAATTGGCGTTCTTGTATGGTCATCGAATCAATGATCACCGCCATCTTCTTGAATGCCCCGTCGTCGATTTGTGCTTGCGCTGCCGGCGGCAATTGACCCATTCCGGGCAGTTTGTCCAACATGCTGCTGATGCCACCCATGTTGCTCATTTGCTCTAGCTGATCGCGAAAATCTTCGAGATCGAACTTCTTGCCCCGAGAGATTTTCTTCGCTAGCCGCTGAGCCTTTTTCTTGTCAACCTTGCGCTCAGCTTCTTCAATGAGTGATAAGACATCACCCATACCAAGAATACGGGACGCAAGCCGATCCGGATAAAACGCCTCTAAGGCTTCGATCTTTTCGCCCATACCCATAAATTTGATGGGCTTGCCGGTGATCGCACGAACCGACAAGGCTGCACCACCGCGAGCGTCGCCGTCTGCTTTAGCCAGGATGACACCCGTAAGCGCCAGCGCATCATTGAACGCTTTCGCCGTATTTGCCGCGTCTTGGCCGGTCATGGCATCCACAACAAACAAGGTTTCCGCAGGCTTTAAGAAGTCATGCAGCGAGCGAATCTCGCCCATCATCGCCTCGTCCACCGCTAGGCGGCCGGCCGTATCCACGATTAGAACATCAGCAAATTGGGTTTTTGCCGTTTGCACCGCACGCTTGGCAATGTCGATGGGCTTTTCGTCCGCGCTGGACTCAATAAACAGCGCATCCACCTCTTTGGCCAAGGTTTGTAGCTGCTTGATCGCCGCTGGGCGATAGACGTCCGCACTAACCACGGCCACCTTCTTGCGGTCGCGCTCTTTCAGCAGCTTGGCAAGCTTGGCTACGGTGGTGGTTTTACCCGCACCCTGTAGGCCGGCCATCAATATGACCGCTGGCGGCGCTACCTGAAGGTTCAACCCATCGTTAGAATCGCCCATAACGTGGATCAGCTCTTCCTGAACCACCTTGACGAACTCTTCGCCTGGATTTAGGGCTGCAGAGACCACCTGCCCCATAGCCCGAGTCTTCACCTGCTCGATGAAGTCTTTGACCACCGGCAGCGCAACATCCGCTTCCAACAAGGCAACGCGCACGTCACGAAGGGCCTCGGAGATATTTTCTTCCGACAGGCGCGCCTTGCCGGTAATGCCGCGGAAGGTTTGGGTTAAGCGATCGGAAAGGCTCTCAAACATAATTTCAGGTTCTTCATTCCAGATTCTAAATTTTAGGTTCTACATTTCAGGTTCTTGTTGGGTTCTTAAACCCACAGGCCAGATTATAGCCCTTCACCGAAGCAAGGCGTTATGCCAAACTTCCGATCACTTAATTGCTTGGTGGGTCGTCTGCCTAACACTGTCGCCAAAATCTGACCAAAACCGTCACTCAACCGGGTTTCAGGCCAGATATCGGAAATCCTGGGCAGCTATTAGGGCACGAACACTATGACACCGACAATCTACGCCCTTGCGGCTATCGTCCTATACCTAGCGGGCGCTTTTTGGCATTGGCAGCGTCTGACCCAGCCGGTCAGCGCGGACCTATCCAAAGGCTTATCCGCAGACACAAGCTCGGCGTCATCAGCGTCCAGACCCGGCTTGCACCTATTGCTGGGTTTGATTGCAATAGTCCTGCACGGCTTGGTTACCCTGAGCTTGCTGAACAATCCTGCCGGTGCTGACTTAAGCTTGCTCTCAATGTCTACGTTGGTCGCTCTGGTTGTCACCCTTTTCACCCTTATTGCCAGCCTTCGTTTGCCCATCGCTAACCTGATGCTGATCGTTTTTCCGCTATCTGCCCTAGCACTAACGGCCGCCCTGCTCAGCGGGCGCTTGGGGAGCGAAGCAGACGGCGCAGCACGCCTCGCCGCGCAAGCCAACCTAGTGGTGCTATCAAAACCACTACTCAGCCACATTATCATCTCCATCTCGGCTTACAGCATATTGACCATCGCGGCGGCACAGTCTGTGCTGTTAGCGGTGCAGGAACGCCAGCTGAAGAACCGATCAACCAACGGGCTCACGCGCCTGCTGCCGCCCATGGAAACCATGGAGCGCCTGTTGTTTGCGCTGCTCTGGGTTGGGCTGGCAACCCTCACCATTGCCATTGGCAGCGGTTTCGCATTTTTGGATGACATGTTTGCGCAGAACATTTCGCACCACACCATCTTGGCCTGCCTAGCTTGGGTGGTATTTGCGATGCTGTTGTACGGCCATAAAGTACTGGGTTGGCGCGGCTCGACAGCCGTTAGATGGACGCTGGCTGGCTTTGCACTGCTTGTGCTCGGGTATTTCGGCAGTAAGTTTGTTGCTGAAATAGTACTCGGCAACTAACGATGTCACTCAACACACTAAGCGTCGACTGGCTGTTTGGCATCATCATTGTGCTGACCCTTCTGTCCGCCTATTTCTCTAGCTCCGAAACGGCCATGGTGGCGCTCAACCGCTACCGCCTAAGACATCTGGTAAAACAAAAACATGAAGGCGCCACACGCGCCAACAAACTGCTGCAACGGCCGGACCGATTGCTGGGTGTCATCCTTATCGGTAACAACCTAGTGAATTTTCTTGCGGCCAGCGTAGCTACAATTCTTGGGTTGCGCCTTTTTGGTGATAGCGGCGTGGTGATAGCACCGGTTGCGCTAACGATTTTCTTTTTGATCTTCGCTGAAGTTGGACCTAAAACCATTGCTGCGCAAAGACCCGAGCCCATCGCGTTCCGCTCTGCTTACGTGCTGCAACCATTGCTCAAAATCCTGTATCCCGGTGTCTGGTTTATCAACAGCATTAGCAATGCGCTGGTCAAACCCTTCGTCTCCAAAGACGCAGACAACGCAAACGATGGCCTAACCTACGATGAGCTGCGTACCGTGGTTACTGACGGCATGCGCATTCGTGGCCGGCGCCAAGACATGATGGTTGGCATCCTAGATCTAGAGAACGTCACCGTGAACGACATCATGGTGCCTCGTAGCGAAATCTTGGGCATCGATGTTGAAGACGATATCGATGAAACCTTGGCGCACCTTGCTAACAGCCAACACACGCGCTTACCCATCTACAAAGACAACTACAAATCGATACTAGGAATTTTGCATCTCCGTCGGCTGGCAAAATACGTTAGCACCGACAGCATCACCAAAGCGGAGATGCTAGAGCTGAGCGATGAACCCTACTACGTACCCGAGGCAACGCCTCTTCACACCCAGCTGTTTAACTTTCAAAAAGAAAAGCGCCGCATCGCTTTGGTTGTCGATGAGTATGGGGACGTCCAAGGCATTGTGACCTTAGAAGATATCTTGGAAGAGATTGTTGGTGAGTTCACCACCGACTTTGCCACCCACATGAACAACATCGAAACCCTGGGGGGTGGTGAGTACATTATTGATGGCAGCGCGCTGCTAAGAGATATCAACCGGGCACTGGAATGGTCACTGCCCACAGACGGTCCAAAGACGTTAAACGGCTTGGTGCTCGAGCACCTAGAAACCATCCCAGAAAACCATTTGTGCCTAGCCATCGACCAGTATCAGATGGAAACCACCCAACTGGGTGATAACTTGGTGAAACGCGTGAAAATTTCTCAGCGGAGCGACACTAGCGTCGCCCCGCCGCTCCCTGAAGAACCTAGCGAGAGCTAGGCCCCTAGCTAGACTTAGGCTCCTGCCAACGTCGGTTCAACGCTGAGATCACCGCGGCCAAAGACGAGGTAATGGTGTTGCGGGACAGCCCCACCCCAAAGCACCGCTCACCGGACTCGCCATTGTCGATGGCCAGCAAACAGATGGCTTTGGCATCTTTGCCTTCGCGCAGTGCATGCTCGTGATACTCCACAATGTTTAACGGCTCGTTTAGGGTTGCAACCGCTGCATTCACAAACGCCTCAATGGGTCCGGAACCCTCGCCATCAATGGTGACAACCTTGCCGTTCACCTCAAGTCGAGCAACGCAACGCTGATCTGCGTCACGCCCGGTCAGCAGATCGTAATCAATGAGCTTGTACGGACCTGAGTCCACCACGTACTCGCTAAGCAAGGACTCATAGATTTCGTCGGGCTTAATCTCTCGATCCAAGGACTCGGTGAGATGCTGCACAATCCCAGAGAATTCAACCAACATCTCGCGCGGCAAGTTCACGCCGTAAAACTCTTCCAGCAAAAAACCGATACCGGCTTTACCCGACTGGCTGTTTACGCGCACGGTCTCTTTGTATGAAGAACCAACATCCGACGGATCAATGGGTAGGTAAGGCACCTCCCATAGGTCATCTTCTACTTGGTTCATGCCTTTGCGAATGGCATCTTGGTGGGAACCAGAAAAAGCCGTAAACACTAAGTCACCCGCATAGGGATGGCGCTCACCTACAGGTAGTTTGTTGATGGCCTCAACGGTTTTTCGAATACGTGGCATATCCCGAAAGTCCAACTCCGGATCAACCCCCTGGCTGAACATATTCATGGCCATGGTTACCAAATCGCAGTTACCCGTGCGCTCGCCGTTGCCAAACAGGGTGCCTTCAACTCGCTGCGCGCCAGCCATAATGCCCAGCTCGGTAGCCGCTACGCCGGTGCCTCGGTCATTGTGCGTGTGCAGGCTGATGACAATGTTGTCGCGCCGCGGAAAGTGCCGACCAAACCACTCGATCTGATCTGCATAGATATTGGGCGTGGCCATCTCCACAGTCGATGGCAGGTTGATAATCATCGGTTCTTCCGGGCTGGCGCCCCAAGTCTCTTCTACCGCAGAGCAGATATCCACGGCAAAAGGCAGCTCGGTACCGGTAAAGGATTCAGGTGAGTACTCAAAGGTAACGTCCGAATCCAGCTTGACAAGACCATCGCGAACAATTTTTGTCCCTTCCACCGCCAAGTTGATAATACCTTTGGGCTCCATGCCAAACACCACTCGGCGCTGCAGCTCAGAGGTCGAGTTGTATAGATGAAAGATCACGCTGGGTGCACCCTGCAATGCCTCAACCGTACGTGCGATCAATTCTGGCCGCGCCTGGCAGAGCACCTGAATGCTGACACCATCAGGAATCCTATCTTCTTCGATGATCCGACGGATGAAGTCGAAATCGGGCTGGGACGCGGCGGGAAAACCCACCTCAATCTCGCCAAACCCAACCTCGAGCAACAAATCGTAAAGACGGAGCTTCTCCTCCACATTCATGGGATCAATAAGCGCTTGGTTGCCATCCCGCAGATCCACACTGCACCAACGTGGCGGTTCGGTGATCAAACGGCTTGGCCACTGGCGATCCGGCAGATCGACGGGTGGAAAAGCACGATACTTTTCAAACGGCATTTGCTGCGCGGCACGGCCGGCAGAGCGAGACTTCATTTTGGCTACCTTGTGGGCGGTCATAGGTTCCTCAAAGCTGGGGTATCAGCATTAGATAGAGCTAATTGTGCATCTTGCCACTAAACACCGCTAGTCGGGCATAGGTTGAACCCAGCAAATCGCTAAGCGAGAGGCTTGTGGCTTGATGGTACGTTTTAGGTTGGGGCGTTTGCCCGCTGTAGGGGATAGATAACTGGCCTAAGCCAGTAGGAGTAGCAGGCTGGAATCGAGGTTTAAGCGCTGAGCTGCGAGCGAAGACCCGCGGGCCTCTAACGGAGAAGGCTTGCGGCTAGCTGCAACGGTCGATCCGTTGCAAGCTGGGCTAGAGGTAGATGGGAAAATACGCATCACTCTCTGAGTCTAGCCCTACTCGAACCCGTTGGCCAGAGGCTAAGGTCACATTTAGTCGATGGACAGCTTCACCGCCGCAGCGGCCTGAACCGCTTTTTGACGGGCACCGGCCAGGTCCTCGGCTAACGCCAATGCAACACCCAGCCGCCGCTCACCACGAATCTCGGGCTTACCAAACAACCTAAGCTGGGTATCCGGCTCAGCTAGGGCTTCAGCCGTACCTTTGTAGGTGATGGTATTGCCGGTGCCTTCCCCCAAGATGACCGCAGATGCGGCCGCACCGCGCTGGCGGATGTTAGGGATTGGCAAACCTAAGATGGCACGAGCATGGAGCGCAAACTCCGTCAGGTCTTGGCTGATCAGAGTCACCATGCCGGTATCGTGGGGGCGCGGGCTGACCTCGCTAAAGTAAACTTGGTCACCTTTAACAAAGAACTCCACGCCAAACAAACCGTACCCACCCAAGGCTTGGGTGACCCGCGCGCTGATGTCTTCGCAGGTTGCAAGCGCTGCTGCCGACATCGGTTGCGGCTGCCAAGATTCCTGGTAGTCACCACCCTCCTGCCGGTGACCTATCGGTTCACAAAAGCTAACCCCATCTCGGTGCTGCACGGTTAGCAACGTGATTTCATAGTCAAAATCCACAAAACCTTCAACAATCACATTGCCAGAATCACCACGTGCACCCGCTTGGGCGTAATGCCAGGCATCCAACGCAGCGGCGGCGTTGTGAACCGTGGATTGGCCTTTACCAGATGAACTCATGGTGGGCTTCACCACGCATGGGGTGCCGATACGCGCTACCGCCGCCAAATACTCCTCCTGGGTGCTGGCAAACTCATAAGGCGAGGTTTGCATACCAAGCTCTTGGGCGGCGAGACGCCGAATACCCTCGCGATTCATGGTGAGATTGGTTGCCCGCGCGGTTGGCACCACCTTCACACCAGATGCCTCAACTTCAAGCAAGCTTTCCGTGGCAATGGCCTCTATCTCGGGCACCACCAAATCGGGTTGTTCACGCGCAATCAAGGCTCGCAAAGCGACTCCATCACGCATGTCTAACACCTGGCTGCGATGTGCAACCTGCATAGCGGGTGCATTGGCATAACGATCCGCCGCAATCACCTCAACCCCTAAGCGTTGCAGCTCTAATGCCACCTCTTTGCCCAGCTCCCCACTCCCCAACATCAGCACCTTAGTGGCGTTGGCAGCCCCAGGAGTCCCTAAGCCAGCATCGGCAACGGAGCTGCCCGCATTGCCAGCCGCCGGTTTGTTGCCTTGGGTCATACGGAATCCGCCTTGGGCTGCGCAACCAACCCCGCAGCAAAGCGCTGGCCATTGTTCACATAATGCTTGGCGCTCATGGTCAGCCCTGCAATCTGTGCCTTAGAGAGCTGTCGAACCACCTTGCCAGGTGAGCCCATCACCATAGAGTTGTCGGGGATTTCTTTGCCTTCAGTGATCAAAGCGTTGGCGCCTATCAAGCAGTTTCGCCCTATTTTAGCGCCGTTTAACACCACCGCATTGATACCAATTAGGCTGTTATCCCCAATCTGACAGCCATGCAACATGACCTTATGCCCAATGGTGACATTGCTGCCAATGTCCAATGGGTAACCCGGGTCTGTGTGGAGCACGGAGCCATCCTGCACATTGGAATTTTCGCCGATGGTGATGAGCTCAGCGTCCCCACGTAAAACCGCGTTAAACCAAACGCTGGCATTGGTTTTTAGCAGCACATTACCAACAACAACCGCATTTTCGGCTACAAAGTAGGCCCCTTCAGCACGCACCCGCGTACCCTCTAGCTCATACAACAAAACACCCTCTCCCCATCTAGTTTTTTGACCTAACAACGCCGCAGTTGCAAGCAACCGCCAGCTTCTAACTCACAAATCCTTTACAGGCTGCGCATACCGAACTGCGGCCCTGCAGGGCATATTGCCTGTCAACAACTCTACCGGTCCAGCCCTTGCCGACCTTAGATGCCCAGGCCATGTCCCTGAGCGCAGGGTCGAGCTCACCAAACCGCTGAACTGAGTAGTTGAGTCACCTATAGGGGAAACAAGCGCAATGTCCACTCGACTTCCGGCTTTTGATGTACTGCTAGACCTGGCAAGAAACGACCCAGAAGGATTGGAAGCGTTACGCCAAACCCTAACTTCGTCCATTATCGATGCCGCCCCAAGCGAAGCCAACCGCCGGCGCCTACGCGGATTACAGTTTCAAGTGGACATGGAAAGAGAGAAAGCCCGTACACCCCTAGCAGCCACAATCCGCATTTCCGAGCTGATGTGCCAATCACTGGCAGAACTGCACCGAACCATGGTTACCAGCACTGAAATCGAGCTGACTGAGGTCATTGGGCCGGATTTCGACATCGATTTGAACGAACCCGTCGATGTGGAGCCTCGCGGGGCAAGGATTTTGCCCTTCCGCCAGTTATAATCAGACCGCAAGCCCGATAGGGGCGCAAGATCGGCGAACCGACAAATGAAATTTTGCAGCAACTGTGGCGAATCCGTGCAATATCGCATGCCCGCTGATGACAATCGCGAACGCTTCATTTGCGATGCCTGCACCACCATCCATTACATCAACCCGAGAATTGTCGCGGGCTGCCTGGTCACCCACGGGGACCAGGTATTGCTGTGCCAACGGGCCATCGAACCGCGTCGAGGCGCCTGGACCCTCCCCGCCGGCTTTATGGAAAACGGAGAATCGGTCGAAGAAGGTGCTGCGCGCGAAACCTGGGAAGAGGCCTTAGCCAAGGTGACCGTAGGGGATCTATATACGGTGTTCAGCCTGCCCCATATATCCCAGGTATACATGTTCTTTCGCGCCGAGATGGACGATGGCAGCTTCGGCTGCGGGCCAGAATCCCTGGCTTGCGACCTCTACAGCGAGGCCGATATCCCTTGGGACCAACTCGCCTTCCCGGTTATCACCAACACCTTGAAACACTATTTTCGAGATCGCACCAAAAATCAATATCCTCTACGATCAGAAACCATCGTTTTTTCCAGGGCAAAGTAGCTACAATTCCAGCTGGTTATGGTGACTCATCAGCTGTAAAAAACACCTGAATTACGAACATACGCTAGAACTTGACAGGGCAAACTCCAGATATGCAAAACGTAAAGCAAGAACTCCTCGACAGAGAAGCCGCGGCAAGAATGGGTGGCGGTGAACGCCGTATCGATGTGCAGCACGCCAAAGGCAAGCTGACCGCCAGAGAACGCCTTGATGTTCTGTTAGATGAAGGCTCCTTCGAAGAGTGGGACATGCTCGTTGAGCATCGCAACTCCGACTTTGGAATGGAAGAGCAGAAAATTCCCGGTGACGGTGTAGTAACCGGCTATGGCCATATTAACGGCCGCTTAGTCTTTGTCTTCAGCCACGACTTTACTGTTTTTGGTGGTGGCCTTTCCGAGGCGCACGCAGAAAAAATTTGTAAGATCATGGACCAAGCCATGAAGGTGGGCGCCCCCGTTATCGGGCTTAATGATTCTGGCGGCGCACGTATCCAAGAAGGTGTTGCTTCCCTAGGTGGCTACGCCGAAATATTTCAGCGCAACGTTTTAGCCAGCGGCGTTATTCCGCAACTGTCGCTAATCATGGGGCCTTGTGCTGGTGGCGCCGTGTATTCCCCCGCTATGACCGACTTTATCTTTATGGTGCGTGACTCTTCCTACATGTTTGTCACCGGCCCTGACGTGGTGAAGACGGTTACCCAAGAGGTGGTTTCACCAGAAGAGTTGGGAGGCGCCTCTATTCACAACAGCAAATCTGGCGTTGCTGACCTTGGCTTAGACAACGATATTGAAACGCTCCTAATGACGCGCCAATTCTTTGGTTACCTACCGAGCAACAACACCGAGCGCCCACCGGTTCGGCCAACCTCGGACCCCATCGATCGCGAGGAACCTTCATTAGATACCCTAATTCCTAGCGACCCAGCTAAGCCTTACGACATTCGTGAGGTGATCATGAAAGTGGCTGACGAGGGAGAGTTTTTCGAAACCCAGCCCGATTACGCTAAAAACATTGTGGTTGGTTACATTCGCATGCAGGGCTCAACCGTAGGTGTTGTGGCCAACCAACCATTAGTACTGGCCGGCACCTTGGATATCGATTCTTCCAAAAAAGCAGCGCGGTTTGTACGTTTTTGCGATGCCTTCAACATCCCCATACTCACCTTGGTTGATGTCCCAGGCTTCATGCCCGGCACCGTGCAGGAGTACGGCGGCATCATTAAGCACGGCGCTAAGCTGCTTTACGCTTACGCTGAGTGCACCGTGCCCAAGGTCACGCTCATCACCCGCAAAGCCTATGGTGGCGCCTATGACGTTATGGCATCGAAACACCTACGCGGTGACGTAAACCTCGCTTGGCCAAGCGCTGAGATTGCCGTTATGGGCGCAAAAGGCGCGGTGGAAATTATCTTCCGCAAGGACATTGGTGATGCAGACAAGATTGCCGCTCGCACCGAAGAGTACCAACAGAAGTTTGCCACGCCTTTTGTTGCTGCAAGCCGCGGGTATATCGACGCCGTTATCGAGCCGCGCACTACTCGCGCCAAGATTTGTCGGTCTCTCGAGATGTTGGCTGACAAGCAGTTGGAAAACCCATGGCGCAAACATGGGAACATTCCGCTCTAGCCGTTACCAAAAAATCGAACTAGAGAACAAGAACTAGCACCAGTTACCCAAGCGCTCTGCATAGCTGGCCTAGATAGCTGCAATAAAAATTATAGGAAAGTCCGAATGTTCAAGAAGATATTGATTGCGAATAGAGGCGAGATTGCCTGCCGCGTGATTCGTACCGCAAAACAAATGGGTATCAAGACGGTTGCCGTCTATTCCGATGCTGATGCCGAGGCCCTTCACGTAAAACAAGCCGATGAAGCCATCCACATCGGCCCATCGGCTTCCGCCGAAAGCTATCTACGCATTGATAAAATCCTGGATGCTTGCAAGGCAACGGGCGCTGAAGCTGTGCATCCTGGTTATGGTTTCCTTTCAGAAAACCAAGCTTTTAGCCAAGCGTTGGCTGATGCAGGCATTACCTTTATCGGCCCCAAGGCCCACGCCATCGACGTCATGGGCGACAAGATCCAATCGAAAAAGCTGGCCGCAGATGCCGGTGTGAACACCATACCGGGTTACACAGAGGTCATCGAAGGTCCAGAGCAAGCGGTTAAGATTGCCAAAGATATCGGCTACCCGGTTATGCTGAAGGCTAGTGCCGGCGGCGGCGGTAAAGGCATGCGCGTGGTGTACAACGACGAAGAGTGCGCCGATGGTTTTGAACGGGCAACCAACGAGGCGGTCACAAGCTTTGGTGATGGGCGTGTCTTTGCCGAAAAGTTTATCGAAGAACCACACCATATTGAGATTCAAATCATTGCTGACACCCATGGCAACACCGTCTACTTGGGTGAACGCGAATGCTCAATTCAACGACGCCATCAAAAAGTTATCGAAGAAGCACCGAGCCCTTTCTTAGACGAAGCCACTCGCCAAGCTATGGGGGCTCAAGCGGTAGCCTTGGCCGAAGCGGTCGATTACTGCTCCGCTGGCACCGTTGAGTTTGTGGTAGATGCTAACAAGAACTTCTACTTCTTAGAGATGAACACCCGGTTGCAGGTTGAACATCCGGTTACCGAGTTGATCACAAACCAAGATTTAGTGGAGCTGATGATCCGCGTGGCAGCAGGCGAAGTGCTGCCGCTGACACAAAGCGATGTAAAGCTCACCGGCTGGGCTATGGAAGCCAGGGTTTACGCGGAAGACCCGTTCCGAAATTTTCTGCCCAGCATTGGCCGGCTACACAGCTACCAACCACCTCAAGAG
Organism: uncultured Pseudomonadales bacterium; assembly: GCA_938036875.1. Taxonomy (GTDB): domain Bacteria; phylum Pseudomonadota; class Gammaproteobacteria; order Pseudomonadales; family Azotimanducaceae; genus CALHVX01. The sequence goes on from CALHVX010000002.1 coordinate 17,766, forward strand.
AGCGAACATGTGCGGGTAGACTCAGGCATTGTTGAAGGCAGCGAGGTGTCGATGTTCTACGACCCCATGATTGCAAAGCTTGTGACCTATGCACCAACACGCGACGAAGCGATTGATCATCTACTCCACGCTTTGGATGCGTATTACATTCGTGGCGTATCACACAACATCAGCTTTTTGAGCGCCTTAGCCGATCACCCAAGGTTTCGCTCTGGCAACCTAACCACCAACTTCATCGCCGATGAGTACCCTGATGGCTTCCGCGCTGAAGATGTACCACAAAGCGAGCCGTTGATTCCTGTGGCGGTTGCCACTTATGTTCACTACCGCCAGCAACAACGGGCGCTAGAGACCAACGGGCATGCACATCGCACGCCAAACGAATGGGTTGTTGTCACCGGTGATACCCAGTACCCCGTCTACATTGCGCCGGACGAAGACGGCTACGCAATCACCCACGAAGATACGGTTTATCGTTTACAGACAGATTGGCAACCAGGAGATGCCTTGGTGCATGCAACCATCAACGGTGCGCGTGCAACCATCCAGGTGGACCCCTATCGAAGCGGCTACCAGCTGTTCTATCAGGGTCGGTCGCTACCAACCCAAGTATTAACGCCGATTGCTGCAGAATTGTCAGCGCATATGATCGAAAAAATTGCACCGGACATGAGCAAGTTTCTACTGTCGCCCATGCCAGGGTTGTTGGTAACACTCACCGTTAAACCCGGTGATGAGGTCAAAGCCGGTCAAGAGCTTGCCGTGATCGAGGCAATGAAGATGGAAAACAGCTTACGTGCACTGGAAGATGGCGTGGTTGAGTCGGTCAACGCCGCCGTTGGTGACAGCTTGGACGTTGACCAAATCATTGTTGAGTTTGCCTAGCTGAAGGCTTACATCATGGTGTAGGAGATTTGCGGCTCGCCAATCTCCTCAAGCTCAACCAAGGTGCCACAGAAGTCTTTGGGATGCAGGAACACTACCGGCAACCCATGGGCACCAATCTTGGATTTACCCCCACCTAGAACCCGCGCCCCTTTGTCCACCATCTGCTTGATGGCCGCGTCAATGTCTGGCACTTCGTAGCAAACATGATGCATGCCGCCACCCGGATTGTTATTCAAAAAATTCTGGACTGCGGAGTCTTCACCCAGTGGGTGCAGCAGTTCAACTTTGCTGTTATCGAGCTCAACAAACACCGTAGTGACACCGTGCTCGGGCATATCAACCGGGTTCGACACTCGCCCACCCAAAGTCTCTTTGTACAGGTTGGCTGCGGCTGCTAGATCTGGGACAACAATAGCAATATGGTTTAGTTTTCCGATCATAATCAATTTCCGTTGTGTTAGGAGCGCAACTGGCGGTTACCCTTATCGGTTGCGCCCGGGAATAAGCTCTAAGATTTCGCTAGCGGCATTGGGGATATCGCTACCCGGGCCAAAGATGGCGTGAACACCAGCATCGTACAAGAATTGGTAATCTTGCTGGGGAATGACACCGCCACAAACCACAATCACGTCTTCTGCACCCCGCTGCTTTAGCTCACCGATGAGTTCCGGCACTAAGGTTTTGTGCCCACCGGCTAAGGTAGATATACCAATAACGTGCATCTTACCTGCCGCGGTCATGTCGGCTGCTTCGCTTGGCGTCTGAAACAAAGGACCAACACTCACGTCAAAACCAAAGTCACCAAAGGCATTGGCTATCACCTGGGCACCCCGGTCGTGACCGTCTTGGCCCATCTTCACCACCAAAATGCTTGGCGCCTGGCCTTCAAGGTCGGTAAACACTTTAACGTCATCACGCACCTTGCTGAACTTGACGTCTTCGCCATATTCACCGGCGTAAACACCCTTGGTGATTTTAGAGATTGCTTGATGCCGCCCGTACACCACTTCCAACGCATCGGACACTTCACCAACCGTTGCCCGAGTCCGCACGGCATTGATGCTCAGCTCCAGCAAGTTTCCAGAGCCAGTCTTTGCCGCATCCGTTAACGCCGCTAACGCCTTTTTGGTGCTGGCTTCATCGCGACTGGAACGAACCGCCGCTAAACGACGCAGCTGCGCATCGCGCACCTTGGTGTTATCAACCGCCAACACATCAACTGCGTCTTCTTTATCGAGCTGATACTTGTTCACACCAACAATGGTGTCCTCGCCGCGCTCAACCCGAGCCTGGCGACGCGCTGCCGCCTCTTCGATACGCTGTTTAGGCATACCAGAACCGACCGCCTTCGTCATACCACCAAGGCCTTCAACTTCTTGGATGATCTTGCGGGCCTCATTCACCATCGATGCAGTCAGGCTCTCCACGTAGTAGCTCCCGGCCAAAGGGTCAACCGTGCGCGTTATCTGAGACTCTTCGGCAATAATAATTTGGGTGTTTCGGGCAATGCGTGCAGAGAACGGGGTTGGCAACGCAATGGCTTCATCCAGCGCATTGGTGTGCAAACTTTGAGTACCACCCATAACTCCCGCCATGGCTTCGATTGTGGTGCGGACCACGTTGTTGTAAGGGTCTTGCTCTTGCAGAGATACACCAGAGGTTTGGCAATGAGTACGCAACATCGACGAAGAGGGGTTCTTGGGATTGAATTGCGCCATCAGCTCGTGCCACAAAATTCGTGCTGCTCTTAGCTTTGCCACCTCCATAAAGAAGTTCATGCCTAAGCAAAAGAAAAACGACAGCCGCGGCGCAAAATTATCCACGTCTTGACCCGTTGCTATCGCAGCACGAACGTACTCCAAACCATCAGCAATGGTAAAGGCCAACTCTTGCACCAAGTTAGCACCCGCCTCTTGCATGTGGTAACCCGAGATAGAGATGGAGTTAAACCGCGGCATGTTGCTGGCGGTGTAACCGATGATGTCGGCAACAATGCGCATGCTGGGCTCAGGTGGATAGATATAGGTGTTACGCACCATGAACTCTTTGAGCACATCGTTTTGGATAGTGCCAGCGAGGTCTTTCTGGGCAACCCCTTGCTCTTCACCGGCCACCACATAACCCGCCAGCACGGGTAACACCGCACCGTTCATGGTCATGGACACGCTCATTTTATCCAGCGGTATGCCATCAAAGAGGATCTTCATGTCTTCAACCGAATCGATGGCAACACCCGCCATCCCCACATCACCAGCAACGCGCGGGTGGTCGGAATCAAAACCTCGGTGTGTAGCCAGATCAAATGCGACCGACAGACCTTTTTGCCCTGCTTTCAAATTTTCCCGATAGAACGCGTTGGATTCTTCCGCTGTCGAGAAACCCGCGTACTGGCGGATAGTCCAAGGACGGTTGGTGTACATGGTTGCTCTAGGCCCACGCGCAAAAGGCGCGGTACCAGGCAAGGTATTGAGATGCCCTAAGTCATCTAGGTCCGCCGCGGTATAAAGCGGCTTGATGTCGATGCCTTCCGGGCTGCTCCAGGTGAGGTCTGCTACAGGCTTACCCCTCAGCTCTTTTTCGGCCAGGGCTTCCCAGACGCTAAGGTTGTCTGAGGTGTCAGATTGTTTGGTAGCCATTGTCGGATCCATCAGCGATTTCAGCGGATCAGTATATCAAAAGGAGCCCTCAACAATGGGGCGACTAGCTGCCCTCATCGCCCAAATCTTCCATAAAATCTAGATTTGGGGGCTCTTTTACTAGGGTGTTTGCGCTGAGGTCCCGCGCGCGCTGCATCGCCCCAGTGCCAAACTTCTCGCTCACTTGGTCCAGCACGGCCTCAAGTCGGCGTGCGGGCCCAGTGGCTGCGAACATATCGAGCTGGGCGCGGCTAGCCTCGGTTTGCAGGCTGTGCGCTGCAAGCCCCACCAGTCGAAACGGGCCAGGCTCATCGAAACCCGCCAGCAACTGCAACGCAGCCTGAAGCAGATCATGGGCAGAATCCGTAGGGGTGCAACTACACTGCCGGGTTAGACTGCGAAAATCCGAGGTCTTTAACTTGACCCGAACGCCACCTGCTAGCCAGCTTTTGCTGCGCAGCCGCCTAGCCAAACGATCAGCAGCTCGGGTCAGGTGAGCCTCAATGTCTTTGCGGCTGACCACATCCCGGGTCAAAGTACGCTCGGAGCTCATGCTGCCAGAGCGTTCACCGGATGAATCTTGCTCACCGCGCGCTTCACCCCGACCTCGCACCGGGCGCGGGTCTTGCGCGTGAGCCAAGGCGTAAAAACGCTCGCCCATGCTACCGAACTGCTCCATCAACTCTGCCAGCGGTGCCGCAGCAATATCTCCGATGCTGAAGTAACCGGCAGCCTGCAGACGCGATTGGGTTTTCGGACCCGCCCCCCACAAACGCGATACGCTCTGCTTGGCAAGCCATGCCTGGGCTTGGTCCGGCGGCACCACGGTGATGCCGTTGGGCTTTTGAAAACCACTGCCTACTTTGGCCACGTACTTGGTGTTGGACACACCCACCGAGATGGTCAGCCCGCCGGTTGCTGCAAAGACCGCTTGACGCAAACGCTCAGCCATTTGTTGGGGCGGACCAAAGATGTGCTCGGTGCCGGTCATATCAAGAAAGGCTTCATCCAAACTAATGGCTTCAACCCGAGGGGAAAAATCGTAAAAGGTAGCCATCACCTTAGCGGACAGCTCTTGATAGCGCTCAAACCTGGGTGGCACCACCAACACTCCAGGGCATTTACGCAGCGCTTGGGCCATGGGCATGGCGCTACCCACGCCGTAAGGGCGGGCTTCGTAGCTAGCGGTCAGCACCACCCCGCGACCACTGGTTGAACCCACCAACAGGGGCTTACCGCGAAGTTCCGGGTTATCTAGTTGCTCAGCAGAGGCATAAAACGCATCAAGGTCAGCGTGCGCAATAACCTTTGCCCAAGCCACTGCTGAGCCCCGCTAGCCGAGCGCCACACGGGCATTTTGGAACAGCCGCAACCAAGGTCCTGCATCTAGCCAGTCATCGCTGCGCCAAGCATTTTGATAGGCTCGGAAGACACGCTCTGGATGGGGCATTAGCGCCAGCACCCGTCCGTCTGCAGCGGTGATACCCGCCAACCCTTCTAAAGCACCATTGGGGTTTGCTGGGTAATCTTGTGTAGCTCGACCGTGGCTATCCACGTATCGCAAAGCAATCTGGCCACCACGGCCTAAGTCCGCCAAGTCTTGGGTCGCGCTAAACTCGGCCCGCCCTTCTCCGTGAGCAACTGCCACCGGCATCACGCTACCCGCCATACCGGCTAACCAAGGTGAGTTGGATTGAGCAACCTCGAGCAACACGGTTCGTGCTTCAAATTGCTCTGAGGCATTGCGCACAAACAGCGGCCATTGCGCAGCATCGGGAATAAGCTCTCGTAGGTTAGCCAACATTTGGCAACCGTTGCAGACCCCTAAGACCAACTTATCTCGACTAAAGTAATCGGCAAACTGAGCCTGCAACGCTGTGCTGCTAAGAATACTCTTAGCCCATCCACCACCTGCGCCCAATACGTCGCCATAGCTAAAACCGCCACAAGCGACCAGCGCAGCGAAGTCCTGCAGTTGCACACGTTCGCTGAGTAGGTCCGTCATATGTACATCAACCGGATCAAACCCGGCCCGCTCAAAAGCGGCCGCCATCTCTAGCTGGCCGTTGACCCCTTGCTCGCGCAAAACCGCAACGGTTGGACGTGCTCCGCCAATGTTAAACGGGGCACAAATATCCTCATCTACTGCAAAGGACAATTTGGCAAACAAACCGTTATCTTGTGCTCGAGAATGCTGGATGGTTGCAAGTTCGGCGTCGGCACACTCGGGGTTATCGCGCAGGCGTTGCATACGATGGCTCAACTCAGCCCAATCGGCCTGCAACTCTGCTCGGGTGCCAGCCAACAACGCGGTACCTTGTGCATTGGTAAACACAATCCTTTCATCTAGCGCAATGCCGCCGAGCTCCCGCCAGGTTAACCCTGCCTCGGTTAACAACGCCTGTGTTTTCGCTAGATGTGCTTCGCTAACCTGAACTACCGCCCCTAGCTCTTCAGCAAATAGCTCTGCTAAACAAGCATCCGGCGTGCTACCGGCTAGCGCAATATCCAATCCGCAACGACCGGCAAACGCCATCTCTAACAAGCTGACCAACAGACCACCATCGCTGCGATCGTGGTACGCCAGCAACAACCCTTGGCTGTTGAGCCTTTGCACACAACGGAAGAAATCCCCCAACTGCTGGGCGGAATCAACATCGGGTACCGCACCACCTGCGCGTTGATAACACTGGGCAAGCGCGCTACCGCCCAACCGGTTTTGACCCTTACCCAAATCGATTAGCAACAGCCGGCTACCCGGCGCATCGGTTCTTAGCTGAGGCGTTAAGGTTTGGCGCACATCTGTGGTAGGCGCAAAAGCCGACACAATTAGCGTCATAGGTGATACCACCTCGAGTGGCCGCTCACCCTGCTGCCAACGGGTGCGCATGGACAAACTATCTTTGCCAACCGGTATCGCAATGCCCAGCGCGGGACACAGCTCCATACCCACTGCCTGCACCGCATCAAACAAGGCTTGCTCTTGGGTATCAGACCCTGCAGCCGCCATCCAGTTGGCAGACAAGACCACCCGAGAAAGATCAATACCACCGCTTGCACACAGGTTGGTTAAGGCTTCAGCAACCGCTACTCGGGCCGAGGCAGCTGGGTTGACCTGGGCAATGGGTGCGCGCTCGCCCATGGCATATGCTTCGCCAGCATAAGTTTTGAAACCCGCCATAGTGACCGCTACATCAGCAACCGGCACCTGCCAAGGTCCAACCATTTGCTCACGAGCCACCAAACCGGTGATGCTGCGATCGCCGATGGTGATAAGGAACTGTTTGCTAGCTACCGCGGGAAATCGCAGTACCCGTTGCACGGCTTCCTCTACCTCAATGCCAAGCAATTCGTTGGTTGGCTGCGGGAGCATTTTACGGCTGAAGCTCCGCAACATCTTTGGGGTCTTCCCTAGTAGCAGCTCTAAAGGGATATCTACCGGATGATTATCAAACTGAGGATCGCTTACTTTCAGCTGACGCTCCGCCGTCGCTGCTCCAACCACCGCGTAAGGGCAACGTTCTCGCGCGCAAATTTCTTTGAACAGATCAATCGCAGACGCCTCTACCCCCATCACGTAACGCTCTTGCGCTTCGTTTGACCAGATCTCCATGGGTGTCATACCCGGATCTGCGTTTGGAATGGCACGTAGGTTCATCTCACCGCCGGTGCCACCATCATCTATCAACTCTGGCAATGCATTGGATAGCCCACCCGCGCCAACATCGTGAATCAAACGAATGGGGTTGTTGTCTCCTAGCGCCCAACAAGCATCGATCACCTCTTGGCAGCGCCGTTCCATTTCTGGGTTATCACGCTGAACCGAAGCAAAATCAAGATCTGCAGAGGCGGTGCCGGAAGCAACGCTTGAAGCGGCGCCCCCACCAAGCCCTATGAGCATCGCCGGACCACCAAGCACCACGAGTTGCGTATCCACAACAAACTGCTCAGCCAATACGTGCTCGCTACGAACATTGCCCACACCACCAGCAATCATGATCGGCTTGTGGTAACCCTGCAGGTCCGCCGTGTTATCTTCGTTTTCTACCTTGGTTTCAAAGGTGCGAAAGTAACCGGCAAGCGCTGGACGACCGTATTCGTTGTTAAAACCCGCTGCGCCAATCGGGCCTTCCAACATAATGTCTAACGCAGACACCATGTGCTCTGGCACTGGAGTATTAACCTCCCAAGGCTGAGCGTAACCGGGAATGTTTAGGTGCGAGGTGCTAAACCCCACCAACCCGGCTTTGGGTTTGGAGCCCCGGCCAACCGCCCCTTCATCGCGTATCTCTCCGCCAGAACCCGTTGCTGCACCTGCATGCGGCGCAATGCCCGTCGGATGGTTGTGCGTCTCAACTTTCATCAAGATGTGCACGGGTTCATCGCTGTAGCCGTAATGATGGGTCGTTGGATCCGCCAACCAGCGTTCTGCCTGGGCACCTTCAATAACAGCCGCATTGTCGGAGTAGGCACTAAGCACGCCAGCGCCGTTGATCTGCGCGTGGGTGTTGCGAATCATTTGGAACAAAGAACGCGGCTGCGCTTCTCCATCAATCTCCCAATCCGCATTGAATATCTTGTGTCGGCAGTGCTCTGAGTTTGCTTGGGCAAACATCATCAGCTCCGCATCTGTTGGGTTACGCGCCAGCGCGCCGTAGGCGTCCGCTAGGTACTCAATTTCATCAGCAGACAATGCCAGACCCAGCTCGACGTTAGCTTCGGTGAGCGCTTTAAGGCCCTGCTCCATTAGCAAAATGGTGGTTAGCGGAGCCGGTTCAGGGGTGCTGAAGACCGTGCTTAGGTCTTCGTTTAGCAACAGTCGCTCGGTCATACGGTCATATAGCGGCGCCAGATCAACCAAAGGAGCATCGGAATACCAACGCACCCCTCGCTCCACTCGTATCACCGCGTCTAACTGAGCTGTGCGAAAGATATCGGTGGCTTTGCTCGACCAAGGTGAGATGGTGCCGATGCGCGGTGCCACCGTAGCGACCAACACCGGTGCCGGTTCTGGCCAACCTTGTTGCGGGCCGTAATTGAGCAAACGCTTGGCCTGCTGCTCAGCGATATCCGACAGGGGTTCACGCAAGTGCAAGTAATGTACAAATTCAGCATACAGCGGTTGGCCGCCTAAGGTTGCACGCAATTTGTCCAGACGAAATGTCGACATGGCTGGCGATCCGGCCCAACTCACCACCTGACCTACGCTCATACTTTGCCTCGCTTCCGTTGGAAAAATTCTTGCAGCAACCTCGCACAGGTTTGCTCTAAAACCCCTGCTGTTACCGCCACACGGTGATTCAAACTTGGATTATCTAGTACTTCGGCAGTGCTGTGCACAGCACCGGACTTTTGCTCCGCGGCACCAAACACCAACCGTCCTACGCGCGCATGCACCAATGCTCCTGCACACATAGTGCAAGGTTCTACCGTGACATAGAGGGTAGAACCAGGAAATCTATAGTTACCCACTCGTCGACCAGCATTGCGGAGCACCACAATTTCTGCGTGCGCACTCGGGTCATCACTAAGGCGCGGCCGATTGTAACCCGCCGCTATCAGCCGGCTATCCTGCACCAACACCGCACCGATTGGCACCTCGTCTAGATCCGCTGCAAGTTGAGCTTGTTGCAACGCCTGCTGCATCCAATGCTCATCACTTGTTAAAGGCTCAGCACCCGGCACCCACTACTCCCATTCAATGGTTGCAGGGGGCTTTGAAGACACATCGTAGACAACACGGGACACACCGCTGATCTCATTGATGATACGGTTACTCACATGCTCGATAAAATCGTAAGGAAGATGTGCCCAACGTGCGGTCATAAAATCTATGGTTTCTACTGCGCGCAATGCAATAACGGGCGCATAACGCCGCGCATCGCCAACCACACCAACCGATTTGATTGGCAAGAACACTGCAAAGGCTTGGCTCACCTTGCTGTACAGATCGGCCGAGCGTAACTCGGTAATGAAAATATGGTCCGCTTCGCGCAACACATCTGCTGAAGGTTTATTGACCGCACCCAAGATACGCACACCCAAACCGGGTCCAGGAAACGGGTGACGTTGAACCAACTCCGCCGGCAACCCAAGGTGCAAGCCAATCTGGCGAACCTCATCTTTGAACAGCTCGCGCAGCGGCTCAACCAGCTTAAGATCCATACGCTCGGGCAAACCGCCCACGTTGTGATGGGATTTAATGACATGCGCTTTACCGTACTTGCTAGCGGCGGATTCGATCACATCTGGGTAAATTGTGCCCTGAGCTAACCACTTAGCGTTTTCAACCTTGTTCGCCTCACGCTCAAACACGTCTATAAAGGTGTTACCAATCACCTTGCGCTTGGCTTCCGGGTCTTCAACACCATCAAGCTTAGTTAAAAACTCGTCTTCAGCATCAACCGTGATCAAGTTCAGCTGCAACGCATTGCCAATGCTATTGGCTGGCGAAAAGAAACTCTCGACCTCTTGCCGCTCACCTTTCCGGAGCAAACCGTTGTCGACAAAAACACAAGTTAACTGGGAACCAACAGCACGAGCCAACAAAGCAGCAACAACCGATGAATCAACCCCGCCCGACAAACCCAGAATCACTTGGTCTTCTCCTACCTGGGCTTGCACTGAAGCGATCGCGTCTTCAACAATATTGTCAGCCGTCCACAAGCCGTGGCAGCCACAGATGTCGTGGCAAAACCGCTTTAGCAACGCAGCACCACAGGGCGTGTGGGTCACCTCCGGATGAAACTGCACCGCATACAGGTTGCGTTGCACATCCTCCATCGCAGCAATGGGCGCGCTGGACGTACTGGCGCTAACGCTAAAGCCCTCGGGTGTGGCCACCACTTGATCACCATGGCTCATCCACACTGGGAGCGCTCCATCCTTGCCGCCAAGATCAGCGAGCAACTGGCTGCTGGGGTCAACATCAATCTGAGCATGCCCAAACTCATGCTTAGCAACGCTCTCTACCTTGCCACCCATCTGAGTTGCCATGGTCTGCATGCCGTAGCAAATGCCCAGCACCGGCACACCTAAGTCAAACAAACAGCTCGCTGCTCTCGGAGTGGTGCCCAATGTAACCGTCTCTGGGCTACCCGACAGAATGATGCCGTTAAGCGAAAACTCTAGAAATGCATCATCAGGCGCATCCCAGGGCAAAATTTCACAGTACACACCGCACTCACGGACACGGCGCGCAATGAGTTGGGTATATTGGGAACCGAAATCGACGATGAGCAAACGCTCATCGTGCAGGTTTTTGTTAACCGAGGTCATGGAACGGGATTACCTTAGTAGCTGAGTAGGCTGGCAAGAAACCCGCCACGCAGTCAGGGTTAGCTCAATGGATAGTTGGGTGCTTCTTTGGTGATCGACACATCATGCACATGGCTTTCGGCCATGCTGGCAGCGCTGATAGTGACAAACTCAGGCTTGGTACGCATGGCCTCCATGTCAGCACTTCCGGTGTAGCCCATGGAAGCACGCAGCCCCCCCATCAGTTGGTGGACTATAGGATGTACCGGACCGCGATAAGGCACTCGACCTTCGATACCTTCGGGTACCAGCTTACGATGATCACCTTCCGGCTCTTGGAAGTAACGATCCGAGGAACCGTGAGACTGTGCCATGGCACCCAAAGAGCCCATACCACGATAGCTCTTGTACGTTCGGCCTTGGTATAACTCCACCTCACCTGGCGCTTCATCCGTGCCCGCTAACAAACCCCCAACCATGACCACGCTGGCGCCAGCCGCAATAGCCTTAGCAATATCACCGGAGTAACGGATACCACCGTCAGCAATAACGGGAACCGACGCCTCCTTCGCGGCTTTAACCGCTTCCGCAATCGCCGTAATCTGTGGCACACCAATACCGGTTACAACACGGGTTGTGCAAATAGACCCCGGGCCAATACCAACCTTAATCGCGTCAACCCCAGCGCTGAGCAAAGCGCGCGCGCCGGCCTCGGTTGCCACATTGCCACCGATAACGGCCACGCTTGGAAAGTTCTTCTTGATCAGCCGAATGCGGTCCAGCACTTTTTGGGAGTGCCCATGTGCGGTATCAACCACCAGTACATCAACACCTGCCGCCACTAGTGCTGCAACACGATCATCGGTATCTTCACCTGTGCCCACACTAGCACCAACCCGAAGTTGGCCTTGGTCATCTTTACAGGCGTTGGGGAAAGCCTGCGCTTTGGTGATGTCTTTTACGGTGACCATGCCGCGCAGCTCAAAGGCTGTATTCGTCAGCAGCACTTTCTCAAGGCGATGCTTGTGCAATATCTCGGTGATCACCGTAAACGACGCATCTTCAGGCGCGGTGATCAGTTGCTCTTTGGGTGTCATCACCTCTCGGATCGGCGCGTCCGTGCGTTGCTCGAAGCGCACATCACGACTGGTCACTATGCCAACTAGGTTGTTGCCCTCAACTACTGGTACCCCAGAGATCGCATGCTCGCGCGTGATGTCGTACAAATCCGCAACGGTTTTATCTGGGTGGATAGTGATGGGGTCGCGGATGATGCCCGTTTCATATTTTTTGACCGCGCGTACATGGCGGGCCTGTTCGTCGATGGTCAAATTCTTATGAACTATGCCAATACCGCCCTCTTGGGCTACCGCGATGGCCAAACGCGACTCGGTCACGGTGTCCATCGCTGATGACATAAATGGGATATTCAGGCGGATGTCTTTGGTTAGCTGGGTTTCCAGGCTAACTTCTGAGGGTAGAACATCGGAATGAGCTGGGAGGAGCAGTACGTCGTCGAAGGTTAGGGCTTCGTGTGCAATACGTAACATTTTTCTTAACCCCACAAAACCGAGATTTTACTGATGGTCTTAGGGTCTGTAAACCCGGATCTGAGGTTGAAGCCAATTCAATGGGCCGTAAGGCAACTTTTCACAAACGAATAAGCCCCCCGAAGGGTAATTGAAGATTAATGATCCCTAGCAGAGTTTGTTAGAGTAGGCCCGCATCTTCCAACCACGACTAAAGGCACCATCGAAGCCTATGCTCCGCGATAGCCAAAACCACCGGCACAACGAAGAAAAGCAGATCTTAAGTGTCAGCACCCTGGCACGGAATGCTCGAGTGCTGTTGGAGCAAAAATTCTCCAATGTCTGGGTTGAAGGTGAGATATCCAACTTTGCCCGCCCTCGCTCAGGACACTGGTACTTCACCTTAAAAGACAGCAATGCACAAATTCGCTGCGCTATGTTCGCCAATCGTAATCGCGCCATTAAGGCCCCCGTGCGTGAAGGCCTGCAGGTCATGATCCGCGGCCGGGTTAGCCTGTACGAAGGTCGCGGTGACTTTCAGATCATTGTTGACCACTTAGAACCCGCGGGTGAAGGCGCGTTGCGTGCCGCCTTTGAGGCACTGAAAACCAAACTCGCTGGCCAAGGCCTGTTTGAAAGTGAACGCAAGCGACCGCTGCCCGCCTTCCCTGCGCACATCGCCATTATCACCTCCGGCACCGGTGCGGCCTTACGTGACGTGCTCAACGTGATTGCCCGCCGCTACCCTGCCCTGCAAGTAACCCTCATGCCGGTTGCTGTCCAGGGCCCCGGTGCAGAACCCGATATCTTGGCCGCGTTCCAGCAATTGCCACAACTCAACCAATCCCTGCCCATCGACGCCGTGCTGCTCACCCGAGGCGGTGGCTCGCTGGAAGATCTGTGGACCTTTAATCTAGAGTCACTCGCCAACGTTGTGGCCGCCTGCCCATGGCCCGTGGTTTCTGCGATCGGTCACGAAACCGATTTTTCGATCACCGATTTTGTAGCGGACCTACGCGCTCCAACCCCATCAGCAGCGGCTGAACTGCTTACCGCGCAAAGCGAGGAGCTGAACAACCGGTTTGTTACCCAGCAGGCGCGACTATCACGCAGCATCAGCCATGTGCTGGAAGTGCATGGCCAGCAGGTTAGTCATCTGAGCGCTCGCCTAGTGGACCCCTATAGCCGGCTGCGCCAACAGCAACAGCGTGTTGACGAGCTCGAGCAACGGCTAGCCCGAGGCTTAGCAGTCCAACAACAGGCCGCGCAACGACAACTCGCCGCACTCGGACACCGCCTCCACCAGGCAAGCCCGGCTACGTCTATCGCCACAACCCGACAGCGGCTGGCGACACAACAGCAACGGCTAGCGCAAGCGACCAACAACGCCTTGGCGCAAAAAAAGCAGCAACTGCGCAACGGCGCGCGAACGCTGGATGTTTTGAATCCATTGCAAACCCTGCATCGGGGTTTTGCCGTGTTGACCCAAGGGGGAGAAGCCGTAGAGCAGATGGCCCAAGTGGAGGAAGGTGCAGAACTTAAAGCCTATATGCAAGATGGCGCCCTAGGCGTCCGGGTTCTTAGCCGACATCCAGGCGAGCAGCTGCTAGGCCCAGCACTAGACCCCTCCGCCACCAAACCGAACGCTTAATCACTGCGTGGCTACAATCCAGGAGCGAATGAACAGATGAAACCAACCCAGATGCATCGGAGCAACTCGACCACCTTGAGCCACCTGTTTGCGCGCCTAGCAATCGGCTGCCTGATCGCGGGTCAAGTGTTTGCCAGCGAACCGGTCCCCGGTGGCATTTATCAATACCATGTGCCGCCTGGTGTCGCCAAGGTTACCTACAACGGCAAGCCCGTTTTGGTATACGGCCAGCACGCGTTAGTCGGCATCCCAGTGAAAGCCAAACCCGGGCCAAGCAAGCTCGAGCTAGTCTTTACTGACAACAGTACACTGGAACACAAATTTGAAATAAAACACAAAGACTATCCTGAACAGCACTTAACCATTAAGAACAAAAAAATGGTTAACCCTGATCCAGAAAACATCGCCCGCATAAACAAAGAAGCACGTACCATGCGCGCTGCGTACGGTGCCTTTAACGCCAGCCAAGGTGATCCAAAGCCTTTTGTGCAACCCGTAGACGGTGTCATCACCAGCCCTTTCGGGCGCCGCCGTGTGCTTAATGGACAACCGAGAAGTCCACACAGCGGGCTCGACATCGCTGGCGCCACCGGCACCCCCATCCACGCACCAGCCCCTGCAAAAGTAGCGGTCACCGGCGACTTTTACTTCAACGGGAATACCGTTTTGCTGGATCACGGCGAAGGCTTGGTCAGCATGTACTGCCATTTGAGCGAGATACAGGTTGCTCCGGGTGAGCGCATTGAACGCGGTGGGCAGATTGGTTTGGTTGGCGCTACCGGCCGTGTCACCGGCCCTCATCTTCACTGGTCGGTAAGCCTCAACGGCAATCGTGTAGACCCAGCAACCCTGATGGAGATACTAGCAGCCGATGCTGTCCCCGAGACCAACAGTAACTAGCGTCGGCTTGGTTTTTTGTTCGACTTTTTACGATGGCTGATCATGCGGTCACGACGCGCACGCTGTGTTGGTGTGAGCTCGTTACGCCCCGCAAAAGGGTTGTCGCCGGTCTTCAAGGTAATGTGTATAGGGTTACCGTGGACCTTCAACGCTTTACGGTAACTGTTCTCAAGATAGCGCACGTAGCTCGGCGGCACCGTTTGCGTCTGGTTACCGTAGATAGTGACCCGAGGTGGATGAGAACCCGCCTTATGCGCAAAGCGGAGCTTCACCGCACGACCGCGCACGGCTGGTGGTGGATGCGCTTGCACCATTGAGGTTAGCAACTTCGTCAGCAGGGTTGTAGACACATCAAACAATCCACCACGATACACCTTGTTGATCTCGCTCCACAGCAAACCAACACCAGTGCCGTGCAGCGCGGAGATATAGCGGATGTTTATCCAAGGGGCAAAATCTAACCGCCGGTCCAGCTCCACCTCAACCCGACGCTTAGCATCTGGTGGCAAACCATCACACTTGTTGATCACCAAAATAATGCCGCAGCCCGCCTCTACCGCGTAACCCAACAAATGCAAGTCCTGCTCCACCAACCCTTCTTGAGCATCGACCACCATAAGCACAACCTGCGCGCGAGCCATAGCGTCCAAGGATTTCACTACGGAAAACTTCTCAACGATGCCGTCGGTCTTACCTTTGCGCCGCACACCGGCGGTGTCGATCAAGACGTAGTCTTTGCCGTTACGCTCTAGCGGAATATCAATGGCATCACGGGTTGTGCCCGGCGCATCAAACACAACCTGTCGCTCTTCACCCAGCAAGCGATTGGTTAGCGTCGATTTACCAACGTTTGGCCGGCCAATTAGGGCAACTTTTATCCCTGGGAGCTCTTCAATGCTGGCAAGCGCTGCATTGGGATCCAACTGACCTTGAGCTTGTAATACCTGGGCTACGGCATCCGCCAAGATAGCCATACCTCGATTGTGCTCCGCAGCAACGTAAAGCACTGGATCGATACCTAGGCTTGCAAACTCTGCTTGAGCTTGCGCTTCACTCACCCGATCAATTTTGTTCACCACCAATACTACCGGCAAGCTGCGACGCCTAAGCCGCCGCAAGATATCGTGGTCTGCGGGCATCAAGCCCGCTTTGGCATCCACCACCAAGAGCACCAGGTCGGCTTCCGACAAAGCGGATTCCACCTGAGCTTGCATAGCGCTAGCAATGTCTTCGTCTCCAAACAATCCACCCGTATCCACCAGGTGCACGGATGCTTCGTGCTCGTCGTTGCCAATAGGTACCGATAGCCTGCCGTACCGGCGATCGCGCGTTAGCCCGGGTATATCGGCGACCAACGCATCGCGACGATGGGTCAGTTTGTTAAACAGCGTAGATTTGCCAACGTTTGGCCTACCCACTAAGACAACCGTGGGTAACATGATTATTCTGTGAGCAGTTCTAAAGCGGTAAGGCTGCCGGAATTACCAACGATGTAAACAACAGAGTCGGAGACAACAATTGCGGAGCGTAGACCATCTGCGTCAATGCGCTTACGTGCTAAGAAGCGCCCGTCGCTTTGCGCCAAGACATGCAGATAACCTTCTTCATCACCAACCAAAACATAGTTGCTAAAGGCCACCGGGCTGGTCAACTTACGTTTAAACAGGTCGGTTTGCTTCCAGGCTTCATCAGAAGACTCCAGATCAATTGCGGTGACATGATCATCGGCATCAACTACGTAGAGCTGCCCATAACCTTCGGCAAGGTCATGGTAGGTCGACATCTCGGTTTCCCACAATGGGCTACCATCCGCGCGCCGCAGTGACTTCAAACGACCTTGAAAAGAGCCTGCGTAGATCGCCCCACCAACAACCAACGGCGTCCCATCCACATCCACCATGCGGTCCAACTCGGAGCGACCTTCAGGCAGCATGATGCGATGCTCCCAAATGGGTTGGCCATTATCCGCGCGTACCGCGCTGACTTTGCCGCTTGCAAACCCAGTGTAAACCGCACCATCGGCAACAACCGGCTTGCTCGTTCCACGCAACGTCAGGATAGGCACCTGATTATCAAAGCTCCAGCGCACCTCGCCGGTCTCTTCTTCCAGCGCTAACAGCCGACCATCAATGGTTTGCACAAAGACCAAGTCTTCAGCCACAACCGGTGCAACCAATACTTCGCTGCCAACGTTGGCACGCCAGCGTTCGTTACCGTCCGCGATGCCGATAGCAACCACTTCACCACCAGAGGTGCCAAGCAACGCCATGCCGCCACCAGCACCAACACCGCCAGTAACAAAGCTTGGATCTTTGCGATCCCACAAACCAAAATCAAAGAAACCGCTCTCAACAGCACCAATGCGCACTTGCCACAAGCGCTTGCCGCTAAACCGGTCGTGAGACTCAACCAAACCGTATGCATCCGCAGCGATCACCTGATCAGCCACAACCACCGGGGTTAAGGTAAGGTATTTGCGTCCGAGGCCCTCACCAACTTTAGAGCGCCATAGCCGCTTAATTTTTATCTCAGCGTCAAACTTCACAAGCTCTGAGGCTTTACCTTCTTCTCGGCGCTTTTCGCTGCGCGAATCTTTGTCGCCGTCAACAAAGGGTAGCCACGAAAACCAGCTGCACCCACCCAGCAAGAGCAGCGTGGTCAGCGGTAACAATTTAATCATGAAGTGTTGAGTCCATTAGTTACTTGGCGTGTCGCTTGAAGTGATCGCTTCGGATGCCTCTTCCGAGTTCTCTTGCGATATCTCTTCAACAACTTTTTGTGCTACCTCTTCGGAAACTTCAGTAGCAACTGAGCCTGCATCAGCTTGTGGCTCTGTCGCTACAGCCGCCACCTGTGTTGAAGTGGCGTTTTCTTTCATCTTTAATACTGGCCGATCTTCCCCCGACGTGCTCGCCGCAAGCGCAGCAACATAGGCCTCATGAGCACCTGAGCGATCCCCTTGTTGGAGAAGAATATCGCCTTTTAGTTCCGCCACTTGAGCACGAAAACCACTGGTTCGAACCGAAGCCAGTGCAGCAAGTGCTGCATCGGACTTGTCTTGCTGCTGCAACAATCGAGCAAGCCGCACGTTGGCCAAATCTGCAATCACATCCTCAGGCTTTCTGGTAAGAACATCCTGGTAGTGCTTAATGGCCTCATCTAGATTGCCCGCGGTTGTCGCGCGCTTAGCTTGATCCATCAAGGCAAACTGAGCGTAGGTTGAATTCGGATGCTCACCCAACAGGCGGGTCAGGCTGGCACCACGTGAGCTATCGTCCGCTTCGCTGTAAGTTGTATAAAGATCGGAAGCCGCAGCAATGGCCTGCGCTTGCTGCGCTTGGTACCAACGCCAACCAACAACCGCAGCTATTGCGAGCACAACGGCAATAATGGTCATCAGACCGTTGGACCGCCACCAACCCTGCAAACGGGCTACTTGCTCTTCATCTGAGAGGTAATCAGACAACCTGGTTCTCCTAATCTAAGGTCAACGAACGCTTCGCTGACAGTCATGGGTAAATAGAGTTTCGCTTCAGCCCGAATGGGGCTGAGCCATAAATTTGTGCAACCAATCTGGAAGCTGCGCAACGGCAACCGAGACCTGCTCTCCGCCGCGCAGAGGTTTAACCGCAACTTGCTGGGCGGCCACTTCTGCACTTCCAACAATCAACGCCCAGTCGGCGCCGCTAAGATCTGCTTTTTTCAGCTGCTTCTGCAATTTTCCGCCGCCACTGTGCAAGCGAATCCTGACCCCTGGCAAGGCCGCGCGAAGCTGCTGTGCGAGAGACATGGCCCAGCCGGTTTGCTCATCCAACACACAGATGTAGCCCTGCGCCGCCGCTGCCAACGCTTGCTCAGCCACCTTCTCTTGCAACAACTGCACGCGCTCTACACCAACTGCAAAGCCGGCCGCTGGCGTTTGTCGACCACCAAGCTGTTCCACCAAGCCATCGTATCGGCCGCCAGCACAGATGGTTCCTTGAGCACCCAACTCGTTGGTCACCCATTCGAACACGGTGTTGTTGTAATAATCTAAACCGCGCACCAGCCGCTCGTTAACGGTGAACGCAATACCCAGCTGTTCTAGCAACGCCTGCAGCTGAGCAAAATGTTGTTGGCTATCGGCGCCAACAAACTCAGAGAGTCGCGGTGCATCTGCTAGCAACGCTTGGGTGGTTGTGCTTTTGCTATCCAATATACGCAGCGGGTTGCGACTCAACCTAGCTGCGCTATCCGGGTCTAGCTGGTCCGCCAGCGGCTCTAGGTAGGCGGTCAAGGCCGCACCATAGCTGGCTCGATCGGCACTGCTACCAATGTTATTGATTTGCAGCGATACCCAAGGTGCAATCCCCAAAGCGTGCCAAAAGCAGTGGCCCATTTGCAACAGCTCTGCATCTAGGTCAGCGCCTGCCAACCCAAACACCTCAACACCAACTTGGTAGAACTCTCGATAGCGGCCCTTTTGCGGACGCTCGTAGCGAAACATTGGCCCGCTGTAGTAGACGCGTTGAATCTGATTAAAGATCAACCCTTGCTCAAGCAGCATGCGTACACAGCTAGCCGTGCCTTCGGGACGCAGAACCTGAACATCATTGCTGCTGCCTTCATCTCGTGATGCCAGGCGAAACATCTCTTTCTCGACGATGTCAGTGGCTTCGCCAACCCCACGGCTAAACAGCGCAAGGTTTTCAATCAATGGCAACCGAACGGGCTCGTACGCAAATGCATCCAAAATGCTGAGCAACTCACGCTCCACCGCTTGGACCTTACGTGCTTGTGCCGGCACCAGATCCTGCATGCCGCGAACCGACTCAACTAGCTTCATTGACCTAAGACCAACGTAGCGACATTGTTGCGAGTGTGTGGCGCTAGCGCAACCGCCTCACCATTAAACTGCAACTTGGCTGCAGGCGCATAACCCAACAAGATACTGAAGGGCCCAGTACCCGTGAACTTTAATGGGCGGCTAGGCTTACCAAGGTCGCTATACAACACTTGGCCATCTGCAGCCCGAACCTCTAGCCAACACTCATCGGTAAATTCAAACAACATGGAACCGTCACCAGCATCCAGGCGCTGGCTCACCGTGCCATCCGCATCACTGCTCTCAGTGAGGCTACTCACTACCACGCGCTCACCAGCAAGCGTTGCTGACGCCGCATCGATCGGAGCAACCGCAGCCGTCGCCGCCTGCGAGGTTGAAGCCGTTGGTGCTGGTGAAGTCTCCGCTGCCTCTGCCTCGGAATCTCCAAGCAGCCACACCAAAAGCATGACGAGCAACAACCCACCAACAATGGCACCACCAACAACAACCAATTGCTGCTGTTCCCGCACCAAACGTTGAGCGGTGGCCGCAATCGCTGCAAAGGGAGAAGGCCGTTCGATGCTCATGCTGTTTTCGGTGACCGCCTGCTCCGCCGGCATCGGAAACTGCTGCACAATTGGATCTGGGTCGAGTTCTAGCAGCTTGGCATAAGACCGCACGTAGCCACGCGCAAACACCGGGTTTGGTAGCTGGGCGAAGTCGTTTTCTTCTATGGCTTCGACGATATTGAGCGGTAAATTCAACGCGTCAGCCACCTCCCGCGGCTCGACATTCATCGCCTGGCGCGCTGCCTTTAGCGTAGGGCCGGGGCCGACGCTCATGAGCCTGCTACTGTGCAATCACGCGCCTGGCGAGATCGAGGGAATAGGTTCTTCAACGCCATGGCTGAACTGGCTTGCACGTCCTCGTCGCCTTGAGCAGCGCCAATCTTCATGCCCAGACACAAACTGCGAGGCGTTGGTTTTGCGGTCTCGCGAAAGCTTCGGTACATCTTGGCTGCCCCGGCAAACTCACCAGCCTGATATTTGAGATCCGCAAGCTCTAGCGCACTACGCGACTGCTCGGCATCAATAGCGATCGCGCGTTCGAAAGCGGCCTGCGCTGCAACGCGATCTTGGCGCGCTAACTCTGCTAGGCCTAGGTACTCAAACGCCTGAGCGCGACGATAGTAAGTGTTGTCTTGTACAGCCGTACGCAACAAAGGCAGCGCTTCATCCACCCGATCTTGCCGAATCAAAAAGCCACCGTAGTTGGTCAGTGCTTGGGCATTTTTTGGATGGTATTTTAGGGCCTTCTTGTAGGTTGCATCCGCCATCTCTAGCTCACCCTCGCCCTGTTCCACCGCAGCCAAAAGCAGCAAGCCTTCAACCGAGCGGCTGTTCATCTCTAGCGCTCGCTCAATGGGCTCTCGTGCGCGTTCAAAATTGCGGTTGGTCAGGTAGCCACGACCCAGGTCCAACTGCGCTTTCAAGCGCAGCTCTTCTGAGGCCGGTTGCGGTAGCGGCCCGCTGTAGCTGCTGATACAGCCTGACAGGCCGATCAGCAAGAACATCAGGACGAGCATTCGAGGTGCGTGTAGCATGTAATCGAGCTCCTGCAGTTTCTTAGACTTAGACCCTAAATCTTTGGTAAACAACATAAAATTATGCGCCTACGCGAGCCAAATAACGTTCCTGCCGCTTGGTGCGGTCCTGCACTTTACCCACCAATTGCCCACAGGCAGCGTTGATGTCGTCGCCACGCGTGGTGCGCATCATGGTGGCATACCCTGCTTGAAGTAGCAGCGTTTGAAAATTATGTACCCGAGTTGAGCTTGGCCGGGCATACCCGGATGCCGGAAACGGGTTAAAGGGAATGAGGTTAATCTTGCACCGCAAACCTCGCAGCAATTCGGCCAAAGCTAACGCATGCTCCTCGGAATCGTTCACATCCGCTAGCAAGGTGTACTCAATGGTGATGGAACGCTTCTCACCCATACCGCTTAGATATTCGTGGCAGGCCGCAAGCAGCTCTGCGATGGGATACTTTCGATTGATCGGGACCAACTCGTTACGCAGCTCATCAAAGGGCGCGTGCAAAGAGATCGCTAACGACACATCGGTATGCTCGGCTAGCTTGTAGATACCGGGCACCACACCCGCTGTGCTTACCGTGACACGGCGCTTGGACAAGCCGAATGCCAGATCGTCCATCATCAACTTAACCGCGGGCAAGATGGCGTCGAAATTCAACAGCGGCTCACCCATGCCCATCAACACCACATTGGTCACCGCCGTACCACGCTGCGCTAAATCCGAGTTAGCAATCAGTACCTGGCCAATAATTTCTGCGGTGCTTAGATTGCCGTTGAAGCCCTGCTTGCCAGTAGAGCAAAAGCTGCAATCCAGCATGCAACCCACTTGGCTGGAAACACACAAGGTGTTGCGTCCGCGCTCAGGAATCATGACCGTTTCAACACAGGACCCACCGGTAACCCGCACTACCCACTTGATGGTGCCGTCTTTGGAGGCTTCACGGCTCACCACTTCAGGCAAATCAAAACTGGTGTTCGCCGCCAACCAATCGCGCATGGTCTGCGGCAAGTTCGTCATCTGTTGCACGTCGCTTTGATGGTCGTGATAGAACCACTTCATGAACTGACGCGCTCGAAATGTCTTGCCGCCAAACTGCTCAACAAAAAACGTCTCAAGCGCTTCTCGATCGTAGTTCAGCAGGTTAATCGGGGCCACGTCAGTCACAGGTTTTACCTTTGGGCGAACGTTTGAGTTCTAGTTAGTCTGGTTGCCCTGTTACGGGCGATCACACAACTCTGATGCGTCGAAGAAAAACGCAATCTCTCGGGCTGCCGCTTGCTCAGAATCCGAACCGTGCACGGCGTTCGCTTCAACAGACTCGGCGAAGTCCGCACGGATAGTACCGGGGTCAGCATCTGCTGGGTTGGTTGCACCCATCAGCTGGCGGTTTTGCGCAATCGCGTTTTCCCCTTCCAGCACTTGCACAACCACCGGACCCGAGGTCATGTAGCTCACCAGGTCACCGTAGAAAGGGCGCTCGGAATGCTCTGCGTAAAAGCCCTCGGCTTGAGCCGTGGTTAGGCGCAGCATTTTGGAAGCAACAATGCGCAATCCGCCCTTCTCAAAGCGAGCATATATCTCACCGATAATATTTCGAGCAACCGCATCGGGTTTCACAATAGAAAAGGTTCGCTGAACTGCCATGGGTGGATCTCCGTACGGCGTAAAAAAAGAAGTCTTGGCAAGCGCCTAATTAGCGCTAGGCCATTGAATTACAATGGAAAACTAGAGCATTGGCCGACCTTGCGGGCGCGTATTATACGCGATTGCAAGCAACTTGATACTGCCCGATTGGGATCATTCTGGGCCTTGGGGTAGAGCCACCGCTTGAGGCTAGAACCCGGTCCTATCAGCGCCCGCGGTTGGCCCTTAAGTTACCGAACGGGTTAACGGTTAGATTGGCAAATTTTTAGGTTGAAACAGCGCTGTTTCTCGCTTGCAAACCACCCACCACATCCGCCACCCGAGAAGCGGCGTAATCCACCTCCTCCTCGGTGGTGAAGCGTCCAAAGGTGAAGCGCAGAGACGCATGGGCCAAATCTTCAGGCAGACCCAGCGCCAACAACACGTGCGATGGACGTACGCTGGTTGAGTTACAGGCGGAACCGTTGGCAGCAGCCACGTCGTCCAGCGCCATGATCAAGGTTTCTCCATCAACCCCGGCAAAACCCACATTCAAGTTGCCTTGCAACCTTGGGCTTTCAACACCGTTCAGAACAGTGCCTGGGATTTGCTTGAGGTGAGCCCAAAAGCGGTCCCGAAGCGCCTCGATGCGCTCTCCGTCTACCGCCATATCGGCAGCACAGAGCGCGCTTGCGCTCCCCAAGCCAACCACCTGATGGGTTGCAATGGTCCCTGAGCGATAGCCCATCTCTTGACCGCCGCCGTGCATCTGAGCCACCAAAGGAACAGCCGGATCGCGCCGGATGTAGAGCGCGCCAACCCCTTTAGGGCCATAGATTTTATGCCCAGATATGGACAGCAAATCCACGGCTTGGGCCTTGACATCGATCGGCACTTTGCCAAAGCTTTGAGCTATATCACTATGAAATATAACGTTATTTTCTCGGCAAACTTCACCAATTGCCCCAATATCATTGATCACACCAATCTCATTGTTAGCATGCATGATGCTGACCAGCAGGGTGTCTTCGCGCAGCGCCTCCCGAACCTGCTCCACGGGCACCAGGCCCTCTCGCTGAGGGGCCAAATAGGTCACTTCAAAGCCTCGGGACTCCAACACAGCACAAGGATCCAAGATCGCTTTGTGCTCTATAGCACTGGTGACTATATGCCGACGCTTACCACCTGCGGCTATCTCTGCATCCACCACGCCTTTGAGCGCTAAGTTGTCGGATTCAGTTGCACCCGAAGTGAAGATCACTTCGCGCGGATCCGCATTGAGCACGCTGGCCACTTGCACCCGGGCCTGCTCAACCGCCTCTTCCGCTTCCCAGCCGTAAGCATGCGTGCGCGACCCGGAGTTACCGAAGTTGCCCTGAGCCATAAGGCAGCGACTCATCTTTTCAGCCACTCGAGGATCGACCGGCGTAGTTGCACCGTAGTCTAGGTAAACTGGCCTACGACGATGCCCGGCCACCTTAAAGGTGCCGCGCCGTAATGAGGTCGAGGGTATGGTCCAAGCCCTGTTGGCCTTTTGCCGTTTGCGGGGTCGCTTGCCCCTCAGAGCGTTGCACCAGCTTGGCTAAGGTTATGTTGCGCATAAATCCGTTGATCTCCTGGGACAATTCCGCCCATAGGTCGTGGGTGAGGCATTTACCGCCGTCTTGGCAATCCGCCGCGCCGTGGCAGCGGGTGGCGTCCACGCCATCCCCAACCGCCTCGATAATATTCGATAGGTTGATCTCTTCTAGTGAGCGGGTGAGTCGGTAACCACCGCCTGGTCCACGCTCACTACTCAACAGCGCCGCTCGCTTGAGCTTGCTAAATATTTGCTCTAAATAGGAGGCTGAAATGCCCTGCCGTGAAGCGATGTCAACCACGCTGATCGCGCCACCGCCTTGATGCAAAGCGATGTCCAACATAGCGGTTACCGCGTAGCGGCCTTTAGATGTGAGTCGCAAGATCCGATCGTCCGGTGCGGATGCGCCGGCTGCGCCTCCCGAAAAAGTGGGCCATGAGTATGCAATAACCCAGCAAACTGGTCCAGTATTCCACCCAACCTACCGGGTTCTCGGCTCCTAACCCCCACCCTTTTCGATGGCAGTGGTCAGGTGTCTGACAATTCCCCTTAGCATTTGCACCTCAGTCTCATCCGGCTCCACCCGGGTAAACAAACGCCGGAGCCGCACCATGGCTTTGCCCGGGTTGTTTGGATCCAAGAAATCCACGCGCTCCAGCAGCGTCTCCAAACCCACCAACATGGCTTCGGTTTGCGCTGCCGGTGCCGGTGCTCTATCCCAAACCGCTTCAACCGGGGCCCGGCCTTCGGCTTGGCGATGCAACTCGTAGCACACCACTTGAACCGCCATTGCCAAGTTCAGCGATGGGTAATCGGGGTTTGCCGGGATTTGCAAATGCTGATGGCAGCGCTGTAACTCCTCGTTGCTGAGGCCGTTGGTCTCACGGCCAAACAAAATCACCACTTGGCTGCTGCTGGGCTGGCGCAGGATGTTGGCTGCCACCTCGTTAACGTCGCCTATCGGCCATGGGATGCTCCGCGAACGAGTGCTGGTCCCTACCACCCAATGACAGTCCGCAATGGCTTCATCAACCGTCTCACACACACGCACGTTATCCAGCACATCCTGCGCGCCTGCAGCACGCCATTGCGCCTGGGGGTCTGGATAACGCTCGGGGTTCACTACCCACAATTCACTTAAGCCCATGGTTTTTAGCGCACGGCAGGCGCCACCAATATTGCCCGGATGGCTTGGTTCAACCAGCACAACCCGAATGTTCTCTAACATATCGTCTCAACATTAAATCTAAGCTGCGCGATTGTGCGGCAAACACTGGTACTAGCGCTAGCGCCAGGCAACCACGTTGTTACAATAGCGCCCGTTTTCTTCCCAGGTAATCTCATGCACGCCTATGCCAACATGGCGCTGCGCGCCGCCCGCCGCGCTGGCCAAATCATGGTTCGAGCCATGGATCGTCTCGATGAGCTAACGGTGGAAGAGAAAGCCGCCAACGACCTGGTGTCAAACGTTGATCGCCAAGCCGAGCAAGCCATTATTGATGTGCTACACGAAGCTTACCCAGATCACGGCATTCGCGGCGAGGAGCACGGCCAGAGCTACCCCGAAGCTGAGTACAACTGGATCATCGACCCCTTGGATGGCACGTTAAACTACCTGCAAGGCATTCCACACTTTTGCGTATCCATTGCCTGCATGAAGGGTCGACACATTGAACACGCGGTTATTTTGGACCCACTGCGCAACGAAGAGTTTGTGGGTACCCGAGGCGGTGGTGCGCAGATGAATGGGCGACGCCTACGTGTCACGCAAACCAAATCTTATGATTCTGCCGTGCTCTCCACGGGCATCCCACCCGGGGCAATCAAAAAGCACCTAGAGCCTTACATGGCCGGCTTAACCGAGATCACCGGGCAAGCACGCGGGGTTAGACGCCTCGGCTCAGCCGCGCTAGACCTGGCTTATGTTGCAGCCGGACGCACGGATGGGTTTTGGGAATACAAGCTCAAACCTTGGGATATCGCTGCCGGGGTACTGTTGGTGCAGGAAGCGGGTGGTTTTGTCGGTGACCCGGACGGTGGAGATACCTACATGGCAACCGGCAACATTGTTGCCGCCAACCCAAAGCTCTTTAAGGTCATGGTCCAAACGCTGAAGAAGCACCCGATTCGCTAGGCCAAGCGAGATGACGTGTCTTACCCTTAAGGGTAAGACCCATCTTCGTTGCCAGCGTTCTCAGGCTCCGGTACCAGCAAATCTTCGCGTGTGATGTTCAGCCACAACAGAACGTTGGAAGCCACGTAGATCGAAGAGTAAGTACCCACCAGCACACCAATGGTTAGCGCCAAGGCAAAGCCCCGAATCATCTCCCCACCGGCAAACAACAAGCTAAGCAACACAAATAAGGTGGTCATAGACGTCACCAAGGTGCGACCCAAGGTTTGATTTAACGACCGGTTGATCACCTGCTCTGGCGTGGAACGGCGAATCTTACGAAAGTTCTCGCGAATGCGGTCCGATACCACAATGGTGTCGTTGAGCGAGTATCCAATCACGGCCAAGATGGCGGCTAGTACCGGCAAGTCAAAACTCCATTGGAAGATCGAAAACAGGCCAACCACAATCAGCACGTCGTGCACCAAGGCCACTACGGCACCCACCGCAAACTGTTTTGTGAAGCGAAACAGTATGTAGATCATTACCATGATCAAAGCCGACAGCAAGGCTAACCCACCATCGTCACGCAACTCTTCTCCTACCGCTGGACCAACATAGTTAGACTGCAGCATTTTCACATTAGGGAAATTCGTTTTCAGCGCGGCTAAAACGTTGTCACCCATCTTGGCTTGCTCAACCCCTTCCTGAACGGGCAGGCGTATGCGCATTTCAAGCTCGGTCCCAAAGTTCTGCACAAAGCCACCGATAAAGCCCTGGCTTTCTAGATAGGTGCGAACCTCTTCGGTATTCACCGGTTGCTGGAAGGCAACCTCAACTTCTGTGCCTTCCGAAAAGTCTAAGCCTGCGTTGATGCCCTGTACTACTAGGCTGGCGATACCCGCCAAGATCAGCAGGATCGAGATAACGGCGGCAATCTTGCGCTTGCCCATAAAATCAAAGTCGGGCGTCTTCATATCTTTAGCGACTCCAGCTTGCGACCGCCATACATGAGGTTCACCAACGCTCTGGTGCCCACAATGGCAGTAAATACGGAGGTAACAATGCCTACCGCTAAAGTGACAGCAAAGCCACGAACCGGCCCGCTACCAACAGAGAACAAAATGATGGCCACAAAGAAGGTTGTGATGTTGGCGTCTAAAATGGTGGTAAACGCACGATCAAATCCCGCCATAATCGCCTGCTGGGGTTTGCTCACCAACAACTCCTCGCGGATGCGTGAAAAAATCAGCACGTTGGCATCTACCGCCATACCCACGGTTAGTACCATACCGGCAATACCTGGCAGGGTTAGGGTTGCGCCCAACACCGACATGACCGCAACAATCAGCACTAGGTTCACAATGAGCGCAATGTTTGCCGCTAACCCAAACCAGCGGTAGTACACCAACATAAACAAAACAATCAACGCAAAACCAAACATCATACTGTTGATGCCTGCCTTGATATTGTGTTCACCCAAAGAGGCACCAACCGTGCGCTCTTCTACTATGTACATGGGTGCTGCTAGAGCACCTGCACGCAGCAACAACGCGAGGTCGCGCGCTTCCTGCAAACCCAGACCCGTGATTCGGAAGTTGAAACCTAGCGCTGAGTTGATGTTCGCCACGCTAATCAAGCGCTTGGTTTCTACGGTATACGGCTTGCTCACCTCTTTACCGTCTTCGATCACGGTGCGTTCCAGTACCTTCAACTCTTTAAAGATGATCGACATGGGATGCCCCACGTTCTTGCTGGTGACCTCGTTCATGCGCTGGCCACCTGCATTATCTAGCGAGATGCTCACCTGGGGCTGCTGGGTCTCTTGGTCGTAGTCCTGCACCGCGTTGGTGACCTGATCACCGGTGACGATATTGGCTACTTGGACCCGCTCAATACCACCGCGGTACTCATAGGTTTCCACTTGGGAAGCCCGATCGCTGGTCTTGGCCGACAGGCGAAAGTCTAAGTTCGCAAACTTATTCAAAATCTCTTTGGCTCGCGCGCTGTCCTGTATACCCGGCAAATCCAACACAATGCGGGTACGCCCCAGACGCTGCACTTGAGGCTCAGAAACGCCGAGCTCGTTCACCCGGTTGCGCAGGCTCTGCAAATTTTGCGAGATGGCAAGATCTTCAAGCTCGCGCACGGTAGCTGGTTCCATACTCAGGCGTAACGCCGGCAGTCCGTCTACCTCTCGCGCCAAGATGGCAAAGCCCTCCATTCGCTGCGTAGCCAACTCAAGGGCTTGGTCACGAGTGGTCTCATCGCCAAAGGGAATCACCAACTGCTGGCCTTGCACCCAACGCTTGCCCGGCGCATAGCGCAAACCAGCCTCACGAAAGGCGTCCTCTAGTGTTGCTTGGTTGCTGGCAATCCGATCACCGATGAACTTTTCCATGTCCACCTCAAGCAGAAAGTGAACACCACCGGATAGGTCCAAGCCCAACGACATAGGCTTGCCGCCTAAGTCACGTAACCATTGCGGGGTAGTAGGCGCTTGGTTCAACGCAATGGTATACACCGCTTTATCAAGCTGGGCCTCGACTAGGTCTTTGGCCCGTATTTGATCTTCGTTGCCGCCCACCAGGCGAATCAAAGCCGAGCCATCTGGGTTCAGCGTTTTGCTCTTGATACGAATGCTGGCCGCGTTCAGAATTTCGGCCATTGACTCTAGACTTTCAGCGCTAACCCCTTGATCTTCTTCAATTCCCTTGATCTGTAAGGCCGGATCCGGTTGCCACAAGTTGGGTGCGGCGTAGAGCGCCCCAATAGCAACAATGGCCAGCACCAACAGATAGCGAAATACCGAATGGGTATTGGGTGGGCGTGAGGTGCTAGGCGTCATACCAAGCAGACTTTCCCCCACTAGACGGCCTTCGCGTGCCATATTAGGCGTCGTCCAGGGTCTTCAAGGTGCCTTTAGGCAAGGTAGCGCTGATCGCAGACTTCTGCATACGCAGCTCAAGCTGTGGTCCAACCTGCAGCTTCACAAAGTCTTCTTCCACCTTATTTATGGATCCGACAATACCGCCAGCGGTCACTACTTCGTCACCTTTGGACAATCCGCCCATCAGTGCCTCGTGCTCTTTGCGGCGCTTGCTTTGGGGGCGCCAAAGCAAAAAATAGAAGATGAGAACAAAGCCCACCAAGAAAACGATGTTTACAATGCCAGCGTTAGGCGGAGCGCCTGCGCCAGCGGCTAATGCCGTGGTTTCAAACAGATTCATCTGGGATATTCCAGCCTTCAAACAGGGAGGTCGCGAGGGTGCGAAATGTACCCGTTTCAATAGACTCGCGCAAACGCGCCATCAAATGATGGTAGTAATGCAAGTTGTGCTGGGTCATCAACATGGCACCTAACATTTCACCGCAGCGGTCCAAGTGGTGTAGATAGGCTCGGGTAAAGTTCTGGCAGGTATAGCAACCACATTGCGTATCTAAAGGCTCATCGCTGGTTCGATGCTTGGCGTTGCGGATCTTGACCGTACCGCTACTAGTAAAGGCATAGCCATTACGACCATTGCGGGTTGGCATCACACAATCAAACATGTCCACCCCTAGGCTGACCCCCATGACTAGGTCAGCCGGGGTCCCTACCCCCATCAAATAGCGGGGCTTCGCCACCGGCATATGCGGCAGTAGCTCAGCCAGCACACGCTGCATGTCGTCTTTGGGCTCCCCAACCGATAAGCCACCTATTGCATAGCCGGGAAAATCTAGTGCCTGCAAGCCCTCCAAGCTCGCTCTGCGCAGATCTGAGTGCATACCACCCTGGACAATTCCAAACAGCAAAGAGCGATCCTCTGCTGGCGCCTGCTCTCGATGCTCAACGTGACAGCGCTGGGCCCAGCGCAGTGATAGCTCCATCGATTCACGGGCTTGAGCTGGGGTGGCGGGATACGGCGTACATTCATCAAACACCATGATGATGTCGGAGCCTAGCTGGCGTTGCACTTGGATAGAACGCTCTGGGGTTAACGCCACTTTGTCACCGTTGACCGGCGAGCGGAACACCACCCCTTGCTCGCTGATCTTGCGCAGCTCACCCAAACTCCAGACTTGGAAGCCACCGCTGTCGGTCAAAATTGGGCCCGACCATTGCATAAACTCATGCAAGCCACCTAAGTCTGCAATGATCTGGGAGCCTGGACGCAACATGAGATGGAAGGTATTGCCAAGCAACACTTGGGTACCCACGTCTTTGAGCTGCGCCGGCGTCATGCCCTTGACCGTGCCATAAGTACCACAAGGCATAAACATGGGGGTCTGCACCACACCATGCCCGGTTTGCAGTTGGCCACGGCGCGCTTGGCCGTCTTGGGCTAAAGCTGTCCACATTAGGTGAGATCCTCATTTGCGGTTGCATCGCGCTGCACAAACATAGCATCGCCGTAAGAAAAGAAGCGGTAGTTCAAGTCCACCGCCTGACGGTAAGCAGACATGATCCGCTCATAACCGGCAAAGGCACTGACCAACATCAGCAACGTCGACTCCGGCAGGTGAAAGTTGGTCAGCAACGCATCCACCACACCGAACTCAAAGCCTGGCGTTATAAAGATGTCGGTCTCTCCGCTATAGGGTTGCAACTCACCAAAACGCTGCTGCACAGCCTCCAGCGCACGCACTACGGTGGTGCCCACGGCGACCACCCGCCCCCCTCGCGCCCGGCAAGCTTTGATGGCGTCAACCGTCGCCTTTGACACCTCTAGCCGCTCGCTGTGCATCTGATGATCTTGCACTGACTCCGCTCGCATCGGCGTGAAGGTGCCGGCGCCTACGTGTAAGGTCACGGCTACTCGAGAAACCCCGCGAGCCCCAATTTGCGCCAGCAACGCTTCAGAAAAGTGTAAGCCTGCGGTGGGTGCAGCTACAGCTCCGGCCGCTCGCGCAAACAGGGTTTGATAGCTGCGCTCGTCGTCATGCACCGGCGCACGCTGCACGTAAGGTGGCAGAGGTACAGCGCCATGTGTTTCCAATACCTCTGCCAGCGGCGCAGAAAAGCGTAGCTGATAGAACACCCCCGCTCGCTCAACCATTTCTGCCTCGCAGCTGGTCTTAGGCAACTCACCGATACGCAGCTTGCGACCCAGACGCAGCGGCTTGCTGACTTTAACTTGAAACAAACCCTGGTACTCATCCAACTGGCGCTCCAACAGAAGCTCCGCGAGGCCACCGGTGTCCTTGGTCCCCCGCAAGCGAGCTTTGACCACTTTGGTGTCATTGACTACCAACAAATCTTCGGGTTGCAACAAATCCGGTAACGCTTGCAGATTGGTATCCAGATTTTGTACGCCCGCCTCCTGGCTGCCGACCACCAGCAAACGCCCACCATCACGAGTAGACGGCGGGGACTGGGCGATCAAGCGTTCAGGCAGGGAATAATGGTAATCGCTACGTTTCAACATACCTTTAACATTCTTTGGCTTGCTAGGTTGAGGGGGCCAAACGGGCGCGCATTCTAGCGACATCCCATTTTATTTACCGTAGTTTCTCAATTCTGAGCCAAAATATCGTTCTCGGCGTTGCCAATTTGCGCGCGTCTGTGCACACTTCGCCTGCGTTGCCTGGGTGGCGAAATTGGTAGACGCGCCAGACTCAAACTCTGGTGGGGTAACACCCGTGCCGGTTCGACTCCGGCTCCAGGTACCAACTGAATTATTTCGATCATTGCTTTGATCAACAAACGACGTATAGCCCTAGATTAAGACGTTAGGATCCTTAAACATCATCAACTACCGTCTGCAAAGCTATTCACAGTTAGCTCCATAGAGTGAGTTCAGCCAAGCAATTTCAACTTCACACTGACAAGCAGAGGACGGCCCAACCATGGACATCATGGATTTTAGCGGCAAGCTCGAGAACCTCATCGACCGGGCTGAAGCCAGTTACATCGAGCTCATCGGCACACTAGAACTGGCCAAGCAACGGCTCATCCAAGAAGCACTCGTGGATGAAGAAGATGAGGAAGACGACCTCGAAGAGTACGAAGATGGCGTTGAGTACGAAGATGATGAAGACGATGGCGAGGAAGACGACGAAGACGACGACCGGTTTCGGTAGCGTCGGGGGCAGCCGAGAGCAAAGGCACAAGCCACTATAAACCCTATCGACCAGCCCTGGATTGACCCAGCGTTAAACCATCCGCAAGCGTCGCCCTGGCGCCCTGCGCCCGAAGCGACCGGCCAACCTTGAACGACCATTGACCCAAAAGTAGATTCCTGCGAGCAACAGCAGCATCAACAGGCTGGCCAGTTCGCTTGGTTCCGGTGTGCCGTAACCCGTAAATGCAGCGGCTGGGTAAGCGCTGTTCGCAACACCAGCAACTCTAGCCAGCGGTACTTGGGCATCCACAGCTAAGCCCGGCTCAGGGTTGACCAGTGTCTTAGAAACAGCAACAAAAGCCGTCCACTGAGTAACCAGCCGATGCTTCAAACCTAGCTCGGTCACCTGTGCTTGTAGATCTTCGTCCGTCAGCAGACCGCCAGACTCAGCGCGCTCACGCAGTCTTTGTGGTGCGGTGAATTGGTGCATGGCGGCTTGGACCTTAGCGCGCGCCCAGGTTTGTCCTAACGCGGGTTTTGCACCGGAACTGGTAAACTCCACCCAACGCTCAAACTGGACCTTCTCGCCACCAGCCGACAGTCCGTGCAACACCAGGTTGCCTGCTGCTGGCCCAAGGTAACGCCCCTGAATCTGCACGGATTGACCGGCAAACAAATCCGGCAGTTGCGCTGGAAGCACATCGGTTACCGGTAGCTCCTGCCAATCAATGCTCAGTTGGGTAAGGACAGGATGCTGCAAGCGCGCGGCCAGACTGGTCGCTGCCTCCTCCACATCAGCGGTTGGGTCCATGTACTGAGAAAACCCTTGCCCAACCCGAGCTAACTCATCCAGCAGGTAACGGTTGACCGAGGTACCCACGCCAAAGGCATAAAGTCGAGCGTCGCCTAAGTTCATGGTTACCAACCGAAGTATCTCTTGCTCATTGCCAATGTAGCCGTCCGTTAGGAACACCACTTGCCGAACCTGACCGGATACTGCTGCGCTGGCCAATGCTTGGTAGACACCGCTACTCATGACCGTACCACCAGAACCCTGCAGCGACTCGGTGTAAGCCAACCCTTTGCTAACATTCACTGGGGTTGCTCGCAGCGGCTTGGCAGAGAACTCGGTGGCGACATCGCTAAAACGAATGATACGAAAGCTATCCTGTGGCGATAACCCGGCCAGCGCTCGGCGCATAAAAGCTTTGCTAGCCTCCATCGGCAACCCATACATCGATCCGGAGCAATCCAGCAAAAATACCATCTCCCGAGGCACGCTAGGTCCTGCAGCGGCCCCTAACGGTGGCTCGATCAACAGGCTGAAATACCCGTTGTCTCCTGCCTCCCAATGACCAACTAGACCGGCGCTTACCTCGGGTTCCGCGAGCGCGTAACGCAACACAAAGTCACGGTTGGCAATCACCGCCCCCGCTTGAAGCTGCACTCTGCGCTGTCCCGGCAAGGGCTCACTGATAACAACTTGGTGAGTACTGCTCGCGGCACCGCTGATCCGTTGCCCTGCGTTTATATTGACCTCAAGCGTCAGTTGCGCTGTCGCAGAGGTCTGCGGATTGTCCAAGCTCGCATTAGTCAAACCTGGGACTAGGGGGTAAGCCGGAAGCGGTTCATCCACAACGCTGCTAGCGGTAACAAGGTTGATGCTCGAAGCAGGTACTCCGGGTTGATAGCGCGGCCCCACTACCGTTGGAATCACCAGTTCATACTCACCATCAATTTTTGGTAAGACCTGAACATATTCCAGCTCTACCTCAATCGGCGCACCAGGCATCAAGTTAGCAATACGTTGGGTAAACATATTCGGGCGATGCTGACGCAAGATAGCCGCCGCTTTACCCTCAGACTTGGCTTGTTGGTAGGTTTTCTCTGCCTTCTTAATGGTTGCAATCTTTGCTTCGATCTCTTCGTTACCTACGCGCATACGCATGCGATGGACGGCCGCCGTTTTGTTTAAGGGAAACAAGTAACGCGCATGTACCGGCTCGTTATGTTCATTCACAAAGGTTTGGCGAAGTTGCACGTTCGCCACGTTACCGTCGATCTGCACTTGGTAGTTGCTGCTCACCATCGGTAGGGTCTGCAATTGTCCGCCCACCTCAAACTCAATGCTCCCACCAGGCGTAACGGGTTCAGCTACCGGCCCATTTGCCAGGGCTTGCACGGCCCCAAACGAGCCCAACAACCACAACGACAACCAGCAACCCATCAACGACGAAGGGCAGAACTTGTGGCAGAAAAAATCTTTGGAGAATCGAAAAGACCAGGTTCGAAATAGAGTCATGGCTAGCATCCTTGTGGCAGAAAATTAGTTGGCATCAAACGGTTGGTTTGAGCACTTCGGGTTTGGCATGTATCAACTGGGTCCAGTTGGTTTAGGGAGCAATGCACTGATGGATATGGGGTTAACGGGGGTGTACAAATTAAACGCGCGGAGCACAGCTTGGTCCCAGTCGGCCGCTGCTGGGGGTATCAAGCGCGACCTTGGCCCACCGGCCACAACCGGGCCTTGTGCGGACAACGGCCACGGCACCAAACGCTGCACCATGGTCCAGCGGGTGTTCGGCGAGCGCAGCCAGTGCCAGGCCACTTCAGATAAGCTGGCGGTTACCTCACCGTTATCGGCCAGGTAGCTCACTCGGACTTGCCAAACCTCACCACTAGCGATGCTTTGGGCTCGGTATACGG
This sequence comes from uncultured Pseudomonadales bacterium, assembly GCA_938036875.1. Lineage (GTDB taxonomy): Bacteria > Pseudomonadota > Gammaproteobacteria > Pseudomonadales > Azotimanducaceae > CALHVX01. The sequence goes on from CALHVX010000002.1 coordinate 53,091, forward strand.
CAGTGGGTACCGAACTGAGATCCGTACCCATGAGCTCAACCTGATAACCCATACCACCCAAACAAACATCAGGTGCATGTAGGTGTCGAATGGGTGCGCCGGTACGGACTAACAGCAAACCGTTGGATCCGTAGCTGGCCTTGGTCGCTGCGCCACCATAGGTTTGGTAGTAGTTGAGCTCCTGCTCTGTTAACACAGCCGCGCGACGCGATTCACCCGCCAGCACCAAGGGTGCATAAGGTGGCGTCAAGCTAGCCGTGCGATCAAAAGGCTGAGCATCCAGCCGCACAACCACTAGCGCCACCAACACAAATGCCGTGGCGCTAGCTAACGCTCGGTAGGGCTTATCGACGCCAGGCTGCATACCCCAAGCTTGGGGCGCCGTAGCCGGAGAAATGCGCAGCTTACGGGTTCGAGGGTCACTACCGGTAACCGGCGCTCTTCTTGCCCAAGCCAACAGCGCTAGTGCCAACACCGCAAAGCACAGCAACCCAATGGCTGAATGCAATGGGGGTGACATCACATCAAGCCCCCAAGGCGGGTAAACCAAACCCAAAGCCAACAACGCAATGCGTATTGCGTTCAAGAGCCAAACCAAAAACAAGCTAAGCGACACGCCAACCAACAACCTAAGCCGTGATGGGGGTGAGACCGCAAAGACCAGGGCAAGCAGCAAACTCGCTCGCACCAACAGCTGCGACCCTGAACAAGCCAGGTCCACCAATATATCCACGCCTTGCACCGTCAAACGCAGGCCGTGGCAGATCACCTCATCGACCGTGATTGATAACAGGCCACAGGCACCTTGAGCGCTCAGCCATTGCAACGGCGCACCCAGCAGCCGTTGCAGCCAAGGCTCCAATGGTAAGCAAAAACAAAACACAACGGCCAACCAAAAAGGGGCAACGGCCCGGCGTCTTGCGCCGGTGCCAAGCAGCAGCGCTATGGCATACACATCTACCGCTAGCACCAAAGCGCCCAACAGGTTGATGTCAGCCAATTGGGCTATCGCACGGATACAAGCGCTCACCAGCAACAAGCCAAGACCAACCGTCTGTCCTTGTTCGAATTGACCATCAACAAAGACTCGGGAGCTGGTCAGCGCGTAACCAAACAGCACTAAGACCAAGGCAAACACCACGGGGCCAGATCGGGGATAACCTGGCAGATACCAAGAACCCCACAACCACAGCACCGGCTCGTAGGCCAATAGCAGCGCACCGCTGAGCAGCAAAATTGTGGTTGTTGGGCGTATCCAGTCCATGTGGGTCAGTGTGCAAGGCCCGATTACCGGAAATCGTCCGTAAGACCTGCACTGGCTGCATCTTTTGGTGCAATTTCTGCGCAAGGCCAGGCGGTCAAGCCCAACTGATTGGGCCGGCGCTGCTACAATCTGGCCATGCAGACAATACTAGTAGTGGACGACGATCCACACATTCGGGAAGTGGTGTGCTTTGCTCTAGAGCGTGCTGGCTTCAAAACCTTAGAAGCCGAGAACGGTGTGCGCGCATTAGCCCAGCACAGCAAACATCAGCCAGACCTGGTCGTACTCGACATCCTCATGCCCGAGACGGACGGGTTAGCCGTTTGCAATCAGCTGCGTTCCCACTCCGCCGTCCCCATTATCTTTGTTTCCTCCAAGGACGAAGAGGTCGATCGCATCATTGGCTTAGAGATGGGGGGCGACGACTACCTAGCCAAGCCCTTCAGCCCTCGCGAGTTGGTTGCCCGGGTTAAAGCAAACCTACGTCGCATTGACCTTAGCCGCACAGAGCAACCGGCGCTGCTGAGCGTGGATGAACTGAGTGTCAACCTAGATACCCTTGAGGCACAGTGGCAGGGCCAACTGATACCGCTAACCCACACCGAGTTTTGCATGCTCGCCACTTTTGCCCGGGCTCCCGACAAAGTCCTCACCCGAGACGCTCTGATGCAAGGCGCCTACGACAGCCGTCGCGTGGTGAGTGACCGCACCATCGATAGCCACATCCGCCGCTTGCGGGAAAAGCTAGCAGCCGTTGGCGCCCATAGCATTCGTACCATTCACGGCGTTGGTTACCGGTTGCAAACTGCGTGATAACAAACTGGCGGACTTGGCGCCCCAGGCTGCGCACGGTTCTCATTTTGGTCAACCTAGTCGTTTTGGGTTTACCGCTAGCCGGCATCCAAGTTTTGCGTTTGTACGAAAGCGCGTTGGTTCGGCAAACCGAAAGTGCGTTGATTGCCCAAGCCGCCTTTGTTGCCGCTTTTTATCGCGCCATTGTGGTGGATGTTGCGCCTCAGACTTGGCCGTTAGAAAGTCGTGAGTTGCCACCGCTAGATATCAACGCAGACCCAAGCAACTGGCGCCCGCGACCACCCGAGCTAGATCTTGCATCCTCACCACGACTGCCACCCTTTCCAGATGGCATGGCAACCGCTCAACCCAACCCGGTTGCCAAAGCCATTGGTGAGCGTTTACAGCCGGTGCTGCGTGATGCCCAACTCACCACCCTGGCAGGCATTCGCGTGGTCGACCCTTGGGGCGTCATCGTCGCCAGCACAGGTGATGACGTAGGTAACGCGGTGCCAACTGGTACCGAGTTGGACCAGGCGCTCACCGGGCAGTACGCCAGCGTACTACGGCGCCGAGAAGACCCCACCGATCCTTCGGCGTTAGATTCCATTAGTCGCACCAGCGATATTCGGGTCTTTGTTGCCGCCCCCATAGTGCTTGACGAACGGGTAGTTGGTGCGGTGCTTTTATCGCGAACCCCACCAAACATCGTGCAAGCACTGTACGCCAAGCGACTGTTGTTGCTGCAAGGCCTAGCCGCCTTATTGGTGTTGGTTGTTTTAATGTCCATTGTCACCTCACGTTTGGTTGCCCGCCCGATAACACGCTTGGCCCGAGGCGCCGAAGAGGTAGCGTCTGGACGGGCTGCAGCGCTAGCGGTACAAAAATCTCCCAGAACCTACGAGATGGCGCAACTACAAAGCAGCGTTGCAGCGATGGCAGCAACCCTAGAGCAGCGCGCTGACTACCTCCAAGAGTTTGCGCGGCACGTGTCCCACGAATTCAAAACACCCATCACCGGAATCCAAGGTGCGGTGGAAGTACTACGCGACCATGCGCAAAGCATGAGCACGGAGCAATACGACCGCTTCTTAAGCAACATCGATGCGGATGCAGATCGACTGCGACGCTTAACCACTCGCCTGCTGGACTTAACCCGCGCCGATATGGCTACCGCTCAGCTTGAAACTTTAGATGCCAACCTGTTGCTCAAAAATGTGGTTGTTAAACATCAAAGCGACAACTTTCAGGTCCTCGCCATTACTCGCGATGACCCATTGACGCTGCGTACCAATGCATCCTTTGTTGAAGCAGTGCTCGACACCTTGATCGAAAATGCCCAACAGCAACAGGCCAACGAGGTCAGGCTCAGGCTGGTAGCAAATCCAAGCCAAGTGGTCTTTGAAGTGGCCGATAACGGTAGGGGCATTTCGGCTGCGAACCGGGAAAAAATCTTTGAGCCTTTCTTTACCACTAACCGGGAAGCGGGTGGCACGGGTTTGGGGCTAACCATTGCCGCCAAGCTGGTTGAGAGCTTGAACGGCCAACTAGAGCTTGCACCCATCACCGAACAGAGCACCAACACCCTGTTTCGCCTGGTGTTACCTCGCTAAGTGCTCCTGGTCGGCGGAATAGGGTTCAAACAAAACCAAAAAAGCCAGCGGTTATCCGCTGGCTTTTCTGCTTACCCTAGCGCTAGCTAAAAGCCTAGCTAGGTCTAGTGGCGACCTGATCTGTGGCCACGACGGTTACGATCAACACCAGCGAAGTAAGCCTGCTCATGACCATGGCGATAGTGCTTACGATACTTCTTCAAGTAACGCTGATAAAGACGCGGGGTCACGTACCGCTCGTCGTGCGTTAGTCGCCATTGGTGCCGACTCCAACGCTTAAAGCTCATGGGGCGGTACAAGGGATCCGCATATAGCGGGTTCGCATAACGCGCGTTGCGCTGCTGACGGTAAACCCTATCCCATCGACGTTCTGCCCGGCGATCTGCGCGGCGCTGCGCGCGGCGATGATCACGACGATAATCCCGGCGGTCATAACGGTCCGAACGATATCGGTCATGGCGATCTCGATGGGATACCGGTTGCAAGGCATCGAGGTCACGAGCGACCTTACGCACCACCCGGTTGAGCTTCCGCTCGACAACACGCCCAGGATGAGCGTGCGCATTGCTCACATGAAAACTCACCTTGCTATCGGCCAAAGCAGGCGTTGCCATCCCAAACAGCATGGCGGCACCCAGTATAGGCAGAGTTCGTGAGCCGGCCTTGCGCCAGCGACTTACGCCGCTAGTGGCTTTTCGATTTTGGGCGGTTTTTTGGTTGCTATGTTTCATGATCTGACTCCTTACATCACATCGCTACTCAGTGATCACCACTCTACGCGAGGCCCTTGAACGCGCCCTGAACCCAATCTGTCTGGTACCTGAACGTCACTTTCGCCATAATTCGCCCCTCCGCGCGAAAAACGGCTCTAAACGCCTGACCTTGCGCCCCATTGCAGACGTAAAGAGGTTCACATGAAAGGCACTGTGCATTACGAGACTCGCGGCAACATCGCGCTTATGACCATCGACAACCCCCCGGTGAACCCACTATCTAGCGGCGTACGCCAGGGGCTACATGACGGCATTACGGCTGCCCTAGGGGATGCTGCGATACAAGCCGTAGTACTCACCGGCGCTGGTCGCGCCTTTATCGCTGGGGCAGACATCTCCGAATTTGGCGCAGCCGCTAGCTCCGGACCGGGTTTAGGTGAATGCCTAACCCTCATGGAAAACAGCACCAAACCTATAGTTGCTGCCATCAACGGCACCGCCTTCGGTGGCGGCCTGGAAGTGGCGCTTTGCTGCGACTATCGTGTTGCATCACCCACCGCCCCAGTAGGTTTACCCGAAGTTAAGCTGGGCCTTCTGCCCGGCGCTGGTGGCACCCAACGCTTGCCTCGTTTGATCGGTGCAGAGAAAGCCCTTGGCTTTATTCTGAGCGGCGACCCTATTGCCGCTCCAGCGGCAAAAGCGTTGGGCATTGTTGATGAAGTTATCGACGGTGACATCGTGGCTGGTGCCATCGCTTTTGCTGAGCAGGTGGTCGCCAATGGCAGCGCCACCCGCAAGATTCGCAACGAGACCGCCAAGGTCGAAGCAGATCGAGGCAATAGCGAGATCTTCGATGCAGCTCGCAAAACGGCCGCGCGCCGCATGCGCGGTCGCTTTGCCCCAGAGATGATCATCCAGTGTGTTGAAGCCGCTGTGAACAACAACGATTTCGATGCCGGCATGAAGGTTGAGCAAGAGTGCTTCCGCAAGTGTATGGAGCACCCTCAGCGTGCCGCTTTGATCCACATGTTCTTCAGCGAACGCGAGGTGGCAAAAATCCCAGATGTGCCCCGGGACACCGAAACCAAGCCCATCAAGCAAGCGGCCGTGATCGGTTGCGGCACCATGGGTGGTGGCATCTCCATGTGCTTCGCCAACGTCGGCATCCCCGTCACCATCCTTGAGATGAACGACGAAGCCTTAGAGCGCGGCTTAGGCGTTATTCAACGCAACTACGACATCCAACAACAACGCGGTCGCATGACCCAAGCGGAAGTCGATACCCGCATGAGCCTGCTCACCGGCACCACGGATTACAGCAAGTTAAGCACCGCGGACGTTATCGTTGAAGCGGTCTACGAAAATCTGGATGTCAAAGTAGAAACCTTCAAGAAGATTGAAGAAGTGGCCAAAGCCGGCGCAATCTTAGCCAGCAACACCTCGGGGCTAGACGTTGACGCCATTGCTGCGGCAACCACGCGTCCTGAAGACGTTATTGGCCTGCACTTCTTTAGCCCGGCTAACATCATGCGCCTGCTCGAAGTGGTTCGTGGCGGCAAGACCAGCAAAAGCACCATCGCTACCGCCATGCAGCTCGGCAAAAAGCTCAACAAAATTGCCGTGCTCTCTGGTAACGCGCCAGGCTTCATTGGCAACCGCATGTTGGGCCAGTACACCCGCCAGGCGGGTGAGATCATCCTGCAAGGGGCAACCCCTTACCAAGTGGATGCCGTGATGAACAAGTTCGGCATGCCCATGGGTCCGTTCCAAATGAACGACCTGGTTGGTTTGGACTTAGGCTGGCGCGCACGTCAGCTCGCGGGTGTGAAACCTGAAGATGTCCCTATAACGGCACGGGTAGCAGACAAGCTGTGCGATAAAGAACGCTTCGGTCAAAAAACCGCTCGCGGCTTCTACATCTACCCAGAAGGAAGCCGTGCTGGTCAGCCTGACCCTGAAGTCATAGCAATAGTCGAAGAAACCTCGGCGGAGCTTGGCATTGAACGCCGGGAGATCGCGGATGATGAAGTGTTGAAGCGTTGCTTGTACCCGCTGATCAATGAAGGCGCTCGCATATTGGAAGAAGGCATTGCCTTGCGACCTTGCGATATCGACATTGTGTACGCCAACGGTTATGGCTTTCCCGAAGTCACCGGCGGCCCCATGTTTTGGGCAGACCAGCAAGGGTTGGACAACGTCTTGGCTGACATCAAGCGTTTCCAAGAGATCTACGGCGGCCCAGCTTGGGAACCTGCTCCACTGCTAGAAAAGCTGGTGGCCGAAGGTAAAGGGTTCGCAAGCCTCCAAGGCTAGCGTTGACCATCAACCCAAACCAACAGTAGAGACAGATTCCATGGAAACACCCGTACTAGTTGGCGTTGCTCATTTGGAGCAACGCATCACGCAAGCAGGCACCGGCAAAGAGCCCATCCAATTGATGATCGATGCAGTGCAGCAGGCGGCGCTGGATGCCCAATGCCCTGAACTTGGAGCCGCAGCAAACTCGGTGCGGGTAATCCGCGGAATCTGGCCCTATCAAAACCCCGCTAAAGCCGTGGCATCCGCCATTGGCTGCGCTAACGCAGAAACCACCTTGACACCTTATGGTGGCAACTACGTCCAAACAACGCTGAATCAGTCCGCGTTAGATATTCAACAAGGTCGTGCAGATGTCATTGTGATGACCGGTGCCGAGTGTGGCTACAGCCAAGCCAAAGCAGCAAAAGCAAAGCTGGACCTAAGTTGGCAAGAATTGCCTGGCACGCCAGACCGAATGATTGGCGAAGAAAAAGCCATGCGCAACGACATCGAAGCGCAAATGCATCTTGGCCGCCCTATCCAGATGTACCCTTTGTTCGAGATAGCCCGTCGACACCACTTACAAGAAACACCCACCGAGCACATCCATCGAGTCTCCCAGCTTTGGGCCGGTTTTAGTGCGGTTGCTGCACAAAACCCAGATGCTTGGATCAAACAACAATACAGCGCACAAGAGATTCGAACACCTAGCGCCAGCAATCGGCCCGTGTCCTTTCCCTATCCCAAGCTGATGAACTCCAACAACAACGTAGACCAAGCTTCAGCGCTCATCTTGTGCTCTACGCGCAAAGCAAAAGCCTTGGGCATACCAGAATCGCTTTGGGTATACCCGCACACGGGTACGGATGCCCACGACCACCTATACGTGTCTAATCGCGACAACTTGTACAGCTCACCCGGTATTCGCATCGCCGGCAATCGAGCACTGGAGTTGGCAGGCTTAAGCATTGGTGATATCGACAAAGTAGACGTTTACAGCTGCTTCCCCATTGCTGTCCAAGTGGCGGCAGCAGAGTTGGGGCTAGATATGGCAAAACCGCTAACGGTCACCGGCGGCTTGACCTTCGGTGGCGGCCCGCTGAACAACTACGTGATGCATTCCATTGCGCGCATGGCCACCCTGCTTAGAGAACAACCTGGTGAGAAAGGGTTAATCACCGCAAACGGGGGCCTGCTCACCAAACACGCGTTTGGCGTTTACTCCACAACACCACCAGCAAAGCCATTCCAACACCAAGATGTTCAAGCTGAAGTGGATGCAACTCCAAAACGAGAGGTTGTGGCGGACCACACTGGTAATGCAACGGTTGAAAGTTACGTTGTTATGTATGACGGCAGCGCCCCAAAAACGGCGCATCTTGCTTGCTTACGCGACGACGGCGTACGCACTTGGGCTAACTGCGAAGATCCAGACACTCTGCAGGCTATGCTGCAAGAAGAGTTCTGTGGCCGGCAAGTGCGCTTAGCAGACAACGTAGCAGCCTTCTAGGGTGCCCTCTTCTGAAGCCCCCCCAAGTAAACCCGCCGGGTTTGGTCGACGCCTCGGGGCTATGCTTTACGATTCGTTGCTGGTAATCGCCATCTTAGCGGTCACCGGTTACGTTGCCACCGCGCTCAATGGGTTTAAGCCCGTGCATGGGGCTTTATGGCAGAGCTTGCTCTTTGTTGAAGCCTTTGCTTACTTTGCTTGGTCTTGGTGCACCACTGGGCAAACCATTGGCATGATGGCCTGGCGGTTACGCGCGGTTTCCACCAAACCCAAGCTCACGCTTGACGAAGCAAGCTACCGAGTCATGGCTGCGCTGGTTAGCTTCTTGTGTTTTGGCCTTGGTTTTTTCTGGATGTTTTTCGACAAGCAGAACCGGACTTGGTCAGATCTGATGTCGAACACCAAGATTCTGCACGAGCCAAAGGTAGCTACCGCTTAGCTAGCGCGCCGCAAGGCAATCATCGCAATCACCCAACAGAGCAAAATGGGGATAGCCACTGCAATCACCGGCGGTAGCCCATAGACCAAGCTCATGGGGGCAAACAAATCTTGCAGGTACTTGAAGGTGAGCCCTACCAACACCCCAGCACTAACCCGCAGACCAATGCTGACCTGACGCAGCGGCCCCAACACAAAGGCCATGGCCAGCAGTGCCAGCCCTAACACGGCCAAGGGTTGTTGAATGCGGGTCCAAAAGGCTAGCTCGTAACTGGTCACGCTGAGCTTCTCTCGACGCATGTAGTTGATTTGGTAGTACAAGTCCGAGATGGACAGCCGGTTCTCGTCTACCAACAGACGCGCGCTGAGCAAGCGAGGGTCAGCTTGACCAAGCCAGGTGACCTCAGCATTGCGCCGAACCCCCAGTCTGGCTTTGGGGTCCGTAAGCTCTGACGCTTCGCGCAATGGATTGCTTATGGCACGCAGGCTTTTCGGCGCGGGCGGAAATTGGGTGCTGACCACATCCCGCAGCGACCAGGACCCACTGTGTTGATCCCAAATTGCAGTCTCAGCGCGACGGGTCTGCATTAGGTTTTTGTGGTCATCGTAGAAAAACTGGCGCGCGCCGCTAACGCCGCCACCTTCAAGCAGGCCATCGACATTCATGAACAAATTGCCTTCGCGGTACCAATAGCCTCCGGCCACCGAGACCGTCTCGCTACCCTGCAAGCGCTGCTCCTTAAACAGCTCAGCCCGCTCCTCAGCCGCTGGCGCCAACCACTCACCTAAGCCAAAGCCTAACGCCATGAGCAACAGCGCAGGGGCAGCAACACCACGAAACATCTGGCTGGGTGACATACCTGCCGCCCGCACCACCGTCAGCTCAGAATGCTCTGCTAGGCTACCCAATCCAACCAAGGTCCCCAGAAACACGGCGTAAGGTAAAATTTCTAGCGCACGGCGCGGTAAGCTGAGGCCGCAGTAAATCAACGCATCAACAAATCGATAGGCCTCATTGGCATCACGCAGTTCATCCATCAAGGCAAACAGGGCCATGAGCGCAAGCATGGCAAACAGCACGGCCAGCGAGGTTAGCAGCAAGGTCCCAGCAACGTGTCGGTGAAAGGTTGTCATGCTATGGACCGACCCTGATATATGGGTTTAGGCATGTTGAGGCATCCCAAAACGCCGCAGCAGCCAAACCATCAAACCGACGTACAACAGGTGTACGGGCCACATACCAAGCCAAGCGGGAAGCTGTTCGTTCTTCAGCAGATTTTGCGCCAAGGTCAGCATTAAGTAGTAGCTCACAAAAACACCTACCGCCGGAAGAACCCGGGCAAACCGACCCTGACGAGGCTTTACCCGTGCCAGGCCCACCGCCAAAAGTGCAGTAATCAGGGTAAACACTGGCAGGCTGAGCCGCCGATGCCACTCTGCATTGGCAATTGGATGTGCATCGCTGTAGAGCTTGGCACTAGGTATAGAACCGATGCGATCACCGCGGCGGCGTATCGGCTCTTGCTCAACACGTTGGCCCAGCTGCCCAAATCGAATAATCCGGTACTCGGGAGAGCCAATCTTGCCTTCATATCGAGTGCCCCGCTCTAGCAACAGGTAGCGGCTGCCCGATTGGTCATCCACATATTGGGTCGCTTGTTCCGCTCGCACGGTGACCGCATCCACAGCGCTCTGACGCTCAGCCATGAACACTTCGATCAAGGTTTTGCGGTCCGCACTAACCTCGTCGGCGTAGGTCACCCGATTGCCTTTGGCATAGCTGAAAAAGACCCCAGGCGTGATGCTCCCGAAGTCCTGGCGATTACGTTGCTCCGTTGTGAGGTCACCTAACGCCTGAGCACTGGAGGGGCCTAGCCCAAAGCTCAACCAACCCACCAGGACCATTAACCCGATCACCAGTGGCGCCAACCAGACCAGCAACCGTTGCAGGTTTGCCCCACCGCCAAACAGAACCACCATCTCTTGCTCAGCATACAAACGCCCTAAACTGAAGAGCAGCCCTAAAAACAGCGCAAACGGGAGCAGTAGCTGGAGGAATTCGGGCATTCTAAGGCCAACCAGCATCCATAGGGCATCTGCCGAGTACTTTCCCATTGCCGCCTGCTGTAGATAGCCCACAAATCGCCCACCAACGGCCACGACCAACAGAATAATCAGCACCACCAGCGAGGTGGCAATGATTTCTCGGTTGATATAGCGCGCGGCTATGGACATATCTGGGCGTTCCCTAGGGCTTTGTTGCCGGTGGCCGGTTTAATTTAGGTCGGATTAATCTAGAATGCGCTGTCAGCTGTGGTTCGGTCAGAATTTACCCGTTTTCAAACCATCTGGCAGCAACGACAGCGATCTAGTGGCGCAATAAGCCACCGGTCAATCCAAAGGCCGAATGTACATGGAAAGCCATTTAGCAATCTAATTTTTAACCATTTTTAACTTTAACCATTTTTAACAAAGGACGCTTGAGCAAATATGAAATATTCGATCAAAACCGGTGCCGTCACCGAGCTCAACAGTGACGCCATTGTGTGCGATGCCACCACCGCAAGCAAAATCGCCAAGCAGGCGGATCAAGCGGACCTCTATGCGGCTGCATTAGCAGACTTCAAAAACAAGCCAGGCCAAACCCTGTTGGTGCACCTGCCCGAACCAACCAAAATCAATCGTCTGCTGGTGGTTGGCGGCTTGGACACCAACTTAAGCAAAACCGAGTTTCGCAACTGCGTACAAGCAGCCGCCACACGCCTCCATGGCCTGCCCATAATGCAAGCGATCTGGACCTGTCATCAGGCCAAAGTCAAGGGTGCAGATCTAGCCTGGAAATGCAGCAACGCATTAGCGGCGGTTGCGCAGAAGTTCTACACCTTTGGGGAGCACAAAACCAAATCGGTACCTAAGCCTTCAACGTTGGCCAATCTGGTGCTAGTGGGCGATGCACGTAGCCGTAGCGCTTTGATGCAATTGGCCAAGCGCGCGGTTGCCTTGGAAGAAGGCTTGCAGTTTGCACGGGACCTTGGCAACCAGCCACCGAACGTTTGCCACCCCACCTACCTGCATGCAGAAGCCAAGCGTTTAGCCTCAGCCGCTAAGGTTAAAGTCTCGGCCCTGGATGAAAAGCGTATGACCAGCTTGGGTATGGGCGCCTTTATGAGCGTTTCCCAAGGCAGCGACCAGCCAGGCAAGATGATCATCATTGAGTATAACGGCGGCCCAGCCTCTAAAAAGCCGGTGGTACTGGTCGGCAAAGGCATCACCTTCGACACCGGCGGCATCAGCTTGAAGCCAGGCGCTGGCATGGATGAAATGAAGTTTGATATGTGCGGTGCGGCCAGCGTCTTGGGCGCCACCAAAGCGGCCATCGAAGCCAAGCTGCCCATCAACTTAGTGTGCATCGTGGCCGCGGCCGAAAACATGCCAAGCGGTGATGCCAGCCGCCCAGGTGACATTGTCACCACTATGTCGGGGCAAACGGTTGAAATCCTCAACACCGATGCCGAAGGCCGTTTGGTGTTGTGTGACGCCTTAACCTACGCCAAGAAATTCGATCCAGAAGTGGTGGTTGACGTGGCCACCCTCACCGGCGCAGTTATTGTTGCCTTGGGTTCAAAAGCATCCGCCGTCTACTCTAACGATGACCGCTTTGCTAGCGAGCTGATCGAAGCTGGCGAATACAGCGGAGACCGCGCTTGGCAAATGCCGTTGTGGGACGAGTATCAGCCACAACTGAAGAGTAATTTCGCCGACATGGCCAACATTGGTGGTCGCGAAGCCGGCTCCATTACCGCCGCCTGCTTTTTGGCACGCTACACCGAAGAGATGACTTGGGCCCATATGGATGTTGCCGGTACCGCGTTTAAAGGTGGCGGTGCCAAAGGCGCAACCGGTCGTCCGGTTGGCCTGTTGTTCCGCTTCTTGTGTGAACGTGCTGCACGTAAGGCCGCACCCAAGCGCCGCGCTAAGAAAGCTTAGGGCGGTTCGATTTGACTCGGGTCGACTTCTACCTGTTGCAGGACCTAGATCCTGAGGCCTTGCAACGTTTTGCCTGCCGCTTAGCGTCTAAAGCGCTGAGTGGGGGTAAACGTGTGCACCTGCATACGGATGACTCGATTCAAGCTCAAGCGATTGATGAGTTGCTGTGGCGTTACCCAGAGCAGCGCTTCTTACCTCACGCTCAGCTGAGCCATGAGGCATCCGTTGCCCCCATCAGCATTGGCTGTGAAGACCCACAAGATTGCGACGAAGTCCTGATAAACTTAAGCGGTAGCATCCCCAGCTTCTTCGGCCGTTTTGATCGGGTTGCCGAGATAGTATTAGGCAACCAACGCGAAGCCGGGCGAGCTCGTTACAAAAACTACCGCGATAGAGGCTACCCTCTGTTTCATCACGACATGGACGATTGGGAATCTTAGACAGCTGATGAGTAACCCCTGGAACACAGTGAGCGCACCCTAATGGCAGAGCAAACGCCCCCCAAAGAAAAACTTGTTGGCGATCTAGAAACGCTGGTCACCCTGCTAGAGGAAGGCAAAGATCCAACCTTGGATATGTTTGCGGATGAACCTATTGCAGCCCCTCCCGTTGCGCCAAAGGCGGAACAAGACGCGGATCTAGAAGCAAACCTAGAGTCGGAACCAAACACAGTGCCACCGCTTGTGGAGATCACTCCACCTCCGCCGCAACTGGCTGCAGAAGCCGCCGCTCTCCCTGAGTTCGAACGGCTGGAGCGTACTACGGCCGATTTTTCAGCAACCCTGCCGCCACCACAAAACCAAGATCTGTTTGATGCGCTGCTCGGCACCGGCTGGGAAGCGGAATCGACCGAACTGCTTGAAACAGCAAGCGCGACCATCCAGGCCCAACAGCTCGACTGGAATCCAGACGATACCCAAGCCCTCACGGATGCCTTGCGGGTACGCCTTGAGCAAAGCATAAACGGTTGGCTTAGCACCACCTTGGTAGAACAAGTCGCCCTGTTAAAACAACAGCTGTTAGTCGATCTCCAAGACGAACTGACCCAGCGTGTACAAGCCACCCTGCAAATCAACCAACAACAACGCCAAACCAAAGAAGATGGGCTTAGCCAACTGGCTGAAGACCACCCAGCGGATCCCGCACCAACAGGTAACCCCTAGTTCATGAAAGCAAACTTTGATCCGCAGACCATTGAAGCCAGTCTCTACGAGACCTGGGAGCAAGCCGGTTACTTCGCACCCAACGGCAATGGGCCCGCTTACAGCATCATGATCCCGCCGCCGAACGTGACCGGCAGCTTGCACATGGGCCATGCGTTTCAACATACGCTGATGGATACCCTGATTCGGTTTCAACGTATGCAAGGCAAACGGGCGCTGTGGCAAATGGGTACCGACCACGCAGGTATCGCCACGCAAATGCTGGTCGAGCGCCAAGTGTTAGCCGAAGGCGGCAATCGTCACGACATGGGTCGCGAAGCCTTTGAAGAGCGCGTGTGGCAGTGGAAAGAAGAATCTGGCGGCAATATCACGGCCCAACTACGGCGCATGGGTTCCTCGTTAGATTGGAGCCGCGAGCGCTTCACCATGGATGAAGGCTTCAGCACCGCTGTGCTGGAAGTTTTTGTTCAGCTATTCGATGAAGGTTTGATCTATCGCGGCCAACGTTTGGTCAACTGGGACCCGGAGCTGGAAACGGCTATCTCTGACCTTGAGGTAGAAAACTCCGAAGAGAACGGTTCTCTGTGGCACTTCCGTTATCCACTGGTAGATGCAAAAACCGCTGACGGCAAAGACTACTTGGTGGTTGCCACCACCCGCCCAGAAACCATGCTGGGTGACAGCGCCGTTGCCGTACATCCGGATGATGAGCGATTCCAAGATTTGGTCGGCAAATTTGTTGAGCTGCCATTAACCGATCGCAAGATACCCATTATCGCAGACAGCTACGTTGACCCTGAGTTTGGTAGTGGTTGCGTGAAGATCACGCCCGCCCACGATTTCAACGACAACGAGATGGGTAAACGCCATAGTCTCGAAGAACGCAACGTATTCACCTCTACCGCCCACATCAATGATGAGGCGCCAGAAGCGTACATCGGCTTAGATCGATACGTAGCGCGTAAGCGCATCGTCAAAGACTTAGATGCCTTAGGTCTGTTGGACGAGATCAAAGACCACAAGCTGATGGTGCCGCGTGGTGACCGCTCGGGTGCCGTTATTGAACCTTGGCTAGCGGACCAGTGGTACGTGGCCATCGAATCTTTGGCCAAACCCGCCATCGAAGCCGTAGAATCGGGGGCCATCGAGTTTGTTCCAGCCTCTTACGCCAACACCTACTTTGCTTGGATGCGTGACATTCAAGACTGGGCCATCTCTCGTCAACAATGGTGGGGGCACCGCATCCCCGCCTACTACGATGAGGCTGGCAAGATCTACGTGGGGCGCAGCGAAGCTGAGGTGCGCGCCAAAAATAACCTGGCAGACGATGTGACGCTGCGTCAGGACGAAGACGTACTCGACACTTGGTTCAGCTCTGCCCTATGGACCTTTGCCACCTTAGGCTGGCCAGAAGAAACCGAAGATCTAGCCCAGTACCACCCCACCGATGTATTGGTGACCGGCCATGACATCATCTTCTTCTGGGTTGCCCGAATGATCATGATGACCTTGAAGTTTACTGGCGAGGTGCCGTTCAAGAAGGTCTACATCACCGGTTTGGTCCGTGATGGTGAAGGCCAAAAGATGAGCAAATCCAAAGGCAACGGTCTGGATCCGTTGGACTTTATGGATGGGATCTCCCTAGAAGAGCTGATTGCCAAACGCACCACCGGATTGATGCAGCCACAAATGGCTAAGCGCATCGAGAAAGCAACCCGCAAGGATTTCCCTAAGGGCATTGAAGCTTACGGCACTGATGCCATGCGCTTTACCTTCTGCGCGCTGGCCTCTACAGGCCGCGATGTGCGTTTTGATACCAACCGCATCGAAGGTTACCGCAACTTCTGCAACAAGCTGTGGAACGCCAGCCGCTATGTGCTTGAGCAATGTGATGGTTTTGATTTGGATGCTGAGCGTGAGCTGAGCCTCGCGGATCGCTGGATTCTTACCGAGTTGGGCCTGTTGGTAGAAAAATGTGAGCTAGCTGTTGAAACCTATCGGTTTGATCTACTAGCAACCGCTTTGTACGAGTTCACTTGGGGCCAGTACTGTGACTGGTACCTGGAGCTCACCAAGCCCCTACTGTGGGATGAAGATGCTGAAGCGGCGGACCCTAAGCGGCACAACGGTGCACGGCACACGCTGCTGACCGTACTGGAAAGCCTGCTTCGCATTGCGCACCCGGTGATCCCGTTTATCACTGAAGCCTTGTGGACCGAAGTAGCACCCAAACTCAATCGTGGTGGCGACACCATCATGATCCAGCAATACCCTAGCCCAGACGATCAGCCGAAAGACGAGCAAGCCAGCGCCTCTATCGCCTGGCTACAAAGCTTGATCACTGGAGTTCGGAACATTCGTGGTGAAGCCAACCTGAAAGAAACACAGCAAGTACCGCTGCTGCTGCAAGGGGGTTCTGAACGCGACCGCACGTTGGCTGCTGCCACCAACCAACTCTTCACCAAGCTGGCCAAGCTGGAATCGGTGACTTGGATTGAAGACGATGTGACACCACCGCTTAATGCCTTAGCCTTGGTTGGCGACCTTAAGGTGATGGTCCCGTTAGCTGGGCTTATTGATGTTGAAGCAGAAATTGCTCGACTGCAAAAGAAGATCGACAAAGCGCAAGGGGACGTTAAGCGCGTTGCAGGCAAGCTAGGCAATGCCAAGTTCGTGGATAATGCCCCACCCGAAGTTGTTGCCAAAGAACGTGAGAAGCAGGCAGAAGCGGAAGCTGAGCTAGAGACATTGTTAGCGCAGCTTGAGGCGTTAAAGGCGCAGGGTTAACACCCTGCGTATCAAAGCTCGCTAACTGACTTCAGTACGACTCAATACCGGTTGCATCGGGCGCGTTGACCACCAAATACACGCCAGCAATAACAGCTGCAGCACCAGCCGAATGCTCAAAAAACTCTCTGGAACATTCGGAAACAGCTCAGGGTTGAGCCACATGTGGATGTTCACCGGAGTAACGGCGATGGTCAGCGCAATCAGACCGTTTCCCGCCCACTCCCGGATGCGGGGTATCAAGATTCCAATGGCTCCGAGAATCTCAAAGAAACCGCTGATGTAGACCAATGGCAAGTGCCAAGGTAGCCAATCCGGCATGATGTCGAGGAAAAAGTCTGGGTTGGTGAAATGCGAGATGCCACCGCCCATAAAAAAGGCGAAGACAATTGCCAATCCAACATATTTCAATTTCTGCATAGCCGTCAGTCCTGGTAGATCGGGTGATTAGCACAGCACTACAGCTAACCAACCTGCAGCACTATCTTACCCACGTTCTTATCCGCCGCCATCAGTTGATGCGCAGCGTCCGCCTCAGCAATGGGCAACACCGTATCGACCACAGTCTTCACTTCACCAGACTCAAAACGTGGCCAAATATTGCGCAGCAACTCATCCATCACCGCCGACTTGGCCGCAACCGAGCGCGCGCGCAACGTTGAACCGATAACCCGCAGGCGCTTCATCAACAGCAAACCCAGGTTAATCTCAGCAGCCGCTCCACCCATCAGACCGATGAGCACCAAGCGCCCTTCTAAACTTAAGCTGGCGAGGTTATCCGCCAGATAGTTCGCGCCCACGGGATCCAAGATCACATCAAAGCCTTTATCATCGGTCCAAGCCGCCACTTGCTCCGCAAAGGGACCGTCATGGCGAATAGAACCGCCGCTAGCACCCAGGGCGATACACTGATCCAGCTTGTCTTGAGAACCCACGGTGACATAGCAAGGGTTACCCATGGCTTTACACATACCAATGGCTGCAGTTCCTACGCCACTAGCGCCCGCGTGCAGCAGCACGCGCTCACCACGCGTTAAACCCGCTTCCATAAAGAGGTTCAGATAGGCCGTCGCAAAGACTTCGGGAATCGCTGCACCTTGAACGAGGTCAAAGCCTTTAGGCAGTCGTTGCACTTGTCCAGCAGCAACAACCACCTCCTCGGCATAGCCACCACCGGAAAGCAGTGCACATACCTCATCGCCTATAGAAACACGGGTAACGCCTTCACCTAGCTCGATCACAGTGCCTGAACACTCCAACCCTAAGATATCGCTGGCCCCAGGCGGCGGTGGATAACCACCATGGCGTTGCACTAGGTCTGCACGGTTGACTGCCGTTGCAGCAACCTTAATACGTACTTCTCCAGCACCAAGGCTTGGCGCATCCACTGCTTGCCAACCTAGTTTGTCTCCATCAATCACAATGGCGTGCATGAGCTTTCCTTTTGAATGAGTTTAAAAATTGAGCGGCGAACCGGACGCTATTACCAGGACATCCGCATCTTGATTTCTCGATCGTGCAAATAATTTTTGAGCTGGCTAACCTTGTAGTCACCGTAGTGCACCATGGAGGCAACCAACGCGGCATCTGCATGTCCGTCGGTTAACACATCGTATAGATGCTCGGGTTTACCAGCGCCGCCCGAAGCTATCACCGGTATACGGACCGCTTGACTGATCAAGGCGGTGAGTTTGATTTCATAGCCTTCACGCGTGCCGTCCGCATCGATGGAGTTCACCACCAATTCACCAGCCCCTAAACGCTCACCTTCCAAAGCCCAGGCCAAGGCATCCAGCGGCATGGGTTTACGGCCACCGTTAATCACAATTTGATAACCGCTTGGGAACTCGGCGCTAACCTCAACCTGTGCAACATCCATGGACAGCACCACGTTTTGATTGCCTACCGCATTGGCACACTCTGCGATCAATGCTGGGCGTGCAACCGCAGCAGAGTTCACGTTGATCTTTTCGGCACCCGCGAGCCGTAGGTCTGTGGCATCCGCCACCGAGCGCACACCACCACCTACAGACAACGGAATAAACACTTGGGCCGCCACCGCCTCAACCACATCCAACATGATGTTGCGCTTATCGCTGGAAGCAGTGATGTCGTAGAACACCAACTCATCCAACCCATCCAGATAATACTCAGCCGCCTTTTCAACCGGATCACCGATGTCTTTGGTGTTCACAAATTTGATGCTTTTGGCGAGCTGGCCATCACGTACATCCAAACAGGCAATCAATCGTTTACTTAACATGTGCCATCCCACTCTTTAAAGGCGGCCAACAAACGCAAACCCACCCGACCGCTCTTTTCGGGGTGAAACTGGGTGGCGAAGTAGTTGTTACGCCCGATGGCGCTGGCAAAGTCTCGCTCGTAGTCCGTGGTGGCATACACCTGGGCTGCGTTGTCTGGCGTTGGGTAGTAGCCGTGCACAAAGTAAAACTCATCACCCGGCTCTAAGCCTGCCAACACCGGATGTGGTTGGGTGGCGGTCACTTGGTTCCAACCCATGTGCGGAATTTTGAGAGCAGGATTGCTGAACTTGAACCGCTTCACTTGCCCGGCAATTAGGCCCAAGGTTTCTTGTGAGTTCTCTTCCGAAAAATCGAGCGAAATTTGGAGCCCTAAGCAGATGCCGAGCATCGGCTTGCCTGTGCCTAGATACTCGCGGATAGCCTGATCTAAACCTGAGCTGTTTAGACTCGCCATGGCAGCCCCTGCGGCTCCCACACCAGGAAAAATGACGCGAGGCGCGGCAAGCAGTTCAGCCGGGTCGCGGCTGATTTGCGCGTTGATACCGACTTCGGCACAAGCACGTTGGACGCTACGCAGGTTGCCTGCGTCGTAGTCCACGATGACGGTTGCATCTTTGTTCATTCTGTTTCATTTATGCCGTGTTGAAGGGCGCGAATACTAGCGCATTCGCCTAAGGTTGGTAAGCTGGAGCTATGGAAGAGAACTCAACGAACACCCCAGCATCAACCAACCAGCAACGCGGCATCCTCCTCGTCAATCTTGGCACACCAGCCAGCCCTAGCGTGCCGGACGTACGCCGCTACTTAAACGAGTTCCTGATGGACCCCTACGTGATTGACGCCCCCTGGCTGGTCCGTAAGCTCATTGTGTCCTTGTTTATCTTACCCTTTCGGCCCAAAGCTAGTGCCCACGCCTATGCCAGCATCTGGGATACGGATACCGGCTCACCCCTGCTGCATGAAAGCCAGCTTCTGCAACAAGGGGTAGGCAACCAATCCAAGCTGCCCTGTGCGCTGGCTATGCGCTATGGCAGGCCGAGCATCGAACAAGGGCTAGCCCAGCTAAAGGAGCAAGGGGTGCAAGAAGTGCTGCTGGTAGCGCTGTATCCGCATCACGCTGACTCCACCCGCACAACCACCATCGAGCGGACCCAAGAACTCCTGCCAGCCGGTATGACGCTGACCACTTTGCCGCCCTTCTACTCTGATCCGGATTACATCAGTGCCTTAGCCGCAAGCTTAACCCCGCATTTGGCTCAGCCTTATGACCACTTGCTGCTCAGCTACCACGGCTTGCCCGAACGCCATCTCACGGTTGCCGATCCCACGGGCAACCACTGCCTAGCCAGCGACACCTGTTGCGACGATCCTTCACCCGCACATGCCACCTGCTACCGGCACCAAATACTGCAAACCTCAAAACATCTGCAGCGTGCGCTACAGATACCCCAAGCGCGCCTCAGCATTAGCTTTCAGTCACGACTTGGGCGCTTGCCTTGGCTTACGCCCTACACCGATGTGCGCCTGGCAGAACTGGCTGCAAGCGGTGTCGAACATTTGGTTGTCGCTTGCCCAGCCTTTTTGGCGGATAACCTAGAAACGCTGGAAGAGATGGGGATGCAGGGTCGCAAAACCTTCGAGGATGCCGGCGGCAAAACGCTAACCTTAGTACCCTGCCTAAATGCCAGCGAGCAATGGGTTGAGACGTTAAGCCGTTGGTGTGATGGGTCTAGCAAGCCGGCCAATGCCGAGATCATTGCTAGCACCTTGATCCCTGACTCTGACCCCTGACTCTGCCCCCCGGCTTTGACCCCAGCGCTTAAGCGGTTACCTCAAAGCCCGCGCTGGGGAAATGGGTCATCAGCGGGCCGGTTTCCGGCGTCTCCCGAGCCAACACAATCTCTTGCGCATCCCAAGCCACCAATGTGCCTTGCACTGCAATGCGACCGTAGTCCGCTGGGGTCACTGATACCTCGTCACCTACAGCAAAGTGACCCAACTGCTGCCCGGCCAGCGCGGGTGCAACCGGCGCTGTCGCTTTCGCTGCAGCCAACGCCGCTTCACCGGAAGAAATTTCAACCTGGCCATGGCCGAAGGCTGCCATACGCTCGATCCAAGCGTTAACGCCAGCGTAAGGTGCTAGCAACGCGGCATTCACCGGGTTGTTGGCTAGAAACCAAAGACAATGGTAGACCGAAAAGTCCGCAATGCTGGGTTGCGCGCCAAACAAAAAATCGTTGCTGGTCTTGTTGTTTAGGCTGGCCTCTAAATCCGTAAGGTAGGTTTCGATGTAAGCCATAGCCGCTTCTGTGGTAAAGCTTGAGATGGGTGCATCACCCGTCAGCTCAGCACGGTCCTTCATAAAAGCGTCTAGATCGGTAGCCGAAAACTGCCCCATCATGGCACCCAAGGCTTCCGGTCGAAAGTTCAGCGCAACGGTAATACGAAACAGCTGACCGTCTGCCCACTCCGCAACGCGCAGCGCGTTAAAGCCCGGCGCAAACAACTCGGTGTTGCCTGCATGGCGTGCCAATCCGCGTGCAATAACCGCCGTGTCACAGTAAACATTAGCGCCGATTTGCAACGACGGCGTTTTGCGATAGCCACCGGTCAAGGGCATCAATAGCGGCCGGGGCATAATATTGTTGATCTCTACCGAGTGCCAAGGCAACTCAAGGTAACCCAGCATCAATCGAACTTTTTCTGAAAACAAAGACGCTGGATAATGATGTAGATAAATTTCCATACTTTTCCTTTGAGAGCTTCCTTTAGGGTTTGTGAGGCATACGGCTGAACAACCAGCCTATACTTTGTGGGCGAGCGCGGAAACCTCTCGATAGAAGGTCTGCACTAATGGCCTAGAAAACATGGTTTTGCGCGCTACAAAACGTACCGGCCGATACAAACCTTCGCTATCCAAGGGAATGACCTTTTTCATGTTCACGCCTAAGGTGCGTGCCACACCCGCGGGTACCAAACCGTGGCCAAAACCCGCCAGAGCCATTTGCGCAACGCTGAAGAAGGATTCCAACGACACTTTGCGAGACAAGTGCAGGCGTCGCATGTCGTCCTCAATGGAAGCCCAAGCGCCAGACCGAGACTCGATGGTAATCACATCTAGCTCATCACCAATGGCGTAAGTGAGCGGCTGTAACGCAGACGGCAAGATAACCATCGGCTCACGCCTGATCACCTCACTTTGCAGATCGGTGTCTGCGCTCGAAGAACCGGTGCAGATACCCAACATGTACTCACCGGAACGAATGCGGTCTAACACGATGGGCGAGCGCTGGGCGTGAAATTCAAACTCCACGCCGGGCATCTTGTCCCGCACCCGAGCGAACAGCCGTGGACCCCAGCTGGCTAAGATGGCCTCGGACACCCCCATAATAATGCGCCCTTTACGTAACTCTTGGTCTTCCAAGAACACGCTCTTGAGCTCCGTGACCAGCGGCGCTACTTTCTCAACCAATCGGGTTCCGTGGTGTGTTAGTACAACCCGTCGACCATCACGCTCAACCAGCTCCCTATCGTAGAAACGTTCCAATGCGGCAATGCGTTTGCTGACCGCGGATTGGGAGATGCGCAGCGCGGTACTGGTTTCCATCATGGTGCCCGTCTTCGACAACATGACCAAAGTTTCTAAGTTTTCAATCACTTAAGCTCACTTCCCCCAGTAGATTACTGGTTGGTTGCGCACCCGTTTGACGAGCGCCAATTCATTCTATTTGGGCCTAAATTGTATTCCAATGATTCGCTTTATTCATCTATTGGATCGGAGGAAGATGAACCCATGGGCATAATGGCTTGGATATTAGTAACCGTTGTCGCCACCAGCGCTCTGTCGGGGCTGCTCGGCATGGCGGGCGGCATGATCTTGATGGCGGTGCTGGTGAGCACGCTATCCGTGGCTGCAGCCATGATGGTGCACGGTGCGGTGCAGGCAACCGCCAACGGCTCGCGTGCTTGGTTCTTACGCGAGCACATCCAATGGCAAATCATCCCGCCCTATCTCGTCGGCGCCGGGTTGGCCCTAGCCGCGTTCGCCAGCATCGCCTTGGTACCCAATGCCGGCTGGATACTGGTACTAGTCGGCAGTTTTCCTTGGTTCGCCCGCTTGCTTCCATATCTTCAAGGCTTAGACATCACTCGGCCTGCAACCGCCGTCGCTTGCGGCAGCGTGGTCACGGCAGCCCAACTCTTTGCCGGTGCATCGGGCCCGTTGCTGGATGTGTTCTACCTCAACAGCCCGCTAAACCGGTACGGCATTGTCGCCAGCAAAGCGGTCACCCAAGCCCTAGGACATGTCTTAAAGCTGATTTACTACGGGCTGATCATTGGGGTTAGCGAGACTATCGAGATTCAGTACTACCTGATCGCTATGCTGCTGGCGGTGCTTGGTACCCGAGTGGGTACGCGCCTGCTGGACCATGTGGATGATGCTTGGCTCAAACGCATCAGCGGCTATGTCATCTTGACCATAGCCACGTTGTGTCTGGTAAAAGGAGTAGGGTTACTCCTGGGTTACTAGCACCAGGACTAACCTAAAGGCTAAGCCTGGGGCTTAAGCCTCACCCGCCAGCGGTTTCACCACAAACAGCAGGTCCCCTTGATTCACTTGTTGGCCGTTGCTCATGTTGATCCGTGTGACCTCGTAGCGCTGGGTGTCTGGATACAACACGGAGTCACCATTAAAGTCCTGCAGGCTAAGCGGCGTAAATATCTTGAACGCCTCTAGCTGACACATGGTGTGGCTGATATCAATCTGATCACCCACATTCACATACTCAGGCGAGGTTGGCGTTGGCGTGGTGTAGAAGATCGCGGTTGATGGCGACACCACACGCAGCTCATCACTGTCTTCAATGCTGATCGATGCGGCATCAATACCACCGCTGGCTTGACCCGCTGACGCTTCTATCTCGCTAACCAAAGATTCCACATCCGTGCGCTTCAACAGCTCGGGCAAGTAACCGGTGTCGTAAACACCATCCACAAATACCTGATCTTCCAAGACACGAATCAGCAAGGGAATATTGGTACAGATGCCCGAGATCTTGGCACGCCCTAAGTAATCCAACATCTTCGCGATGGCCCCATTGCGATCTTCTGCATGGACGACTACTTGAGCGATCAGACTGTCGTAGTAAGGGGAGACAAACTTACCGGCCCCCATGGCGGCAATGATCTCCACGTTTTCTTCAACAGGCAGCTCAAAGTCAATAATTTCACCCGGGTGCGGACGAAACTGGAG
>CALHVX010000003.1 GCA_938036875.1 uncultured Pseudomonadales bacterium
TTTCGCTTCCACTACGTCTAGGTGGGCGAGCAAGATGATGGGCTCTTTTTTACCGGTACCACGCAGGCGAGCTACCAGGTTGCCTTTGCGTTCTTTGGGGCCGCCAACAAAGATATCCGCCGGGTCGAACCCCGCGGCCAACAGGCGTGCCTTTACTTGGTTTGCAGCGAGCGTGTTGTCGCCAACAGAATCGGTGGTGTTGGTTTCGATCAGCTCTTTGTAGATCTCGTAAACCATAGCTTTTTCAGCGGTTGGTTTGCTGGCAGCGTAGGCCGTTGCTGTGTTGGCAAGCGTTAAGGTCAAGGTTAAGGCTAGGGCAATGCAGTACTGTTGAACAAGTTTCATGGGTGACTCATCTCCGTTCCAATGCCGAAGCGGCGCTTGCATGGGAGTTTATCAGTAGTGAATAGGGCAAGGCTTGTATTAGTTAGGCGGCTGTATGATGCTTTTACTGGCATAACCTCGACAGGTGAGTCTTGAAGAATGGTCGATTTAAATCGAAGTGCAACTGCATCGCCCTGGGATCAGGGGCACAGCATAGAAGTGCTGCGTGAAGTGGCCGCAGGTATTGTGGCAACAGTTCAAGATTTTTGGGTTGAGCCTGTTGATGCAGCTGGGGTGCCCGCAGAATGGGTCGTAGCAGATGGGGTCAACAACAGCGCGCCCGTTGCTCTGTACTTCCATGGTGGCGCTTATTTATGTGGCACCCCAGAGCAGTACCGCAATGCAACGGTCGGCTTGTCGCGAGCGGCGCAGGTTCGCGTGCTATCCGTTGCTTATCGGCTAGCGCCCGAGCACCCGCATCCGGCAGCTTTTGAGGATGCGCTGATCGCGTATCGCTGGGTGCTTGAGCGACAAGGCGTGGCACCCTCGAAGTTGATGATTGTTGGAGACTCAGCCGGCGCAAGCCTTGCCGTTGGTATGGTAAAAGATGCGATCGAGCTCGGTGTTGCGGCTCCCTCGTGCATTGTTGCCAATTCACCTTTTGCTGATCTGGCGTTGTCCAGTGCATCGTTAAACGAAGCCAGCCTGAATCTTCATGAGCCAAACAAGACAACCATCGAGTGGCTGGCACAGACTTATTTGGAAGCGGATCAGGATTCGCCCGAGCGCCTGAGTGCAACTGACCCTCGTCATTCCCCTATTTATCGAGACCTAAGCGGTTTGCCTCCTTTGTTGATTCAAACCGGCGGGTTAGACAATTTAAAGGACGATGGAAAGCGTCTAACAATCCAAGCAGAACGCTGTGGGGTGGCGGTTCGCCATACAGAATATGAAGGTTCTGGTCATATTTGGATCGTGCTGCAGCCTGCAGAAACCGACCCGGCGGTCTTTGCTGCTTTTGCAGAAATTAGTGACTTTGCTTCCTCGTATCTTCAAACTTAAGGCTTCAACATTTAGAGAGCTTTTTCTAAATTAGCTTTTGAACTTCTGGGATTTGCCTCCGTCCAATCTTCGCAACATTCGTTTTTGCTCGCCAAAGCCATCTGTGCTGTCGGCGCCTTTCTGTGCGCCTGAGCGAAATCTGACGGGGCTCAACCATCAAGAAGGAATAGCCCATTTAATGCCAGTTAAAGACAAAGGATTTTTTATGACCACTAATCTTCGATGCTTTGTGCAAGTCCTATTGTGTGCATCGTTTTTTTCAACCAATTACGCCTCTGCGGAGACGGACGCCCAAAAATTAGTCTCATTTGCAGTGAATAAGCCACAGGTTTCTTCTGGCGACAAGGTCCAGCTGAGTTGGTCTGCCCAAGACGCTCGATTTTGTTTGGCGCAAGGAGACTGGGAAGGCAAGCTTGCAACCCAAGGTGAATGGCAGTCGCCACCCATCTTGGCGGATCAGACTTTTGAGTTGTTTTGCCGGTCTGCGGCAGGCGATGTCACCCGCAAGGTAGTTGTAACGGTTGGCAGTTCCGTAATGCCTATAGCTGCGGCTGCTGCGGCGCCTTTGGTTGACCTACAATCGTCTCAGATTACGGTGGGGCTTAACGGTACAACCGATCTCAGTTGGTCTGCAACAGCGGCAGATCAATGTGAAGCCGGTGGTGGTTGGGCTGGATCCAAGGCGCTTACGGGAACGGAAACCGTTGGTCCAATCGCAAGCGACACCAGCTTTTCGTTGTCATGTAACGGGGTAGGTGGCACAACCCTAGAGATTGTCTCGGTCCAGGTGGCGAACGAAGCAACCGCAAATGCTAGCTTAACCTGGCAACCGCCAACAACCAACGAAGACGGCTCGAAGTTAGAAGGTTTGGCAGGCTACATCATCTACTATGGATTGGAGAGCCAATTTTACACAGACAATATCGAGGTTAACGTGAGCAATATCAGTGGTTACGATTTAGCCTTAACGCCGGGAACCTACTATGTGGCGATGCGGGCTGTTGGCGTGGGCGGTGAGCTTAGCGCTCTGTCCAACGAGGTGTTGTTGAGCCTGCCGTAAGCTGCGTGGCAAGAGGGTTGCGCTACTCCCACTAGCTTCGGTCGGAGCGAGTATTGCAGCTTTCTTTATTGTGGCTGCATAAAGCTAGATTGGCATCGCCAACAACGTTGCTGGTGGCTGGGCAGACCAGTGTTTTAGCTTGCCTAGAAATGACCGGAATCGGTAATGGTTCACACCCTGCCACTGTTGTTGCGAATTCAATAGAACTGTGATGTTTGCCCCGGTCACTTTAGTGGCAGGGGAGTAGGGTTTAGTCCTTTGATTCATTTGAGCCTTCCAGCCTGGGAGGTTTGACCAAGGGACTGGCGATGAACTCTAAGCTTCGGCATATCTATGTGCTGATTTTGTGCGGATTGATAATGATGTCCGGTGCATCCTTTGCATCAGGCAAGGGCGGCGCTAAGCCGCGAATTTCTTTTGCAACCAGCAAAGTACAGGTTGAACCCGGCGAAGGCGTGATGTTGAGCTGGATGTCGACCCACACGCGTTTTTGTCTTGCCGCTGGAAGCTGGAGTGGCAAGCTAGACACCCAGGGTGTCTGGCGCTCCGGGGCGATCCAGTCAGATCAACGATTTGACATCAAATGTGCAACCCAAACAGGTTGGCTCACACGATCGGTGACTGTGCAGGTTAAAGCGGCCTCACCTCCTGATGCCGAGCAGCAAGCTGAGCCTAAAGCTAAGACCGAATCTAAAGCGAAAACAAAAACCAAAACCAATACCGTTGCTGAACCCAAAGCGTTATCGGCGCCGGACCTAAGCTTGGATAGCTCTGTGTCTTCGGTTGCCTACCAGAGTTCTGTTGAGCTGACTTGGGTGGCCACTGATGCAGACAACTGTGTTGCAAGCGGGGCCTGGTCGGGTCTGAAGAAAGTTTACGGAGTTGAAAAGGTTGGACCGCTCACGAGCAATTCAACTTTTAGCCTAGCGTGCAGCGGAGCGGGTGGAACGTCACTAGAGATGTTATCCGTTGAAGTGGCAAGGCAACACAAGGCAAGTGCCAAACTAAACTGGGCACCACCTCAGTTAAACGAAGATGGCTCGATCTTAGATGGTTTGTCGGGTTACATCATCTACTACGGCTCTGCCAGCCAGCGTTATGTTGAGCAGACAGAAGTGGGTTCGGGTAAGTTAGATAGCTATGACCTGGCGCTAGCGCCAGGCACTTACTACGTTGCTATGCGAGCCGTTGGACTGAACGGTGAGTTGAGCAAACTCTCGAACGAGGTTCAGCTAGATATCCCCTAGCGTTATGTTCAAGTACTAACCGAAAAGCTTGAGCTTGAGCGATATTCCTCTTACTGTCTGGCGTCACTCGTTGCACGCCAATCAGCGGTAGGATCGAACCATGTATGACTTTTACTATCCCGCAATTCTAAGCAGCCTTGCGCTGCTGGTCTATTACTTCACCTTGTTTAAGGCGGGCATGGCTCGCGTTCGCTTTGACGTGCCAGCGCCATCACATGATGGGCCAGAAGACTATGTTCGTCATGTCAGAGCGCATCAAAACACGCTTGAGCACTTGGTGCTTTTTCTTCCTGGGCTTTGGTTGTTTGCCTTTGCTGTCGATCCCATCTGGGCAGCCGCCATAGGTGTGCTCTGGCCCGTTGGTCGGCTTTGGTACGCACTGGGCTATTACCAGTCGCCGGACAAACGCCGACTTGGGTTGTACCTCAGCATGCCACCAATTTACATTTTTGTTCTGGGGTCAATAGTTGGGTTTGCTATTAAGCTGCTCAACTAGGCTCACCAGCTGACCTTTATACGAGCCCAGCCACGACTGCGCTCGTGGAACTGCCCAAATTGGCCGTTGCGGGCTCCGAAGGCGAGATCTGCCCCGAGCGTAAAGGTTAACGAATCGTTTAGCTCGCGAATGACCATTGGCCTGGCGACGCTGTCGCCATCACTAAGTGAACCTATCCACTCACATTGGAGTTTCCAGCCGGCTTGGCGGAAATGACGTTGCACCCGCAGCGTAGCAATCACGTCTGTCTGCGGTCGTGCCAAGTCTGCTTGCCCACTGGTAATGTGATCAGCCCCGAGCTGTGCATTGATGAATATTCCTAGCGGTGCATTCCAATCAACCCCTAGTCCGCCTAGCCATCGGCCTCGGCGGGTTTGTGTTAGCTGAGAGTTAACGATGACGTTGATTGGTTGGTCGGGGATATAGGCTGTTTCTGCCCGTAGAACCATGCTGCCCAAGGTGCGATCCCAACTGATACCGATTAGCGAACGCTTGGGATATTGCAGCTTAACCCGTGGCGTCGTTCCTGTGCGCTCCAACGCCAAAACTGGATCGGTGGTGGGTCCATTGAAGGCCATGAGGCTAAACCGACCAGTGCCCAGGTTGCGTCCGAGACGAAATCCAACCGTTGCATCTTGAACGTTGCGGTTGCGCGTGTCTGTTTCGAGATACCCGTTAGTACCCTCTAAGGATAAACCATGGGTATACCGTACCGCTTGCAAAGCGAACCGGTCGCCGATGTTTGCTTGTTGGGACACTGTGGGATCCAGCGCAATTGCGGTATCCAAACGCCAATCGTTAAGCTGTGTTTGTGTCTGCAAACCCCAGCGGGCGATTCGCTCTGGTCGTGTGTCTGTAAAGATGAAGTCGCGTCGGCGTACCGGGTCAAAGCGATCGGTGATTCGAATACCGTCTAATACCCCCCAAGCAGCCACTTGTTTTCCAATGGTGATTCGATTACGCCCGCCGCGCCAACTAAGTTTGGCTTTGTCGAGCTCAAGTCGGGCTCGCCGAGCTTTGACCCAAGGTTGCGAGATAGATGAGTAATTGCTGGTGGTACCCAGGCCAGTATCGTCATCTGCCCACTCCATGCGTAGGCTTAACTCGCCCCGCCAACCTTTGCCTAATCGCCATTTCGCTTGAGGTTGCAAGGTGAGTCGCGACAACGACACATCCTGGCTGTGTGTTTCCATACCCAGGTCGTAACCCAACTCGGTGGTGATTGAGTAAGGTGCGAGCCCCGCTATCGCAGCGCTTGTCAGGCTCCACACAATGGCGGCCAATGCCGCTTTGCGAACCAGCAACCAACCGGCGCGAAACTTACCCAAGGTCAGGCGCACCGAGGTCTAACGCATCTGCCTCTAACCTTGTCAGATCCATGTCGGAGTCGGTTCGAACGTTGCGCAGCTCGATGATGGTTTGATGTCCGGTCTGCAAGTTTTCTACGGCAAAGCGGGTGGCGATCCATGCGCCATCAATCTGCTCTTGCTTGAGAATTTGAACCCGTTTTAGTGGTTCGCCATCTTCATCTGTGTAGTTGAGCTGCACAGGAAACAGGGTCAGGGGATCAATCAGCGCGGTAAAGCTACGATAACCGAGGCTGCGACGTGCCGCGTCGGTTGCAATCCCCTGCAGGCTTAACAGCAACTCGTTTTTGTGTTGCTGTTCTGTTCCGCCGGTGAAGACCCAGTCTTCCAATTGAAACTTAAAGTTATCTTGTAGATCGCCATAGGTGAGATCGGTCCCCATAAAGTAGTCACCGCGGTCGGATGCAGGTACCCGACGCACTCGGTCGGTAGCGGGTAGGTAGAGCCAGCTTTGGTCTGGTCCTGAGTCTGCATCGTGGCTTAGAAACCCCGTGTCTCGGATGGCCGCAGGTGCGGTAAAGTGAATGGCAAGCTTGGTCATGTCTGCTAGATCGGCGTGTTGGAGCACGGCAGCACGAACGCGCTGTTTACCGTTAGCGTTACGCAACGTGAAGTGCATTTCACCCGTACGTCCTAGATTGGTTGGGCGGTCAGCAATGTTGCTTGCGAGCAGCGCGGGCTCTACGTCCGCGTTGGCTGCGATAGTAACGGCGAACAAGACGGCGAGGCAGGTAAGGGTAATGAGTCGTTTCATAGCGATTGGGTCTCCAGCTGGCGAGTGGATTCGGTGTTGTTCGCTGTAACCCTGGCCGCTCGGCGGCTGCCTAGGGCAAATAAGGCGGGCAAGATGATGATTGCACCGACCAAGCTTCCAATGCTGGCTGCAGCAACTAACCCGCCGAACCAGCGTAGTGGCGGCGTTGCACTTAGACAGATCACTGCCAATGCGCAACCCAAGGCAACCGCAGAGTAGATGCAGGCTCGTGCAACCAATGCATAACGGCCGTGAAAAGCGTTGATGCCTTGGCTTCCTTCCGCTTCTGCTCGTCTAAGCTCGGCGAGCAAATGAATAGCAAAATCCACACCAAGTCCGGTGGCGATGGCGGCTGTCATGGAGGTTGCTGGGGCAATATCGACGTTGAACAAACCCATGGCGGCATAGGTGAACAAAACACCGGTTAGCACGGGTACCAAGGTCAGGCTGGCCGCCCAAAAGCTGCGAAACACACAGAAAGAGGCAAGCAGGACCAGCAGCAATGCGATGCCCAAGCTTTGGAAGTGAGAGGCAGAAAGCAGATCCATCCAGCCTGCGTTCACGGCAACGCGACCGCTAACGGCAGCTTGTAGCCCAGTCTCGTTGCTCCATTGGCTAGCAATGCGTTCAAACTGGGCTACCGTGGGGCGAGTTTTGCTGTATCGATCTGTTGTTAGCTGCGCGCGAATTAGGGCATTTTGGTAGTCGTAGTCAATTTCCTCTTTAAAATCACCGGGATCCCCTGAAGCTTCATAGAGCAGCAGGTATTGTGCTACTGCTTGATCTTTTTGCGGCAGGGCCCCTTGTGGCGCATCGGTTAGCACGCTGTGAAGCAGGCTAATGTACTGATCAATGCCGGTTACTTTGGCCACCAAGGGTTGTTGGCTGAGGCGATTTTTCAAATCAGCGATGGCGTTGATGGCATTTGGCGTAAGCAAACCCTGGGGTTGGGGGCTGGTGACAATGACGTCTAGGAAATTCAGTCCAGCCAAACGTTGGTTGAGCGTTATATCTGCTACGCGTACGGGTTCTTCCGGCTGAAAGTAGCGTTGGCGTTCGTAGTCGAACCGGGCGCCGGTAGCCATTAGTGCAAACAACACCAAGCTTGCGAGCACCGCACCGCTGTAGAGCCAAGGGTGTGCAAAGGATTGTCGAGTGATCTGCATAACCCAGTGATCGAGTCGCGACGTTTTGGTGATGGTGCCACCTTGCTTGGGCTTCAAGTTGGTCAGTACCAGCACTGCGGGGAGCAAGGTTAGGCTCAACGCCCAGGCTGCTAAGACACCACAGGCGGCAAACCAACCAAATTCAGCGATTGGTTGCATAGGGGAACCCAGAGCCAAACCGCCAAACCCGCAAACCGTGGTAATCGAGGTTAGGCTCACCGGAATAAAGGTGTGTTCCAGCGCGCGTTGCACCGCTTCTACGCTGCTGAGTTCAGGGTGTCGCTCGCGTTCGCGTAGGTACATCAGCGAAATATGCAAACTATCCGCAA
This sequence comes from uncultured Pseudomonadales bacterium, assembly GCA_938036875.1. GTDB lineage: Bacteria > Pseudomonadota > Gammaproteobacteria > Pseudomonadales > Azotimanducaceae > CALHVX01. Next base: position 7,806 of record CALHVX010000003.1, read on the forward strand.
TGGCTATCGCCATGATGATGACCGGTAGTGCGGTGGTTATTAGGTAATATCGAGCATCAAGCCAGCCCATCAAACCAATGGCGATAGCGGCGGAGCCTGCAATGACCAGCAACGGACCGGTTAACGCGATCAGTCGTCGTAACGCGATGAACATGATAAGCAATGCCATGCACACCGCAACGGGGATAAAAAAGCGGGTGTCCTCGGTGACCATCTCAGCAAGACGACCGTTCATGGATGCCACGCCAGTGACCATACCCTGATAGGGGGCCGGAGTCTGCGCGGTCACAAGCGTTTTGATTTGTTGGTAAGTTGCTCCGGCAGCGTTTGAGTCGCGCACTGGAATGATCAGGGTCAGCGTGTCGCCGTTTGTGGAGGCAAGCAAGCCAGCCATCATTGGCATGGCTTGCAGTCTTTCGAAGGCGGTTCTTGCCTGCGCCTCGGTAACGGGGCCAGATGGGACTATAGGCTCTACCAATAAATCGCCGTTGGAACCCTGTACAACGCTTTCTGAAACCACACTGATCAGATCGTTCTTTTTGACGTTGGGCAAAACCCGCACCTGTGCCTCGATACGCCGCAGTGCCTCTAGAGCCGCTGGCGTGAAGGCGCTGGTCCCAGCGGGGGCCACCAGACCGACAACGATGGGGTCTTCAACGCCAAAGGTATCGGTTGCCAAAGCCCGAGCCAGAGCTGCGGGGTGGTCTGCCGGAACAAAGGCATCGACCGACGGGTCTTTGACCACGCCCTTAATGCCCAAACCAAAGCCGACAACCAGCACAAGGCTGGCAATCAGTAGTGATCGGGGATGGCTGGAGATAAGGGTGAATATCCGGTCGCTCAGGGCTTGTTTAGGCATGGTTTGGCTCTTTGGCTGCTCATTTGAAGGCATATCAGTACTCTAGGGAGCCCAGTCCGTGGGCACCTGAGCGCTTGCCCCTAGATTTGATGTCGGCAACTACCTATTTTTCGGACCGCAATGCGCCACTATTTCACCGAATCAGCGGTATAGTGGACGCTTGGGGGTAGCGGCCGTGGGCCGCTGGGGGTTTAAAGGTTTGCTGGTTGAGCGCGAAGTACTGTTGGGTGAGTTGGCAGGTATCACCAGTGAAGCTGGTCGAGGGCGAGGCAAAATTGTGTTGCTATCTGCCGAGGCCGGCGGCGGTAAAACCACGGTTCTCAACGCTTTGCGGCGTGCCAGCGCGGATACCCATTGCTGGGTTTGGGGTGGGTGTGATGCCCTGATCACGCCGCGCCCGCTGGGCCCCGTGCACGATATGGCAGAAGCCTTGGGGCCCCAGGTTGTAGCTCATCTGAATGAACCCTCAGAGCCATCTCAGCTATTCAAATCGGTGTTGGATGGTCTAGAGCAGATGCCGCTACCCACGCTGCTAGTGTTCGAGGACGTCCATTGGGCGGATCATGCCACTTTAGATCTCATCAAATTTTTGGGCCGTCGCATCGCCTTTTTGAACCTGGTGTTGCTCGCCAGCTTTCGCGACGACGAAGTGGGAGAAGATCACTACCTGCGTCAGGTGATGGGCGAGCTCCCTAGCGCTGCCACACAGCGTATACAGCTACCGCCTTTATCTGAGTTAGCCATTGCTCAGCTTGCAAAAGAGGCCCAGGTTGATCCCGAGGGGATCGCCGAGGCCACCAACGGCAACCCGTTTTTTGTCACGGAAATGATTGCCGCTCGGGGTACCTCTGGGGCCCAGCTGCCTTCATCCATTCGCGATGCAGTTGCCGCCCGGCTGACGCGAATACCAGCAAGCACACGTGAGCTGCTTGAACTCATAAGCATTATCCCCGCTGCGGTTTCTGCCTCTATGATGGAAGCTCTGGTTGGAAGTGATGGCGAGCAGGACATTGACCTGGCATTGCAGCGTGGCTTGTTAGAGCAGGATGAACGTGGGGCGTTACGGTTTCGACATGAGCTGGCGCGCCTAGCAACCTTAGATCGAATTCCAGCTGCGCGTAAGCGCGCCTGTCACCTGCAGGTTTTGCAAGCGTTAACGGCACGCGCGCCGGAACTTGCGATTGATCAAGTGGTACACCATGCAGCTGGTGCGCTAGACGGACCGCTAGTGCTGCGTTACGCACCACAAGCGGCAGACGTGGCCGCACAGTCAGGTGCTCACCGAGAAGCGGCCGCGCATCTAGCAACCGCGCTTCGTTTTGTCGATGAGGCGGAGCCGGAGTTAGCCGCAAGTCTTTATGAGCGATGGGCGTATGAGGCAAGCCTTGCCGCTCGGATTGATGATGAAGTGCTAGAAGCTCGACGACATGCCATTACCCTGTGGCGCATGTTGCAGCGCGATGAGAAGGTCGGTGAGAACCTCCGTGCGTTATCGCGCTTGCATTGGTACCGAGGTGAAGCGGCAGAGGCGACTCGGTTTTCCGACCAAGCCATTCGAGTGTTAGAAAGCACGCCCCCATCTGCCGAGCATGCCATGGCTTACTCGTTACGTTCCCAGCTCCATATGCTGAATGATCAGATGGACGAGGCGGTTGTGTGGGGGCAACAAGCCCTAGACCTTGCGCAGCAGTTTGCGGCCACGGATGTTCGAATTCATGCGCTCAACAACGTGGGTACTGCACTGGCGTTTCGCGGCAACGCAAAGGGGGTTGCTATGCTGGAAGAGAGCTTAGCCTTGGCTTTAAGTGCTAACCATCACGAGCATGCTGCTCGCGCTTACAACAACTTAGCCGAGTATGCGGTGGAGTTTCGGCGTTTTGAGCTGGCGGAGCAAACGCTCAGTGACGGCATTGCCTATGATATTGAGCACGATCTAGATTCATGGACTTACTATTTGTCTGGGCGCTTAGCGCAACTGCGGTTGGATCAAGGTCGCTTGGCTGATGCCAACACTATTGCCCAAGGGGTGATGGAGCGAGAGCGGCTAACCTTGTTGATGAAGTTGCCCGCGGGTTTGGTGCGGTCCCGAACCGCCTTGCGGCTTGGGGACGCCGATGCCATGGCACAGATGTTAGAGGTGCTTAAAGATGCGTTAGCCACCGAAGAATTGCAGCATGTCGTGCCCGCGCGGCTGGGTTTGATTGAGGCTGCCTGGTTGTTAGATTTAGAGGATGTTGGGGTTGAGCACATGACGGCTTTGCTAGCCTTATCAGAATCCGATCGGCACCCGTGGAATATCGGAGAGCGCTCGGTTTGGGTGCGTCGGTTAGGTTTGGGTGACGAGGCTGTGCCGACCGGTTTGCCGGAACCTTATGCTCTAGAGCTTGGTGGCAATCCGAGAGCAGCATTTGACGCCTGGCAGGCGCTGGGATTGCCTTATGCAGCAGCATTGGCGTTGGCGCAGTCACAGGAACCTGCGGATTTGATAGAGGCACTAACTTTGTTTGATAGCATCGGGGCTGAAGCTGGGAGCGCAAAGTTGCGACGGTTGTCGGTCGCACAAGGCCTGGATGCTCAGCTGCCAAACCGGCGGCGGGGACCTTATAAGGGTGCCAAAGACCATCCGTTGGGCTTAACCACTCGGGAACAAGAAATTTTGTCCTTGCTCGCCAAGGGTTTTACCAATCGAGAGATTTCTGAACGCTTGTCGCGTTCCCAGCGCACGGTAGAGCATCATGTATCCGCGGTGTTGGCGAAGCTAAATGCATCCAGCCGCATTGCTGCTGTGCTGCGTGTTCAAAACGAACCTTGGTTGATTAGCTAAATTGAGAAATTAGGCATGCACGGTTGGTTGGAAGGTGATGTGGACTGTGATGGCATCAATATCCACTACTACCGAACGGGGCAGGGTGAGAAACCTCCGGTGATCCTGGCTCACGGTTTCACCGACAACGGTTTGTGTTGGTATCGAACCGCAAAAAGGCTTGAGGCCAAGTACGACTTGGTTATGGTCGATGCGCGTAATCATGGCCAGTCTGGTTCAGGCAGTGCCCATCAAGCTGATCTAGCAGCTGATCTTGCGGCGGTGATCAATGAGCTGGGACTAGCTCCGGTTGCGGCCTTGGGGCATTCCGTCGGTAGCAACGTGGTTGCTGCGCTAGCGGCCGATTTCCCAACGCTGGTCTCAACCCTTGTCATCGAAGATCCTCCTTGGACCATGCCGCACAAAACGCCATCAAAAAATTCTGCGCGCTTTCAAGCGTTTCGCGACTACATCAACTCGTTGGCGCATCAGACGCAGGAGCAAATTGAGCAAGCGGGCCGGCGACAACATCCCGGTTGGCATGCGCTGGAGTTTCCGCCTTGGGCTGCCTCTAATCAACAGGTACTCAGTCAGGCGATGGAAGCGTTGGTGCTCGAGGATTGGGCGGAATTGGTACCCAAAGTTTGCTGTCCCACCTTGTTGATTTATGGTGATACAGATAAGGGTGGGATAGTTGGAGAGCAGACGGCCGCCGCGGTTCGAGCACTAAATCCGCTTGTTGATGCACGACATGTTCCAGGTGCAGGTCACAACCTAAGGCGAGAGGCGTTTGAACCTTTTGTGGCTTTGGTTGCTGCGCATTTGGAGGCTCAACATCCTTAGCTAGTCGAACTTGTGAACCTTGCGTATGACTTGTTCGAGCAAACTGTCCGGGTCAACCTTAACCACGAAGGGGACTAGCTTGACGATCTTACCCTCTATTTCCAACTCTAGAGGAGCTCCGGTGTCAGGGTCGAGCCAAGCACGACCTTCGTGTGATTGATTGGCTAGCGAACGCTCATGCTTCCAGGCGGTTAAGGAGGCACGCCAAGTGTCGTTGCCTACCTGCATCTCAGCAACCAATTTTGGTGGTCCCCGTCGAGTTTCGGTGGCGCGAACTAGTACCTTTGTTGCCACCGGTTGGGTTGTTTTTGCTCGGATAATTCGGCGATGGCGCCTGGCTGAGCTTATGGCGATAACACAGAAAAGCAGGCCGAACAGGCCGATAGCAATCGTGGCCGAACCAGGAAGTTGCTCGAAATATTGCGCTAGAACCCAAAATAAACCTGCGGCCAGCAACAAACTGAAAACAGAACTGATCATAGGGTCACTCTAACGTGCCTATGAAGCTGGGGACAAGCTTTGGCTTTTTAGAGGGTTTTGGCTGCAATGGCAGGATCAAGCAGGGTCGGTAGCCACAGGCACACAACAAAAATTAATAGGGCCATCAGAGACAAAGCAACCAAAGTTGGTCCTCTTGGTGGAAAGTTAATCACTGTTAAACTTAGCTTATGTTTGCCGGCTGAAGCGCAGATCAAAGCGATTCCCATCGCCCAGATGAACCCGTGAACGTTCCACCATAACCAGGAAACGTTAGGGGCGGTAATAGCGAGGGTCACATTTGCGATTAGTGCGATGCCAAAGCCGCTCAAAGCTGCCCATTGCGGTATGCCTCGAATCAGCAGTGCAATGCTAAACAGAGCTAGCAAGGGGCCATTTGCGAGGGAGCCAACTTTATTGATTGCTTCCAGTACAGTCGGCGCAATGCTCTCCACGTGAAACGAAAATGCCAACGCAAATATCCCCCAGCAAGCGGTGGTGATCCTCGATCCGAGCAACTGTTGGTCGGTTGTTAAATTCAGTGCCGGGTTGATAAAGTCTTCCATAGTCGCCGCAGAAAGGCTGTTGATCGCGGAATCGATAGAAGACATCGCGGCCGCAACCAGTCCCACCATAACCAACCCAACCACCCCTGGGGCGAAGTTTCCTAAGACATACATTGGAAAGGCTAAGTTGTAGTTTGGCTTGCCTGTGCCATCGACAGGCAATGACGTGATGAAATCTGTATTTTGGCTAGCGTAAGCAGCCAGGCCCAGACCAAGGAAACAGTAAGCGAGAACTAACGGAAAGCGAAGTAGGCCGTTGTACAGTAAGACTCGCTGAGTGGCTTTGGGCGATTTGGCCGCAAGAACCCGCTGGGCTTGGCTTTGGTCGCAACCGTAGTAAGCGGTATACAGAAATAGACCACCAATTAACATGGGCCAAAATCCGTAGTTGTTGCCATCAAGCCCCCAATCGTTGACCAGTACTTGTGTCCGCGAAGAAATGCCCGATATATCCGTTGCAGCAGTCCATGAAATATCTGAGGCCAAAAAAATCAGGCTAACGACTACGGTTAAGGACAGTAGAATTAATTGGATGACATCGCTCACTACTACGGCTCTCAGCCCGCCAAGCAAGTCGTACAAAATGGTGATGCCCATCAAAAGAAGTACTGCTGAGCCGAAAGAAACCTCTAGTAGCAGGCCAATCACCAAGGCGACGCCGTATATAGTGACCCCTGTTGCCACGCCGCGAAATACTAAGAAGCAGGCGCTGGCGATTTTTCGTGTGGAGAGCCCAAGGTTACGTTCAAGCACTTCATAGATCGAGGTGACACCCATCTGGCGCGCGGGAACTAACAGCCAAGTCAAGGCGATCATGGCAAGAGGTACCGCAAGTTCGTATTGGAGCCAAACCAAACCGCCTCCAGCGGCAAAACCAACAAATGCTGGCGCGCCCAAAAGGCTGTTTGTTGAACACTGGGTGGCAATAGTTGACGCTGCTAGGCTGCCACTACTCATTTGTTGGCCACCCAAAAAATAGTCTTTTGCGCCTCTTTGGCTGCGACCAATGTGAAGGGCAAGCCAGAGCATACCGCTGAGGTATGTAGCCATGACCACCCAATCTAGTGTCTGCATGGTTTAGGTCCGATGAGTTGACAAAAAAACGGTTGCTGTAGGCGCAGATTGCTGGCGCTAGTTCGTAAAGATCGGTAACGTACGATGCTGTGATATATGACCAACTCCACTCTATGTTGTTGCCGCTGTACGGTGACAGCGCAATCAAGCTTACCGAGCAACTGCTGCAACTCGGCTCCGAACGAGCGGCCGATATCGAGGCGGCGCATCGTGCGCACTATCGTTTGGCGAGTGAATTTACTGCACAAGACGTTCTGCTTCTGACTTACGGCGATTCTTTTGTGAGTGGAGACCAAAGACCGTTGGCAGCACTTAAATCGTTTGCCGATGCCAACCTCACGCACTGTTTTAGTGCGATTCATATTCTCCCCTTTTTTCCGTTTTCCTCTGATGATGGCTTTGCTGTATGTGACTACGGCGCCGTACGAGAAGATTTGGGCACTTGGGGGGACGTATACGCTCTGAGTGAGCACTTTCAATTGATGTTCGATTTGGTCATCAATCACTGCTCGCGAGAGCATCAATGGTTCGCGCAATTTATTGCAGGCCAGCAACCGGGGGTGGATTATTTTGTTACCCCAAGAGCTGACGAAGATTACAGTCAAGTAGTACGGCCGCGTAGTACGCCGCTGCTTACGCCGGTACACACGGCCAGTGGTTTGCAACATGTTTGGACTACCTTTGGCGAGGACCAGATTGATCTGAACTTTAGTAACCCTCAGGTGTTGCTCCAGTTTGCTGATATTTTGTTGGATTACGTGCGTCGGGGCGCTGGGTATATCCGCCTGGATGCTATTGGATTCCTGTGGAAAGAGATCGGTACAAACTGCATGAGCCTGCCCCAAACTCATGCAGTGGTGAAGGTGTTCCGTTTGCTGTTGACCGAATTTGCGCCGAGCACTCGACTGTTGACCGAGACTAATGTGCCGCATGCTGAGAATGTGAGCTATTTTGGTAACGGTGATGAAGCGCACTTGGTTTATCAGTTCAGTTTGGCGCCGTTGCTTCTCTATACCTATGTGTTCAACGAGCCACGGTATCTTTTGGAGTGGCTTCGCCATTTGGAGCCAGCCCCCGAAGGTTCTACCTACTTGAACTTCATGGCGTCCCACGATGGGGTTGGATTGCGTCCGCTTGAAGGTTTGGTACCACCCCAAGATGTCGAGGCCTTGGTTGCTCGTACCCATGCTCAAGGCGGTTTTGTTAGTATGCGAACGGATCAGCAAGGGGTTGCAGTCCCTTACGAGTTGAATATTACCCTGTTTTCGCTGTTTGGCGGTGACGTTGAGGCGATGCCGGCTTACGTTGGGGCACATCAATTGCTGTTGGCCTTGCAAGGGGTTCCAGCCCTGTATATTCATAGTTTGTTCGGTACGCTTAACGATTTGGATGCGGTGGAACGCACAGGGCGTACGCGATCGGTTAACCGCGGACGTTTGCAAAGTGGAAAGCTGCTGGCTGCGTTGTCTGACCCCAATGAACATTATCGACTAGTCTTCGGCATGCTTAAGCATGCCCTGCGCGTACGCCGAAGTAACTCAGCGTTTGACCCAACTAGCGAGCAGCGTTTACTCGATGCACCTAGTAATATCATCAGCTTTCTACGTATTCAGGAAACGCAACAGATCTTGGTTGTTGCTTCGGTAAGTGCAGTAAAGACAGCTTGTTGTTGGCCAGAGGATGATCAATACAAGCCACAAGGCGAATGTTTGGATCTGCTGACGAATCAAATCCATTCAACGCAAGAGGAATTGCGGCTTGAACCTTATCAAGTGCTTTGGCTGGTACATGTGACAAGCTAAACCTCGCGAGCTTAGGCGTGTTCTGCCATATCGAGCCGGACGGCTTCCAAAAAGTCTTCAAACACCTCGGTATACACGCTGGTAACACGGCCCCAAGATGGGATAAAGGGCGTCTCATCACCGCTACTCAGGAATGACTCCCCACCTCGTAAAATATTGCCAGCAAAGAGCTCTACGGCTCTCTCCTCAGCATCGCGATCTAAAGACAATCCATTGATGTCAGCGTCGTTGGCATAAGATTCGATTAAATCCAAGGCGATCCTAAGGTAAGCGGCCTTAACGGTACGAATAGTGCCCGCATCAAACACGTTGCCGTAGGTCGCTAGTTTTCGAAATAAGGCGGTAGATATATCTAGACTCATCCTCGACAGACCGCCTGTGATATCGTCGGCGGAGAGGTCTTGGTGTTTGTGATCATAGTTGTTTGCTACTTCAACTTGGCATAGACGGTTAGTGGAATAGTTGCGATACACTTCGGAAAGAACGCCAACTTCCAAACTCCAATCCGAAGGGATACGTAGGTCTTTTAAAACGTCGACCTGCATAGAAAATTCTCCAGCCAATGGGTATCGGAAGCTATCCAGGTAGTCCAAGTATGGGTGGTTACCCATGACCTTTTTCATGGTTCGAATCAGCGGCGAAACCAACAAGCGACTCACCCTTCCGTTTAACTTGTTATCTGCCACCCGAGCGTAGAACCCTTTGCAAAATTCGTAGTTAAATCGTGGATTGGCAACCGGATAGATCAATCTTGCTAGCAGGGCGCGATCGTAGGTCGTGATGTCGCAGTCGTGCAGTGCAACCGCACCAGCCAGCCCTGCCGCTTGAACGTAACCGAAGCAATACCAAACGTTGCATCCCTTGCCTAGCTCGGTAGGTGCCAAGCCAACTGATTTCAACTTGGCTTGCAACGCTTGCATGCGAGGGCCTTCATTCCAAATAACAACATGGTCTTGAGGTAGTCGAGAAAAGTATTTCAGAGCGTATCGGTACTCCTCCTCGTTGGCTCGATCTAGACCTATCACAATTTGACGTAAGTAAGTCGTTTGGGATAAGCAATCCACAATGTTTTCTAGCGCTGGATGTTGCAGCTCCGAAAACAAGCTCGGCAACACTAAGGTCATTGGCCGCGTCTTCGAGAACTGCCTTAGCTCGGCCTCCATGTCATCAACAGATCGCGTGGCAAGATTGTGTAGGGTGGTGATGATGCCGTTCTGAAAAAAATCACTCATACGAATAGTCCAATTTGCGTCTTCTTACGGGATGATTGAAACCGGTTTGGCTGTGGTTAGTCTTTTGGCGCGGGAAGATTTTGAATAGTAATCTCGATATTTTGAATCCAATCGCTTGGCCCGGGCGCTTTGGCTACCTGAACCCAAGGTCGATCTACTTCTAAATAGTCGCCATTGCGTTGTGGGAACAAAACGATCGCGTCAGCCCAGCTAAGTAGGGGTAAATCGTTGTCACTATCTCCGCAAGCAATACGCCATCTCGGTATCGGCCTATTTGCATCAAGAGTTGAAGCAACGCTGGCCGCTGCGATGCCCTTGTTAGCCATTGGCATAACATGCAAAAAACGCCCACCAGCGACCAATTGAAGTTCATGTTGTTGAAGACGCTTTTGCAACGAGAGTTGCTCTTCAGGTGTTCCAAGCCACCGTAGTGGTTCCGAGAACAATCGTTGCTTAGCAAGATGGGCAGCTGCGGTGGACAGCCCCGTGTACATCGCAACTTGCTCTGCACTGAGATCATGAAAACCTTCAAAGTTTAGATTTAACCTAGATCTTATTTGATCTAGCAGGTTGCAGAGCTCTGAATATGCTGGCCCTTGGCCTTCTATTCGGTACGGTAGGTCTGTGCCGTTGGTCGTTTTTGGGTAGGCGATACCGGCTCCGTTTTCGAAGATAAGTGCAGAGGGCTCTTTGCGCAGCTCGTTGATCTGATGGAGTTCTTGTAAGGTCTTGCTTGATGCCGGAATGACGTTGCTGTTGCTGCCGGTAAAGTGGTCCATGGCCTGGGATGCGTGCACCAAATCGTACTTATCATCGAGTAAGGTGCCATCGAGGTCAGTCACGATCAGCAAGCCTCGTTTAGGGATGTTCATCGTTGTTTGTTCTGGTGGCCATGATTAATGGTCATGCAAAACCCTTGCCACTTAAGCGGGCGGAAAGGGCTTGATTGGGTGCGTCCATTGCTCGAAAAAACTGTGACTGCACTGAATTGGTGCGTTCAGTGCACCATGATCAAAAGAACGCACCAATTTTGAACCCTTCTTTGAACCAATGTTTGAACCAGTGTTTGAACCAATAGATGGGGCATTCTCCATAGGGTAAAAAACGGGCTTAGTTGTATCCAGCAAGCGGCAAATTCGGTCTGGCAAATTGTTGGCTGATGGTAAAAACTCTCATTCGATCCCACCTGTGCGTAATCAACCATGACTGAACTGACCTGTTTTAAAGCCTACGACATTCGAGGCCGTGTGCCCGATGAATTGAATGAAGATATTGCTACGCGCATCGGACGAGCCTTTGCCCAGGTTGTCCAACCGAAAAAGGTTGTTGTTGGGCAAGATATCCGCCTTACAAGTGTGGCGATAAAAGAGGCTCTAACGAAAGGCTTGCGGCTTGCTGGCGTTGATGTTGATGATATTGGTCTATGTGGCACAGAAGAGATTTATCACGCGACCTTTGCTGGCGGTTATTGCGGCGGTATTGTCGTCACCGCAAGTCACAACCCAAAAGACTACAACGGTATGAAGTTTGTCCGCGAAGGGTCGCAGCCAATTAGCGGTGATACCGGCTTGCTCGATATTAAAGCGCTTGCTGAGGCCAACCGGTTCAGCGATGCCCCCACGCTAGGCAACTTAACTCGAATCGATTTTTCTCAAGCCTATAAGACCCACCTGCTCGGTTATGTTGATATCGATGTCTATAAACCACTAAAAATTGTGGTCAACGCGGGCAATGGTGGTGCTGGTCGAATTGTGGACCTCTTAGAAGATGCTTTGCCTTTTGACTTTATTAAAGTGCATCACACCGCTAATGGCGAGTTTCCGAATGGCGTACCGAATCCGCTGCTCGAAGAAAATAGAGCATCTACGATTGCGGCCATCCGCGAGCACGATGCCGATCTTGGGATAGCTTGGGATGGGGATTTTGATCGGTGCTTTTTCTTTGACGAAAATGGGCGTTTTATTGAGGGGTACTACATTGTCGGTTTGCTCGCCGCCGCCTTCTTGGCGAAAAGCTCGGCTGGAGCGCGTATTGTTCATGACCCGCGATTAACTTGGAACACCATTGACCTAGTGGAGTCTGCGGGCGGGGTTCCAGTGCAATGTAAAACTGGACATGCCTTTATCAAAGAACGTATGCGTTCAGAAGACGCGGTTTATGGTGGCGAAATGAGTGCGCACCACTATTTTCGAGATTTTGCGTATTGCGATAGTGGCATGATTCCGTGGTTGCTGACCACAGAGCTTATGTGTCGTCAGGGGCTTAAGCTGTCTGAACTGGTAGATCAGCGTATGGCGCTTTTTCCTGTAAGTGGCGAAATCAATACAGTCATAGCGGATCCAGCTGGATTGCTGGTCGATGTCGAATCGCACTATGCCGAGCAGGCGGTTGCTGTCGAGCATCTAGACGGTTTATCGATGTCGTTCGATCAATGGCGCTTCAGTTTACGTATGTCAAACACAGAGCCGGTTGTTCGACTGAACGTTGAATCTAGAGGCGATCCGGCGCTAATGGAGCAAAAGCGTGATGAGTTACTCGCGATGATGCGTGGAGCGAGCGAGTAGGGAACGTGTCACTGAAAACATCCCGGGGGGCATGCCAAGAGCGTCATAACGCGGCGGTTGTGGATCTATCAAGGCTTGGCGCAGCCCTCGAACCAAGGTCTGGGCATGGCTTTCTGCGGTAGATAAACTGATCCGCTTTGGTGCAAACTAACCCGAACTAGCCAGCAGGATACCTCATGACCCTATCTTTTTTTGAAGCAAGTGTTAGCACCTATCGACAACTGTTAGACGGTGTTGCGGGTGTGTTAGAGAAAGGCGCCGCTCACGCTGGTCAAAACAATATAGATCCACAAGAATTTGTCATGGCGAAGTTGCATGACGACATGATGCCCCTGCATTTTCAGGTTGTCTCGGTTTGCCATCATTCTCTTGGTGCACTACACGGCATGCGCGATGGTCGGTTTTCGCCGCCTTCATTTGATCTCGATAAATCTTACGCGCAGCTGCAAGCGCTAGTTGCAGAAACTTCAGCTGGTGTTGCCGGGTTTAGCGAAGCAGATGCTCAGGCGATTGCGGATAAATCTATGGTGTTTGCCATGGGTAAACAGGAGATGCCGTTCACCAACCAGAATTTTCTGTTGAGTTTTTCGCTGCCTAACTTTTATTTTCATGCGGCCACTACCTATGACATTTTGCGCATGCGCGGTGTCGCGTTGAGCAAGATCGATTATCTGGGTGCGATGCGGATTGGTTAGTGCGTAACATTTTGGCGGGTTGCTATTCGCACTAGTTACAAACGGGGTTCCATGCGAGCCAGTGCTGGCTGCGTTTTGAGAAGTTGCCAATAGCCCGCTGCATTGGTCAATCCGAGGCACTGGCCTGCTGCCAATTGTGCTGCCCCCTGAGTTCTAAGTGATCAATGAGCGTTCTAGAAAGGGTCTAGCGGGTTGCTTGTTGCTTTTTCGTTAGTGGATACTTATGCTGGTAAACTGGCCTGACCAGCTGGCCATCTACCACCACTAATTGGGATGAGGGGGAAATCATGTTGTACGGGAGAGCATGTCTAGGTTGGATGGTTTGCGGAGTGTTGTTGGCAACATCCGCTGCTGCCTCAGCCGCTGAGCTAGTCATTGAAGAGATAGTGGTGACGGCCACCAAGCGTGCACAAAGTGTTCAAGATGTTCCGGTTGCGGTTAATGCTGTAGATCAGGACACCATTGAAGCACTCAGCATCGATGAGTTTACGGATATCACCAAAATTTCTCCCTCGCTGACCGTGAACCAAGGCGATTGGGCGACTAACAGTGGTTTTAACCTGCGCGGCATAGGCACCAACGTTTTTAGCATCAATATTGAGCCTAGCGTTGCCATTATTATCGATGACGTGCCTTTGGTACGTTCTGCGCAAGCGTTTTCGGACTTGCTGGACATAGAACGCATAGAAGTCTTGCGCGGTCCGCAAAGTACTCTATTCGGAAAGAGTGCCTCCGCCGGCGCCATTAACGTGGTTACCCAAGCGCCTGGCGAGGAGTTCAACGCCAAGTTTCGCGCGGGCATTACCGACGACAATGAAACATCCTATGGTGTAACCGTGGGTGGTCCATTGAGTGATGTGCTCGGCTTGCGGGTTAGCGCATTTCACAAAAACCGCGATGATGGCCACGTTGATAATCTCTTTGATGGCGGTGAGCTGGACGGTGGTGAATCCACCGGCGGCCGAGCTAAATTAGTTTGGGATATGAGCGATAGGGTAACCGCTACCTTTCGTGCGGAGTACAGCGAATCAGAGTCGGATTGTTGCAACAGAACGTTTCGGGAAGTACCCACGGGTGCCTTGTTCCTAGGAGCATTCCCGGCCTCAACCGTTCTGGGTAACCTGAATCCGGATGAAGACAACGATGAGGTGTCGGTTGATGATCCAACCGCTACTGAATCAGAGTCTTGGGCTGTGGGTGCTCGCTTCGAGATTGATTTAGGCGAGTTCCAACTCTTGTCAATCACGTCTTACGACGAGTGGGAATATGATGTTTCAACCGACGTGGACGGCACTTCGTTTAACCTGCTAGCAGCCTTTACCGCTGGAGCGTTGAACGGCGGCATTAACCAGGGCGGTGGTTTTAATCTTGATTCGTTCTCCCAAGAGTTCCGCTTGCTCTCACCGGCTTCGGACAAGTTCGAGTATGTTCTAGGCCTTTACTATTCTGACCTCAACTACGATCGCGACTTTATGCGCGGCCCAATTTTTGCGGCGGACTGGATTGCCGAGACAGGTAACGAACAAATGGCTTTGTTTGGACAAGCGACCTTAAGTGTGGCTGAAAATACAGACCTCATCTTTGGTTTACGCTTCAACCGCGAAGAAATTTCGCACAGCTTTGATAATCAGATTTCAGGATTATCTTTTTCAGGCAGTGACACTGAAACGGCTGTTCCCGGAAAAATTGGCATACAACATTTTGTAAACGACGACATCATGCTGTTTGCCACCTACTCGATTGGCTATAAAGGGCAAGGTTACGATATCTCTAGTAGCTTTAACCAAGGCACTTCAGACAACCCCGTAGGGTCTGAAGACTCTCAATCCTTTGAGCTTGGCATGAAGGCGACCTTGTGGGATGGGCGTTTGCAGATTAACCCAACCCTATTTTTTGCTAGGTACGATGATTTCCAGGCGCAGCAAGCGCGTATCGTCAACAATGTCGTTGAGCTTGGTATCTCAAATGTAGGTGAGCTAGAAACCTCAGGGATTGAGATCGATTTTCAGGCGCTGTTGACCCAAAACCTACGCTTGGTTGGTGGTATCGCTTACATAGATGCGGAGATCAAAGAGTTTTCGGGTGCTGACTGTTACCCCGGGCAGACCCAGGCACAGGGATGTAACGAGATATTGGATTCGTTTGGCGTTGGCACCGGCGCCAATGCTCAAGACCTAAGTGGGAAAGATCTGAATAATTCACCGGATCTTAAGATCACCCTAAGCGCTGAATACAACTTGCCCATGGAAAATATGCCATTTGATGGATTTGTTAACCTTGCTTATCAGTGGCAGGATGACGTTAACTTTTCATTGCTGGCGGACCCTGGCACCGAGCAGGAGGCATACGGTTTGTTGAGCTTAAGTGCCGGTATCGTTGATCGTGATGAGCGATATAACGTCACGATTTTTGCGAATAACCTGCTTGATCAAGACTATGCAGCCGGTATCGGTAATTTTGGTGGACTTTGGGGTGGCACACCGGTGTACATCCAAAATTACCCCAGAGAAGCGAACCGCTACATCGGCTTGAGAGTTGGATTTTCGCTCTAGTTACGTACTCACTAAAAGGAATAGACATGCAGCGGCGAGCACTTCTAAAAGCGGGCGCGGGGTCGCTGTTAGCTTCGACCCTATTGCTAGGTTGCAAGCAAAACTCGGAGGTGGCTGCCAGGCTACCAACCCAGCTCAACAAATTCGGCCTGCAACTGTCGACGGTTACGCCGCTGATGCTGGCTGATTTTGAGGGCACTTTAGAAAAGGTCGCACAGATTGGGTATCAACAAGTTGAGTTTTCGGCCATGGGTTTTCTTGGTCGATCTACACAAGACGTTCAAAGGCTGCTAACGCAAAATAAGTTGGAAGCCCCAGTTGGGCGTATTGCGCCGGTCTTGCCAGAGGGCTTCTTCCAGTTGCCGCGCAAGCGCGCGATGCAAATCTATCGCGAGCGTGGTCAGCCGAAATATCTGCTAGATAATGTTAAGCACTCATTAGAGGCGGCGGTGGCACTTGGTCAAGGCTACCTAGTTTTGCCTGCATTGATGCCGGACAACTTCAAAACGCTTGAGCAGGTGCAATCCAATATTGATCTGATCAACCAAGCTGGCGACCTGTGTGCTCAGCAGGGTGTTGTATTTGGTTACCACAATCATAATTGGGAGCTAAGCCCTATAGATGGCAAGATCCCTTATGACTTGATGTTGCAGCAAACCGATCCAGACAAAGTCACTTATCAAATGGACGCTTACTGGATAGTCAAAGGTGGGGGTGATTTATCGAGTTACTTAGCTGGGTATCCTGGCCGTTTTGCGACTTGTCACTTGAAGGATATCGACGCGAACGGAGATTTTGCAGACGTAGGTGATGGGGTGATCGACTTCCCTCGATTCACCCGAGAGGCCATGCAGCAGGGCGCAAAGTATTTCTTTGTCGAAAGAGACAGTCCACCGAAGCCTGAAGAATCCATACAACGCTCGTACAACTACTTAAAAACGATGGCGATATAGTGATGTGCCGATGGCTAAGCGCGTTGCCACTGTTGGTGGTAGCGCTTGCAGTGGCTGCAGAGCAGCAACCGTTTTATCTTACGCTTGATCCACCGCCAGCACCCGAGTTGACCACGGATCAGGCGTTGCAAGCTTTCCATGTGGCGCCAGGTTTTAGCGTAGAGCTAGTGGCTGCGGAGCCGATGGTCGAAGACCCGGTTGCCTTGATTTGGGATGAAGCAGGTCAGCTTTATGTTGTCGAAATGCGTGGCTTTATGCCCGATGAGCATGGCAATGGTGAGGATGCTCCGGTAGGTGTTGTAGTCAGGTTGTCTGATACATCTGGTGACGGTGCTTTTGATACTCGTGAAGTGCTACTGGACAAGCTTGTTTTACCCCGTGCGCTAGCCATTGTTAATGAAGGCTTGCTGATTGGTGAACCACCCAATTTGTGGTTGTGTCCAACATCCACGGGCCGTTCCAAAGATATTGATTGCTCAGCCAAACGTAAGTTGGGTATTTATGGAGACCAACCCGGATCTGTTGAGCATGCGGAGAATGGTCTGCTGGTTGGGTTGGACAACTGGCTATACAGCGCCAAATCGAATCGCCGTTTACGCATTCATAAAGGTGAGTTGCTAGAGGAACCTACCTTGTTTCGTGGGCAGTGGGGCATCGCTCAGGACAACCAAGGTCGGTTGTACTACAACACAAACTCCAACCTGCTGATTGGCGATGCATTTGATGCACAGCAGGTCATTGCAGCCGGCAATAAGGGCGCTCCTGGGCTTGGCCAGTCTGTGAGCCAAAATGATCAGCTACATGCCGCACGCATTAACCCTGGTGTGAACCGGGCTTATGTTCCTGGTGTCCTGCGCAAGGATGGGCGTCTTAATCGTCCCACGTCAGCGAGCGGTATGGTGGTGTATCGAGGCGATCAATGGGGGGCGTTGGAGGGGGCTGCTGATACTCGAGATGTATTCGTTGCTGAACCCGCGGCCAACGCGGTGGCGCAGCTGCGAGTCTCCCAACAAGGCTTGAAGATGAGGTCGGAGCACCCTCTCTACCCCCATGATGTCTGGTCTGAAGTTGAGTTTTTGACTTCTACCGATGAGCGGTTTCGGCCGGTTGATGTCATGGTGGGGCCAGACGGTGCGCTCTACATTGTTGATATGTATCGCGGCATTATTCAGGACCACGTTTTCCTAACGGATCAACTGAGGTTGCAAGCGTTAGAACGAGGGCTGGAACAGTCGGTTGGCAAAGGGCGTATCTGGCGGGTTAAAGCAGATAGTGCGCCGATGCAGGCGCTCGCCATGGATTTAGGCGCGGCAACCAGCAAAGAGCTAGTGCAGTTGCTAGGGCACAACAATGCTTGGCACCGAGAGACGGCGCAACGTTTATTGCTGGCGCGTCGTGATCGAGGGCTGGATCGGCGCCTAGATAGGGTCGCTAAAACCGGTGAGCCTTTGCACTCGGTACATTCGCTTTGGACATTGGCTGGCCGAGATGCGTTGTCTCGGCGAACTGTTCTGTCTGCTACCAAACGAAAGCTGCCGACGGTGGCTTTAGCGGCGATTCAGGCGGGCCATACGCAGCTTACGCGCCCTGATCTGTTGAAACTAACGGCTCAAACCACCGATTCCAGTGTTAAGCAGCAGCTGATTTTCAGCCTTGCTGCGCACAATGAACATCCTGCTGTGCTAGCGCATCTTGTGGCTGAGCTTAGCGCTAACGCAGAGCATGAGTACTATCCCAACGCGATCAAAGCAGCAGCTGCAGGCCAGGAGCTGTCGATGCTGCGGGCTTTGCACGAGAAAAAAATATGGTCTGCGCATCTTGAGCAAAAAGCTGGATTTGTACAGGCGCTGGTTGCGCAGGGCTTTCGCGCAAACCCCGGCAGCGCCATGGCACTGCTAGATTTTGTCCAAGCGCGTACAAGCGACGAGCGTTGGTTGCAGATCGCTGTGCTAGATGGCTTGTTTGATGTCTCGCGTGGCAACAAGTTTGAGCGAGCGGTACTTGCTTCACAACATCCTCTTTTTGGAATAGAAGACGATGATTTGTGGCCGGCTGTGGCGCGTGCGCGCCGTGCCGTTACTTGGGCTGGTGACACCTTAGCGGTTGATGTTAAACCGCTGTCACCGTTACAGCTTCAGGCTCAGCAGCAAGGGGAGCGCTATTTTCTCGCCCGTTGTGCCACCTGCCATGGTGTGGAAGGGTTAGGTATTACCGGTCTTGCGCCGGCTCTGGCGGGGTCAGCTTGGGTCACCGAATCTACTGAACGGCTGGTCCGTATTGTTCTTCACGGTTTGCAAGGGCCTATCGACGTTGCTGGTACAACTTGGAATGGCGTTATGCCAGGACATGGGGCGGTACCGGAGCTAACCGACTCAGTAGCCAGTGGTTTGCTGACTTACCTGCATCGCGCTTGGGGGCATACAGGGCGGGCAGTTAACCCCGAGTTTGTAGCGGAGGTTCGTGAGCAAACCAGCAGTCGGTCTTCGTTGTGGACGGCTCCAGAGCTGCTAGCCTTGCCGACCAACACCCACTACCGCCGGTATGAGGGTCGTTATGGTAGGCCCGGTTTTGCTTTAGAGTTTGTTTACAACGGTCAGGTGCTTGAAGTGAAGTCTGGTATTTTCAATGGTCCCATGGTTAACGAGAAAGAAGACCACTTTTTGTTTGCGCCGAGGGCGCTACGTATTGAGTTTGTATTAGCGGACAATGGCGAGGTATCTGGAGCGCGCATGTTGACCCCAGACGGTGAGGTCGAGATGCCTAGGCTAGCTGACTGACTATGGCCACAGTTCGGATAGGCGTCATTGGTCTGGGCAATATCGGCACAACGCATTGCCAGTTGTTGCGTGATGGGCAGATACCGGGCGCCGTTCTAGCAGCGGTTTCCTCACCAAACATTAATGCGGAACGCGCCGAGCAATATGCGGTCCCCTACTTTTCGGATTTTCGAGCGTTGCTTAGCTCTGAGCTGGTCGATGCGGTTCTGATTGCAACTCCTACCTATTCTCATAACGCAGTGACAACCTTGGCCTGTGCTGCAGGTTTGCACGTGCTGGTTGAAAAGCCATTGGCGATGTCTGTTGGTCAGGCGGATGCTTTACTTGCTGATGCGCAACCGGATAAAAAGTTTGCGGTGATGCTGAACCAGCGCTTTCACCCTCATTACCAAAAAATTAAAATGCTGCTTGATGCGGGGGCAATCGGTGATGTAACAAGAGTCGCCTGGACCATGACTGCATGGTATCGACCGGATGTTTACTATCAAGTCAGTTCTTGGCGTGGCACCTGGTCGGGTGAAGGTGGTGGCCTGTTGATCAATCAGTGTATCCATAACCTCGATATATTGCAGTGGCTGGTTGGTTTGCCAGAAAGCATTTCTGCGGTTGCAGGGTTTGGCAAATTTCACAACATCGAGGTTGAAGATGAAGTGACCGCGATGCTTAGTTTTGCTTCCGGCGCAACGGGTGTGCTGGTTGCCAGCAGTGGCGAAGCGCCAGGTATCAATCAGCTGGACATCGTTGGCGACCAAGGCATGTTGAGGTTCGATGGTGAAACCCTAAAGTTGTGGCAGAGCAAGACAAAGGTTAGTGAGCATTGTCTTGAAACTAACGAGATGTTTGGGATGCCTGAGTTCGAGGAGCAAACGCTAGATATTAGCTCTGAGAAATCGGCTGGAGGGCAGCACGCCGCCATTTTGCAGAATTTTGTTGCCGCCATTGTGCACGATGAGCCTTTGTTAACGGCCGCCGCTGAAGGCTTGGCCTCCTTACAACTAGCAAACGGCATGTTGCTGTCCGCTTGGACGCATGAGCGGGTCTCTCTGCCGTTGAACCCTGCAGCTTACGAACAAGAGCTACAGCAACGTATTGGCAAAGGGGGGCTTCGTGAACCAGCGTCTCGTGAGGTAAACATTGATATGGATGCTTCATTCAGATGAGTCAATTGCTTGAGAATATTCGGCAAGGCGGCCCTGGCTGGTTGCAGGGCGCAATGACCTTGGGCGGCGGCTCCGCCATTACCTCGTTAACGATCGGAGCCGTGTTTGGCTACGAATTTCTATGGATACAGCCGGTTGCGATGCTTATCGGCTGCATCATGTTGTTTGCGTTGTCACATCAAACGCTATCCACGGGTATCAGTCCGTTTGTTGCGATGAAGACCTACCTGTCCCCTAGCTTGGCTTGGCTTTGGGCTCTTGCGGCTTTAATTTCGAGCATTATTTGGGGTTTCTCTCACTACCCATTGAGCGCTGGTATGTTGGAAGAGGCCATTGCTGTAAGCACCGGGTTTGACCTCATGGCAGAGGAAGAAAGTGGGGTTCGTGAGCTGTATCTCTTTGTACTAGCTGTTTTGGTTTGGTGCGTTTGTGCCTATACCGTTTGGAACTACAGCAAGGGTCAAGGTGCAGTGCGTCTGTTTGAAAACAGCATAAAGGTGTTGAGCGGGGTTGTAGTCCTGAGTTTTGGCTGGGTGGTGCTTAGTGCAAGCCTTAATGGCGACATCCAATGGGGCGACGTATTGTGGGGATTTGTGCCACATTCGCTGCCGGATGATGCGATGGGGGTAACCACACTAATGGCAGCTCTAGGTACAGCAGTCGGTATCAATATGACCTTCGTTTATGGCTACACCCTGCTCCGGCGGGGTTGGCAATCGAAAGATCGTGAGCTGGCACGCGTTGATATTGTCATTGGTTTGGTTATCCCCTATCTCCTGGTAACCAGCCTGATCTCCATTGCTGCAGCTGGAGTATTGTATGTGGCTGACCCTTCGATGGGCGAGCAAGCGGTGCAGTCTCGGTTAAGCCCAGCGCAGGCTGGGACGATGTTTGCTCAATCTGGTTTAGGCGACATCGTTGGTCGCTTAGTGTTTCCACTTGGTGTGTTAGGCATGGCCGTGGGTTCGTTGGTCATGCATATGCTGACCTGTGGCGCGGCGGCTATGGAAATGTTTAAGCTAGAAGAAGACTCGCTTCAGTACCGGCTTGCCTGCTTGCTGCCGACGCCGGCTGTTCTTGGTGTCTTTCTCTGGTCGAGTATGGGGCCCTACGTGGTTTTACCCACCTCAGCAATTTGCGGCGTATTGCTGCCCATCGCTTACATCGGTTGGTTGATTTTGAACAACCGAGAGGAGTATTTGGGTGCTGACATGCCTAGGGGCTCCAAAGCACTGGTGTACAATGCAGCCATGATCTTGTGTATCGCCACCGTAGTTTCAAGCGTGATGTACAGTTTGTTTATAGCGCTTCAATAATTTCGCAGTAGGGTGAATAATTAATGAGTATTGGAGATGGTGCAAACTACGCTCCGCAGACCAAACCTAAGCCGGTTGTAGCGGTTGGGGAGTTTTGCTTTGCTGCAGCCTATCTTGACCATGGCCACATAGTGGGTCAGGCCAACGGTTTGCTCAACGCTGGGGGTACGCTCACCTCGGTCTATGACCCGGACCCAAAGAAAGTAGAAGCCTTTTGCAAAGTGTTTCCTCAAGCAAAGAAAGCGCCGAGTTTTGATGCGCTTCTAGAAGACGATAAGTTGCACCTAATTGCTGCGGCTGCCGTGCCTGATTGGCGTGCGGCCATTGGTGGCCAAGTCATGCAAGCAGGAAAAGACTACTTCACGGACAAATCACCCTTCACAACCTTAACCCAGCTCGAACATACACGGCGTTTGGTAGACAAGACGGGCCAACGGTATTTTGTATACTTTGCTGAGCGCGTTCACAACGAAGCGGCTTGGCATGCAGGTGAACTGATTGCTCAAGGGGCGGTTGGCGAGGTTATCCAGGTGTTAAACCTGGGCCCGCATCGATTGTCCGCTGGCACTCGTCCCGATTGGTTTTTTGAGAAAGACCACTACGGTGGCATCATTACCGACATTGGTTCACATCAAGTGGAACAATTTTTAACCTATGCGAGTTGCACCGATGCACAGGTCAATTTTGCGTCTGTTCGCAATCAGGGCCACCCTGAAACCCCGGAGCTTGAGGATTTCGGCGAGTTCTCTCTTACTGGCATTGGGGCAAGTGGGTCAGCGGCTAAACCTGGCAGTTCGTTCTATTCGCGTATTGATTGGTACACTCCTGATGGTCTGCCGGTCTGGGGCGACGGCCGCACCTTTATTCTCGGCACGAAAGGCACACTTGAAGTGCGTAAGTACTTAGATATTGGTCGACAGGCGCCAGCGGCATTGGTGTTCCTTACCAATCAAACAGGTGTTGAAGAAATTGATTGTCAGGATCGGGTGGGCTACCCGTTTTTTGGTGAGCTAATCCTGGACGTTCTTAACCGGACGGAGAATGCGATGACTCAGGCTCATATCTTTAAGGCTGCAGAAATCAGTATGCAAGCCCAAGCTTTTGCTGATGCAGCACGGGCGCAAACATGAGTAGTGGGGTCAAGTTTGAACCCATTGAAAGTACCGAACGCTTGTATGTCAAGGTGGCGCGGCGCATCGAAAATCTAGTGGCCAGTGGTGAGGTTCAGCCGGGTCAAAAACTGCCCTCGGAACGCGATCTGGCCGATATGCTAAAAGTGAGTCGCCCGACGATACGTGAAGCGATGATTGCGCTAGAGGTTTCTGGTGTTATTGATGTGCGTACTGGCTCAGGAATCTATGTCTCGCAACCCGGTAAGAGGGTTATCTTAGCCGATGAAGGTATTGGGCCTTTTGAAATACTTGAGATGCGGTTATTGCTTGAGCCTCAGGCCTGTGCCTTAGCAGCGCAGCGCATGACCGATGCGCAACTGACCGAGATTCAGGCTATTTATGCTCAGATGGAGATAACCGATCAAACGCCGGATGTAGAAAGTGTCGATCGTCGCTTTCACTATGCTATTGCGCTGGCGACGGAAAATGCTGCACTTGCTAGTACCATCGATTGGTTATGGGAGTTGCGCGCCCAGTCTGGGCTCAGCAAAGGCTTTCACCGATTGATTATCGGCGAAGGGGTGTACCCCGTGTTGAACGAGCACGGCGCCATTGTCGCGGCCTTGCAAGCGCGTGATCCCGAAGCGGCTCATCGAGCCATGAGTGAGCACTTAGAAGCAGCAACGGCTGCAGCTGCAAAACACTTTGGCGAAGGTGACGCTTCTAAAGTCTAAGTAGTTTCGTGACAGTCGCTAAGCTGCCAGACTTTCTGAGGTGGCTGACGCAGCTGGTGACCTTGTCCAAAAATAGCTTGCTTTGGCTGAGTCTGCCAAAACAGTCTGTTTGCAATGCTATTGCCTGCACAAGGTCTTCAGGTTCAGGGTATTGGGTAGCTAGCTCGATCAGCGGCTGGGCCAGCGGATCTGAAATATCTGACGCGCTCTCAAGTTCTTGGCTACTAAAGAGGCTCTCCAGCCATCCAGCCACAACCAGGTATAAGCCTGGCGTTGCAACGCCAAGGCCCAGCTGGGCTTGGATCGTTGGAAATATACGCTGCGGCAATTTTTGAGACCCATCTGAGGCCACTTGAGATGTTCGATATGGAACCTCTGCATTCGAAAATCTCGCTAGGACGCTCTTTTTATACTCCGTTAGATCAATCTCATTGGGGCAAGCAACCACGGGTTCTATCTCGATATCCATTAGGTGGCGTGCGAACTTTGCAAGCGTTGGATCGGCCATGACCTCGTGGATATAGGTGTATCCCGCCAACAAACCAAGATAGGCCAGCGCAGAGTGGGTCGCGTTTAGGAACCTCAGTTTTGTCTGCTCGTAAGGCGCAACCTTAGCAACAAATTCAGCGCCACCAATATCCCAAGCCGGTCTTAGGCCGGCGAAATCATCTTCGATAACCCATTGTGAAAAGGGCTCGCAAACGACTAGGCCGGAATCTAGATAGCCTGCTTCTCGCTCGAGTTGTTGGATATCGCTGGTTTTAGTCTGTGGCACGATTCGATCAACCATGCTTGATGGGAAGCTGGCGTTTTCTGCTAGCCATCCAGCAGCGGTCGGGTATGTTAGCGCCATCATGGTGGTAACCACCTTGTGCAGTACTTCACCGTTGCTCGATAAGTTGTCGCAGCTCAACAATGTAATGGGGCCAGCGTTTGTATCCATACGCCGTTTAAGCCCAAGTGCTAGCAGTCCGGGTGTGCTTTGCGGATGCTCGGGGTTTTTCAGGTCGTGGACGATGCTTGGGTTTGCTCTATCAAGCTCACCATTAACTGTATGGCAGTAGCCTTTCTCGGTGACAGTGAGGGTAACCACTTGAGTTCTTGGGTCTGCAATTGTGGCAGTGATCTTTTCGTACGCCCCAGGTTGCGGTAATGCGATGACTTCACAGATGCTGCCTATTAACCGCTTGGTGCCGCCATCTTTAGCTTGTGTTCTTACCGTGTACAAGAAGTCTTGGGGAGCCAGGGATCGGTAAACTGAGTCACTGCGCAAGCTGATGGCGGTGATTCCCCAATGATGTGCGCCGCTGGCAAGTAGGTCATCGGTGTAGACCGCTTGATGTGCGCGATGAAAGCCGCCAATACCAATGTGTACGATGCCAGTGGTGATGTCTTCGCGATTGTATCCAGGCTTTTGTACTGACTTTATGGTTGCCAAGCTTTGTTGGCTTAGTTGGATGCTCATCGCTAAAGCCGATAGGCTTGTTTGGCGAGGTCGTACGCGAGTGCTTTGGCAATGTCATAAGCTTCGCTGTCCTGGATGCGATGTTCGGCAACCAATCCAGCCAAGTATCCACAGTCGATACGGCGTGCCATATCGTGGCGGGCAGGTATAGAAAGAAAGGCTCGAGTATCGTCGTTGAAACCAACCGTGTTGTAGAACCCGGCGGTCTCACCGGTTTGTTGTCGAAAGCGACGCATCCCTTCTGGGGAGTCGTGAAACCACCAAGCGGGACCCAGTTTTAAGCAAGGGTAGTGGCCGGCCAGCGGGGCAAGCTCGCGGCTGTAGGCGGTTTCGTCTAACGTAAATACAATCAGGCTGAGATTCGCTTCGTTGCCAAAACGATCAAGGAGCGGTTTGAGAGCGCGAACGTAGTTGGTTTCGGTGGGAATGTCTGCGCCGCTATCGCGCCCGAACTGGGTGAACAAATGCTGATTGTGGTTGCGAAAGGACCCCGGGTGGAGTTGCATGACCATGCCATCCTCCAAGCTCATGCTCGCCATTTCTGTCAACATTTGGGCGCGAAACATTTCAGCTT
Source organism: uncultured Pseudomonadales bacterium (assembly GCA_938036875.1). Taxonomy (GTDB): domain Bacteria; phylum Pseudomonadota; class Gammaproteobacteria; order Pseudomonadales; family Azotimanducaceae; genus CALHVX01. The sequence continues at coordinate 33,364 of CALHVX010000003.1, forward strand.
CTTGAGCTGTGCAATCCGCACTGCAAACACGCGTGAACAGTTGTTCCGCCTCGCGTTTAGAAAGGTCTGCGGTGCGGGCCGTTGGGTGACCGTGGTCCGTGGCGGTAGCACCGTGCTCTTTAAAGAAGGCGCGTCGATTGCGTAAAGCTTTTAGGTAGCCGACATAACTGGTTGTATCTTCTGCAGTTAAAGTCCCCAATTGTTTGAGGTTCTCGTGGAAGCCTTCGAATTCTGGGTCTACCACCGGGTCCGGTCGGAAGGTGGTGATGACTCGGCCACCCCAGCTGCTGGCTTGTAAGCTGGCATGATGCGCCAAGCTATCTAACGGGGATTCGGTTGTTGCCAGCAGTTCAATCTTAAATTGCTCATACAGTGCCCTAGGACGAAACTCGGGTAGCTCAAGCTTTGCTTGTATGCTGCTGTAGTAGTGTTCAGCTGTATTCCCATTTAGCGGTTCGGTGAGATCAAAAATTTCGCTAAAGACATGATCGAGCCATATACGGGTGGGGGTGCCCTGAAAGAGATAGTAGTGATCTGCAAACAACTGCCAAACGGCTTGCGGTGAAGGTGGTCTCTGTGGCGCTGTGTTGCTCGGATTGATTCCTAGCTGCTCAAGTTTGATCCCCTGGCTGTATAACATCCGAAAGACATAATGATCTGGCGTAATCAGCAGCTCGGCGGGGTTTGGAAAGGCGTCGTTGTTAGCAAACCAGGCGGCGTCTGTATGTCCGTGTGGACTGATGATGGGTAGAGACTTAACGCTCGCATAGAGCTCGCGGGCTATGTCGCGAACTTTTGGTTCTGGTGGCAGCAGTCGATCGGGATGTAAGAATGGCGGCATAGGATCAATCAGCGTTGAGTTTGGCGCAGGGTTTGCAACGTGTGCATAACGCCTCGTAGCTCGGCTAAGCCTTTCATTCGCCCGGCATAAGAGTAACCTGGCCGAACTTCAGCTTTGCCTATCTCCGAACCCATAGTGTGGCCATGGTCCGGTCGCATGGGGATGGTGGCTAATGCAGTAGCGCCGCCAGAGGAGGCTTGGCGAGTGGCTTCTTCGTCTAGCAAGGCATTCACTAAACCTACAATGTCGTTGTCGCCATCGAGGTGATCTGATTCATAGAAGGAACCGTCCGCTTCTCGATGTATGTTGCGCAAGTGAACAAAGTGTATGTCCGCGGCAAACTCTTTAACCATCGCAACTAGGTCATTGTCTGAACGAGCGCCATAAGACCCTGCGCACATGGTAAGGCCGTTGGCCGAGCTGGGTTCTGCGGCAAGTAAGGCTCTCGCATCTTCTGCCGTTGACACCACCCTTGGTAAACCAAAGAGCGAAAAGGGCGGGTCGTCTGGATGGATGCACATCACCACTTCGGCTTGTTCAGCTGTGGGAATGATGTCAGCAAGAAATGCAAACAGGTTGGCGCGAAACCCTTCGGTGCCCAGTTCACGAAACTCGTTGATGGCTTGGCTTATGCCTTTGCGGTCGTACGACCCTTCGCCGCCCGGTAGCCCCGCAATAATATTGGTTTCTAACAGCGTGCGTTCTGCTTCGCTCATAGCAGCATAACGTTGTGATGCTTTGGCAAGCAGTTCTTCTGAGTAGTCTTGGGCTGCGCCGGGTCTGGCGAGAGCGTGTACATCGTAGGCCACAAAGTCGGTCATCTCGAACCGCAAAGCTTGTGCTTTGTTAGGTAGCTCATAGTTGAGATTGGTTCTGGTCCAATCCACAACGGGCATGAAGTTGTAGCACACCCGTTGCACGCCCGCCTTGCCGAGATTGCTCAGGCTCGTTTGGTAGTTTTGAATATATTGGACGTAGTTGCCCGTTCGAGTTTTGATATCGTTGTGGACCGGCACGCTCTCAACCACAGCCCAAGACAGGCCATGGGCGGCCAATAGTGCTTGCCGTTCCTGGATATCGGCTATGGGCCAAGCTTCGCCGGTGGGAATATGGTCCAACGCAGTAACCACACCTGTAGCTCCTGCTTGTTTGATTTGCTCCAAACTCACACTATCGTCAGGGCCGAACCAGCGCCATGTCTCTTGCATAGATGTTGCCTAGCTAATGCTTAGATATAGTTTCCTATGGTAAACTGGTCAGGCCAGTTTTCCAAACCCTTAAAGGCCTAGTTTGGGTTAAGAAAGTTTGGGTTAAGAAAGTCTGGGTTTAGCTATCTAGTCGTTTGAGTCAGGGTCGCTGGCGAAAACAGGATGCCAAAGAGCTCACACCAGATAACGACGGATTGATATTGCGCGACATCTGTCCCACTGGGAATAGGGTAGTTCTGATTACCCACATTACCCTTTAGCTTGCCCAGGCTTAGAAACTTAGCTTCTCCCACATCAGCTGTGCGGATTGGGTTTGCATGCTCGCTGAGGTAAACCACCAGCGCGGGCCCATTAGTGGTGCGGAAGTTCTCTAGACGCAGTACATGCTGGCCAGTGCTCAGACTGTAAAGATTGGCCTCACCGCTACCTTTATGGCGTGCGTCCGCGTCCATGAATTGGCCTGACGCAATGAGGGTAGGGTTGTCTGGCATTAGCTCGCTAATCGGTGATTCAATCTTAGCTGCAGCCCGCATTATTCTCGGTCGCATCAAGGTTCGATTTGCCTGGGGCAGAGCCATGATTGCGGTCATGTTGAGGCTGCCATCCGCCTTGGTTAGCTTAAAGCTGTTGTCCACGGTTTGATCTTCGAACAGGGGGCCAACGACCACCCAGCCGAGTACTAGCGTCACAGCCGCAGCGGCGGTAAAAGTGATTCCTCGCAAGGCTCTTCCTTACCAAAATTACAGCGCCAGTGTAAGCGCGAAGAACGCTTCGGCGCAAAACAAGGGGTGTTATCCAACGGAAAATAGGTGCTTTCTGCGCTAGACCGTTTTGGATGCCATGGAAGTAGCGTCTAATCGACGGTTCTCTAGGTAGCGTCGGTTGCGGCGCCAATAGCGAATCTCACCTTCGAGCCTGCGCCACCAAGCGTCGTTGATTTTTTTAGCCGTGGTGCCGGCGCCGATAACCCCGTCCAATGCCTGAGCCCAGCTTGAATCTTGTTCATAGCCGAAGTGTTCAAGGAAGGTGGCCATGTCGGGGTTAGCATCCAGTTCAGCTCGAACACGGGGCAAGTGTTCACGCCAGCTGTTCAATCGCGTGACATCAAGGGGCCGTGCGCCGTTCAAGGCGTCGGTGGCCATAGGATTGAGCCGTTCAATGCCGTCGGGAAATTGTTCAAAGTTGCCAGTTCTTTGTAGCCAGGGCGCTAACTGTTCTATGCCCTGTTGCACGTAAGCGGGCTTGGTTAGCAAATCTTCATAGCGCACCATTAGATAGCGTTGGTGGTAGCGCTGCTTCTGGATTGCCGCCGCGTGCTTTCGCCAACGCGAAAAATCAACAAAATATTGTCCGGGGCGAGACCTATGTATGCTCGAAACCACCGACCTTGGATCTCTCACCATAGCAACGACATATAGGTTTGGGTCACCCACAAAAGCAGGATCGATACGAGTGGTATCGGAAGGTTTTTTTGAGAGAAAGGGAAACTGTTGTGCGTCTACCTGCGCGAAGAGTGACTGCTCGTGGGGGGCTGCTCCTGCGAAGTCGTAGGCGTAGCGCAGCAGTTCCGTCATTAGGGTTGTGCCGCTGCGAGGGCATCCCACTATATGTAAACGTCTATCGGGCATCTTGGCGCGACCACTGCAAGTCAGTTCAACGAAACTAAGCTTGTTGGCGAACTCGCTTCATGCTCTGCGTTCGCCACCAAACTTTCTGGTGTACTAGATAGCAAACAAATGTGAGGGAATGATGGATTGTTGCCGTTACAGCCGGGCGCTAGGTTGATCGCCATTACCGGGTTAGTGGTTAGCCAGTCACCCATTGTGCTGCGCAAAACTAGGGCGATTAGACTGTGTGTAAAGCGTGAATTTTTCATGCATTCGGCCGCGGAGCGCATCATTTTTGTCTGACATCCGCTATAGTTTTTGGGATGAAGCTAACAATCGCCCAACGACAATACGTCGCGTTTCTCGCGTTAACGCTCATTGTTTTGCTAATGACCTTAGGGCTTGCGAACTGGAACTTTGAATCTGGGTTTGTGGCGTTTATGGAGGCGCAAGAGCAGCAGCGCCTAACCCGGTTGGGTGATGATCTGCTGGAGGAGTTTGCGCGCGCTGGTGGTCGTTGGGAGCCAGTTGATGGACGGCTGCTGAATCGATTGTTGTCACCCCGCAGGCCAGGGCAAGGTGTCGTGTCTGATCATGGGCCCCTATCGCGTTCAGGACCTCGATTACCCCCTAGGTTAACGATGCCTATAGACGGTGCGATGCGTCCAGGCAGCGCGCCACCGCGAAAGGGTATGCGACCGCGAGGTGAGTCGGGCGACCGGCCTAAACCTAGAGATGGAGCCATACATCAGGGCGGTCCCGCTCCGCGCGCCGGGCCACCAAAAAGACAGCGCCCTGGAGGTGGTGGTGGGAAGGGTAAGCAGCTCAATCCGCCTACAGGCCTGTACGATCTGGACGGCCGCTACATTGCAGGTGCGCCTAACTTAGACGAAGACTCGCAAAACGTGGTTATTCCGCTGGTGGTTGAGGGTGTGACCGTTGGCGAGTTGCGAAGCCTGCCAAGACAGCAGTATCGCAGCGCTGAAGAAAGCCTGTTTGTTCAGCAGCAACGGACAACCAAATGGATGATCGGTGCGGCTAGCTTGTTGGTGGCGGCCTTGGTCGCTTACCTGCTCTCATCAAGTATGCAGCGTCCGATTCGCCGTATGACAGACGGGATAACTGAGTTATCGAACGGCAACTACGAAACTGGTTTAGCGACATCGCGAACTGATGAGTTAGGCCGCTTGATGAATGATCTTCATCGGCTCTCCATTACCCTCGGTGAGGCGCAAACCGCGAGGCGCCGGTGGCTGGCGGATATTTCCCATGAACTGCGCACGCCCATTGCTGCGCTCACCGCCGAGATTGAGGCGTTAAAAGATGGGGTTCGTACTTTTGGTCCAGACCGGCTTGCGTCGTTGGATGCCCAAACCGTCCGTCTAAGACGTTTGGTGGAAGACCTGTATGAACTGTCGTTGTCAGATGTGGGCGGTTTGCGCTACAACTACGAGCCCGTTGAGTTGGTGGCACAGGTTTCAAGTGTTGTCGATCAGGTGCGTGCTTCCGCGGTAGGTTTGGAAATAAATCTGGTGCAGCCAGGTGCGCTTTACATCAATGCGGACCCGCTACGCATTGATCAACTGGTCAACAACTTGCTAACCAATGCGGTGGCTTACACCGATATCCCTGGGTCTATACAGCTGAGCATAGAGCGCCAAGATGGCCGGGTTATTCTAGAAGTGGCGGATACACCACCGGGTGTTACCGAGGCAGAATGCGCGCGTCTGTTTGAACCTTTGTATCGTCGCGACAGTGCTCGGGACCGCAATCGCGGTGGTGCCGGTTTAGGTTTGGCCATCTGTAAAAATATTGCACTTGCGCACCAAGCGAATATTGAGGCCTCTCCGGCGGCGGCTGGTGGCTTGTGTATCCGTGTTGATTTTCCTCTGCTGAGGTCTTAGTGGTGACCGAACCTTACGTCCTAATTGTAGAAGATGACCCAACTATCGCTGCAGTATTGGCAGACTACCTAGAAATGGCTGAGTACAGGTCATCGATTTTACACACCGGTACTCATGCGGTGGCCAAGATACGAAAAGAGCCGCCGCTGATTGTCATTTTAGATCTCATGTTACCGGGTAAAGATGGGTTATCTATCTGCCGAGAAGTGCGCGCGTTTTCTGATGTGCCGATCATTATGGTAACCGCGCGCATTGACGACGTTGACCGCTTGCTTGGCTTGGAGTTGGGCGCGGACGATTACGTGTGTAAACCGTTTTTACCTAAAGAGGTGATTGCTCGAGTACGAGCAATTCTCAGGCGTGTTGGTGAACCTCGGCAGGTCATGCCGGCCTCGCAAATCGCCTATCGAAAGCTAGCGCTGGATCTTGAGCGATTCACCTGTGTTTTGGATGAGCAGCCCGTTGAATTGACCCGGGTTGAGTTTCGTATGCTGGCGGCGTTGCTTGAGCATCCGGGCCGTGTTTACTCTCGGCAGCAGCTTATGGACATAAGCTATGAAACGCATCGGGTTGTCAGCGATCGAACCATCGATACCCATGTCAAAAACTTGCGTAAGAAGTTGCATCAAACGCAAAAAGATGACGACTACATTCACTCGATCTATGGCGTTGGTTACAAGCTAGAGTAATTTCACGCCTTGGTTATTGCCCTCGGAAGCCGTTGAGTGCGGGGTAGATATGGAGGCAATGGGACCATTGCAGCCGATCTGTTGACCTAGAAATGCTTGTTGGATAGCGACGATAAAAATATTGCGTAATGCGTGAGTAATCACGTATTATTTCGTTATGAGTAAGTCAAAAAATCCAAAACCCGCCCTAGAGGGCGCCCCACAAGCGGCTCCGAGCGATGCAATCGCAAAGCAAGATCACCAGCTAACGGTCATGGCTCTGCTGGAGTCTGCCGCTTTGGTGGAGCGCGGCCTAGATTCTCAGCTATCCAATATCTGTGGTATTAGCTTTAGCGAGTACCGTCTGTTGCAGGCTTTGAGTGAAGCGCATGAGGCTACTGCCACTCGGGTGGAGGTGGCGCGGCAAGTAGGGCTTACCCCTTCTGCGGTGACTCGTGCCTTTAAACCCTTGGAGAAGTTGGGTTTTATTCGCTCGACCAAAAGTGAACGGGATGCGCGACGCAGCTTGGCAACCCTCACCTCAGCGGGTGTTGAGCGCATCACCAATGCGCGGGCAGTAGTGGCGGATCAAGTAGCCAACTTGCCTGTGTCGGATTTGCCTAGTGCCGCGCTGGAGCAGTTTCGGGATAACTTGCTGTTGCTCGCTGGTAGCGGGAGGGGTGGTCGATGAGCATGCCAGATCTAAACTCCGGTGCCTTGGCCCCAGTAAGCAAAGAGCTGGAGCTGTTTGAGCTCAATGTGACTGGCAGCATTCCTACAGAGCTCAATGGCACTTTGGTCCGCAATGGTCCCAATCCGTTGAGCGGCCGCTTTGCTGGTGAAGATATGTTGGCTTGGTGGCCCGAGGCGGCGATGTTGCATGCCATTACGCTTCGTGAGGGAGCGGCGCTAAGCTATCGAAATCGTTGGATTCAGACACGGGCTTGGGGTGAGTACAACCAGATCGTGCAACAAGATCGCTTGTTGGAAACAAACCCCAACGTGAATGTTATTTCTCATGCGGGTGAAGTGCTGGCATTGGCCGAAGGTGGAATCCCCTTAGCAATAAATGCGCAACTCGACACGCTAAGCCAGAGCAAAGCGCATCCAGGGATCGGTGCTGGGATGACGGCTCATCCCAAGATAGACGCCCAAACCGGCGAGTTGCTCAGCTTCTGCTCGAGTTGGGCGGAGCCATTCTTGCGCTATTTTTCTTGTGATGCCAGCGGTGCAACGGTGGTGGATCAGCTAGTTGAAGTGCCCGCACCAGCCATGATGCATGACATGGCAATAACCAAACGTTTTAGCTTGTTGATGGATCTAAACGTTGGTTACGATTTTAGTTTGTTTGAAAAAGGCTACCGCATTCCCATTTGCTGGCAGCAAGAGCGGACCTCTCGTATCGCGCTGATTCCTCGGCAGGGTGGTGAACCGAGTTGGTTCGAAATCGACCCCTGTTTTGTTCAGCACGTGGTGAACGCTTACGATGCAGCAGATGGATCGGTGGTGCTAGATGTGGCGCATTACCCTTGGTTCTTAAAGCTTAACTCGGATGGCTTTGAGCCAAACCCACTGGCAAGCTTGCGCCGCATTGTCCTGGATCCGAAATCGGGTTTGGTTGCCGAGTTTGAACTCGATGATCTGAAGATCGAGTTACCGCGTATTAACGAAGCTTACACCGGGCAAGCCTATCGGTTTGCTTATGCAGTTGAGCAACCGACCAATGAAGAGATGCGCGGTGTCGTTCGTTACGATTTGCAGCGGCAAACCTCTGTGTACTACCAAGTGTCTGCTGGTGATCAAAACAGTGAGCCGGTTTTTGTGCCACGACCGAATGCCAATGCGGAGGACGACGGTTGGATCTTGGTCTGTGTGTATCGGCAAGCAACAGATACCACTGATTTGGTGATTTTAAACGCGCAAGACATTGACGGTGAGGTGCAAGCCACTATTTCTTTACCTTGTCGGGTTCCTGCTGGATTTCATGGGGCTTGGCTGCCAAAATTAGATGGTTGAGTTCTGGTACACATGACCCACAGTTGGTGCCGCAACCTAAGGTTTTACCTAAGCCGTTAGTGGTTATGTTGCCGGATAGAATTTGTGTGCGAATGGCTGCTTCACGGACTTCAAAGCAAGAGCAGATCATGGTTGAGGTATCTTGATCGGCTAGCGGCAATCCGGATAGTCGTTGCCAATCTGCGTTGGGTGATGTGAACTGGCGAGCGATATGCTCAAGCGAGGGAAGCGTTTGCCGTTCTTTGCTAGCGAACATTAACCAACTAGGACACCCACCGTTTCGGCTCAGTAGGCGACGACAGCCCAGTGTATCGGTGTAGCTCACTAGGTCATCCCCAGCAAGTAGGTCTACGAGCGCTTCCAGTTCATGCAAAGCAACTTCATATTGCCAACCGTTGGTGATTGGAGCGGCCGCCCAATGATGAATTGTGTCAATGGTGCTCAGCTGTTTTGAAGTGAGCCTTTGCGTTACGACAAGCCTAACCCAGTTGTTTACCTGAATTCGTTCGCAGCT
>CALHVX010000004.1 GCA_938036875.1 uncultured Pseudomonadales bacterium
CACGTAGTTGCTGTGCTGCATGTTCCGGCGTGAGATCACGTTGCGGTTCAGCTAACATTTCATAACCCACCATAAACTTCTTTACTGTGGCTGAACGCAATAGTGGCGGATAAAAGTGCGCGTGCAGCTGCCAAACTTTAGCCGGGCTCTGTCCGTCAGCGGCTGCCGAAGGTGCATTGTGCCAACCAAAACTGTAGGGAAACTCGCAGTCAAAGACCGCATCGTAACCTTGTTGCAAACAACCTAAGGCTTCAGCCAACCGCTGTTGCTGTGCATCGGTTAACTCAGACAAACTCGGCGTTGGTCGTAGCGGTATCAGCAACGTCTCGAACGGCCAGCTTGCCCAGTAAGGCACAACAACCAACCATTCGTCGTTTTGGTAAACCACTCGCTCGCCACTTACCATTTCTTGCTGAGCATAATCCAACAACAGCAACTCACCGTGATCTCGGTGATACTCAGCCTGTTGATGTAACTCTTGAGCAGCAATGGTTGGCAGATGATTCACCGCCCAAACCTGACCATGGGGGTGCGGGTTTGAAGCCCCCATGGCAGCACCGCGATTCTCAAATATCTGCACCCACGAAAACTCTTGAATCAAGCTTTGGTATTGATCTTGCCAAGCCCGTATCACGGCCAACAAGGCATCTGGGGCTAAATGACCAAGAGACAAGTTGTGTTGTGGGCTGTAGCAGATAACCCGGCAGCAGCCTGAAGCCGATTGCGCCTGAAACAATGCAGAGGGCTGGGCGATGTCTTGGCTGTCATCCGCTGAAGGGGGCAACAGCGCGGCAAAGTCATTGTCAAAAACATAAACCCCGTCGTAAGCCGGTGTTTGATGACCACCCGCGCGCCGGTTACCCGGGCAGAGATAACAATCGGCTACATAGTGAGATCGCTGATCGACTAAAGGCGTTTCTTCACCTTGCCAAGGTCTTTGGGTGCGATGTGGAGACACCAACACCCAGGAGCCATCTAGTGGGTTGTACCGTCGATGTGGCACCTCTTGAGATTTGTTCATGCTGTTTTTTTCATCGCTAGTTTTGATTAGTTGCTGTGCAACTGCGCACCGGTTACGGCAACCACTAAAAGCGGCTGAGTAGAGAGCCCGGTAGCTTGTTCATAAGCGGCGGTTATTGCCTGTGAGATCGCATCAACCTCTGCGGGTTTTACCATAGCAACCACACTGCCGCCGAACCCGCCGCCCGTCATACGAGCGCCATAGACACCCGGCTGCTGCTGGGCAATCGCGACCAATTGATCAACCTGGGTACAACTAACCGCAAAATCGTCACGCAAGCTTTGATGCGACAAGTTCATCGCTTCACCGGCAAGTGAGTAGTTCGCCGATCGCATGGCTCCTGCTAGGGTTGCTACGCGCGCGTTTTCCGACACCACGTGCCGAGCTCGTTCTCGCAGGGTCTTGTCTTCTAACAGCGCAACCGATTGCTCCGTTGCATCGCGTAGGCTGCTGCCTAATATCTCCTGGGCTGCGAAACATTCATCTCGCCGCTGCGTGTACCCGCCACCGCTGTGCTGGTGTCTTACCTGGCTATCGATGATCAAAAAACGAACATCCTCACCAACAATGGCAACCATCTCAGCCGTTTGCGCCAAGCAATCCAGCTGCAACAGATGATCTTGCTGCCCGGCACAGACGGCAAACTGATCCATCAAGCCGCAGGGAACCAAGGCATACTCATGCTCCACCTGTTGGCACAACAACATTTTTTGCGTGGCATCGATGGTCTTGCCGCACACGCCTTCAATCAAGCTAGCCACCGCAAGCTCTAAGGATGCACTGCTCGACAACCCACTGCCAACCGGCAAGTTGCTGTAAATGCTGATACGTAAAGGGGGAACCTCGAAGCCGATACCCGACATTAGGGTGATAACCCCAACCACATAGTCGTGCCACGCCGCTCCACCGGTCAACTCTCTAGGCGGGCCGGCCACCAAGTCCACTTGCTCGCCCGCAAACTCGCTATAAACCTGGTGCACTTTGCTATCGCCCAGCGAGGCGGTGACCAAGGTATAGCGGTCAATGGCAAACGGCATGGCAAACCCGCCGGTATAGTCCGTGTGATCCCCAATGAGGTTGACACGCCCTGGCGCGCTCGCAACCCAAGTTGCCGCCACGCCAAACTGCTTCAGGTGCAATGCTTTAGCATCATCAATAAGTTCGTTGAGCACTAGTTCATGGCTCGCAGTAACCAGGTAAATCGATGAGTACCCGCGGCAATGCGAAACTGGGGCAGCGCATCCGGCCCACACGCATCGGTCCCTAAACCGCGCATGGCAACATCGATATGCACCTCGGTGTTGTTGCGGTGGATTAGCTCTGGCGTGGTTAGCGCTGTCGTCAGATCTTCGTCAAAGGTATGTCGTGCTGCAAAGCTAAGGCTTTGCGGAAACTCAAACTGCGCCCCTCGCCCTTGCTCATCCAGCAGTGCAAACCAGCGCGTTGCGCTGTGTGCCCCATGTTCTTGCGGAGTGATGTAGTGATGGAATTGATCGGCTACACTTTGCTGCCAGTTACCGACCAACTGCGCGCTTTGGCGGTCGGGATAGGACTCATCAGGACCCAAGCCAAACCATTGCAGTCGTTCTAGCGCCGATGCTGCCGGAACGCTAAACCGCACGCCAACTCTCGGCACATCTACCCAAGTTCTTGGCAACACAAGGGATTCATCGATACGCGCGCCCTGCTCATCCAATAGCCACAAACTTCGGTGTGTTGCACTTAAACCCGTGGGGCTCATCACCTGACGATCACAACGCACCAACACTTGGCCAGGTTGTTGAATCAGGGTGGTTCGCGCATCCGTTGGCTGCAAACGATCCAGCCCCAGCGCTAGCCAGTCGGTTGCTTTGCTCAAATCTCCAGATCGACCCGCGTCTGAACCGCCGTCGTTATCGGTAGGTGCACGCCACAAGCTAGCGGTCACGCCGTTCTCGATGATGGCTCGACCGTCAACGCTAACCGTATCAACACCAGCATCATTAATTTCCATTAAAATGGATCCCAACTCAACCGTGCTGTGGCCAGAGGCTTTGGTCCCCCGTCGGTGCGCTGGCAAGCTCATCGGCGCAAGCTCAGACTTGGGCAACCGCAGAGCAAATTGCTCGTGGGTGACGCGATGATTTGCTGGCGCCCAACTTGCGGGTTTGCGCAGGCGTCCCTCAACCAACAGATGCCATTCGTGCTGATTATCCAGCTTGGTTTTATAAGGTAGCTTCACGCTTTGCTGATCGCCCGCGGCAAGCGTCAAGCTAAGCTTACCTGACTCAACGGCAGCCCCATCCTTTTGCAAGGTCCACATAAATTTTAGATCGTCTACCCCTTGGAAGTGACGACGGTTCTTTGCCTTCAACGTGCGGCCGTTTACCTGCTCGAACACAACGGGACGGCAAGCCCACTGATATTCACGCAACGCCGGATGCGGGGCTAAATCCGTGCCCACCAAGCCGTTGCAGCAGAACGCGGCATCGTGAACCCTCTGTCCATAGTGACTACCGTGAGCCCAGAACTCTTGACCGCTGGCATCGACCTCACGCAGCCCTTGATCACGCCAGTCCCACACAAAACCGCCGCCTAAGGCGGGATAGTCAAAAAAGGTATCGACATAGTCCACTAACGAACCATTGGAGTTACCCATCGCATGAGAGAACTCACACATGATCAACGGGCGGTCATCCAGCTTGGTTTTTTCTGCCCATTCTGCCCAGGCCTGAATCTGCCATATCTCCGGATACATTGGGCAAACCACATCGGTGGTGGCTCGCTGGATAGCCGAAGGCGGCTGACACAATTTGGCTAGATGGCGCTTGCGGCCTTCTGCTTCGGGCGCATCCCCTAAATTACCGGTGAAGAAGCGTCCAAAACTGGGGCACTCGTAGTGCACGTAGCGGGTTGGGTCTTGATGGCGTATCCAGGCTGCAGCCGCATCATGCGCCGGACCGTGTCCAGCCTCGTTGCCCAATGACCAGCCGATCACACAGGCAAAGTTTTTATCACGCAACACCATGCGCATCACACGCTCAAAGATGGGCAGCTGATATCGAGCATCGCTGGACACCGACCGAAAACGGCCATGGCTTTCAACGTTCGCTTCATCTAACACATACAACCCAAGCTCATCGCATAGCTCAAGCAACTGGTGATCATTTGGGTAATGCGAGCAACGCACCGCGTTGATGTTGTGCTGTTTCATGAGCACAAGCTCAGAACGCATGGCCTCGCGACTGGGTGTTTTGCCGTTGTCCGGGTCGTGGTCATGGCGATTCACACCCAAGATCACGATCGGCTGACCGTTAACTAGCAAGCGGCGATTTTTTACCTCTACCCGCTTAAACCCAATTCGGCTGCTGTGAACTTCTGCCACCCGGCCAATGGGATCAACCAAGCGCACCAACAGCCGATACAAATTGGGCGTTTCCGCAGACCAAGGCTTCACCTTAGCAACCTTGGTACCACCCACCGCATTAGGTCCAGAAAACCGATAGCTCTGAATCACCTGCTCAACCGAACTGCCGTCAAGATTAAACTGAGACACAGCCGCAGGGTCCAACTCGGTAACCAACGCACCGTCATGAGTTTCTAGGGTAGCCGATACAGACCAACCTGCCGCTGGCCCTTCAACTTGAGCAGAATAGCTAAGCTGTCCAGCACCCGAATCCGCATCGTAGTCTGCAACCACCGATAGATCGTAGATATGGGTCGGTGCGCGCGCCTCGAGATGAACGGATCTATGCAGCCCCGCATGGAACCATTGATCTTGATCTTCAATCCAGGTGGCATCGCTCCAACGAATCACCATCACGGCCAACAGGTTGTCACCGCTAGCGTCCAAGTGTGGTGACAGATCAAACTCGCTGGGCAAACGGCTGTCTTTGCCCAACCCAACAAAGGCACCGTTACACCAAACCAAAGCAACGCTTTCAAAGCCACCAAGATGCACAACCACTTGGCGCTTACGCCAGCTTTTAGGAATTGAAACCGCTTTTCGGTACAAGCCGGTAGGATTGTCTTGGGGCGATTGCGGGTAGTTGAGCTTATGCGGCATCACCACATTGGTATAATGCGGCAGGTCCGAAGTCTGTTGTCGCGTCCAAACCCCTGGCACCTTGATCTCACGCCAGCCTTTGCTAACGGCCTTGGGCTTCACCCAATTGTTTGGCGCCGCCTCCGGGTTAGCGACCAACTTAAACTGCCACGCACCATCCAGCGATAGTCGCCAAGGTGTACGACCACTGCCAAGCCGCGCGTTTTTATCCTGCGGGTACGGCAACAACGGCGACCGTGCGGGCAAGCGCCCTATCTGAGTTAATTCAGGCGAGAGTATTTTAGATAGTGGCAATGGCAGCATAGTTACAACTCAACAATCGTTTTACCGAAATTCACTCCGGCAAATAAGTCGCAAAATGCTTGGCCAACTTGGTCAATACCCTGCAAGCGATGCTCGTGCACAACCAAGTGTCCATCAGCAATCCATTGAGCTAGCTCCGCTCGTGCGGCGTCGTAGCGCGGCAATTGGAGATGGGTCATAAACCCATGCATATGCGCGTGATGCGTGGTGAGCTGAAACAGATTGCTTGGTCCAGGTTTGGGTTCGGTTTGGTTATAGGTAGCAACGGAACCGCAAAGCAGAATTCGAGCTTCATCATTGATGTTGTTGAGCACCGTCTCTAGCAGCTCGCCACCTACGTTATCGAAGTAGACATCAACACCATCAGGACAAGCTCGCGCCATCTGGCCTTGGAGATCACCAGCGGTTCTATCTATGGCTGCTGCGTACCCTAAATCTGACTGCAAACGCTGGCACTTCTGCGCACCGCTAGTCACACCCACAGTCCGTGCACCCAAATGCTTGGCGATCTGTCCAGCGATGCTACCTACCGCACCAGCCGCCGCACTGACCAGCACCGTTTGCCCTGGCTCCACCTGGCCATAGTCCATGAGACCAAAGTAGGCGGATAAACCCGTATCCCCTAACACCCCAAGGTAGTAGTTCAGCGGATAACGCACATCACCCAACGGTGAAATGAAATCACCCGCATCAGTAACCGTATATTGCTCCCAAGCAAATCGAGCCATCAACATAGCGCCTGGCTGATATTGTGTATTACGGCTTTCTATCACCTCGCTCAAGGTCAGACCCATCACCGGCTCATCTAACGGCATTGCCGGTAAGACCGCATCACCGCTACCTTCATCCATCCAATTACGGAAGCCTGCATCCAATGAGACAAAATGGTTTTTGCACAACATTTGCCCATCCCCAAGTGGGGCTATGGCGCGCTCCTCCACTCGAAAGTCTGAGGGCTTAGGCGATCCATCTGGCCGCGCCGCAAGCACTACACAACGATTGCTCTGCATTTTATTTGGCCTCTAATGGCATGTCCTGCCACAAGTGCCGCCAGATACCCCAACGGCCATCCGCCTGCTTGCGCAACACATCAAAATATCGTGCGCGATTACGGGCAGCGGTCAATGCACCTGGCTGGGTAATAGCGGTATCTGCATCTTTAAGATCAATGTTGATAATGTACTCATATTCAGCAATAGCGGTGTCACCCATCACCCGTACTTCTTGCAATTTGGCCACTTCAATGCGATAGGTTGCCGACGCGAACACGGGAACCAAGAAGTCACCGTACCCGGCTGAACCCAAAATAGGCGCAGCGCCCGGTGGGAACAGGCGAACGTTGGGATGAAGCGCTTTTAAGTAAGCGGGAATATCACCGCTTTCAACCGCCACGCGCCAATCCGCGTAAAGTTTCTGGATGGCAGCTTCGTCTATCGCGGAATCTGCCGAACTAACCACAGACTTAGCAACGGCGCTGCTGGTGGCAGTTGGGCCAGCAGGGCTAGAGCCCGCTGAGCGCACCGTGCTGGTACAACCTTGGATCAAAACAAGCGCACAGAGAGCAAATACCACGCGCAATGCAGGGGTTGGTAAAAACATAAATTTCCTTAGAAACGTTGTGATCATCGAGCTTGATACGTTACAACTTAAGCTCCTAAGACACTAGCCATTCAAAGCAGCTGGCTATTGCCTTATTTGTCCCCAGAGCGAGACACTAGGGCTCGACCGGCAACGCATCCGCTTGGAGGTTTCATGAATACGTCGCAGAACCTATCGCAGCATCTATTGCAACACCTATCGCTCAAAAGCGTCCACTGGATTATTTGGGCTTTGGGGCTGAGCTTCACGACAACGCTGGTTGCCCAAGAGGCGGTTGACTGGCCCGCCTACGGCGGCGCTGCGGGTGGGGGCCACTACTCCACCGCTGCCCAGATCAACAAAGCCAACGTCAAAAACCTTGAAGAGGCCTGGGTCCACCGCTCCTCAGACTTCCGGGGTGGCACACAATCGCTAGGAGAGTCCGTCTCCGAGGAGCTGCAAGGTGCTCGCCCTACCTCCTACGTGGGCACCCCAATCATGGTGCAAGACACCTTGTACTACTGCACACCGTTCAACCGAGTGATGGCACTAGATCCAGCCACAGGCAAAGAACGCTGGAGCTTCGATCCCAAGGTGAACATGGCGGAAGAGCCGCTCACCAACTGCCGGGGGGTGAGTAGCTGGGTTGACCCAAATCCAGCCGCGCCAGATGCCGCTTGCCAGCATCGCATTATCCTCGGGACCCTAGATGCCCGCTTGATTGCTCTGGACGGTGCAACCGGAGAACCTTGCGCTGATTTTGGGACCAACGGCGAGATCGATTTAACCCTAGGTCTAAATGAGCACGCCAACAATGAATATGGCGTCACCAGCGCCCCAGCTATCATCGGCGACCTCATCGTCACCGGTGCTTACGTCACCGACAGCATAAGAGCCGACATACCCTCTGGGGTTGTGCGTGCGTACAACATCAAAACTGGCGCCCATGCCTGGGGCTGGAACCCGGTTCACCCTGACAAACAAGCAACCAACGCCCAAGGTGAGTACCAAGCCGGGACCACCAACGTTTGGTCCACCATCTCGGTGGATGCCGAACGCGGCTTGGTGATCGTACCAACGGGTAACTCATCACCCGACTACTATGGCGGCGATCGCGAGCAGCATCAGGACTACTACTCAAGTTCAGTGGTGGCATTGGATGCAACCAGCGGCAAAGTTGTCTGGCACTACCAAACGGTGCATCACGACATTTGGGACTACGACGTGCCGGCGCAACCCACCCTTGTCGACGTTACTATTGATGGCAAGACTCGCCCAGCCGTAGTGCAAGTCACCAAGATGGGGCTCACCTTTGTTTTAGACCGAGAAACCGGCAAGCCACTGCACCCCGTTGAAGAGCGCGCCGTGCCACAGACCGGCGCGGTACCAGGCGAGTACTTAAGCCCCACCCAACCCTTTCCAACCAAGCCTGCGGCCCTGCATCAGTTGGGTATCACGCCTAACGACGCCTGGGGATTCACCTTTTGGGACCGACGCGCCTGCCGCAAAAAATTAGAAGCTCTAACCACCGGGCCCATCTACACACCACCTAGCCTTGTCGGCACCGTGTTTTATCCATCGAACCTGGGTGGCAACAATTGGGGCGCCCCGGCGGTGGATTTGGATCGCCAAATCATGGTGGCAAACACCAAACACACCCCTATCGAAATCAAGCTGATCAAGCGTGAGGATTGCCCACAAGCCCTAGCCTTTCCCCAGCGCGGCTCACCGTATTGCGCCGTGATGACACCGGTGTTATCACCACTTGGTGCACCTTGCGCCAAACCGCCTTGGTCAACCTTGGCAGCGGTAGACCTCAACAGCGGTGAAATACTCTGGCAAAAACCCTTGGGCACCCTCAAACACCTAGCACCCTGGCCTATCACTTCGTTCGTGAAGGGCGGACTAGAAATGGGCGGCCCCATAGTGACTTCAAGCGGCTTGATCTTTATCGGTGCAACGTCTGATGGTTACTTTCGCGCGCTAGATCTGGAATCGGGCAAAGAGTTGTGGCGCACCGAGTTACCCGCAACTGGCAACGCGGTACCCATGACCTACGTGCACCAAGGCAAACAGTACGTGGTCATCGCTGCAGGCGGCCACTTCACCTCGCCACTCCCCTCTGGCGATTACCTGATGGCGTATCGCCTACCCGACTGAGCCAGCTCGCAGCGCCAGCTCATCTAATATTTCTCGATGGCGCTTCTCGTTTAGCTCGTAGAAATACAACGGGATCAACACCAGCAAACCACCAACGCCAGGTATTAGGGTAATGAGCAAAAATATACCCTCAAGCGCTTCTGGGGCCTGAGGAACGTTGGGTACGTAACCCACCATAGCCAAAGAGATGCCGCCTAAAAAGCCACCAATCGCTGTGGTGATCTTGGCCATAAAGGTTTGCACCGAAAAGATGATGCCTTCAGATCGGCTACCAATCTTCCACTGCATATACTCAATGGAGTCTGCCAACATGGCGGTTGTGACAATACCAACGCCGCCAATGAACAAACCGTTAAAAAACGTCATCAGGTAGACGGCGGCAAGCGAGTCGTAACCAACCAGGTAAAAAGCAATAGAAGTAATGGCCTTAAACAGGGTCAACAAAGTAAAAGCCCATTTCTTACCACAACGCCTGACCAAGGCTGGCACCGGCAACATTCCAACAATAATCGCAGCAACCGTAATCAACATAAGGATCGGCAGCAGCGAGCGATCTCCGAGATTGTAGGTAGCAAAGTAAACAAACAGCGATTGCGCCGCCATCGCAAAGACGCCCACCAAGCTAATCAAGACAATCATCTGCAGTGGTCGGTTAGCTGTAAGCGCTGTGATGCTTTGCTTAATTGTGGGCTTCTCGGCGTTGGGAATGACTCGTTCTTTGGTATTGAAGAAAGCGAGCAACATCAACAAGGCCGCTGCACCCGCGAAGCAAATAGCCGTTATAAAGTAGCCTCGCTCGTCGTCACCTGCGCCGAAAAGCTCCACCATCGGGATGACCAACACCGCGGGCACCATAATGCCAATGGTCGCCAGAATCCGCGCAAGCGAGATCAAGCCCGTACGTTCTTGACTGTTTTGCGTCATGGCCGAGGACAACGCCCAAAGCGGCACATCGTTTACCGTGTACACCATGCTCCATAAGATGTAGGTGGCGTAAGCAAAAATAAGTTTGGTGCTGGCATCCACATCTGGCGAAACGAAGCAAAGCACCGTAGCCAAAGCGATAGGCAAAGGTGTCCACAGTAAATAGGGACGAAACTTCCCCCATCGAGTGCGAGTACGGTCCACCAACATACCCATAAGCGGATCGTTCAATGCATCCCAGGTGCGAGCCACCAAAAACAGCGTAGCAACCGCTGCGGCCGAAATACCATAAACATCGGTGTAGAAAATCATCAGGTAGTTAAGAAACAACCCGTAGATCAAATTTTGCCCGAACAATGCAAAGCCAAAGGAATACCGCTCTTGCGAGCGCAGCACATAACCGTCGGGTAAAGCAGTCGTAGTCAATGTATACCGCCGAACAGCTTAGTTAAAAAATGTCTCTCGAAACCAACCAAGCACAGACAATCCTTCCATCATAAACGGCTGCTCAACCAATTCGACCACCGTGCCATCCGGATCAAAGAACGCCACAATGCTGCCGGGGGAATCAGGCCCAGAGCAGCAAGGGGTAACCTCGGAAACAAAGCTCACACCTTGAGCCTTAAGCGCTGCAACATCGGTTGCAATATCGCTGGTATAGAACGCGGTTCGATGAATACCTAAATGGTTTACTGGCAACGGATAAGGTGGCTGCGGATCAAAAGGTGACAACCACTGCACAAGCTCTACCAATGAATCGTCTTCCGGGTGTTTTAGTAGACCACCGCGTATCTCATAAGGTTCAGCAAACCCCATGGCCGCAGCTACCTCCGCCGAGTCCGTTGCAGGCAAGCTGGACACCAATTCGTAACCCAGCATTTGGTACCAAGCTAAAGAACGGTCAAAATCGCTGACGTTGATGACTAGCTGCCCTAAACCCACAATTTGGGTTGGCCCTGAAGCTGCCTCAGCATTGGCCGCTTCGATCAGCTCGTAGAAGGTGCCGTCCAGATCGGTAAACACAACAAACTTGGTCCCGTCTGAACGCACCGCTGGTGGGCTGAGGAAGTTAACGCCTGCCGCCTTAAGCGTTTTGTAGTCCGCATCAAGATTGGCCGTGAGCATTGCCGCCCGCGCCATCCCCAAGCGGTTGAGTTGTTGGAAAGGGGCTGCATCATTTTTAGGGATGGTAAATTCGATCAGGTCAATCAACCCACCTTCGTAACCGTTAACCCCTATTAGCTCGCCGTGAAGCAGGTAGCCGCCCGCCTCTTCACCTTGAGACCCGTCATAGCTGGTGGCTTCATAGATTCCTATGGCTTTGGCCATAGCACGAGTGTTGGTATCCGGAAACCCCGACAAGGTGTCAAAACCTAACTTGCCATAAAACTCGCGCGCCTCACCAAAATTGCTGACGTTGGTATTGAAGTGAACCCGGGCGCCTACATGCAGTTGCACTTGCGCCACCTGCTTTACCCGGATTTCTAATCCAGGTTGCACAGCCACACCCGATCTGACCTCTATTCGATTGTCCGACGCTAGGCTAAGCGCCACCTCAACTTGGCCATTGTCGATCACCGAATCCGCACCAAGCACCTGGCGCCCATTCAGCTCAATGACCAGCGGAGCATCTGCCGTCATGCCCTTAACCAGGAGCCGCCCGGCCCCATTGGTACCAGAAAAACGGGCTTGAGCATTGGCTGAATTGCCCAGATACCGAGTGAAGTCAATGTCTTTGGCCGCCACCGTTGCGGCTAGCAAGGTGAGGTTCAAAAAGAGTGAGACGAACAAACAAGTGATTGAGCGCTGCATGGATCCCCCGAAAAAAGCGAGCCGAACCACCCTTAGAAGGGCTACCCAACTCTCATCAAGGCTTAGCTTGGCCTGTTCTATGGCCACAGACAACAGTTTTGGCCAATGTCATGCGCGTATCGGTTGGTTCTCTAACCGCGCCCGATAACTTTGCACTATAATGAGAGTTCATTTATCTAGGCCGCCCGTATGGACCTTTCTTTTACTACTGAAGAGCAGGCATTTCGCGATGAAGTGCGTTCTTTTCTAGACACTTCGCTAACGCCTGAGCTAGCCGCCAAAGGCGCCGCTAACCTTGAGCTGACCAAAACGGACATGGAGCAGTGGCATGCCCTGTTAAATGCCAAAGGCTGGCTTGCGGTTACCTGGCCTGTGGAGCATGGGGGCACCGGCTGGACCGCGGTGCAAAGACACATCTTTGAAGAAGAATGTGCCATCGCAAATGCTCCGAGAATTGTGCCTTTTGGGCTCAACATGTTGGGGCCAGTACTCATCAAGTTTGGCAGCGAGGCTCAACAAGCCGAGATCTTGCCGCGCATCCTCAACGGCGACGACTGGTGGTGCCAAGGTTACTCCGAGCCCGGTGCTGGCTCTGACCTTGCTAGCCTCAAAACAAGGGCAGTGCGCGATGGCGACGAGTACGTCATCAACGGGCAAAAAACCTGGACCACGCTCGGGCAACACGCCGACAAAATATTTTGTTTAGTGCGAACCTTGGCGGAAGGTAAGCCCCAACGCGGCATCAGCTTTGTGTTGGTGGACTTGGCTACCCCCGGCATCGAGATGCGGCCGATCAAGCTGCTCGAAGGTGGCCACGAGGTCAACGAGGTATTTTTTACTGACGTTCGCGTACCCGCAGGGAATTTGGTTGGCGAAGAAAACCAAGGTTGGACCATCGCCAAGTACTTGCTCACCCATGAACGCACCAACATTGCTGGTGTCGGTTTCGCAACCCGCGACATGGGCAAGCTCAAGGAGCTCACCAAACAGATTAAGCGCAACGGGCAGTACTTGAGTGAAGACACTTTGTTCATGGCCCAAGTGGTTGAGTTAGAAGCTGACCTGGAAGCCATGCGTATCACCAACCTACGTATGCTGCAAAGTGCCAATGACGGTGCAGCGCCTGGTCCTGAAGCCTCTATGCTAAAAATCAAAGGTACGGTGATTCGACAAAAAATCAACGCCTTGTATCGCTCCGCGTTAGGTCCCCATGCGGCGGCCATGCCACAGGATGCAATTGCCCACGATGGGCTGCCAGCGGAAGCCATCAACGCTGCTGCCACCTACTTCAACAACCGCAAGCTCTCTATTTTTGGCGGCTCAAACGAAATCCAGCGCAACATTATCGCTAACGACATTCTTAAGGGTTAAGCATGGACTTCAACATTACAGATGACCGACGGATGCTGTCGGAATCATTGCGTCGCTATCTTAGTGATCAATACAATGCAGAAACAAGAAACTCAGTAGCCTACGTTGCACCCTACCATTCGCCTAAGCATTGGCAAGAGATGGCCGAGCTAGGCGTGTTAAGCGCCTTGGTTAAAGAAGAAGACGGCGGCTTTGGCGGCACCGGTTTTGATATCAACGTCGTCTTCGAAGAGTTGGGTCGAGCGCTGTGTCCTGAGCCATTCCTAGGTTCGCTGTTGGCCCTGCAATTGCTGGCTTCGTTCAACACTAGCAAAGATGCAAACAAAGAAATTGCGGCCATTGTCAGCGGCGAGCAGTTGGCGGCCGTTGCCATCTACGAGCCACATGCGCCAGACAGCCTGAGCGACATTGCAACCCAAGCAACCCAAGCGGGTGAGCAATGGACGCTTACCGGTGAAAAAACCGCCGTCTACGGTGGACCCTCCGCCACCCTTATCTTAGTAGTTGCACAAACCGCTGACGGTCTTGGTTTATTCATCGCAGAACCCAGTGCCCAGGTGGCCAAAGCCAACATCGATGGCGGCGGTACCTCGAGCATGAGCTTCAACAACACAGCGGCGACCTGTATCGCGACATCGGCCCAAGCTGAAATCGAAAAGGCCTTGGATACGGGACGTTTAGCCTTATGTGCTGAGGCCGTTGGTACAGCGGATGTGCTGCTTGAAATGACCATTGAGTATCTCAAGCAACGTCAACAATTTGGTGTGGTTATCGCGAGCTTTCAGGCACTACAACATCGTCTCGTGGATATGGCAGCAGAAGTAGTCCAGGCACGCTCAATCACTGTTTTAGCCGCGGCAAAGCTAGATGAAGAAGACGCAAGTCGGCACGTTGCTTTGGCCAAGAACCTTATCGGTCGCATGGCAACGCTAGTGGCAGAAGAATCCACCCAGCTTCATGGCGGTATTGGTATGACTTGGGAGTACTCAGGATCACACTACTCGAAACGGCTGATCATGCTAGACCACCAGCTGGGTGATCGCTTCAACCAGGTGAATCGTTTGCTGAAGATGGCTAGCTAGCTCTCTAGAACCGG
Organism: uncultured Pseudomonadales bacterium; assembly: GCA_938036875.1. Lineage (GTDB taxonomy): Bacteria > Pseudomonadota > Gammaproteobacteria > Pseudomonadales > Azotimanducaceae > CALHVX01. Next base: position 14,311 of record CALHVX010000004.1, read on the forward strand.
CTGGCAGCTTTAGTGTGCTGCCACGCCCTCTAGCTTGCTGAAGATTAATGCAGGTGATTGGTGTGGTGGCAACACCCCTTGGCACCAGCTTCGAATTTCCGCCTGCTGCGCTTGTGACAATACATCCAGGCTCTGCACTAGAGCTACTAGACGCTGTTTACCGCCAAGCTCCTCGCTCTTCACGTTCACTCGATCAATTTTTTGGTGCTGGGCAATCTTCGACGCAACCGTTTCCAGACACACATTGTGCCCCGCTATCTGCACCAACCCATCGCGACGGCCGGACACAACAAACTTACGCGGCTCGACGAAATCTAGGTAATCCTGGATCGGCAGGATGATTGGCTGACCAGCTTCATCCACTTTTTGTAGGTTGGCCTCGTCCAGCACCGAAAAATAAGGCAACAACTCATATTGCCCGCTATGACCGTAACGATAGCCAATGGCCGCAGTTTCACTGGACCCGTAAATTTCAAACAGCTCAGCAAGCTTGTGCTGGCGTAATTTTGATGCGGTAGCCGGCGCCAACGGCGCTGTTGAGCTGACACCCAGTACGCCCGGAGCAACCTCACCCCAGCAGCGTAGCAAGAAATCCCAAACTGGCGGCGTAGCCACCAGCAAATCGCCCGCCCGTAGCTCAGCTTGAGCCGCACGCTGGGCATCCGTTCCGGTTAGGACCGGAACACCCGTGCACTTCGGCAAAAGGATGGTCCACAAAAAGCCATAAATGTGGTGCTCGGGAACCAGCGAGATAAGACGCTGGTGTTGTATGGTGGCGGCAAAAAATTCAATCTCTTGCCTTAGGTCATTTATGGAATGCGTGCACAACTTCGGCTCACCGGTAGAGCCGGAGGTGTAAAAACTAAAGGCTTGCTGCTCACAATGCGTGTGGATTAACCGCACCCACTCATCAAACTGAGGACGCAACAACAGCGAGTCGTCCAAGCGAGTTTCATGCAGATGAAAAAATTCGCTAACCTCGCCTGCAAGCTCCAGCAACTCTATTGACGTCACCCCCAAGGAGTCGGCGAAATCCAGCGTCGCCATATCTTGTGACCACGCAAGGCTGCCCGGACTAAGACAACGAAGCTGCGCTAGCCGCGAGCGCATGATCGATAGAACTACCCGCGCAATATCGGACGAATTTAGTCGATGCATCAATCTGGTGGAGTGACTAGGCTTTCTTCTGCAAACGCTTAACAAAGACCCAGTAGCTATCACCGGTGAGCGATTGCTTCATGCGCACGCTGACTTTGGTGGGCCGCATTTGAAAGGTGAACAGATATTCGAACGTTATGTTCAAATCACCGCTGTTAACGCCATCGCGGAAGCGGCCGCGAAACTCGGGGCTATCGGTACAAGGAGCCACTTCCATAAAGAAGTTTTTGCCGATCACTTCTTTGGGATCACGACCGGTAATGGCGCCCTCTGCTTCGTTGTAGCGCAGGATGGTGCCTTTTTCATCAAGCTCAATGGCGCCAAATGCCAAGCTGTTGAATTCTTCCGGGTTCATCCCCGCTAAGGTGGCTGCGGCTTGATCGTCGGAGAAGCTAAGGGTATTCGCGGTTTCCATATATTTAAGAACTCAGAACTGGGTTCTTTTAAGCGTAGAACCTCCTGCAAAAAATGCAGAAGTTTTATGGTCAACTATGGTGACTATATCGGCTCCCTGCGGTCTCGCCATAACGAGACCAGCACTAGCTCCTAGGGCGTGTACCAGATCGGGGAGGTGTAGGCTCGGTCTTGAATGCTTCGAGGTGCCTCTTTAGGCAGCTCAATATCGAAGTACGCGGCATCATAGGTGGTCCAGCGCGGCCGTGGAATCTCCAACACCCGAGCATAGTAGAAGGCGCGCTCTTTGGGATCAAAGTCGGGGTCTTGCCATACGGTCGCTAAGCTCGCAGCGCCAATGCTATTGGTGTAGGTCGCCGCCTTAACGTCAACGGTTGAACCCACCGGCGGCAACTTGCCCGTTGCTACATCAATCAAACGTTCACCGGACCAGGCTACGTCATAGACTTGTTCCTGTAGGCTACCGTCGCGCTCCAGCCAGCCTTTGACTACTTGCACCCGGTCTAGGTTGGCGCCATCCGGGTCTTTGCTCGCCACCAACATAAATGAGGGTGCAGTGTTTTTAGGCGCAGCGGTTAGGTCGCCGCCCATGGGCACACCAGCAGCGTAGGCAACGTCTAGGTAATTGGGTTTGTTCACATCGTCGGCCTGGTAGCCCCACCCGCCAAAAAACCGAACCTGAATACGAGAACCTGTGGTGGCATACACTTCTCGACGCTTCATCGCCTCAAACAATGCTTCACGCGTATTCTCGCGCGCCCAAACCGCTGCATAGCCGGAGGCCACAATGCGCCAGTTCTTCCACAAGGCATCAGCCGCCATGCCATTGGTCATACGCTCTGGTGAAGGCTCAGACTCTGGGAACTTACCAAAGAAATTGTCTTCTTCGGTGGTACTAATGGAGTTGTGACCATCTGTACTACCGATCATTCCGAACTTGAAGGGGTTCACACCCAGCTTACGCTCGTGCTTTAGACCTAATTTCAGGGCGCTGCGCGCATACTCATGGGGCAACATATCATCGGTCTTCTTTGCGGTTCGACCAATGTTGTCTTCACTCCAAGTTTCAAAGTCAGCAAACTCATCGTTTGGTGACAGGGTTGGATGCGCTTCACCATCCCCTTTCACCTGGGTTACTTCATAAACCGGCTCCCAGCGGGCACGCAGCTCGGCGTAGGCCTTGGTAATACGTTTGCCATCAACGGATGCATCCGGAAACATCATGCCGTTAGAGATGTTGCCGTTGTGCGCAATGGCCATGACCTCTCCCCCGGTTGTCGCTTCGTATCGTGCTAAGGATTTCCAAAGCTCTCGCGGGTCTAAACTGTCTTGACCAGAGAAAGGGGGAAGCTGGGTGGTCTTGTCGGCGCCATCTTTGTAGATCACCACGCGATGTAGGTTGTTACCCTCAATCATCGAGGTCCACTCGTAGCCGGTAAACGCCGTGAAGCGACCCGGCTTGTTGTACTCATCAGCCGTTTGCGCCACATCTTGCCAGATGGAGCGACGGGTAGATTCAGGAAATGAGTAGTTGTTTTCCGGGTCAGACATGCTTGCCGTGAAGGCCCCTATCAGTGCACCGGGTTCACCGGCTTCTAAGTAGCCTTGCCATTGCTTGCCTGCAGCGGTGCCGGTTACCAACGGATCACCGACGTTAAACCGGTAGTAACCGCCTAGGTACTCCGCGTGATCAGACACCACCAAAAAGTCTAAGGCACGACGCAGCTTCACCGGCATGCCGTTGTGCGCCATCACCTCCTGACCTTGTGCAAATCGATAGGCGTCTGCCGGCGTGAGGTTCATATTGCCCAAGGAGTAAGCGTCCGCCGAGTTGCGCGTGTGCAGATGAGTATCCCCCCAGTAGACTTGTTGGGGGTAGTCGTGCCCTACGGGTGGTGAGTAGGCACTAGACTCTTGCGCTGTAGACAACACCGGTAAGCAACACAGCAAAGCTGCGATGCAAAAACTGTGGCGTGGGGGCATATGCATTTCCTCTCTAGCGCTGGATCGAACACGGGAATCAACCGCATTACTATGGCTAGAAAGAATTAGGCACACAACCCTTTTGGCAACTCAGGGTTGCTTATCGACAAGGTGGAGCAAAAATACTGGCTTTGTTTTACCAAATTGGTAAATTTCGGCATCAAGGTGGCAAAACAACACTACCAGGCATAAGCCTCTGGGGCTGCACCGCAAGGCGGGAAAATCTCATCCAGGCGATCTAAATTCGCTTGGGATAAGGTCAGTTCCGGCACCCGCAGCACCGACTCAAGTTGCGCCACGCTACCCGGTCCGATAATGGTCGCGGCAACGCCGGGCTGATGGAGCAGCCAAGCCAAAGCCACAACGCTAGGGCTCTCCCCTAACTCCGCAGCAAAGGCTTCAAACTGACCCAACTGCTCACTACGCTGCAAACGAGCTTGCTGCGCATCACCCGACTGGCGGCGCCCTTGTGCATCAGTACTGGGTGGACCTGCCAGCAGGCCCCCGGCAAGCGGGCTCCAAGGAATCAAACTCAAACCATAAGCTTGGCAGGCAGGCAGCACCTCCATCTCAACCCGACGTTCCACTAAGTTGTACAGGCTTTGCTCAGCAATCAGACCCAAGCGCTGACTTGCGATGGCTTTCTCATTGGCTCGCGCAATGGCCCAGCCCGGGAAATTGCTTGAACCCACGTAGGTAATTTTGCCTTGGCTGATCAATCTGTCCATGGCTTGCCAGATTTCTTCGATAGGCGCCAGCCGATCGATGTGGTGCATTTGGTAGAGATCTATGTGCTCTACCCCAAGACGTGTAAGGCTTGCATCACAGGCCATTTGAATGTGCCTTGCGGAGAGGCCTTGGTCGTTCACATCATCAGACATGGGCTCGTGGACTTTGGTGGCAAGCACCAGGCGATCACGGCGCGTGCGATCTGCCGCCAACCACCGACCCAAGATGGTTTCTGTGGTGCCTACCCCTTGCGACCCACCGTATTGATTTGCGGTGTCGATGAAGTTAATGCCCGCGGCTACCGCCGCATCTAAAATCGCAAAGGAGTCTTCTTGGCTGGTCCGTGGACCAAAGTTCATCGTACCCAAACACAGCTCGCTGATCTTCAAGGCCGACCGGCCCAATTGACGATATTGCATATTCAAATTCTCTGGTTAAAGCGCAGTTAACAATCCTAATGTCGAACGTTAGGGCGCACGTAAGATAGGACCTGTGACCAATTGCTCGCTAGAATCCACAACGCTATGTCGGACCAATTGTTGTGCTCGCTCGGAGAGCTTTTTGTAGTCTTGGTAACTGATGCCGGGAACCATGGGCTCACGAAACCAAGGTGCATAAAATTCTAAATTGGGGATGGAACGAGTGGCCTCAGATAAGTTCGGCGTTCCGCCATGCCAAGCACGGGTGTCACGAATCATGATGCTGCCCGCCGGTGCTGGGCAAACCGTGCTTAGCCGCATCCATTCAGGCTCTTCTTCTAGGCTAGGAATACGCGCCCGAGAGTTTTGCGTACCTGGGATTTGGCGGGTGGGACCATTTAGCTTGGTGACATCTTGCGGCAAAAAGTTAACGCACACATAAGGACAAGGCATATCTCGCAAGCTAACCCGTCCGCTAGCATCGTAAAACGAGCTAAAAGGTGTTTGCTTGGCACTTAGCCAGTCACGTACATCCGAGTGCAGCGGTTGGTACTCCACCGCACCGGGCAAACAAAAATCCCCACTGGCCGCTCGTAGAATGAAGTCGTCCGAACCAAAGATTGCACTAACCAGCTTGGTCACTGCCGGTACTTCCAACATCATCTGCCAGGCTGGGTGGTGGAGTTGACTACGCGTTAAGCTAGAGCCACCAAAAGAGTAACGGTAAGCACCACGATTACCCGCTCGTTCGGCATCCAAGGTTAAAATTTCAGCCACAACTTGGTTGCAGCCTTCTGCCAACATAGCAATCTGATCTGGCTGCAAAATATTTTCGACCACCACAAAGCCGTCTTTCTTAAACCGCTTTACGATCAACTCAACGTCATCAAGACCAAGACGTTGCAGGTTGGCAATGCCGTTGTTCGCTAGCAGGTGTGTGGTTAAGCGTTGAATGTCTTCTGTTTTTTCGGCGTTAGTCTTTGTCATGTCTTAAGATTACCCTACCCCTAGCGCTACCGAAACACTTCGGGCAGGTAGTCTCCGTGCGCTTCGATAAGCTCATCTACCATGGCATGAATTTCGTCCAAACTGAGCACGGCTGCCGTGAGCGGATCAAACATCGCCGCGTGATAGATATGCTCACGTTTGCCCGTTAGCGCTGCTTCGACTGTCAGAGCCTGCACGTTGATATTGGTTTGCATAAGCGCGGTCAGCTGCGGCGGCATGCGCCCAATATGGCGCGGCGCAATACCCTCTGCACCAATGTCACAAGGCACCTCCACGATACATTCATCAGGCAAATTGGTGATCAAGCCGTTGTTGGTGACGTTGCCATACACCAGGCTCGGCTCTTGTGTATGTAACGAGCGGATGATGGTGGCCCCATATTCATCGCTTGGTACCACCTTAAAGGTTTTGTTGGGATCTTCTAAGCGTCGTCGCAGCCGGTGCCAACCCTCAAGCTGATGCTCACACCGTCGCAGGTACTCATCCAGCGGAATATCAAACTCTTTAATCAAATCATCGCGGCCGGGTTTAATGAACCAAGGAACATACTCGCTAAAGTGTTCGCTGGACTCGGTAACAAAATACCCCAGCTTTTCTAACATGCGATAGCGCACCGCATCGCTTAACCCGGTAGTACCACCGTCAGCGCGTTCAAGATCACCACGCATTGGAATCTGACCACTTTTCGCAACCTGATTCAGCAATGGATACAGATCTTGACCGTTGCGTTCAAACTTCAGGTAAAAGGCTAAGTGATTGATCCCCGCACACAAGTAATCAATCTCATCAATGGGCACCCCAATATCTTTAGCCAAATCACCGGCCGTATGCTGCACGCTGTGGCACAAACCGATGGTTTGGATATCGGTGGTTGCATTCATCGCCCAACAATTGATCACCATGGGGTTTACATAGTTGAGATGTACCGCGTTAGGGCACAGAGCCTGCATCTGCGCCAGCATGTCTTGGAATACGGGCACAGTGCGTAACCCTCGCATGATGCCGCCAATGCCCAAGGTGTCGCCGATGGTTTGCCGCAGGCCGTATTTCTTGGGGATATCAAAATCAATAACCGTGCTTGGCTCGTAGCCGCCTACCTGAAACATGCTAATGACATAGTCCGCCTCAGCTAATGCACGGGCTCGGTCTAGGGTGGCCTCAATCTTTGGAGTTACCCCAAGGGCTCGCGCCACTTTATGGGCCACAATCTCTGACGTTTTTAGTCGTTCGGCATCAATATCAAACAGTGCAATTTGCGATTCGGCAAGTTCCGGCGCACCCAGGATATCCCCAAGTAAGTTCTTGGCAAAAACAGTGGAACCCGCTCCAACCAAAACAATCTTAGGCGCGCTCATCCGGCCATAGCCCCACAATGAATAGTCATATTCGCTACCTTAATGTCTTACCTGCAGTCTAAAGCACATCAACCAGTTTCCCATAGTGGATATTGGGGGCTCACGAGCCGCAAGCAGCGTACAATACTTTTTTTGTTTTGCTGCAGAGTTGACCCATGGTTTGGCTTACCTGTGCCCTAGTGATGGGCGCCATTGCGTTAGTGTCTTACTGGATGACACGAGGAACCGTTAGCGATAGCAACGGTTACTTTTTAGCCGGACGTTCTTTAACCGGCACCTTCATCGCCGGATCCTTGCTGCTCACCAACATCTCGGCTGAGCAAATCATCGGCCTGGCAGGCTCCGCCTACGCTTTCAACTTTAGCTCTATGGCTTGGGAGGTTCAGGCGGTTATCGCCATCATGCTTATGGCCATGGTGTTTCTACCACGCTACCTAGCCAACGGTTTCACCACCTTGCCCCAATACCTGGGCAAACGCTTTAACCCCGCGGTTCGCCAAGCCATTGTGGCCCTGTTTTTGCTCGGTTACGCCTTGGTGACTATTCCCTCAGTTCTCTACTCCGGCACCACCGCAGTGCTACAAGTGTTTGTGGAAGATCTTGAAGGTCCCTACAGCTTCGCATTGGTGATGATTGTTATCGGGCTAATAGGCATGGCGTACTCGGTATCTGGCGGCTTGCGGGCCATTGCGATATCCGACACGCTCAATGGTGTAGGGCTGATCTTCTTTGGTTTTTTGATTCCAATATTGGCGCTATTGAAGCTCGGTGATGGCAGCATCGCCACAGGTTGGCTGCAAGTGACCAGCAGCCATCCGGAGAAGCTGAGCGCTATTGGTTCCAGCACCGACCCAACGCCCTTTATCACTTTATTTACTGGAATGATTTTTGCCTCGCTGGCCTATTGGGGCACCAACCAATATGTCATTCAGCGCTCGCTGGCCGCCAAGAGCCTAGCGGCTGGCCAAAAAGGTGTGTTGCTTGCTGGCTTTTTTAAGCTCTTGATTCCATTTTTTATCATGCTCCCTGGTGTCATCGCCTTCCATCTGTATGGGGATTCGCTAAACAGCATGGACAACGCTTACCCACGCCTAGTGCGCGACGTGCTACCAGGAGCACTGACCGGGGTCTTTCTAGCGGTGTTGCTGGGCGCAGTGTTTAGCTCCTTTAACTCGCTGCTGCAAAGTTCCGCCACCTTGATCACCTTTGACGTGTACGAACCCTGGATTGGGCGTCAAGCAGACGATGCCACGCGCATACGTATTGCTCGTATCGCTTGTGTTGTTATCACGGTGGTTGGGTTGATCGTGGCACCAAGTTTACAACTAGCGCCAGAAGGATTGTGGCAACTGATTCGGCGCTTCACGGGCTTCTACAACATCCCCATCATCGCCATCGTGCTGGCCGCTATGTTCTTACCTAGGGCAAGTGCTAAGGGAGCACTCACCGTTATCTTGTTTCATGTAACCGCCTACGGCTTGGTCACCTTTGCTATCGATACTGGCATCCACTTCATTCATTGGTATGCCATCCTATTTGCCATTGAGATGGCAATCCTCTACTTCATGGCTGGGCCCGCCTATATCGAGCCAGAACCCGAGCACAAGGTTGACCTGACCCCCTGGCACTACCGTTGGTGGGCGGTAGGCGGGTTAAGCCTGGGGATTCTTGGCCTGTATTGGCTGCTCTCTCCTGCGGGAATCGCTAGCTAAAGTCGATACCTTCAAAGTTGCCCGAGCTGCGCCAGCCTTTGAGATACTCAAAGTAAGCGACCGGACCTGCAGGGTAGCCGTTTGCGGCCACAACCCCTTTGCCATCACCCCAACCTTTACCTTCGTTGTTGTAGTAGCCGGGGGTGCAATCCGTCGATCCAATCATCATTGGCGGAGCGTTGCTTAACAGGTCAAGCCAAGCTTGCTCGGCCTGCGCACTGACCTCCAGGGTCTGATGGCCGTTGTCCAACGCATGTTTTACGATCATCGCAATGGTTGTCCCGCACTCAGTGAGGTTGTGTGGATAGTTAGAAATCAGGTTGGCACCTTGGGTAGCTTGCACCATAAACAGATTAGGGAAGCCGTTGATATGGGTGCCATGCAAGGTGCGCATGCCGTCAGCCCAGTACTCCGACAACTTAAGACCATCACGCCCTAGGGTATCGTAGCCCGAGCGGCGCTCGAACGGGGTCCCTACTTCGAAGCCTGATGCATAAATAATGCAATCCACCTCATATTCCACACCCGCCACCACCACCCCAGTTTGGGTGATGCGCTCTACCCCTTGGCCATTGGTATCGACCAACTCACAAGCGGGCTCGTTGTAAGCCTTAAGGTAATCATCGTGAAAACAGGGACGTTTGCAGAGCTGTTGGTACCAGGCCTTTAAATCTTCGGCCGTTGCAGGATCCTCCACCACGGTGTTCACCCGTGCTCGAATCTCCTCCATCTTCTCGATGTCAGAATCTTCGTAAGCCGCCATCATGTTTTCCAGCGTCATGTCTTTCGGGTCCAGCTGGCTTATCTTTGAGCGCACGCGCTTAGACAGATCCGTCCAGCCGTCTTGCACCAAATCTTCTTCGATGGGTTGGCCCGTTTGGTTAGCGGTAAAATTTTCTAGCCAGCGTTGCTGCCAACCTGGCGTCGCAATCGCTTTGAACCACTCGGGGTCAATATCGTGGTTGCCTCGCACATCCACCGATGACGGTGTGCGTTGGCAAACATAAAGTTTCTCGCAAGCTTTCGCCAAATGCGGGATGCATTGAACGGATGTTGCACCCGTACCAATGATGGCCACACGCTTACCCGCAAGTTTATCTAAGGGTGCACCGGAAGGATCACCGCCGGTGTAGTTGTAGTCCCAACGGCTGGTATGAAAGCTATGACCTGTAAAGCTCTCGATACCCGCTATGCCGGGTAGCTTGGGAATATGCAATGGACCTGGCCCCATGCCGACAAACTGAGCGGTGAATTCGTCGCCTCGATCCGTCTTGATCAGCCAGCGGTTAGTGTCCTCTTGCCAGCTTAACTCTTGCACTTGGGTGTGGAACAATGCGTTGTCATAGAGGTTGTACTGATTGCCGATGCGCTGACACTGCTCCAGTATCTCGGGTGCATGCGCATATTTTTCAGAGGGCATGTGCCCGGTTTCTTCCAGCAACGGCATGTAAACAAAAGCCGCCGTGTCACACTGTGCGCCTGGATATCGATTCCAATACCAAGTGCCACCAAAGTCACCCCCCTTTTCTAAGATCCGCACATCGGTGACCCCCGCTTCAACAAGCCGAGCACCGGATACAAGACCCGAGAAACCGCCGCCGATAAAGGCCACCGTCACGTGATCACGAACCGGTTCGCGTTGAGCAACAGGCGTGTAGGGATCTTCTAAATAATGGCCCCACTGATCTTTTATCTCGATGTACTGATCGTTACCGTCCGCGCGCACGCGTTTGTCACGCTCCTGTGCATACTTCGCGCGTATAGCCGCTTTATCTATGCTGCGGCTTGCTGTACTCACTGCTTCAGACATGGAACCTTCCTACCCAATAGAAAATATAACGTTCAACTTCGGTTTGACTTATAAAGCTGGCTAACCTTAAGCAAGCTCGGCGATCAGGTCTTGATAGGTTTCATAACCCAGCTCCGAGGTGATTTCGTCACGCCACTTTTGCTCAAACATCGCCACTGTTTCGGCGCTTAGCGCCACCCCAGAACCGGCTTCACCTTTGCGAACCTTAGAGCTGTCACTGCCTAGCGGCAGATTCACCAGGTCTTCACTGGCCTTACGCATCATGGCATCGTCAAAACGATCTTTATGCTTAAGCATGAAGGGCATGGAAGAATGTTCAAGCGTGATGGCCAGCAGCTCATCATCCAACGGCACGCCAATGAAGCCTGCAATTCGACGGATGGTTTGCGGCGCGTCTTGCAACATCTTTTCATAGGCCAAAAACAAGACGTCCTCATCGTTGCGCCGGGGCCACCAGCTGAGAAGATGGGAGTGATAGCTCATCTTGCTGCCT
>CALHVX010000005.1 GCA_938036875.1 uncultured Pseudomonadales bacterium
TCGGCCAGTGAGTGCACCGAAAGAAAAGAACTGGAGTAACGCTAGAATGGCGATTAGGTCAACATATTGCATAGGGGGTCCTTGGAAAAATGGAGGTGTCCATTGCGCAGGAGCACGAAAAAAAACCCGCGTAAAGCGGGCTTTTGTCGCCTGGAAAGAACTAGCTAAAAGCCTGCAATCCAGTTTGCGCTCTTCCTAAAATCAATGCATGCACATCGTGGGTACCCTCATAGGTGTTTACGGTTTCAAGGTTCATCACATGCCGCATCACGTGGTACTCATCTGATATACCATTACCGCCATGCATATCCCGAGCAACACGCGCGATGTCTAACGACTTGCCGCAGTTATTACGCTTAAGCATGGAGATGTTCTCAACCGCCAACCGACCTTCATCGAGCAATCGACCAGCGCGTAAGCAAGCCTGCAAACCCAAAGTGATTTCGGTTTGCATGTCTGCCAGTTTTTTCTGAATAAGCTGGGTTGCCGCTAGCGGACGCCCGAACTGAGTGCGCTCCAAAGTATAGGTTCGAGCAGCGTGCCAGCAAAACTCAGCGGCTCCCAATGAACCCCAAGCAATGCCGTAACGTGCACGATTCAAGCAACCGAAAGGCCCGCTGAGGCCAGATACGTTAGGCAGCAAGTTTTCTTCCGGCACAAACACATCTTCCAGCACGATCTGACCGGTGATTGAGGCACGCAGGCTCATCTTGCCTTCTATTTTTGGTGTGCTGAACCCCTTAAAGCTGCGCTCCACAATAAAGCCGCGAATCTTGCCCTCAAGCTTGGCCCAAACTACCGCGAGATCAGCTATGGGTGAGTTAGTAATCCACATCTTGGCGCCGTTAAGAACAAAACCACCGTCCACCGGTTTGGCAACGGTCACCATGCTGCCGGGGTCAGACCCATGATCCGGTTCGGTCAAACCAAAGCACCCGATCCATTCGCCGGTAGCCAGTTTAGGCAGGTAGCGTTCACGCTGATCTTCGTTGCCGTAAGCATGGATAGGATGCATAACCAAAGAGGACTGAACGCTCATGGCAGAGCGATAACCAGAATCCACCCGTTCAACTTCTCTAGCCATAAGGCCATAGCAAACGTAGTTCACATCCGAGCAGCCATACTTTTCCGGCAAGGTGGCGCCCAACATGCCCATCTCGCCAAACTCGTTCATGATCTCTCGGTCAAACACTTCGTTGCGGTTAGCCATCAGGACCCGAGGCATCAGCTTGTCTTGAGAGTAAGCCTGGGCACTATCGCGCACCATCCGCTCATCATCGGTGAGCTGGTCGTCTAACATCAGCGGGTCTTCCCAGATGAAGGCCGCTGTCTTGTCGTTGGACGCTTTGCCTGAAGCAGGTTTAGCAGTGGTGGAAGCAGGCGTACTCATAAGCGGTCCTTTGTGAAATGTAGGTTGGGTCTGAATCTAGGGGCGCAGTGTACCCGTCACAGCAGGGCTGAGCCAGATATAGGCTCAAGAAGCGTTCCTTGGAAGGCCCCAGCCGCTCTCTTCAGCGATTTGCTAGTTGTTCGGGTTCAGCGGTAAGAACAAGGTGAACTCGGTGCCCTGCCCCGCTGCGGTTCGCAGATCCACGTAAGCACCAATATCATTAACAAGCTGGTGCACGATATGCAGCCCAAGCCCGGAGTGGTCGCCGCCCTTGGTGGATTGTTTGGGCTCATACAACCGATCTAGCACGGCGCTAGAAATGCCGGGCCCGTCATCTGCCACCATAATCTCAACGCCACGCTGACCTTGGCGGTAGACACCACCTTGGGTGCTGATACGGACCCAGCTGGCCGCGTCCCCTGCTTCTATCGCATTTTTCAACAGGTTGTTGATGACTTGGGTGACCCGCTGCTCGTCGCTACGGAGCAAGAAAGTGCCCGGTTGCAACGCCAGGCGTAGATCTACCTCGTGCTCAGCCGCATACCCCAAATGAATTTGATGGATTTGCTCCACCAGATGATTAACCTCAAATTCTGCCAAGGTGACTTGCGCCTTGGGTTCATCAACTTCAATACCCCTGGGCACATCTCGAACTTGCTGCAACAAATCCGCAGCACGGCGCAGCTCGCGACCGATAATGGACAGCTGCTCTGTTGCATCGGGTTCATGCTGTAGACGCAGCTCTAAGATATGCAGGTAGTTGCTCACGATACTCAGTGGATTGTTGATTTCATGCACCAAGGTTCGTAAGCGTTTTTCTTCTTGCTCTCGAAACGAGCTCAATTGGGCCGTGCCGCTTTCGCCACCAGAACTTGAGGCGGCAAGCCAACGCGCCAAAGCAGAAGAGTACGCGTGGATAAGCTGGCCCTCCGCCACATCATCGTCCACGGCAAACACTAAAACACCTATCCCTTCACCCCGCACTTGCAACGGCAGCACCAAGCCTTCTTCTGCATCTAAGCTACGCAACACCTGACGGTCCGCAACCGCACAGTCAGAAGAGTCCACAAGCTCCAACTGCCGCAACTCGCGTAACGCTTGCGCTACTTTGCTACTGGCGGAATTGAGCGATACGTTTTGCAAACGCGCAGAGGCGGTTTGATGTGGCGCAACCAAGGTGTTGTCCGCGGTGTCTAGCAAGAACAGCGCTGGAGGTGTTTCGAATAAGGTTTTACCCGCGAGAGTATGCGCTTGCTGCACGTTGGCATTGCTATTGCCTTGCAAGAACAGGCCAGCGAGCAAATTGACTTGCTGTAGGTCCCATAGCTCCTCTGTGCGGTCGCCGGTACCCGCGCTAGCCAAGCCCGCTTGCTGCAGCTGCGTGTCACAGCGTTGACCGGCTTCGGCGCTCAGGGTCGTGAAGCTGAACGCAGCTATATCCAACAGGCGTTCGGTTAGCTGGGCTACAGCAGAGGTTTCTTGAACTTCAGCGGCGTCTAGAACCGCAAGAATTTTGTGCTCGGCAGGCGCATCCTCCAAGAGCTCCGGACGTGTGCCCCGATACTCGATAAGGTCCATCAACTGGGGATCGCATTCTAGATTGACCCCCGACATAGCCAGATGCAGCCGCCAACGCGTCGCTTGAGGGTCTGGCAAGCCTAGCGATTCAGCCAGCAACTCACCCAACAAGGCGCTTTTGTAGACGCTGCGCCATTGGTCGAAGCCCAGACGCATGCTGGAGCCAGGCGGCAGCACAGACCAGGCCTGAGCTTGAGCCAGATCAACAAAGGTCCAAGGCTCCAAGGCCTCAATGCCGCGGTGAAGCGCTCGCGGGGATGCAGGACACGCCAATAAGCGCAGCCACCGGGCTAACAAATCTGCATCCATACCGACCAGCTCGACAAACTGCGGCAGACTCACGTCTTCCGCGTTGACCAACTGTAAATATCGGTACAGCACAACCTCTGGGGTCACCTGCACGTCTCCTGAAGCGTTTACCACTTAAACCCGCAACTCCATGTGCAGCCTAACTTGGCTAGTCTACTGACAGTTGGCCCCTAACCAAACGGCAATAATGTAATTCTAGGGCTAAGAATTGTAAGGTTGCGCCCTGTTTCCACTCACAACCCCAGGTCCTTTTAGATGAAATACGTAGGTTTTAACGTCAACGGCATCCGCGCTCGACTGCACCAACTGGAGCAAGTGCTGGCGCTACACAAGCCGGATGTGCTGGCGTTACAGGAAACCAAGGTGGTAGACGAGGAGTTTCCAGCGGATGCGGTGGCGCAGATTGGCTACCAGCATCAGTACATATACGGCCAGAAAGGCCACTATGGCGTTGCCCTGCTCTCTCAGAAGCCGCTGAGCGACGTTCAACTCGGCTTTCCTTGGCGCGAAGAAGACCAACAGCGCCGCTTCATTGCGGCCACCTACGACAGCACCAAGGGGCCTATTCGCCTCATGAACGGCTACTTCCCACAAGGTGAGTCACGCGAGCATCCCACCAAATTTCCAGCCAAAGCCGAGTATTACCAGGATTTGCTGCGCTATCTCAACGAAACCCAATCCGCCAAAAATGCGGTATTGGTCACGGGGGATGTCAACGTAGCCAAAGACGATGCGGACATCGGTATCGGCCCAGACAACGCAAAACGTTGGCTCAAAACTGGGAAAGCGAGCTTTTTGCCAGAGGAACGCGAATGGTTGCAGGCGCTCATGGCCTGGGGGCTACACGACACTTATGCCGACCAGGTGGGTGACGATCGCTTGTACAGTTGGTTCGACTATCGTAGCCGGGGCTTTGAACGAGAGCCTAAGCGCGGGCTTCGAATTGACTTAATGCTGGCCAGCGACGGCCTCAACTCGTCCGTTGGGGATTGCGGTATTGACTATGAAACCCGAGGAAGTGACAAGCCATCTGACCATTGTCCTATTTGGTGTGAGGTGGATTGGTAGACGGTTTGGCTGACGTTGTGTGTCCTAGTGCCGCTCTGCGTCACTTTAGGTCAACATAAGACGTGATGTAAGGGAAATTTAAGTTAATTTCAACTATAACAATAATTCTATATCTCATTGTTATATATAGATTTTAAATCTACACCAAAGCAAAAGTACAAAACTGGCACAAATCTAGCAATTCCAGGGTTGAGACTAACGAGAAATCTGCGAAAGTAGATCCACAAGGCAGCGGGACGCGATATTTAGGTCTTTACTTAGTAAGATCAAGTGTAGCTAACGCATGGTGAGCAGACTCCAGATAGCAGTAGGTGAGAGAGCCATGGTTGATAAGCCAACAAACAACGTTATTCAATTCGCAGCGGCGCGGACTAAAGTGCAAAGCAAACGTTCAGACAAAAGAATTCATGACCGCCTGGAAAGTGAAGATCGCCTTTTCGCCCAGGTTGTCCTATCAGCAGACGACCCAGACTTGGTTGGCACCACGTTATCTTGTAACGCCATCAACCTGTCCTCGGGTGGCATTCAATTTCGCACCACCGCCCCGGTGCCCAGCGGCGCGTTGCTGGACCTTTGGGTAGACGTTGCCAACCGACCCGGCAAATTCTTCTTGGCTGGCGAAGTACGTTGGAGCCGACCTAGTGGCTACACCACCGAAGCAGGTGAAACTGAGTGGTACATCGGTGTGCAACTGAAGTCCGGTGCCGCTACCGACATTCTCGATTGGCGGGACTATCACGCCAGCGCTTTTGCCCGCTAGCACACCACGAGATATCCCCCCAAACGCCCGCTTTTGCGGGCGTTTTTGTTTGATTTTTACCCACCGAAGGCCTGTCAAAACAAGCGTCAAAAAAAGCGCATAGCGAGGGTCTAGACGTGAATAGCATCACGCTAACTACGTGCATTGCTCTCGGTGATTAACCCGCAGAATTGGTGTAATACCGCTCTACTAGAGAAGGAGCATCGCGGCGAATGTCCAGGCCTACGGTGGTTGATCTAAATCCAGCGTCTAGACGCAAAACCGTGCTCCCCCCGATCGTGCACAGCGTACGCCAGCACGCGAAAGATGTGCTCGTGGGCCTGTTGCAAAAGCTGTTTGATAGCACCGATGACGCCCTGTTTGAAATGGCCGACCGTTCGCAAACCGATGCGGACCAACACTTGTTTTTCGACTCCATGCGCCAAGTGCGCTTGCAACGACCCCAAGTGATCAAAAGTTACGTTCGCGAGCTATTCGTCAATTTCGACAGCGCTTTTGCCCCGGCATCTAGCGCACCCCGACTAGCCAGCAGCGACCTAGAAAGCGCTGAGGTAGATGACCTTCAGCTGGTCGGCAACGAAGAGCTAGAGCTGTCGGTGGCGATCAGCGGTATCGTCTCCAAAGTGACCAGCCAGTACAACGACTACATCGCGCGGTTAACCGCACGCTTCGACGATGTGTGCAAAACAAAAACGCTCACCGATCGTGACAACCCATTGGGCCCGAAGATGCTCAGCCATGCTTTTGTTGTGGCCTTGACCAACTTGGATGTCGACATCCGTATCAAGATCATATTGCTTAAGCTGTTTGAACGAATGGTTGCCCAGCGTCTTGAGCCGATGTTCTCACACGCTAATCAATTGATGCAGGAAGCCGGTATCCTGCCCAACCTTGAAAGCGAAGGCCAGGTGCCCTCGGCCAATGCCAACAACTTAAGTTTGCTTGGCCGGGCAGGTATTCCCCAAGCAACAAATGCTGAGAATGCGCCCGCATCATCTCAAGCGCCACTGCAACAACCGGTTTATACAGGACCGCAACACCCGCCAGCTCAAGGCGTTCAGCACAGCGCCGCTGGCGTTGCAGCCGAATTCAGCGTGCTCCAGCAGTTGCTCGCCGGGACCCGACCGGCAGGTCCAGCCGCTGCCGGCTCACACAATGCAACAAACAACTACAACCCCGGGGAAATCATTCCCTCGGGTAGCGCACCAGACGGTATCGGTGGGTGGCAGGAATCCGCCCCGACCGAGCAAGCACCTGCAATTGCACCGTTATCCTCTGAGCAGCTGGTTGCTTTGCTAACCACGCTGCAAACAGAAGCCGTCGCTCGGCCCATCGACATGAGCCATGTGCCAGACCACTTTGATGTCCGCAACGCGTTGCAGGCGACTAGCCAGGTAGAAAATGCCCCCCCACCCGTTGCCACGCAAATGGATGATGACGCCATTAGCGTTGTTGGGTTGCTCTTTGACTACATCTTAGACGACAAGAATTTAGCCATCCCAATGAAGGCGCTAATTTCGCGATTGCAGATTCCAGTGGTGAAGCTTGCCGTTATCGATAAAGACTTCTTTGCCAACACGGAACATCCAGCGCGGATCTTGCTCAACGAGTTATCTAGTGCCGGCATCGGTTGGAGTAGCGCACAAGAATTACGCCGCGATACCTTGTACAACAAAATTGAATCCATTGTTCTCACCATCCTAAACACGACAACGGAAAGCACCCAACTCTACGTAGAGCAATTGGAAGAGCTCCGAGAGTTCTTGCAAAAAGATACCAAGCGCCATGCGCTGGTTGAACAACGGGTACTTGAGAACGAAACCGGCAAGGCTAAGGCCAGAGCAGCCAAAGAGCTGGTCCAAAAACTGATTAACCAAAAGGCTTCTGGGCTACGACTCCCTTCTGGCGCTGGACGCTTTGTAGGCGAGTACTGGTCCAAGGTCATGGTACTCACCGCAACTAAGCACGGGCAGGAACACAGCCAGTGGGATGAGCAGCTACAAGCCTTAGACGACTTGCTATGGTCGTTGCAGCCGCTGAGCGAACGCGACGACCTGAAGAAACGCCGCGATGGGGTTGATGAACTGATCAAAACCCTTGAGGTTGGTGTTAAAACGGTTCTCCATGACTGGCGCAGCCGCGAAGCCCTAATCCAGGAGCTCACCGCCGAGTTGCAACAGGCCATCAAGCATGACGAAGCCTATCTAGAAGACGATGAGCCGATCGCCATCGTGCATGACGCACCAAAAGAATACGCTGAACTGGGTGAAATTCGTCTTACTGAGCCGGTTGAAGAACCGAAGCCAAAAATCACCATTGCCAAAGAGCACTACGAAGTTGTTAAAGCGATCAACGTTGGTGGCTGGATAGAAGTCACGGAACAAGACAAACCGGCAATGCGCTGCAAGCTGACCACTATTGTTGAGCCCGGCAACTTGTACGTATTCGTGAATCGGCGCGGTATGAAGGTAGCGGAATATGGCCGGTTAGAGCTGGCCGAGTTGGTTGCCGCTGACTCGTTAACGTTGCTGGATGAATCCGAAGTTTTTGACCGGGCGCTACAAGCCGTGGTGGGCAACTTGCGAAAAATGCAGAACGAGCCTGCCCCTATCGATTAAGGGCGATAACCCACCCCACCTAAGCTAACAGTTGCTTCAAGCGGCCCCTAAAGCTTTCTGAGCCGAGCGTTCGCTCAACCGTATCCACAATCGCCTGGGTTTGCGCATCCACCTCCAGATTCACCGTTGCGCCTTCAACCAAACGGCCTAAGCTGGTGCGTTCAATGGTTTCCGGGATCAGGCTCACGCTAATCCGGTTTTGTTCAGCATCTGCAGTGGCTATGGTTAGGCTGGCGCCATCTAGCGCTACAAAACCCTTAAGATGCAGATACTTCATCCATTGCGGCGGGATTTGAAAAAATAGATTTCTAACGTTGCCTTGAGCCTGCATCTCCACCAAGGGTACTTCAGCCGCTATGTGGCCGGACACAACATGACCACCAATCTCATCACCAACCCGATAGGATCGTTCAACATTCACCAACTGACCGGCCGCTAAACGACCTAAGCTGGTTCGATCTAGGGTTTCCTGAATAACATCGAACTCCGCGTGTCCTGGCGGCAAATCGCCACTGACACTGGACTGAACCACCGTTAGACAGACGCCATTCACCGCCACCGATGCCCCATCTTGAATATCTGCGACCAGGTCCCCCAAGTCTAAGGTCAAACGACGCAAGTCGTTCTCGTCTGTGACCTTAACCACCTGCACATGCCCTTGAACAATCCCAGTAAACACAGTGAACCCTCTAAATTGAACTTGAGCTTAGCACCATTGATTGGGGACACAAATGCAAAGCATTCAATTAGAGAATGAAGAAAGAGATAGGAGGCTAAAGAGGTCATCAACCGAGTGCGATCGATTGTTGGCGCCTAGCGCAGGAATTAGAAGGCTGAGAGCCAGCAATGCGCTGGCGATTCGAACGAATCGCCAGCGAGATATCACAAAGGATAAAGCTAGATAGCGGCCTTCAATTGCTCGCGACGGTTTACTTCGCGATCAATATAGGTGATCCACTGTGCACAGACTCGTACGTTTGTGTTGTCTTCTGCAGAACGAGCCAGATCACGACAACTAGCAAACGACTTGCGAGCCGTGTTTAGCTTTTCTTGGTTGTACAAGCACATACCCTTAACCAGATGGGTCACCTGTTTTTTGCGCAGACCACCCTTCTTTAGGGCGTCGTTGGCAGCTGAGACACAAGAGCCGAACTTATCGTCTTCTAGATACAGGTTCGCCAATCGGTCATAGATCTTGCCGTCGTCAGAGAGCTTGGCTGCTTCAAGAAAGACGGGAATGGCTTTATCCACTTCTTGGGATAACTGCCAAGCCTGCCCCATAGAACGAAGGTTCTTATCGGTTCGCTCGATGATCTTGTCCTTAAAGCCCTTTTCCATGACTCGGCCGGCGCGGTAAGGCACCTCAGCCTGCATCAGAAGACCCGCAAGGTTGGTTAGATCACGTTCGCGTTCTAGGTAACCCGCATGATAAGCCGCTTCTAAGGTCCACAACTGCTTCTTCTCATTGCCCTGTTGCCCATGAATGCCCGCTAGTCGTACCCAGTAGTCGCGCTTAGGAAACTGCTTAACCAAGGTTTCTAGAATTTCGAGAACTTTCGGCCAGTTTTCCTGCTCGTAATATAGGTAGTTCAACAATGACCACCAGTTCTCTTTCACTAAAGTGCCACGCTCACGAGCTTTAGAGATACCCTGCTCGATTTGCACAATGGCTTTAGGAAAGTTCTTCATCTGGTAGTAGACCTGGCCCATAAAGATGTGGGGATCCGGTCCAGGGTTATTGGCCTTGGTGATCCAGGTTTCCATATAACGCAGCGCGTCATTGTAGTTCTCTGTCACAAAGCTTAGCTGGGCCAAAGTGTATAGCGTGGTGGTCTCAAGCCCTTCTGGGATATCTTCACCCTGCGCGACAACTTTTTTGTACGCACCAATTGCACTTCTGTAGTCCTCTCGAGAGAAGAACACAAAGCCGCGCATGTTCTGTACCTGGCCAATTTCGTTAGCGTTGATGCTGCGTTTGGTTAGCGCACTATCAAGCACAGCCAACGCACCGTTGAAGTCTTTCAGATCAATCAGCTCTTGTGCTTCAGCGAGCTTTTTAAACACTGACTCGCTCATCGAAGGTACTCGACGCGTTTTACGCGCGGGTGGCTCTTCTTCTGCAGCGTAGGCTGAGCCAACCACAAGGGTTGACTGCATTGTGTTGACTAACGGCAAAGCGGCGGTTAACGCGTAACCAAAACCAACAACGGCCAACAATCGAACTAAGGATTTACTTGTTAGCAACATGGTTAATCCTCCAACTCAAAGGTGACTTTGTTGAGCACACCAGCCACATCGATAGCATCACCATTCACTACCTTGGGCTTGTACTTAAACTTCAGTGCAGCGTTGATGGCAGCGCGATCGAAAATGCCTGGTGGTTTGGCTTCTTTAACCACCGGGTTAATAACCGTACCCAACTTGGTCACCGTGAACTCAAGTATCACAAAGCCTTCAATGCCACGGGTCTGCGCACGTCTTGGGTAAACCGGGTTTACCTTAACAATGGGCAAATACTCACCGTCAGAACTAAAACCACCTACACCACCAACGTTCAAATCAACGTTGACGTTAACCGCACCAATATCCACGCCTTGCGAGACGTCTGAGGAGTCGAAGTCTGGCTTCGGCATATCCGGTGGCGGCTCATCGGGTGGTGGCGGCGGCTTAGGCTTTCGGTCTTTGATCTGAATTTCTTCATCTTCTTTCAAGCGAACGAAATCAAGCTTGGCGCCCTTTTTCGATTCGTCGAAAGCCGTTCGATCACTTTTAATCAGAGCTTGCATCAGCATAAACAGGGCAAAGGTTGCCACTGCACCAAGTACTACTCCTAGAATGTAACGCACGACCATAGCTTTCCCCTTGCGTTAGCTTTCAGTTGAAATGGCGACTTCAGACAAACCCGCAGCGCGAGCAGCATCTAGTACACCTTTCAGTTTTTCGTATTTAGCGCTTTTATCTGCCTGGATGACCATCCCGCCTTTGGGATTTTCTGCATGCAAACGCTCAATTTCTGCTCGAACGGTACCTGGATCAACACGTTTTTTGTCGATCCAAATATCACCCTTTTCGCTAATCGCCACCAGAACACTTACCGTCGGCTTCTTAAGCGCCGTCATTGCTTCCGGGCGTAATACATCAATACCCGTTTGCTTGATAAATGTCGCGGTCACAATGAAGAAGATCAACATGATAAACACCACGTCCAACATGGGCGTTAGGTTGATATCCGATTCATCTTCTGATGCGCCAAAACGACTACGTCTAGACATTGTTTACTCCTGCCAAACCTAAAACTAATGGATAGCTTAGTGGTCTGCCGTTAGATGGTCTTCAAACAGTTCGACCTCATAATCCACTTTTCGTCTCAAAAAAGTGGTGCCCAAAACGCCCGACAATGAGGCAATCATACCGGACATAGTCGGGATGGTAGCTTGTGATACCCCCGCCGCCATGGACCGTGCATTACCGCCTTGTGTTGCCATGGCGTCAAAGACCGAGATCATGCCTGTTACCGTACCGAGCAAACCCAGCAGCGGGCACAAGGCCACGCAAGTGAGGATCAGGGGCAACGAGCCTGTAATTTTTTGTGAAGCTTCTGAAATGATCTGTTCACGGATTTGGTGCGCTGTCCAGGAGCGCCGTTCAACACGATCCTCCCAGTTGTCAGTCGACAGCTTCACCATCGCTTTATGTTCCGATTGGAAATACCAAAAGCGTTCGAAGATCAGCGTCCACATCATGAAGGTTAGAGCGGCAATGAGCCAAAGCACATTACCCCCCTGTTCCATGAAGGTGACGATTGCTAGATATGCATCATTAAGCATAGTTACGCCTTTATCGCCTTAATTTCAGACTAGCCTAGTGGCCGGCCAGCCTTCTCAGCGTGGTCAGCAATAATGCCAGCACTCTGCTCTTCTAACACGTGGATCACTGAACGAGCTCGTGAGTTCACGATGGCGTGTAGCAAGGTTGTTGGAATAGCAACAACCAAGCCCAATACCGTGGTTACTAGGGCTTGAGAAATACCACCAGCCATGGTCTTTGGATCACCCGTACCAAACAACGTAATGGCTTGGAAGGTCAAGATCATACCGATAACCGTACCTAGCAGACCCAGTAGCGGAGCTACCACCGAGATCACTTGGATCAAGGTAATGTTGCTTGTGATCTTGGGTGTTTCTTGCAAGATCGCCTCACCCAGCTTGAGTTCCAGTGTTTCTACGTCGACCTGACGGTTGTCATCATAGACCTTCAACACTCGGCCCAGCGGGTTACCTGAATCAGGGGTATCGGACTTCTTCTGAGAGTTCACCTTGGAGTTGATCATGGTGAGCTGGAAGAACTTCCACAAGGCTAAGAACACGCCAATGATACCAACGATGATGATCACAGCACCGGGTGTACCACCTTGACCATCACACCATGGCAAGAAGCACTCGCCCTTAGTGATGCCACCGAGTGGCGTACCAATTCGATCCCACCAGGTGTCCGCTTGGATCAACAGTGCTAGCAAAGAACCGCGCGTGGGGTCGAGACCAAACTCAACGATGTCCGACTTGCTTGACCCTTCTATGTCATCAATGGTGCTGGTGAAGCGACCAGCAGGCTGCTTAGGTAGCTCAATTAAGGCTTGTGAAGTGGGGTCGTACTGTAAGTAGTCGCCATCGGCTACTACCGCAAACGAACCAACGCGGGTGATGGTGGTGTCTTTCTGGTCACCATTAAGCATGGTCACTTTGCCAGGGAACTGGCTAACACGACCTGATTCGGTCATCTCGCGCTGCAATTCGTACCAAAGGCGCTCCATCTCTTCGATAGTGGCGAGTTGGCTTGCTGTACCCATCTTCTTAGCAAGCGCATCTAGCCACTCGCCGCGATTGGGGATTTCAGCGCTGATTAGCGAGCCGGTAAACAGGCCTCGAGTATCACCAGCAACTTGTTGCAACACACCAAAGAGCTCGCGTAATGAGCCCAAACGCTTATCCAACGCTTCGGTTAGATCGCCAAGGCGCGTTTCGTTCTCTTCGAACGCCGTTTCTAGGCGCTCTGAACGTTGCTCTTCACGCTTACGCTCCGCTTTGGCTTGAGCAAGAAGCTTAGCCTGGGCCGCTTTCTCTTGCTTAAAGCGAGCTTCACGCTGGGTGTTCTGGCGGCTCTCAACAACTCGGCGCTGCTCCACATTACGGAGCAACTCGTTTAGCGAGTTGGCTTCGACAACACGTAGGTCGCTTTCGGTTGAAGCTGCTTCTTCAGCAGCAAAGCTCATTGGTGCAAATGCAATGAGTGCTGCGGCAAATAACCGTTTCATCATAACTAGACTTCCCATCTGTGCCTGGTTGACACTAACTGTGCTGCTCATTGACCCGCCTCCGGACCGTTAACAGGCAGCGTTAGCATATTCACTGATAGTTGCTTACGTGCCATGCGGATGCCGTTGCGAACGGATGCTTTGTAGGAGTCGCTCAGCGGTTCCCACTGGCCAGAATCTTTGTTGTAGGTGCCGGTCTCGCTGCCATCGCTGGTTTGGTAAACCAAGGCCACACGGCCAACCTTTAGCACCTCAACCTTACGATCGTTGCCGCCGATGTTGATGTTGGCATCGTAGGCTTCCATGGTGCGGCCATACTCGTTTTCGATTTGGTATGCACGCATTACCCGATTGAATTTCTCAGCCACGGTTACGTCAGCGCGATCCATCATCTCTCGTAGTTCCGCAAGACGATCTGCACGCTCACCCTCGAGGAACGGCATGTCCAAGCCAACAAACTGCTCAAGCCCGTCGATCATGCGCAGCATGAAAGGCGTTACTTGGCGTTCGATGACCGTCACTTCGTCGATAGACGTTGAGAGCTGCGCCATTTCTGCTTCTTGGCTAGAGATCTGCTTTTGAAGCTGTGTGTTGTAAACCTTTAGACCTTCGATCTCCTTCAGGACTGTTTTGTAGTCCGTTAGCAGTGCTCGAGTATCATCGGTTAGCTCATCAATTCGACTTTGTGATCGTTTGGCTTGCTGATTAATGCGATCAGCAACTCGATAAACGTCGTTCAGGGTGGCGGCTTGCACGCAAACACTGCCCACTGCTAGCACTAAAGTACTGAGCATAGTGGTCAACGTTACCGACAGCCTGTAGTTACGTTGTTTCATCATTCGACTTCCTACGGGATGGATTGGCTTAACTTATGAGCGTCCCTACACCAACAATCGTTGTGTCAGTTCGACTCGTTCCATATTTCACTTTCATGTTTCTTTCAAACAATACGTCTTGGGGCATAACTGGAACTCCGCGATACGCGGGGATCCAACTACAACCAAAGTGCAAAATTGAGGAGATAGCGATGGTCTAGACATGTCAATGGTGTCTGAACGCCAGCCCTAGGCATCTGCAAAGTTCACAGATGCTAGGTCGTCCAACAGCGACTACCGAAAACCGAATATACCTGAGCCAACCCCTCAGCTTTTAGGATACGCATCGATTCCGTCGCAGGAATGCATCGTTACATGGCTAGTTGTTGGGCAATTTTTTAACCAACTGCAGCTTTTGCACTTGGTTAAACTTTACCTTTCTAACTGGCCACCTCAAACGACACTAATCGAGGCCCCTGTGCGAAGCACGTGTCTATAGCACGCTCTAGCTTCGCCCCTTTTCCGTGTAGCAAAGGATCAACAAACGCCAATCCGATGTCAACCCAAAACCGGTGAGGAAATGCAGCTAACCCCAGGAACTTTGGGCAAATAGGCTATTAAGCCCCCTTAATGTAAACACCCTAAAAGTGCAAGCGGATACTGAACAACCAACCCAAACAATCTTCTTTCGTTGTCTTACTTAGGCTAAATGCTTAGAAAAGTGGCCCAATGTGCGCTCTCTAGCGCTTGCTGCACTGGCTGCATCGTAACTTGCCCGATGATCGCAATTGAAGCCATGGTCGGCGCTGTAGACGTAGACATCAACATCGGGCTGGGCGGCTTTCACTTGCTCAACGTCCGACATTGGGATATGTGCGTCTTTGTCTCCAAAATGCATAATCGTTGGACAAGAGGGAGACATCGACATCTGCCCTGCAACCCCGCCACCGTAGTAAGAGGACGCTGCGGCAACGCCTTCTAGCTGGCAGGCACTCAGCCAAGTCAACAAACCGCCAAAACAATATCCAACCACACCAACCTTGCCTTGCTGTGCTGCGTAGGTGATGGCCGCCTGGACATCGCTTAGGGTTTGCGGCATTTGCAGCTTCTCGAAGGCGAGTTGAACCCCGCGGGTCATATCAGCCCCCTCATAGCCCAGCTCGATACCCGGCTCCACCCGGTCAAACAAAGCCGGGGCCACCGCAAAATACCCGTCTGCGGCGTAACCGTCGACGACCTCTCGAATATGGGCGTTTACGCCAAAAATCTCTTGAATCACAACAACGGCGCCTTTTGGGGTGCCTTTGGGCTCGGCTTGGTAAGCGGTTAGGCTAAAACCGTCCGCTGCAGTTAGGGTGATATGTGCGCTCATCTTTGCTGGTCCTTGTGGGTTCTTGAACGCTGAGTGTTGCCGATTTGGCGAGGTGAATAAAGCCCCAGCGGGTACACCAGAGCGCTTGGGCCCAAACCTAGACATGCCCCTCGGAGTGTCATATCACTGTCACAGTCAGACCACAGAATCTCTCGATCAGGCATCAAGGGTCTCAGCGAGACCTGGTAGAGGTCCAAAAAATGCGTCAACTAAGAAGATTCAGCTTTGCTAACCTACGCCACTTGGACCGGTGGGCAGTCTTAGACGCGCACATCAACCCGATTGAGCTCGCTTAGCTTAGCCTGGCCCTATGCAACCAACACAAACGCAAAGACTGGAACGCGGAATCTAATGGTTGGCTCGCCCCCCTTCAACTGCGTATTGATCGTCGAAGACGATGCAGACATTCGCGAGATGCTGCGGTTCACGCTCAACCGCGCGGGTTACGAAACCTGGGAAGCAGCAAGCGCTGAAGAAGCCTTGACCAAACTCGATGGCCCCCTTCCCGCCATGCTGCTAATCGATTGGATGCTCCCGGGTTTGCAGGGGACCGAACTGGCACGCCGGCTGCGGGCTGACACGCACACCGCAAACCTTCCCATCATGATGCTTACCGCCCGAGGTGAAGAAGAAGACAAGCTGCAGAGCTTTGATCTCGGGGTTGACGACTATCTCACCAAACCCTTTTCGCCACGGGAGCTCGTCGCGCGGATCAAAGCTTTGCTGCGCCGAACTGGCACCCCGGAAAGCGGCACACTTCAAGTCGGCAAAATGATACTAGACCTAGCGTCGCACCAACTGTTGATACAAGACCAAGTGGTTCATTTAGGCCCCACTGAGTTTCGGCTGCTAGAGGTTTTTATGACCAATCCAGAGCGTGCGTTTGACCGTAGCACCCTACTGAATAAAGTATGGGGCCAGGGCGTCTATCTAGAAGAGCGAACCGTTGACGTACACGTGCTGCGCTTGCGACGCGCGCTCAAGCCCCATGGTGTCAATGACAGGATAGAAACCGTTCGCGGTGTCGGGTATCGATTTAGGCCATGAAGGTGCTATCTCCTAATGTCCTAATGGCGCTTGGGGTTGCGTATGTGCTCGCCCTGTTAATAGGCATTGCAACTAGCACCCTCGGCTGGTGCCTCTTTTTTGTTACCAGCATCGCACTGGGATTACTGATTAGAGAAGCCCGGGCGCTACTTCGCTGGAGCAAACGACCCCTTCGCCGTCCACGCAACTCCGATAGCCTTTGGGATGCCGCCACCCATCGCATTTACTTGCAGCTACAGCGTGAACGTGGCCGCACCAAAGAGGTGCTCCAACAACTCAGAAGCCTCCAAATGGTTACTGATGCCCTCCCAGATGGCGCTGTAATTTTGGACAACCAAGGCGAGATCGAGCACTTGAACCGGCGCGCCGTGCAACTACTCAATCTAAACAAGGCCGATAAAGGGCAAGTGCTAGCAACCTTAGTACGGCAACCTGAGCTGGTTGCGCTGCTAAAAGATAACTACGAAGACAACTTGGTCGAATTGAGCATATCGACACCAAGCAACACAGCTTTCGGCAGCAGTGACCGCCAGATAGAGGTACGTCGTTTCCATACAGAGGATGAACGTAGCACCCTGCTCATTCGAGATGTCACCGAACTCAACCGACTGCTTAGCATGCGTCAGGACTTTATTGCCAACGTATCCCACGAACTGCGCACGCCGCTTACAGTCATTGTGGGCTATCTAGAAACGCTGCAGGAAGATGCTT
This sequence comes from uncultured Pseudomonadales bacterium, assembly GCA_938036875.1. GTDB lineage: Bacteria > Pseudomonadota > Gammaproteobacteria > Pseudomonadales > Azotimanducaceae > CALHVX01. The sequence continues at coordinate 16,980 of CALHVX010000005.1, forward strand.
TAGATCGCGACACCATACTGGACTTGATCCAACGCTTGCGGCCACCCGCGGTGCGCATGCACGCTCTGGTTGACGATCTATTGTTGTTGACCCGACTGGAATCTGCTGCGCCACCCGCTAAAGAAGATCTTGATCCGATAAACCTACGCGACATGCTTACGCAAATAGTCGCAGAGATCGAAACTCTGGCTACTGCCGACCACGATATACAACTAGAGATCGACAGCGATGCACAAATCTATGGTGTAGAAAGTGAGCTGTTTAGTGGCTTTAGCAATCTGGTCGCTAACGCCGTTCGCTACAGCCCAGAGGGTGGCATCATCCAGGTTAGCTGGCGCGACACAAAAGGTGGGGCCATCTACGCCGTCAAAGATCAGGGTACCGGTATCGCACCAGAACACCTTTCACGACTTACCGAACGTTTTTATCGTGTGGATCTAACCAGCGCACGTGTGCGCGGTGGCACAGGCCTAGGCTTAGCTATCGTCAAACACGTGCTTAAGCGCCACAACAGCACACTGAACATTATTAGCGAGCTAGGCAGTGGCAGCGAATTTGCCTGTCTATTTCCTGAAGACCAGATCTTTCGACCAACCAACAACCAACCAACCTTGGAGATCCAATGATTCGATCCATACGCCTTGCCTGCGTGGTTGCGAGCGCTATGTTTGTATTTGCCGCTTGTTCAGAGCAAAAACCATCAAGCCCTAGCACCATTACGAGCAACACAACGCCGATTGCAACCACGGAACCTCAACCCGCCGTCGTTGCAACAGCGGTAACCAGCGATGCATCCGACACCGAGGGCTTCGCGATATACCAGCGTGTCAGCGGTATATCGGGCAACCTGTCGAGCACAGGCAGCGATACCCTCGCTAACCTTATGACCCTGTGGACCGAAGCTTTTAAACGCGAGTACCCCAGCGTCAATATCCAGGTACAAGCCGCAGGCTCATCAACAGCACCACCCGCGCTAACGGAAGGCACATCAAACTTCGGCCCAATGAGCCGTAAAATGAAGGACAAAGAGGTTGAGGCCTTCGAAAAACGACACGGCTACAAACCCACTGGCGTCCGCGTTGCCATTGATGCTTTAGCGGTTTACGTACACAAAGACAACCCGTTAGAGTCGGTGACCATTGCTGAGGTAGACGCCATCTTTTCTGCAACCCGAGCTTGCGGTGCGCCTGCAAACCTAACGACCTGGGGCGGGCTAGGCTTAACCGGGAGTTGGGCCGCAAGGCCTGTGCAGCTTTATGGGCGCAACTCAGTATCCGGCACCTACGGTTACTTCAAGAAAGAAGCACTGTGCTCCGGCGACTTCAAAGACACGGTAAACGAACAGCCGGGTTCTGCTTCGGTTGTCCAAGCGGTGAGCAGCTCGCTCAATGGAATCGGCTACTCAGGCATTGGTTACAAAACATCAGGCGTGCGCGCGCTGCCCATTGCCAGTGCAAAAGACCTGCCAGCCGTGGACGCAACCCCTGCAAACGCTTTGAGTGGAGACTACCCGCTGTCTCGATACCTCTGGGTATACGTGAACAAGAAGCCGGACACGCCTTTGTCACCTTTAGAGCTCGAGTTTTTCAAGTTGGTTCTCTCCCAGGAAGGTCAGGACGTTGTCCTCAAAGATGGTTACGTTCCACTCAGCAGCAGCCGCGCCAAGCGCGAGCTTGCGAGGTTGCAACGCTAAAATGTCAGAACTAGGTCAACTGCCGCCGCTATCGAGGCGGAGAGCTTGGATAAATACCCTCACGGCCAGAATTGTCGGCTTGGGGGGTATCGCCGTGATTGGCGCGATTGTCCTGATTTTTATGTATTTGCTCTGGGTTGTCGCACCCATGTTTGCACCAGCAAGCATCAAGCCTGCCCAGCAGTTTGATCTATCACCGACCACCATCCTCAAAACCGATGTCAACGAAACTGGCGAGGTCGGCTTGCGCTTTAGCGTCGCGGGCGAGGCCGAGCTCTTCGCAACGGATACCGGCAGCTCGATACAGCGGGTCACCATCAACCGTCCCGTGAGCCAGGTCATCACGGTTGCCGGGGATGATGCTATGTACGCATTGCTTGGAGATGACGCGCAGCTGCATTTGTTGCGAGCACGCTATCGAGTCTCTTTTATCGACGACCAACGGCGTTTGAACGCAACCATCAAACCCGCTTTTGATGCTTCCCCTATTCGCTTGGGTCAACCGGATCAGCTAGCTGGATTCGATGTTGCTTTTGCTGATGAGCAGCTGCTAATCGCCAGCTTAAGCGGTAACACCTTATCACTGCGTGAGTTTCGTGACGTGGAGCTAGAGTACGAGCTGGAAGAGCCGAAGGTGATCGAGTTGCAACTCGACAAGCCCTACCAGCAAGTTCGGTTTGGCCCGCGGCATAAATCGCTCTACCTCATCAGTGATGAGGGCGGTCTTGAAGTTCTTAACATAAACAACTTAACCGCCCCCGCTCGTCAATACGTGGGGTTCTTGGTACCCGAAGGCGAAAAGCTAACGGCCTTCGTCCCATTGCTTGGGCGGACTAGTTGGCTGGTTGCCACGGATGCCGGGCAATTGCTGCAACGTTTTTTGGTTCGCGGTGAATCTGGCTACGATTTACGCACCGTCCGTCAATTCGATGTGCCCAACCCTATTGTAAAGCTGGTGCCTGAGCCCCGTCGCAAAGGTTTTATTGCGGTGGACAACACCGGCACTGCACATTTGGGTTACGCCACCACCGGCAACATACTCACCAGTTACGACCTGAACGAGTTTGCTGAAGCGGTCATGGCTATCGCGCCCCGCTCCGACTACCTATTGATGGCCAACCAATCGGGCGGCACCCAAGTTCTTGCTATACACAATGAACATCCTGAAATCTCTTGGGGCACTCTTTGGTCTGAAATCTGGTATGAAGGGTATGCCGAGCCAATTCATAGCTGGCAATCGTCGTCAGCGGCCAACGATTTTGAGCCAAAGTTTTCCTTAACCCCCTTGCTGTTCGGTACCATCAAAGCCGCAGCCTATGCATTGCTGTTTGCCGTTCCTATCGCCATCATGGGCGCTATCTACACAGCCTATTTTATGGCGCCGTCCATGCGCGCCTTGGTCAAACCTGGCATTGAAATCATGGCTGCCCTACCCACCGTGATCTTGGGTTTCCTTGCGGGGTTGTGGTTGGCCCCTATTATTGAGGACAACCTGTCCGCTGTCTTGAGCATCTTTGTCACGTTACCCCTGGGCTTGTTTGTCCTGGCGTGGTGCTGGCGCTTGCTACCCAGCAACCTCACCCGGCGGTTTGACGGCTGGTATGGACTGTTAGTGGTACCACCGATATTGATCATGGCTGCTAGTGCCATTGTCATGGGCCCATTTTTAGAGGACAGCTTGTTTGGCGGAGACTCACGCGCTTGGTTTAGAGACTATCTAAACCTGCCCTACGATCAGCGCAACGCATTGGTCGTAGGCATCGCCATGGGGCTGGCCGTCATCCCAACGATCTTCTCTATCGCAGAAGATGCTATTTACGGTGTCCCCCAACCGTTGATCAATGGATCCTTAGCCTTGGGGGCAACCCCCTGGCAAACCTTGACCCGGGTGGTTCTGCTCACGGCAAGCCCCGGCATATTCTCTGCGGTCATGATCGGAATGGGGCGCGCCGTTGGCGAAACCATGATTGTATTGATGGCCACCGGTAATACACCGGTGATGGATTGGAACATCTTTCAAGGCATGCGGACTTTTGCGGCGAATATTGCCGTGGAGCTCCCCGAGGCAGAAGTCGCCAGTTCGCACTATCGAATCTTGTTCCTTGCCGCCTTGGTACTATTTTTTATTACCTTTGCCTTCAACACGATCGCTGAGTTAGTTCGACAACGTCTACGCGCACGCTATGGGAGCTTGTAAATGAGCATCGAAAACTCTCAGAGCGGGTGGCGCTCCTGGATGAACTCAGGTGAACCTTGGGTTTGGATGAACGCGGCGGCCGTCGGCATCAGCATTGTGGCTGTTGTTGGGATAGTGCTGTTGATCGCGGTACGTGGTCTTGCTCACTTTTGGCCAGCTGACGTCATCACCATACAAGTAGAGACCCCTAGCGGCGTGGTACGCTGGTCTGGTGAAGAGATAGAGCGCGAAGTGGTCAACCTTGACCAATTTCGCGGCGCATCGGATAGCAGCAATATAGATGTCGAACTAGAGCAACGCTTGGAGGGGCTTACCCAAGTCCAACGCGTGCTGCTCAAGACCGGCAACCGCAAAGCTACCCCACCCGATTTTCGTTGGTTCTTTGACCACAACATCATCAGCACCGTCGAATTGAAGGACCTGATGGTCGTAGAGCGTAGCGAATGGGGCAACGCCTATGGCCAGCTCGCAGGGATTAAGGTCAATGGCAAGCACAGCAACCTTGAGAACACCTCTGAAGAAGGGCTAAGTGCGTTGCTAGCGCAACAACACAAACGCTCTGCAAGTCTACGCAAGCAGTTGCTAGCATTAGAAGATGGTGAGTTGAGCGACATCAGCTATGCACTAGAACGGTTACGCCTAGATAAACGCAAACTTGAGATCAAATACGCGGCGCAGCCAACAGAGCTAGAGAACCGATTGGTTCCGCTGGCAGCCCAAGAGGATGCTTTACGTCAAACCTATAAAGGCTACGAAGCTCAACTCCGTGATTTGCGTCAGCAGCTAAAGCGAGATTCCCTGGAGCTAACCGCTGCCAACGGGGAAGCAATTCATATCGAGTTCATCGACATTATTCAAACTTGGCAGCCTAATGCGATGTCGGTGACGGATAAACTGGGGCATTACTTTCGCGCTTTAGGCGCCTTCTTAACCGAGGATCCTCGCGAGGCCAACACCGAAGGCGGCATCTTCCCAGCGATTTTTGGCACGGTCATGATGGTGCTGTTGATGTCCGCGCTGGTTACCCCCTTTGGCGTTATTGCTGCGGTATACCTCAGGGAGTACGCCCGCCAAGGCACTTTGGTTCGCATCATCCGAATCGCCGTCAACAACCTCGCTGGGGTGCCCTCCATTGTCTATGGCGTCTTTGGTCTTGGCTTTTTTGTCTACTTCTTAGGAGGCAGCATCGATGAATTGTTTTTCCCTCAAGCATTGCCCGCCCCTACCTTCGGCACGCCCGGATTATTGTGGGCATCACTAACCCTAGCTTTGCTAACGGTGCCGGTTGTGATCGTGTCGACCGAAGAAGGCCTTACCCGCATACCGCGTAGTATTCGCGAAGGGAGTTTGGCGTTAGGCGCAACCAAAGCAGAAACGCTTTTCAAAATTGTGTTGCCTATGGCAAGCCCTTCGATCCTAACCGGGGTTATTCTGGCAGTAGCTCGGGCGGCTGGGGAGGTAGCGCCACTTATGCTGGTTGGCGTGGTCAAGCTGGCTCCAACCTTGCCCATGGATGGCAACTTTCCATTTTTGCACCTCGACCGAAAGTTCATGCACCTAGGTTTTCATATTTATGACGTTGGCTTTCAAAGCCCCAACGTTGAAGCAGCTCGCCCGCTGGTGTTTGCCACTGCTTTGCTGCTAGTGGTGATTATTATTGTGCTTAACTTAACCGCAATCATGCTACGCAGTCGCTTAGAGAAACGTTACAAAGGGGTAGAAAGCTAATGAGTGATAAAGCCACTCTCAATTCAACGGATTCTAACCAGGTTGCCCAGCAAGGTGCCGCCGCCCCCAGTAGCTTGCAAACCCGGGACCTAAGTTTGTTCTACGGCTCAAATCAGGCCCTGTTTGATGTGAACCTAGACATCCCCAGAAACAAGGCCACCGCCTTCATTGGGCCCTCTGGTTGCGGAAAGTCCACCTTGCTACGCTGCTTTAATCGGATGAACGATCTGATTGATGACGTATCTATCACCGGCGAAATATTGCTGGATACTCAGAATATTCACGCAGACTCGGTGGACGTTTCGCAGTTGCGGCGCAAAGTTGGCATGGTTTTTCAGCGCCCGAATCCATTCCCAAAGTCTATCTACGAAAACGTTGCCTACGGAATGCGGTTGCAGGGTGGCTCATCAAAGTCGATTATGGATGAAAGGGTTGAGTGGGCGTTACGCTCAGCTGCTTTGTGGGACGAGGTGAAAGATCGACTCAAAGAATCCGCGCTTGGCCTTTCTGGCGGACAGCAGCAACGCCTGGTCATTGCACGATCGATTGCTATCCAACCATCGGTATTGTTGCTGGACGAACCTGCCTCGGCGCTGGATCCAATCTCCACCCTCAAAATTGAGGAGTTGATCCACCAGCTCAAAAACGATTACACCATTGTGATTGTCACCCACAACATGCAACAAGCAGCGCGTGTTTCAGACTACACCGCCTTTATGTATCTGGGTAAGTTGGTGGAGTTTAGCGAGACGGACAACGTTTTTACTAACCCCAAAGAAAAGCAAACCGAAGACTACATTACCGGGCGTTACGGCTAGATAGCGTTAACGTGCTACTTTAATCAACAACATTTTACTGAGCTGAGGAACAGCAATAGTGAACAGGCATATATCTGAGCAATACGATACCGAGCTGGCCGAGATCAAAGCTCGCCTAATGGAAATGGGTGGGCTTGTTGAGCAACAACTAGAACGCGGTGCCCGAGCATTAATTAACCACGATGTTGAGCTCGCCGAGTCCATGAGCAGCACTGAAAACCAGATCAACAAGCTAGAAGTGGATCTGGATGAGCAATGTGTTCAGGTCATTGCACGACGCCAGCCCACCGCCGGAGACCTAAGAACCCTGATCTGTGTGATGCGTGCCATTACGGACCTGGAGCGTATTGGTGACGAGGCACATCGTATCGCGCGCATGGCACGCGGTATGGCGCGCGAAGAACTGCCAGAAGATCAGTACGGCGCCTTTCGTGAGCTCAATACCATGGTAGCTCGGCAACTAGCATCTGCGTTGGATGCCTTCGCTAGGCTCGACGAAAAACTGGCCAACGAGGTGATCCAGGGAGACGAGGTCATTGATAACCAGTATCGCAACATCATTTCCAGCTTAAAAATATCCATGGCAGATAACCCGAATCATATCAATCGGTCCATGAATGTTATTTGGGCGGCGCGTGCACTAGAGCGGATTGGTGATCACGCAAAAAACCTGGGTGAATACGTGATGTACCGAGTAAAAGGCGAAGACGTGCGCCACGGTGGCAGCAGCTGATACCGTCACTGCAGCCGCATCTAAGACCGCATCTAAGACCGCAACTAAGACCTCAGATTGGCTAGCGCCGGCTCATAGTGGTTTGCATCAGGTGATGGCCACCATCAGCAATCAGCGTTTCGCCGGTAATAACGTGCGGCCCTTGCACAAACATCATGATGGTCTGGGCTACTGTCTCGGGCGTTGTAGTCACCTGTAGCGGCGAGTTTGCTTCAAGATGCGCCTTGGTTATGGCGTAACGTTCTGCCCCCATCCCTTCTGCAAGCCAGTCTCCTTGGATAAATCCTGGGCACACCGTATTGAGCTGAATTTCAGGTCCCAACACACGAGCCAAGGAAAGCCCCAGGGTGATCAATGCCCCTTTCGAGGCGGCGTATGCGATTGAACTACCAATGCCCGTCACCCCGGCAATTGATGCAACGTTAACAATGCTGCCACAGCCACCGCGACGCATTATCGCCTCAGCTGCACGCACCATTTGATAAACCCCTACCGTGTTAACCGAGTAAATATCCAAAAAATCTTGATGGCTGAGCCCGTCTAGATTGGCGTGCTCATTAAATTTAGTGGTACCAGCGTTGTTCACTAAAACGTCCAGTCGACCCCATCGATCTTCTGCCGTTTGGATCAACCGTCGGCAGTCCGCATCATCGGCTACGTTGGCTTGGACCACTTCGCACTCCACCCCAAACGCTTCACAAGCCTGCGCCGTGGCTTCTGCGCCCGCTTTGTTGCTGGAATAGTTGATCACCAGGTGACAACCCTGCTCTGCCAACTGTCGGGCACAAGCTGCCCCTACACCGCTGGACGAACCGGTGACTACTGCTACTGCATCTTGTAAATCCATAGGGCTCTCTTAACCTTAGATACTCATTTAGTGGGGGATGTTTAAAATTCCATGGGGTCGTGCTGCTCGCGCTCAAGCGCCTGCACTTCATCGTCTATACCAAAAACTAAGAACAGTGCGAAGAAGGTGCCAATTAAGGCCCAAACCCAATGACTAGAAAGCACGATAAGGATCAACCACAAACCGGCGATGACCGTTGCGCGCTGCTTTAGATACCGAGCGCGTCGGCGTTGTAATCCCGTACGCTGCTCCAACGGTTCCTTCGCCTTGCATAACTGATCAGCCATTCAATTGCTCCAAGCGTACCCATCAGACGCCTCATTTGCGTTAATCTTAGCATTACATAGGAGATTACCGTGACCAAACACCCGATGAATCTGGATGGCAAGGTTGCCGTCATAACCGGTGGCAACGGCGGCATAGGCCTAGGTTTTGCTGCTGGCCTGGCTGCCGCTGGCGCAAGCGTCAGCTTGTGGGGCACTAACCCGGACAAAAACGCTGCTGCGGCGGAGTCCTTGGCTCAATATGGAACCCCCGTATCCACCCAAGTTTGCAACGTGGCCAACGAGACCGAAGTAGCTGAGTGTTTCACCAAAACCCTTGCTACCCATGGTCGCGTTGACTCTTGCTTTGCCAACGCAGGGGTTAGCGGCGCCGGCATGCCGTTTCACGAGACCACCAGCGAAGAATGGCAACGGGTTCTCGATGTTAATCTGAACGGCGTGTTTTACACCTTTAAATACGCAGCCAAGCATATGGTTGAACGCGCTAACGCCGGAGATCCCGGTGGGCGGCTAATCGGCACTGCAAGCCTTGCGGCCATTTCAGGCCAAGCACGTGGTGAGCATTATGCCGCTACTAAGGGCGGCCTTGTCGCGATGATCAAAGCACTAGCCGTGGAGTACGCACGCTACGGCGTCACCGCACACACGGTATTGCCTGGGTGGATCGAAACCGCTATGACCGAAGGCACCTTCAGCAACGATAAGTTTGTTGCCAACGTGCACAAACGAATCCCGGCTCGACGTTGGGGCCAACCCGAAGACTTTTCCGGCATCGCGGTTTACATCGCCAGCGATACTAGCGCTTACCACACAGCGGAAACCTTCTTGATTGATGGCGGCTTCTTCGTCTTTTAGACAACGTCTACTTCAACACCTCATTTAACTGCAACAGGAACAACCCATGATCGACGCAATACTTTGGGATTTTGGTGGCGTCTTCACCACCAGCCCGTTTGATGCCTTTAGTCGTTTCGAAGCTGAAAACGGCCTACCGAAAGATTTTATTCGCGGCATCAACGCCACCAACCCCACCACCAACGCCTGGGCGCAATTTGAATCCAATAGCGTATCCATCGACGAGTTTGATGATCTCTTCGCGCAAGAATCTAAGGCGCTTGGCCATGAGGTTGGCGGCAAAGCCGTGGTCGCCTTGCTTAGCGGCGCCCTTCGTCCGCGCATGGTTGAGGTGCTCAAACAGTGCAAACAACAATACAAGGTCGCCTGCATTACCAACAACGTGAAGTCAGGCCAAGGCCCGAGCATGGCGCGCAGCGAGAAAAAAGCCCAGCAGATGGCCGAGGTGATGGCGCTGTTTGATTTGGTCGTAGAGAGCAGCATAGAGGGTGTGCGTAAACCAAACCCCAAGATCTACACACTCACCTGCGAACGTTTGGGAGTAGATCCTGCTAAAGCAGTCTTCTTGGACGACCTTGGGATTAACTTGAAGCCTGCACGTGAACTGGGTATGCAGACCATTAAGGTCGTGAGCGAAGCGCAAGCCATTGACGACTTGGCGACAATCACCGGGCTAAGCTTTCCTGCTTAACCCTGCTACCGTCTGAACGATTTAGGCTGGGTGCGACAGTTCAGCCGCTGAGGCTTGGACCGCACGGATAATCTTGTCGTATCCGGTGCAACGGCAAAGATTGCCTGCAAGCCAGTAACGGATCTCTTTTTCCGTAGGGTTCGGGTTTTTATCCAGCAGAGCTTTAGTTGCCACGATTAGGCCAGGCGTGCAGATGCCACATTGCAGCGCAGCATGCTCCAGGAATTGTTGCTGGATCGGATGCAACCCTTCTTCCGGCGCAATCCCTTCGATGGTGGTTACATTTTTACCCGTGGCTTCAACCCCAAGCACCAAACAGGCGCACACCAACCGGCCGTCTAACAACACACTACAGGCACCACAATCGCCGGTGCCGCAACCTTCTTTGGTGCCCGTCCTGGATAGCTCTTCGCGCAAAACCTCTAGCAGAGATTGCTGAGGTTCACAGAGGAAATCTACCGGCTCGCCGTTGATCTGAGTTTGAACATGTACTTTTGCCATCTATGCTTCCCCTAAATTCGTTCTGCGGCGCGCAAGGCAGCTCGCTTACACAACACACCCACCACCTTTTTGCGGTATTCAACCGTGCCACGCTTATCTGTGATGGGCGAAGCAGCAGCCGAGCAAGCGGCCGCGGCGGCAGCTAGTGCCGCATCCTCAAGCTTGGAGCCAACCAATGCCGCAGCCGCCTCAGGCACCAATAGTGCGGTAGGAGCCACGGCGCCGATAGCGACCGTTGCACTGGTGCAGGTGCCGTCTTCGGCCATTGTGAGGCTAACGCCACAACCCGCCACAGCAATATCCATTTCCGTACGCGGTATGAAGCGCAGGTAGGCATCAGAGGTACGAGCTGCGGGTGTAGGGAATTTAATCCCAACCAAAAACTCGTTATCTTCCATGCAGTTGCGCTGAACACCTACAACAAAATCTTCTGCTGCAACTTCTCTTTGGCCGGAAGCCGAAGCAATGACGCATACCCCGCGATTAGCAATAATGGCAGGAATGCTGTCGCCGGCTGGTGAGGCATTGCACAAGTTACCGCCAATGGTCGCTCTGCCCTGTATCTGGGTAGATCCAATGAGATCCGCACCTTCCAGCAAGCCAGGCAGCTTAGCTTGCAGCTCAGCATTCTCATTGAGAACAGCGCTGGCGATAGCGGAGCCTATAAATATCTCGTCCGACCCAATGACTAGGCGATTGGTGTCTTCGATACCTTTGATATCGACGATGGTTCGAGCACCTTTGTCCATGCTGCGCATCTGCACCATAAGATCTGTGCCGCCAGCCAGTATTTGTGCGCGACCGCCGCTACTTTGGGCGCTCTGCAAGGCGGCCACCGCCTCATCTACGCTCTTGGGCGCCACATAGGCAAACGCTTCCATAGACCCTCCAGTCCAATTTCGTTAAGCCCACAAATCTATCACGAACCCAGGGTGATGGGCAGCAAGCATTGCTATAATCGAGCCCATGGAAACTCAACTTAAACAGCTATACCAACAACACCTCGACGCCCTAGCCAACCAGTGGCAAACCGCCCTTGCGGACAACCAGCAAGACGCCGCCATACTTTGGGCTGGGCATACCGAGAACTTTCTTTTTGACGACCAAGGCCCGATGTTTCGCGCCAATCCTCACCTGCTGCACTGGTTCCCTCACACAGACTGTGAGCACGCCGCGCTGCTGGTGCGTCCTGGCCAGCAGGCCAAGCTATATCTGTGGCAACCGGAAGATTATTGGCATCTGCCTCCGGCTATTCCAGCTTGGTGTGCTGCACATTTTGCTGTCCAGACTTTTGCGACCGTTGAGGCCTTAGAGCAAGCGGTTGCAGCAGACTGCGCTGGCAGCAATCGTCTTGCTAGCATCGGCGCGGTACAGGATGGCCTCGCATTTCAAGAGCGATACGCAGCGCACTCATCGGTTAACCCAAGCAGCTTGATGCACCAACTAGACTATCACCGGGCTTATAAGTCGCCGTTTGAGCTAGCCTGCATGCGTCTCTCGACCGCCGCCGCCGTTGCTGGCCATCAAGCCGCAGAGGCTGCCTTCAACCACAAGCAAAGCGAATTTCAAATCAACCTCGCCTATTTGGCCGCGTCAGCCCAAAGCGCCTTAGACCTACCTTATGGGAACATAGTGGGTTTGAACGATCACGCTGGCGTGCTGCACTACCAGCATCAAACTCACGACGTGCCACAACCCTACTTAAGTCTATTGATTGATGCTGGCGCTAGAGCCTTTGGCTATGCCAGCGACATTACCCGAACCTATGCTGCACAGCCCGGGCTGTTTGCAGACTTAATCACAAGCCTTGATGCTGCCCAACAAGCATTGATCGCCACCATCAAACCGGGCCAATCCTATCTTTCGTTGCACGAGCAAATGCACCAGAGCATTGGTCATCTACTAAGCGATGCAGGCATTGTTAAGGTTAGCGGCGAGCAGGCCTATGAGGACAAGCTAACCCAAGCATTTCTACCGCATGGCTTAGGCCACCTATTAGGTTTGCAGACCCACGACGTAGCGGGTCAGCAAGTCACTGCCGATGGCAAAACCCAACCCCCACCCGAGGACTACGCTGCCTTAAGGCTCACGCGAACGGTAGAAGTTGGCCAAGTGTTCACTATCGAACCTGGCATCTATTTCATCCCGATGTTGCAGGCTGAATTGGCGGCACAAGGTAAGAGCAAACTTCTAAACGCCAGCGCTATTCAAGAGCTACTACCCTTTGGTGGCATACGCATCGAAGACAACGTGGTTGTGCGCAGCGATGGCATCGAAAATCTAACTCGGCACGCATTTGAAAATAATGTGGGCAGCCGCAGCGCGTAACGACCAACCAAGAGCAACCACAACATGACCAGCACTACACTCACACCAACGCGCCTGTTTGCCGACCCACCGCTGCTGCCGGCGCTACCCCAGCAAGCACGTTTTGGACCGGTCGCAAAGGCTAACAACCAAGAATACGTGGTCTATCTACAAAGTAGTGCCCATGATCGTGAGCAGTTGGAGTTGTGGCGTTGTGACTTAAGTTCAACCACCCCTTACTGCTGGCTGGCTGCAGACCAACTCAAGGACAGCAACCAAAGTAGCGCACAAGAAACCGAAGCCGAACGTGCTGAGCGGGAACGCAAACGTCAGTTCAGCAGCGGTATAACCAGCTATCAAATAAGCGCTAACGGTGAACGTTTGCTCGTGCCTCACGAAGGCTGCGGCTACATCTTCGAGATAACGTCCAAGCTAGGCGAGCCAATCTATACGACACCAAAAGGTGTGCGTCAGACCGATATGCATCTGTCACCTACGGGTCAACATTTGTCTTTAGTGCGCGCTGGCGATCTGTATCTGGTCAACCTGAAGAGCGGCGCTGAGATACGCGTTACCCAAGACGGTAGTGACACCGTTAGCAATGGTACCGCCGATTTTATCGCAGCAGAAGAAATGCACCGTTTTACCGGCCACTGGTGGTCTGCGGACGAATCGTGCATCGCCTTTCAACGCACTGACAATACGCCGGTACAACTTACCTATCGCCACGACATCCAAGCGGCCCAAATTGATTTAATACCCCAACGCTACCCCTACACCGGCGAAGCTAATGCCGCGGTGACTTTGGGGGTCTATCAGCTCGGCCCCAAAACCACTCAGTGGTTGGATTACAGTACCGATCCACAAGCTTACCTCGCTCGCGTGGATTGGCTCGGCGACAAACTCTGTACCCAGGTGCAAAGCCGCAACCAGCAACGTTTGGAGCTACAGTACTGGGTAGGCGCCGAGAACCGCTGGCAAAGCTTGCTTAGCGAGAAGAGCAATACCTGGATCGAACTTCACGACAACTTCACCGAGGTTGTGGACCAAGCTAACCCGGGGTTTTTGTGGACATCTGAGCGCACCGGCACCAGCCAGCTCTATTTTTATCCTATGGCGCCGGGTCAAGTTACCCCAAACGAACCCATAGGTTTAACAAGCCAGGGCGCAGTAAACGCTGTCGTCAAAGTACGCGATGGCAAGCTGTGGTTCACCGGTTGGGATACCAATCCTACGGAACAACACTTGTATCAGGTCGAGTTAGACGGCAGCAGCCCTGCGAAGCGACTGACCAAAACGGCGGGGTGGCATGACACCAAAGTTAGCCCGTCTGGCGATCGTTTGCTGGACCAGTTTAGCAATCTCGGGCAACCGCCCGAGTTAGCTTTGGTGGAACCCACGACAGGCGAACGCTGGCCCTTCGCTGGGGGCCCAATAAGCGCCGCAGCACCCTATCACCAGTACGCTACCCAACACTGTTCAAGTGAGCTTGGTGAGCTAAAGGCGGCTGACGGGCAAACCCTGCACTACAGGCTCACACGGCCGCATTCCGTCGCCGCTCAGGGCGCACCGTTAATCGTTCACGTTTACGGCGGGCCCGGCGTTCAGCGGGTTAAAAACGAATGGCCACCCCTCTCAAACCAGCTGTTCACCCAAGCGGGTTTTGGAATCTTGGAGTTAGACAACCGCGGTTCCAGCAATCGCGGCACCGAATTTTCAGCGCCCATCTATCGACAGCTTGGTGTGGCGGAGGTCCAAGACCAATTGGTTGGTGCCCAGTTTGCGCAGTCCCTAGATTGGGTTGATGCAAACCGTATCGGCGTCTACGGGCACAGCTACGGCGGCTACATGACCTTAATGTGCCTCGCCAAAGCCCCTGCAGTCTTCAAAGCTGGTGCCTCCATTGCGCCGGTTGCTGATTGGCATTTGTACGATACCCATTACACCGAACGCTACTTGGACACACCCAGTGTTAACCCCGATGGATACGCAAGTAGCGGCGTCATTGCTCATCTGGATGGTCTGGTTGGCAAGCTGCTGCTAATTCACGGGATGGCCGATGACAACGTGCTCTTCAGCAACACCACGTTGCTGATGCATGAACTGCAATCGCGAGGTACGCCCTTTGAGCTGATGACCTACCCCGGGGCAAAACATGCGTTGCAAGAAACCTCGGTTGCTGCCCATCGCTTTGAACTGATTGTCGACTTCTTTCGACGTAACCTTTAGAGCCGGCCGGGCTGTCTAGACAGCAGCCCGGTCAAACAAGCGAAAGAAATTGGCGCTGGTTGCCGCCACTAACGCACCGGGGTCAGTGTCACGGAGCTGTGCAACAAATCGCGCGGTATGCGGCAAAAACGATGGCTCGTTGGGCTTGCCTCGATGGGGTGTTGGCGCTAACCAAGGCGCATCGGTTTCGATCAGCAGCCGATCCAGAGGGACTCGCTCCGCAACTGCTTGCACGTTGGCTGCGTTTTTGAAGGTTACAATCCCTGAGATGGAAATGAAGAAACCAATGTCTAGCGCTGCCTCAGCCATTGCCCAATCCTCAGTAAAGCAATGCAGCACCCCGCGAGTCACCCCGCTATCTTGAATTAGCTTCAGCGTGTCTTGCCGAGCATCTCTAGTATGCACAACCACGGGCAGTTCGGCCGCTTTCGCCATGTGCAACTGCTCGGCAAACCAGTGTTGCTGCCAAGCCTTGACGTCTGCATCGGGATCTTGCGCATAGTCCAGTCCCATCTCGCCAACCGCCACCACCTTATCTTGGATAAGCCCTCGAGCTAGCCATTCAAGGTTGTGTTGCCGCGGATCCAACTTAGCTGCGGATTCCGGGTGCAGCCCGGCCGTGGCCCAGATACCTGAATTACCTTGTGCAACTGCAAGCACCTGATCGAGACTTTGCTCTTCGACACCAATGCACAGCATTTGCGCCACACCAGCAGCGCGCGCACGCTCAATAGATGCAGTAGGTTCTTCAAGAAAATTTAGATGGCAATGCGAGTCAACCAAGCCGGTCAACAATTGAGAATCAGACATGTTTGTGTGGGTAAGCGCGAAGCGCTAACAGCAAGCGCTACATGGTGTGGGTATGGCGGTCAGATTGCAAAGCACCCGCCAGATAGGTCTCAATTTTGTTACGCGCGATATCGTCTTGGTCGTTGAACTGCACGCCGATGCCGGCCGCTCGATTGCCTTGTGCACCCTTGGGGGTAACCCAGACCACCTTGCCAGCTACCGGAATTTTTTCCGCTTCATCCATTAGGTTCAACAACATGAATACTTCCACGTCTAACTCGTATTCTTTTTTTGTCGGTATGAACAAACCACCATTTCGAATGAAAGGCATATAAGCAGCGTAAAGCACCGCTTTGTCTTTGATTGCGAGAGATAAGATGCCGTTGCGAGAACCGCGTTTTGCCGCCATGACCAGCCCAAGTCCAATGTGTACCAGAGGGCAGTTTACCCCACTGCTGGCGATCTTGCTGTGCGCTGATGCCGCATAAGGCGGACATCCGTCACGGTTGGTCTGAGATACGGCTCCCGGTTCTAGTCGATCCGGCACAGCCACAGGCTACCCAGGACTGGCCAGGCCACGCCAGAGCACCAAAAGCCGCTCAACCTGCCCTTTGGTATTGACGCTATTGCTCGCCAGTAGCTGTCGTTGCACGGCCAGCAGCTCATCTGCAAAACCAAGCAATCGGCGCGATGAACAGCTCTTGAGCGCAGCAAAGTGAGTTGCCCCACCCGCTTGGCCGACCACGTACCGTAACCAACGTAACGTGAGATCGGCCGCTGGGGTATCTGGCGCCATCAAACTAAGAGCATCAGCCACCATGCCACCCGCATTAGGATTGCTTAGGGCTTTGGTTAGCAGGGGCACCATCGGCTTCACGCCAGCTTCTTGTGCGTTTGCTGCCTGGATGGGCGCACCACCAAATTCAAACAGCAATGCCGCCAGATCATCCGCTTGTGCGCCTCCCAGACGATCTGATTGCTCAGCTAACCAGGCATCTGCTTCTTCCTGCACCCCACGCAAGGTGAAGCGCTGACAGCGACTACGAACCGTTGGTAGCAAGCGCGAGGCATAACCCGTAGTCAAGACTAAGTAAGTATTGGGAACCGGCTCTTCTAGGGTTTTAAGCAACGCGTTAGCGGCTGCAACCTGCAGAAAGTGCGCATGGTTAAGCACCAAGACCTTAACGCCATTACCCTGGGCTGTGGTGGTGGCAAAATGCGTGGCTGAACGCACTAGGTCCACCGGTATGTTAGACCCCTCTGGTTCAACCCAGCGTAAGTTCGGGTGTGCTAGCTCCGGGATACGGTCCAACGCTTGGTCCGCCGATAAGCCTAGCAATCTATGGACCAGCCAAGTAGCAAGCTCGCTCTGCCCCCATCCCGGCGCGCCATCAATCAACAGCGCATGAGGCAACCGTTGCTCTGCAATCAAGCCACCAAAACGCTCACACAATGGCGCCATCCAGGGTGCGTTTGTTAACGCCGTATCCGCCTGGCTCAAAGCTCACTCCGTGAGCGCAAAAAATCTTGTAAGCATCGACCGATGTTGTGTTGCACTTCAGGCAGCGCCTCCGCTGCGGAGATCACCACAAAACGCGGGTGAGATTTCGCTCGATCTAGGTAGGCTTGGCGTACCGCGGTAAAGAACTGGTGCGATTCGGACTCCAAGCGATCTCGTTCACGATCCGCTATGCGCTTTGCGGCTAGGTCCCAAGGCAGATCTAGGTATATGGTCAGGTCCGGCTGCAAACTCCCCTGCACCAGCTTTTCAAGCACTTGAATATGCTCGATGGGTAAGCCCCGACCGCCGCCTTGATAAGCGTAAGTGGCATCGGTAAAACGATCGCAGACAACCCAATCACCGGCTGCCAAGGCTGGCCGAATTTGGCTCTCAAGGTGTTGGGCACGAGCCGCAAACATCAACAGCAGCTCGCTTAAGTCTGCCACTACCTCATCTCGAGGCGCCAACAATAGCGTTCGAATTTCTTCTGCTAAGGGGGTGCCACCCGGCTCACGGGTGCGCACCAGGTTGCGACCGCTGGCTTGCAAGTGCTCAGTTAGGGTGTCACAGACAAACGCCATATTGGTCGTTTTACCTACCCCTTCAACCCCTTCTAAGGTGATGAAACAACCAGGCTTTTTCATGTTTAGTTGCCCTGCCCACTAGTTGCTGCATTTTTGGCAGCCGCTTTAGGTTTTGCTCGTCGTTGGTAACGCTGCACCGCGGCGTCATGCTCAGCTAGTGTCTTCGAAAACTGGCTACTGCCATCGCCACGCGCGACAAAGTACAAGAACTCACCCGCCGCCGGGTGTGCCGCTGCTTCAAGCGCCGCAGAACCTGGCAACGCAATCGCCGTTGGCGGCAAGCCATGACGAGTATACGAATTGTAAGGCGTGTCTGTACGCAAATGTATTCGCTTGAGATCCCCATCGAATGCCGCACCCAAACCATAGATAACGGTTGGATCCGTTTGCAGGCGCATGCCAATCTGCAGTCGACGCACGAAAACCTGAGCAATGATCTCTCGGTCCGCTGCCTGCCCGGTCTCCTTCTCGACAATGGATGCCATGGTTAACAGTTCAGCCGCATTGGCATAAGGCAATTTAGGTGACCTAGATTGCCATACTTTAGAAAGCTCTGTTTGCATCTGTTGCCAAGCTCGCGCCACCAAGTCACTAGCATTTGAACCCGCGGTATAGCTATAGGTATCCGGGAACAACCAACCTTCCGCCCCAACGGCAACCTCATCAACAAGGGCGCCGGCAAAAACCTCCGCACCGCTGAGCGCCTGATAACGCTCTACAGGCAGCCGTTGCTGTAGCAGACCAAACAGGGACTCACTATCCGCTCCTTCCAGATCCCAATTCAACTTCGGCGCGCTCTGCAACAACTTAAGCGCTTGTTGCAAGGTCCAACCTTCCACCAAGCCTACTTGATAAGCGGTGACCTCACCGGCAACGAGGCGTAGCATCAGCTCACGCGGGGATTCGTCACCAGCAAAAGCATACTCACCTGCACGAAAGGCCTGGCTTAGGTTTAACGCACGCGCGCTGCTAGCCCAGAGTTGTGGGTGCTCTATCAACTCTGCATCAGCTAGGAGCCGACTAATGCTCTTGGTGCTGCTACCTCTGGGTATGGTCACCAAGCGTTGCGTTGTGGATGATGCTGAGCTCGTGGGCTTTGCATCTAACCAGGTCCAGACCCAGGCGCCCATCGCGCCAACCGCCAACAACGCACAAAAGGTTAGAATCGACAACCACTTCAGCACCTTAAAACCCTCCGAAACCAGCTAGCGTTTCGACCTGCCCGCGCAGCAGCGATTTCACTTGGGCAAACCAAGGCCCTTGGTTGTACTGAACTTGCCAATCTGGACCAACCAACTCGCCTACCGCACGCACGCCATAAACGCTGTTTGCGATAAAAACTTCTTGGGCATCGCGCAGCTGATCTAAACTGATGGCTTCTACTTGCAACGCATCACGAAACTGCGCCCACAAATGCTGCCGAAGCACACCGGCAACCCCACACCGCTCCAGTGGTGGTGTCCATAACTGATCGTCAATCACGGCAAACAAGTTGCTGGACGTGCATTCGACAACCCCCTGATCTGGATTCAACATCAACCCTTCAAAATCATCCTCTTCGAGTTCACGCCGAGCCAAAACCTGTTCAAGCCGGTTCAGATGTTTGATGCCCGCTAGCGCAGGCTGTGTGGCCAAGGATGTTTTGGTGACTCGCACCCGAACTGGCACTGCGTCCTGCAGCGGGGTTGCTAAAGCCGGGTGCAAGCTGCAATGAAGATTGGCTTCCGCCACTTTATCCCGAGCATAACCTCGACTCTGACCGCTTGAGAAACCTTGGGCGGTAACCACTAGCTTCAGCACGGCCAAACCTTGGGCCACGTGGGTCAACGCGATGTCTAGCTGGGCTTGTATCAGCGCCCGGGGGTAGCGGATGCCAAGCTTGATGCAACCATGCTGCAAGCGCTGGAGGTGCTCGTCGAGCAGCCAGATGCTGGCCGGCTGGTTCGCCTCTCGAGATGCAACCACCAGCAAAGTTTCGAACAAGCCGTCACCATACTGTAACCCTCGATCGGTAGCGGCTAAGCCGGTACTAGAGGACCACAACATAATATCTTAAGAAATAATTTTTAGGGGTTTGCAAAGATAAGCGAACCGTTGGTACCGCCAAATCCAAACGAATTGGTCAGTACCGCCGTTTGCTTAGCATCGCGCGCCGTGTTTGGCACGTAGTCCAAATCACAACCTTCACCCGGATTTTCCAGGTTTATGGTTGGCGGTAGCACGTTGTGCTTGAGTGCAAGCACGCTGTAGATCGCCTCTACGGCGCCAGCTGCACCCAACAAGTGGCCTACCATGGACTTAGTTGAACTGACCGCAACCTTGGTGTCATCGCCAAACACCTTTTTGATCGCTTTGGTCTCTGCCACATCACCTAGCGGCGTTGAGGTGCCGTGTGCATTGATGTAAGTCACTTGATCTGAGTTTAACTGCGCATCGTTCATCGCGTTTTGCATGGATGCTGCGGCGCCAGAACCATCTTCCAATGGCCCAGTAATATGATGGGCATCGCCACTCATACCAAAACCAACCAACTCACCGTAGATTTGTGCGCCACGCGCTTTGGCGTGCTCGTACTCTTCTAGCACCATAGCCCCTGCGCCATCGCCCAACACAAAACCATCACGGTCTGCATCCCAAGGGCGTGAAGCCCGCTCAGGCTCATCATTACGAGACGTCAACGCCTTCATGGTGCCAAAAGCAGCAATGGTTAGCGGCGAAGTAGCCTGTTCGGAGCCGCCAACAATCATCACGTCAGCATCGCCGTATTGAATTAGGCGGGCACCAAGACCAATGTTGTGTGTACCCGTTGTACAGGCGGTTACTACCGCTAAGTTGGGACCACGATAGCCGTAGCGAATGCTCAGCATGCCGGAAATCATATTGATCACGGAAGCTGGCACAAAAAATGGTGACACACGGCGTGGGCCACTTTTGAGCAAGGTTGAATGGGTGCTTTCGATGGTGTTGATACCACCTATACCAGACCCGATGGCCACACCAATTCGGTCTGCATTGTCAGGGTTTGCCGTTAAGCCCGCATCTTCAATGGCATCAATGCCCGCGATCAAACCGTATTGTATAAAGGGGTCAATGCGACGCTGCTCTTTGCGATCAATATGCTTTTCGACATCCAGATCTTTCACAGCAGCACCAACGGTGCAAGCATAGCCTTCAACATCAAACGCAGAGATGGAGGCAACCCCGCTGACACCGTCACAAACATTACGCCAGTTATCTGCCACCGTGTTTCCTATAGGTGACAAAATACCTAGGCCAGTCACAACAACTCGTCGTTTGCTCATGCGGCGCTCCTAACAGGTCGGCTGCGCTTGGCAGCCTGCAGAAATGGGTAGATCGAAAGCTTGCCTCATCCTATTGCGTTGATGCAATAGGATGCTGGGCTGCTAGCAATGGTTTGTTGGCACAGTACGAGTGCGTACTGCACAACCCATACAAGCAAGCCGCGCGGCAGGATCGGAAGGTTATCGGTGAGCCCTTATTGCTGGACCCGCCTATTGGTGAGCGAGGATGTAGGTGATCGCCTCTTTTACAGTGGTGATCTTTTCCGCTTCTTCATCAGGAATTTCAGTTTCAAATTCCTCTTCAAGCGCCATCACAAGTTCCACTGTGTCCAGGGAGTCAGCGCCTAGGTCTTCAACAAACGAAGCCTCGTCTTTGACTTCATCTTCTTTAACACCGAGTTGCTCGCAAATCAGTTTTCTTACGCGTTCTTCAACACTGCTCATGCTTAGGGTACTCCCTTTCAGATTCCTAGAGTGCAGGGCGGGGCGAATTCTATAGAGGCCCCTTGGGCAATTCAAGCGAGCTTTGACTTAAAAGCTCGCGAATACACAACTACTGCTTATGAGCTTATCGCTCGATATGTCTCGAAAATTCCGCCTATAAATGTTAGCGGCCTCTGCGTCAACATGGCTTAACCCAAATACATACCGCCATTTACATGCAGGGTTGTACCGGTTATGTAGCCCGCGTCTTCACTTGCTAAATAGCTAACGGCTGCCGAAATATCCTGGGTACTACCCATGCGCGCTAGGGGCACTCGAGACAGCGCTTGCTGTGTCTGCTCTTCTGTTAAGGCGGCTGTCATATCGGTTTCGATAAACCCTGGGGCAACTGAGTTCACCGTAATATTGCGCGATGCTACTTCGAGCGCCAACGACCGAGTAAAACCTTCAATGCCCGCTTTGCTTGCCGCATAGTTTGCTTGCCCGGGGCTACCCATACTCGCAACTACACTAGAAAGATTGATAATTCGGCCCCAGCGGGCTTTCATCATGCCCTTAAGTGCGGCTTTGCTGACACTAAAAAGCAACCCCAAATTGGTTTGCAAAACGGACTGCCACTCTTGCTCAGACATCCTCAGGAGCAAGTTATCTTGCGTCACCCCCGCATTGTTCACCACAACCAGTGGCAATCCACAGCCTTGTTTACAATGCGCGAAAAGGTCTGTCACATCGTCGGCTACATCCGAACGCAACACGACCCCTTCCCCGTTTGCACCTAGAGCCGTACTGATGCTTGCAGCGCCCTCAGTTGAGGTTGCGGTACCCACGACGTAATAGCCTGCGCCAGCGAGTGCGGTGGCAATTCCCATCCCGATGCCACGACTAGCACCAGTCACCAACGCTACTTTCTTGTCATCATCCGTCTTAGCACCGCCCGTCATACTTTTTCTCCTGCGCTGCCCAGGCTCTCTAACGCTGCACCTAACGCCGCTGAGGAGTCGATACCGACTACGGGTAACTTGCGTTCAATACGTTTGATTAGCCCTGCCAAGACTTTGCCTGGACCGCACTCGACCAACTGATTCACCCCATGACCCGACATGGCTTGTACGCAGTCAACCCAAAGTACCGGTTGCGCCACTTGCGCAAGTAGTTTTTCTTTTAAATCTCCGATATTGACGGCTACCTTGCCATCAGCATTGTGTACGATTGGAATTTGCGGCATCTGCAAAGACTTGCCCTCGATGGCCAACAGTAAACGCTCCCCAGCAGGCTCCATCAATGGGCAATGCACCGGAACGCTAAGGGTTAACATCACCGCTCGCTTGGCGCCGGCCTCTTTGCAAGCGTCTATGGCAAGGTTTACCGCGTCCATGCTACCGGCAATGGCTACCTGCCCTGGCGCGTTGTAGTTAGCGGGTGTGACCACCCCTTCAACAGCTGCACAGCACTGCTGCACCTGCTCGTCTGTGAGACCTAAAATAGCAGCCACCGCACCTTCGCCTAGAGGCACGGCTTGCTGCATGTACTGACCTCGCAAGTTTACCAACTCAACACCGTCAGCAAAATCCAGCGCACCACCACAAACCAACGCGGAATATTCTCCAAGACTATGCCCGGCCAAGAGCTCGGGGATTGCCCCACCGCGCTGTTGCCACAAACGCCAAAGCGCAACGCTAGCGGTTAACACCACAGGCTGGGTGATCTCGGTTTCGTTCAGCCGTGCCTCGGGGCCTTCGCTGATGTACTTCAACAACGGCTCACCAATCGCTTGCTCCGCTTCTTCGAAGCAGGCCCGAACCACCGGCTCCGACTCCAGCAGGTCTGCCAACATGCCGACGCTCTGAGCCCCCTGCCCAGGAAAAACAAACCCTAATCCCATCTACTCCCCCAAACTCTAATTATCTTTATATTAGTGTGCACCAAGCGGTTGCCCAACAGAACCGAGCTACCCCAAGGGAATCGCTCGCTAGACATCCGCATTGATTGTCTTTTGTGTCTAAATTTTCTGCAAATGCTGTCCGAGCAACTTAGGGAGTTGCTCATCTATGGCCGATTTAGTGCGTCGTATCGCCGCACCAAACCCGGCAACGGTTGCCCCCCCATGGCTTTTCACCACCACACCTTGCAAACCTAGAAAGGCGGCCCCGTTGTACTGCTGGGTGTCTAGCCCTGACACAACGCTGCGTAACTTCGTGCGTAGCAAACGCAGCAGTAACCTTTGCACCAAGGTGGCGCTACCCAACTGCTGTTGCAACATGTGACGCGCTAGCGCAGCTGTTCCTTCAACCGCCTTGAGCGTAATGTTGCCAACATAGCCATCACAAACGATAACGTCTGCGCGATTGTTAAACAGCTCATTTCCCTCTATGTAACCGACAAAACCTGCCCCAAGGCTTTGCTCCAACTGAGTGTAAACCGGCGCCAACTCACCCGTGCCTTTGTAGACTTCGGTACCAATATTTAGCAACGCAACGGTGGGCGTGCTATGCCCCGACAGATACTTGGCCGCAAGCTGGCTCATCGCCACAATTTGCAGCAGTTGGGCTGGGCTACAACGAACGTTAGCCCCCAAGTCCGCCATCCAAAAGGTTGCATCGCGGCCTAGCATCTCTTTGGCGATAGCGGGCCGATCTAAGCCTGGCACCATCCCCAGCAAATGCCGCGACAGGCTCATCAACGCGCGGGTATCTCCACCGCTCACAACACCATCCACTGCCTGTTGGCGTACTAGATCCAATGCCACATACATAGAGGAATCCGAGCGGTGACGCAGGATATCGCGAAGGGAATCGTTCGGGCTGAGTTGGGTCTGTGCGTGGACAATGTCACAGACATCTTGGATCTTGGCGTCTGCTTGCAGTATTTGCGTTTTGTCACCAACCAAGATCAGATTTGCGGTATCGGCTTGGGATCTCGCGGCGGCAACGGATACCGCTACACCGCCATCGCCACCCATCGCATCAATAGCGATTGTTGGCGCTACTGTTGGCACAATGTTTGGCACTAGGGTAGCGGAAACCCTGGTAGCAGGGACGCTGACAGGGTTGGAAACATCAAATGGTCAACTGGGGCCACTATGGTTGATGTCCCCCAGGTCGGTCTATTACTCGCCGGTTTCAACAACCTTGCGACCACGATAAAACCCATCAGCGCTGACGTGATGCCGGCGATGCGTCTCACCCGTGGTTGAATCCACAGACAATGCTGGAGCTTGGAGGCTATCGTGTGAACGTCGCTGACCGCGTCGTGACCGCGTTACCTTACTTTTCTGAACCGCCATGTGGCTAACTTCCTTTTGCGCTTAAATTATTGTTCGTCTTTCAACTTGTCTTTCAATGCTTGCAACGCAGCAAACGGGTTATCTGCGTCATCAGCATTAGCAGCAGCCTGAGCATCCATTCGCTCCGTACTCGCTGCCAACTCGCTTGCTGGTATCGGAAACTCCAATACCGGCAAATTTTTGCAATCCCGGTCTTCACAAACTTGCGCTGGTAACGCCAGCAATAGTTCATCTTCCAGCAGTTCTGCCAATGCCAATTGGCCATCTTCGATAATGCGAACATCTGCCGCCCTGGGCAGTTGTGCTGCTCGAACGACGCTAGCTAGCATCATTTCAAACTCGGCAACCAACGCGTACTCAACAGGCAAATCACAAGTCTGGCAAGTTAGCGTTACTTGGGCTTTAGCCTGCCCCGTTGCTACCGGCAAGCGCTCCTCGTTGAAACTGAATTGCACATCGCCAGACACACTGGTCAAATCTACGGACGCCTCTTGCAAACGCGGCAACTTGCTTGGGTCTAAGGCTTTCGCCACACGCCCGTTACGCTTCGCTAGCTCTACAACGCCGAATTGATCTGGCTGAAGGGTATCCATCGCGGCGACATCATAGGTATCCACTCGCAGCCTGTAAAGCCCTAGCAGCGCCCCATTTGTCGATCTGAGCTCAGCGCAACCAAAGCTACTCCAGCCCCTGCTCCTTTCTGCTAACCTGCGGATTCAAAAGCAGTTTTATGAGTCGCCCTGTGCCCACACCATCCCATCGCCTAATTTTAGGCTCCAGCTCTACCTATCGCGGCCAATTGCTCGAGAAGCTTGGCCTGCCGTTTGATCAAATAGCCGCTGATATCGATGAAACTGAGCTGGCCGATGAGTTAGCGCCAGACTTGGTACTAAGGCTTGGCCGGGCCAAAGCGGAGGCCATTGCCGAGCGATATAACGGCGCAGATGCCCTAATTATTGGCTCCGACCAGGTCGCCTGCGTTAGCCATACAACAGGCTTCGAAATTTTAGGCAAGCCACACACGGCCAGCAACGCCGAGCTGCAGCTAGCCAAACTCTCGGGGCAGCGAGTTCAATTCTTCACCAGCCTGACCCTGCTGCGAACCAGCGATGGGCTTGTTCAAACCGGCCTGGATGAAACCTGCGTTACCTTCCGTGACCTCAGCGCTGAAGAAATCAGAGACTACATAAAGCGAGAGCAACCGCTGAACTGCGCCGGTGCCTTTAAGTCAGAAGCCTTGGGCATCGCCCTGTTCGAGCGGCTTGAGACCCAAGACCCCAACGCCTTAGTGGGTTTACCCCTAATTTTGCTGTGCAAATTTTTGCGCCAGGCTGGCCTTCCACCCTTGGGCGCCGGTTAGGAGGCGCCGGTTAGGCCGTCAGCAACAGCCAGATCGAGCGCATGTCCTGTGGTACCGGGGCCTGAACATCTAGCGCCAACTCGCCCAATTGGGCCCTTAACCGCTGGGCGTGCAAGCACAGACGCTTGGCACCCAAATGCTGCCAGAGCTCTTGCTGTTGGTCCGAGCCGTACTTTTCGTCCCCCACGACGATGTGCCCACTCGCTTGGCAATGCACACGAATCTGGTGCGTACGGCCGGTATGAGGAAAAACGGCCAATTCGCTGTAACCGTTGACCGATTTCAGCACCTGCATGTCACTGCGACTGGCTTTACCCTCGGTCGCTACCCTCACCCGGCGCTCGCCGGTTTTTGTTGTGAAGCGCAATAACGGCAATTGCACCCGTGTCGTTTTAGTCGGCCAGGTGCCATCGACGTAGGTTATATAGCGTTTCCGTACCTGCCCTTCCCTGAATGCCTCATGCGCCCAGCGCAACGCTTTGCGGTTCTTGGCAAACAGCAAGCAACCCGAAGTATCTCGATCTATACGGTGGGCCAGCTCTAAGTGCGGCAGCCCAGTCAGCTGTCGCATCACCTCAATAGCACCGTAGTTGATCCCACTGCCTCCATGGACAGCGATACCAGAAGGCTTATCAATGACCAGGTAGTTGTCATCATCATGAAGAATGCGCTGCTGGAGCGACTGCAACAACGGCTTGGGAACCGGGCTGGGGCTTTTGGAATCCGGCAGTTGCATCGGTGGTAAACGGACATCGTCCTGGGCTTGGAGGCGATACTCGGCTTTCTTGCGACCGCCGTTGACCCGAATCTCACCCTTACGCAGGAGACGATACACGGCGG
>CALHVX010000006.1 GCA_938036875.1 uncultured Pseudomonadales bacterium
GTGCGGTTGAATATCCACATCTTTCATCAGATCGATAACGTATTCATGAAAGTGTTCATCCGACAGCGTTTGGCCGGACAAGTTGATCGCGCAAACCGCGTTTGGCTCAACGATGAGCAGGCTCGAATCTTGTAGCGCTTGGATGGTGTGGCGCACCACCCAGCGATCGATCTGTGGCATGAGCGAGTAGCGCTCAGCAGCGGGCAAAAAGCTGTTTGGATAAATTTGCTCACCGTTGGCCGCACGCATCCGGACCAAAATTTCGAAGTGAGGCGTTTGCGCAGAATCTAGCAGCCCCACAATAGGTTGGGCGTTGAGTTCAAACAGATCGTTGGCCAAGGCATCTTGGATCTTATGCACTAGACCCATTTGCTCGCGGCGCGCCACTAAGTCTTCATCTTCAGGATGGAACACGGCCACCTGGTTGCCGCCCAGCTCTTTGGCTTTTTGCGAGGCCACCTCGGCTTGCGAAATCAAGCTGGTGGTGGGTTCTAAGGGGTCGAGCGAGGTTAAGCCAACACTTACGCTTGGGCGCGGTAATGCGGCTAGGCCTGCTGGTGTCGCTTGCATCGTTGATGCACTAATGTCGATGGATTGTACCGCACGGCAAATGGTATCAGCGATGCGGTGAGCATCCGCCATCTCTACGCCGAGCAGCAGCAACGAAAACTCGTCTCCACCGGAGCGGCTGACAACGTCGGTGCGGCGCACGGATTTGAGGATTTTTTTGGCGACCTGCTTGATCAGCAAATCGCCCTGAGCATGACCAATGGAGTCGTTCACCAATTGGGTTCGATCGATGTTGACGTACATCAAGACGTCTTGGGCTTTCATGTTGCGCAAGGAGGTGCAGCGTTCGGTTGCTGCTTTTTCGAACGCGCTGCGCTGAATCAAGCCGGTTAAAACATCAAAGTTGGCGCTGAATATGGTGAGCGCGTTTTGACAAAGCACGTCCCCCATGTTGCGGTCGCTATTCGAAAAGTTGCTGGTGTTGGCGGCACGCAAAAAGCACAAGCTGCCGATGACTTCGCCTTGTGGGTGCGTAATTGGGGATAGCAACAGCTTACAATGGTGGTCACCGACTAGCTTGGTTTCGCCTGGTTGGTCTTCACTGTCCTGGTTATGTATCCATTGGCCATTGGTGCGTTTTAGATAGCTCCACCATTCGCCTCGATTAAGGGCCTTTAGGGACTCTATATCGACAATTTGATCTGCTTTGTTGGTTTTGAATATCTCAATGTCTTTGCTGGGTAGCAGTAAGATCACGGCGCCCTGCTCTTGGCGCAGTAGCGCGTTGGCAACCAATTGCTCCAAAGCAATGTCGAACTCAATCAAGCCACTTGTGATTTCTTGGTTATCGAACACTAGGTTTAAGTCTTCGTAGCGTTTCACCAACTCTTCGGTTAACGAGTCAATGTCGGCGTTTAGCTGGCATTCGTTCTGGAGCAGTTGCGCAATGCGTTGCAACTCGGCGGTTGGGTTCACATTGTCGGCAATGGCTGACGGCTCCGGATAGTTCGCTGGTGCCACGATTAGGCTAGCGTAGACCCGCTTTAAGTGGTCCTTGAGATCGTGACGCAACACCTGTGGGTCATCCACGCAGCTAGCCGGAAAGTTAGGCGTCTGGGCTAATATTTGATCTGGCCCGACCAAGGCAGCTTGGTAGTTGTTGCCCAGCAGTTGCGCTAACAGGGTTAGGTGCAGGTCTAAGTCGATCTGCTCTAGGCTGTTGATCATAGCGTCGGCTCCTGGCTTGGGGCGGCCGCTAAGCGTTGCTCTAAGGCTAAGCTCAACTGCTGAATGCTCACGGGCTTCTCCACAAAGTGAACATCATCCAGCCGGCTCGACCACTCCCGGTGGACTAGGTCTGGCGCTGAGGTCACGATAAAAATGGGCCAGCTGCGATTCGGGTACTTGGCCGTAATGGTTTCGCACAGCTCACGCCCGGTCATTAACGGCATCTCGATGTCGGTGATCAACACATCGGGTGCGGTTGCCGCGACGGCCTCTAGCACGTCGTTGCCGTCGTGGAAGGCGGTGACGTCAAACCCACGTTTGCTAAGGCTGCGTTTAAGCACCCGGGTGACCAAGGGTTCGTCATCCACTAAGTAGAGGGTAGGCAGCATGTTAGATCGCCTCCTGTACTAGGCCGGTGCTCTTCCACAGATCCAGGGCAAAAGTAGAGCCCTCACCCAAGGTGCTTTCTAAGCGCAAGGTACCGTGATGCAGTTGCACAATTTCTTTGCTGAGCGCTAAACCAAGGCCGTGACCGCCGCGTTGGCTGGCATTGGCGTCTTGCGCGCGATAGAACTTGTTGAAGATCTGCTCTTGCTCGGCGGGGTCGATCCCTATGCCAGAGTCAGAGACTTCGATGGTGATAGTGTCTGCGGTGTCGAGCACGGTGATTTTTACCTCATCGCCAGGGTCAGAATATTTAACGGCGTTGGTGAGTAGGTTGTTGATGGCTATGCGCAGCAAGTCTTTGTCCACGGTAACCGTGGGTAGCTCGTCGGGCATGTGCAGCTGCATATCTAACGCCTTGGCCGCTTCACCGCGCTTGATGGTCTCAAAGGTGTCGCGCACCAAAGAATCGAGCCGGGTACGCTGCTTCTGTAGCTGCAAGTTGCCCATCTCAATTTGCGTGATGTTGAGCAGGTTGTTGATCAACCGAGCCAGACGATCCACTTCGTCCTGAATCACACCCACCGCTTCGCGTCGTATCTCCGGGTCATCCCCTTCGTCGATCAACGAGTCGGTGTACAGGCCCAAGGTGTTGAGTGGGCTTTTTAGCTCGTGTGCCACGTTGGCGATGAATTCAGAGCGGCTACGTTTGGCCAGGGATTCGCTGGTGGCATCGCGTAACAAGACAACGGTGCCGATAATTTTGCTTTGCGAGCCAGGCTGACGCACCGGAAAGGCGCTGAGTTGCAAACAGGCTGGGGCCGGTGCAGGCAGGTCCACCAGTACGGGATCAATGAGCTTAGGACCCGCTTGGGCCAGCTTGCTAAGAAAGTTATGGATATTGGTTTCTTCGGACCAGCTTGCCAGGGCCGTGTTTTGCATCTCGTCGGCCGTTAGCCCAAAAATGGTTTGTGCCCGTTGGTTCGCCGCGAGCAATTTGCCTTGCTCGTCGAGCCAGACCAAACCGTCGGGCAGCGCTTCTAACACATTGGTCAGGCGCGCCATGCGGTAGTTTAGAAAACGTTCGTTGGTAATCAGCTTGGAGCTGATGGCGTTAGAGGATTCAATGCGCTGCTGAGCGTAGTCCACAAAGTCATTAAATTGAAAAACAAACTGTGAGGTTTCACCGCTGCGTTCAAGCGGCAGCGCCTCAAGCTGTTTGGATGCCTGAAACTGGTGCAGTTGCTCGCTGATCTTGGCCAGCGGTGACAGCTCGCGCCGTACCAGCCACCAACAGAACAAGGTTAAGAGCAGCAAAGGCAGGCAAGCCAGCGCGGTGCTGGCGTTTGCTCCCAAGGGCAGCCCGGGCTCGTAGTAGCCCACTTGGTAGTAACGTTGGTCTGCTGGGGCGTTGCCAAGGGGTCCAATAAACTCGTTGATGGGCTCGCCATCCGCGCCGGTGACCTGGCGCTGCAACATCCACGAGTTGATCCCTTGCAAAGTTGTGTTGTCGACCGCCGCTGGCGCTTTGGTTGTAAAGATCACTTGGCCTTGCTTGTCGAGCACCGCACCGTACGCAAATTGAGCGTCGCGGGCTTGGAACTCAAAGATTTGTTTGATGGGGGTGAGTGCAGAGGGCGCGGCGCTAACCGGCATGGCAGATAACACCCGAGCCAACATGACCCCGCGTTGCTGGGCCTGCTGGTGTGCATCCGCTTGCTGTTGTTGCAGGCTCAGCCCCACAACAACGGCACCGGCCACTAAAAAGGCGGCCAGCAGCATCAGTCCGAGGCGATGAAATCGCAGCGGTGGCGGCATTTCTGTAGATGGGTTCTGCACTAGCGAGCCTGCATCCTTGTTGGCAAAAGTGGCTATAAGTTGGCTATAAAAAGTCGGTAGCCACTGTTTAGTCTAGGATTTAGCGCGCTTGCGCGAAGGGTGCTGTGTCACGCTTTGGGCAGGCGTTTGGCGGGGAAATTGGCTAAGCGGTCTCAATCGCGGTTTTTGGCAGAAAAAATGACAATTACCCCGGTGTGCTTTGGGGCTTGCGGTGAGTTATGGCAATTTATTTGCCGCTGTACACGGCCTAGAAGAGATGGTGCCCAGAGCGAGACTCGAACTCGCACGTCCGTGAGGACACGGCGACCTGAACGCCGCGCGTCTACCAATTCCGCCACCTGGGCATAGGAAGCTATGCAGGTACAATAGCGCTGACTCTAGTGCTGACAACGACTGACCTAGTAGTTCGCCGACGTGCGGCGTACCCTGCACCCCCATACATCGGGGCCGCGCAATGTACTGAACTGGCTGCGTCCCTGTCAATCACCAACCTATTTCGACAGCTAGGTTGGCAAATATCCTCCTGTGTAAACTGAGAAACGAATCTTTGGCTAAATCCTCGAATAATCCCCCTGAAAGCATCACGGCGACGCAAGTACGCGACACCTTATCCCGTGGCGGTCTGCGCTGGCGGGCGCTGGTCACCGCCATGGACGCCGAATCCTCCCGTCGCCGTGGTCAGCTGCGGATGGTGGTCAAAAGCCTGGTGAAAAATGGTGAGCTGTACTCGGATCACAGCGGCGCCTACTGCTTGTCAGCCCAAGACCGGCGCACCGGCATTCTGACCAGCAATCGGGCCGGATTAAGCCTGGATGACATCCCCCTGGCACCCGCTCGCGGGCAAAGCCTGCGTCCGGGTGATGAGGTCGAAGCAGAAATCCGTGATGGCACAGCCTTTGTGTTGGAGGTACTCACTTACAGTAGTGAGCCGGTGGTGGGCGAGTTGGTGTTGGACGGTCGGTTCCCCCACGTTGAGGCCATGGGCCCTAGTTACAAAGGTCGGGTGTCGCTAGTTGAGCCGCCGGCCGTTGGTGAGCCTGGTGATACGGTGCAGGTACGCATCATCGACCAAGACCGTAAAGGTTTGGTGGGTATGGTCACCGCACTGGTGTCCGAAGGTGGTGGGGCAGCTCATGCGGCAGAAACGTTGCTCGCCAGCTTTGATGTGCCCGTAGACTGGCCGGACGGTGTTGAACAAGCGGCGGCCAAGCTGCCCAAGTCGGTGAACGCCAAAGATTTTAGCCATCGCCGGGACTTGCGCGACACCCCGCTGGTGACCATCGATGGCAGCACGGCCAAAGATTTTGATGATGCGGTGTATGCAGAGCGTGCTGGCAAAGGCTGGCGCATCTTGGTGGCCATTGCCGATGTAGGCCACTACGTGAAGTGGGGTTCACCCCTAGACAACAACGCTTGGGATCGCGGCAACTCCGTGTACCTGCCGGACCGGGTTATCCCCATGTTGCCGGAAGCTCTATCCAATGGCTTGTGTTCCTTGCGGCCCCAAGAAAATCGGTTGGCCTTGGTGTGCGAGATGCGCATCTCTGAAAACGGTCGGGTGAGTCGCTACGACTTCTTTGAAGCGCTCATCTACTCCCATGCACGGTTAACCTACGAACAAGTTTGGGACTACCTCAGCACCGACGATGCCAGCAAGCTCGGCCAACCGGCAACGGGTGGCGACGGTTCAGGTAACTACGCAGACAACGTGTTGCAAAGTTTGCAGCAGCTGCACAAAGCGTACGATGCGATGCGTGAAGAACGGGAAGAGCGTGGGGCCTTAGATTTTGCTACGCGTGAAGCGGTCATACAGTTGGAAGGCGATAAGGTTGTCGGCGTGCTGCCGGTACACCGCAACGATGCGCACAAGCTGATCGAAGAGTGCATGATCGCGGCCAACGTTTGTGCCGCAAGGTTTTTAGAGAACTCGGAAGTTATGGGCCTCTACCGAAACCATGAGCCACCGTCAGTGATGAAGACAGAGCAGTTGCACGAAGCCTTGGCGTTCAGTGGTGTGCGCTTGCCGAAAGGTGAGCTGACGCCGCACATGTTGCAAGTAGCGCTGACCGAGTTTGAACATCACCCAAACCGTTGGATCTTTGAATCCCTGGTTTTACGCTCGTTAAGCCAAGCTCAGTATGGGCGCCCCAACCACGGGCACTTTGGCTTGGCGCTTACTCGCTACATGCATTTCACCTCACCTATTCGTCGTTACGCTGACCTGGTGGTCCACCGTGCGATCAAAGCGGTGCTCAACGATAAGCTTGAGACCTTACCTAGCGCCGATTGGTTGGATGAAACCGCGGAACATCTGTGCATCACAGAACGTCGTGCCGATGAAGTGAGTTGGGGCGTGGACGGTTGGCTTAAGTCTCAATACATGACGAGCCAGATCGGTGAGTCGCTCAAGGGTGTGATTGTGGCGGTCACCGAGTTCGGTGTGTTTGTTGAGTTGTTAGATTTTTACGTGCAAGGCTTGGTGCACATCTCCGAGCTGGGTAAGGACTACTACAGCTTCCAAGCGTCCTCCATGTCGCTGGTGGGCGAGAAATCTGGCCAGACCTTTGGCCTGGGTGATGAGCTGGAGGTGCAGGTGGTTTCAACCCAACCGGCGCGTGGACGCATTAACTTGGTGCCCGTTGGCGCTGAACCCAAACAGACTCGGGGTAGGTCCAGAGGCGGGCCTAAGGGTGGGTCTAAAGGTGACAACAAGGGTGGCAAGAAAGGCGGCAAGAAAGCTGGCAAGAAGAGCAACAGCAAACCTAAGTCGGATGCTGAGCCAAACAGTTCAGCTAAAGCGGCCCCCAAGGCGAAGGCCTCCAAAAAATCGAAGAAGCCCAGCAAACGCAAGCGGCGCGATAGCTAGTGGCCTACGTTGGCGGTTTTCATGCGGTGCAAGCCGTGCTCGAGCGCAGCCCAGAACGAGTCCGTAGTTTGCATGTACAAAACGGTCGGCAAGATGCGCGCGTCTCCCAGCTGTTGGCGCTAGCCAAAGAGCACAACCTGCGTATTGAGACCGTGGACAAACGCTGGCTTGACCGGCACAGCGAAGGGGCACATCAGGGCATTGTGGCGGACTGCCACGCCATGCAGCTTGCGAGCGAGAAGGACCTGGAAGCCCGCTGGTCTGAGTTAGGTGACAAGCCTTTGCTGTTGATCCTAGATGGCATTACGGACCCCCGCAATTTGGGTGCTTGCCTGCGCAGTGCGGCGGCGGCCAATGTCGATGCCGTGCTCTTCCCCAAGCGCAATAGTGCGCCGATCAACGAGCTGGTCCTCAAAACCGCTGCCGGCGGGGCCGAAGCGCTGATGTTGGTGGAGGTCACCAATCTGGCTCGGCGTCTGGAGTGGCTCAAAGCCCAGGGTGTCTGGCTGGTAGGAACCGCTGGCGAAGCGACCCAAGACTGGCACGAGGTGGACCTGAAGGGCGCTATTGCCCTGGTGATGGGCAGCGAAGGCAAAGGGTTGCGGGATCTGACCGAGCGCAGCTGCGACTTTTTGGTCTCCATCCCGATGTCCCAGGCCGTAGAGAGCCTAAATGTCTCTGTCGCCACCGGGGTTATGTTGTTTGAGGCCGTGCGGCAGCGCCGTGGTTAGCCGGGGTTAGAAAAAGACCCTAAATCCGCCGCCTCTTGCACTACTGGCCACAAATCCAGATAATGCGCGCCCCCCGAGCCTTAAGGCCCGGGCTCCTTGTCTCACGCACTGGCTCTCAATGGCCATGGATGCGGAGGCTAATATCCTTGAGGAGAAGTAACTATGCGGCACTATGAAGTCGTTTTTCTCGTACACCCTGATCAGTCTGATCAGGTCCCCGGTATGGTCGAGCGCTATACCCAAATGATCGAACGTGGTGAAGGTGCTGTGCACCGCACAGAAGACTGGGGTCGCCGTCAGTTGGCATTCCCGATCTCCAAAATCCACAAAGCGCACTACATCATGATGAACATCGAAGTGAATGACACCATTCGCCAAGAGCTCGAAAGTGCGTTCCGCTTTAACGATGCGGTTATCCGCAACATGTTTATCAAGCGTAGCGGGCCGGTTACCGGCAACTCTAAGATTTACGAAGAAGAGCTGCGTGACCAAGAGAAAGACCGTGAGCGCGAAAAGCGTCGCGAAGAAGAGTACGCACAGCGTGCCAAGGCTCGTGAAGAGTCTGAAGCCGCCAGCGCTGCTGCCAGCACTGAAGCTGGTACCGAAGAGAGCCCAGCCGAGCCAGCAGCGGATGCTGCGCCCGCCGCTGCAGAACAGGAGCCGTCAGAATGAGCCGTCGTTTTAACCGCCGTAAATACTGCCGCTTCACCGCTGAAGGTCTAGAGATTGACTACAAAGATCTGGATCTGCTGAAGCAATACATTGGTGAGACCGGCAAGATTGTGCCGAGCCGCATCACGGGTACCAGCGCACGTTACCAACGTTTGCTGGCCACCGAAATCAAGCGCGCACGCTTCTTAGCGTTGCTGCCTTACACCGACCAACATAAGTAGAGGTTGCCATGAATGTCATTCTCTTAGAGCGTATGGGCTCCGTTGGCGACTTGGGTGATGAAGTCACGGTAAAGGCGGGCTTTGCTCGTAACTACCTGATCCCCCAAGGCAAAGCGGTTCGCGCCACGCGTGACAACCGAGCTGAATTTGAAACGCGTCGCGCCGAGCTACAACGCGCTGCTGACGATCGTTTGAACCAAGCCAAAGGCCGCTCAGCGCAACTTGAAGACCTAACCGTCACCCTAGTGGTTAAAGCCGGTGAAGAAGGCAAGTTGTACGGCAGTGTGGGTACGCAAGATATTGCAGACGCCATTACCGCCACCGGCGCTGCGGTTGAACGCGCCGAGATTCGCATGCCGGATGGTGTGATTCGATCTACCGGCGAGTTTGCCGTCGACGTGCAGCTCCACACCGACCTGACCATTCCGGTCACGGTTGCTGTTGTTGCTGAGTAGGGCGCAATAAAGCCCAATAGAGCCGGCTAACACCGGCTCTTGAGTTCCCGGGCGGTGCGTTTTGCACCGCCACTCTTATTGTACAAAGTATTGTACAAAGCCCCCGAGCAACCTCACCACCAGCCCTAGGCTTTACGTTTTAGTTTTTCTGGCTATAAGCCGGAGATTGCCCTTGCATTGGCGCCTGAAGCTGGCAATCTGGTTGGCCCTCGCGAACCTGTGATTGCTGTTACACCATGTCGGAAAACCCGCCACCAGATGACCTGCCACCACCGGAAGCACCGCCACCTGAGTTGCTGGAAGCGGACGCCTACGATGATCTGCCGCCGGTAGACATTGCTGAGGGGGGTATGTCGGCGGCTTCTCAGGGCGAGCCTCAAGGTCTATCTGAAGGTCTATCTCAAGGCGGCCAATCGTCCTCTGCACCCGTTGCCATTAGTAGCGCGCCACCGGAACGACCGCTACCACCAATCAGCAGCCCGGTCAGCGCGCTTAAGGTACCCCCGCACTCCATCGAGGCCGAACAGTCGGTACTGGGCGGCTTAATGCTGAACAACCTGGCTTGGTTTGATGTGGCCGACCAAGTACTGGCGTCCGAGTTTTACCGTACCCAACACCAGATCATCTTCGAGGCCTTGGCTGGCCTGTCTGCCGAGAACCATCCTATGGATGGCGTCACCGTTGCAGAACGTCTGACCAATGAAGGCTTGCTGGACAAGGCGGGTGGTATTGCCTACCTGGGCGAGCTGACCGAAAGCACGCCAGGGGCCGGCAACGTGGTGGCCTACGCCAAGATCGTGCGCGAGCGCGCCACCCTAAGGCGCCTGATTGCGGCGGCCAACAAGATTGCGGATTTTGCCTTTACCCCTGGCGGGCGTGGCAGCCAAGAGGTGTTGAGCCTCGCTGAGCAAGAAATTTTTGAGATTGCCGAAGGTCGTTTAGACGAAGGTGGGCCGGAGAAGGTCATGCCGGTACTTAAACGTACGGTGCAAAAGGTGGAGGAGCTGGTTGCCTCCGGTGCGTCTATTACCGGTATGCCAACGGGTTTTGATGAGCTAGACAAAAAGACCGCCGGGTTGCAGCCGGGTGAAATGATCATTGTGGCCGGTCGACCCTCCATGGGTAAAACCTCCTTTGCGATGAACTTGGTTGAGCATGCGGTGATGGAAGACAAAGGCGCGGTGCTGGTGTTCAGCTTGGAGATGCCGTCTGAAGCCTTAACCATGCGTATGTTGTCCTCGCTTGGCCGGATTGACCAAACTCGGTTGCGTACCGGCGATCTGAAAGATGAAGACTGGGCGCGCTTCACCAGCGCGGTGAGCCAGCTTAAAGATCGGCCGCTCTACATTGACGACACCGCAGGCTTGTCACCCGCAGACCTGCGCACCCGTGCACGACGTGTTGCGCGCGAGGCCGGTGACCTAGGGCTGATCATGGTCGACTACCTGCAGCTGATGCGCGGCACCGAAAAAACGGATAACCGAACCAACGAGATATCGGAGATCTCGCGTTCGCTTAAAGCCTTAGCCAAAGAGATGCGCTGCCCCGTTATCGCGTTGTCCCAGTTGAACCGAGCGCTAGAAAATCGAACCGACCGCCGTCCGGTCATGGCTGACCTACGGGAATCCGGCGCTATCGAGCAAGACGCTGACGTCATCATGTTTATTTACCGCGATGAGGTTTACAACGAAGAGTCGCCCGACAAAGGCACCGCTGAAATCATTATCGGCAAGCAGCGTAACGGCCCTACGGGCACCGTGCGTTTGTCGTTTATCGGCAACCTGACTAAGTTTGAAAACTTAGCGCCGGATATTTACAACGACTATCTTTAGCCAACACTGGTTGCCATGACTTAGGGCAACAACCCTTCAACCCTTTGACTACACAGGTAAGGCCCCGCATTGGTTAAAAAAGCGAAACCTAAAACGGCGTTTGTTTGCACTGAGTGTGGTGATGATCATCGCCAGTGGCAGGGCCAATGTAATGCCTGCAAAGAGTGGAACACCCTTAAGCAGGTTACCGTTGGTCCCGTTAAAGAAGCCACCGTTGGTTTTAGCGGCTCTTTTGCGGAAAGCAAACGCTTAGGCGATGTAGAAACCGAAGACGTTGCCCGTTTAAGCAGCGGTTTTGTTGAGCTAGACCGGGTGTTGGGCGGCGGCTTTGTGCCGGGCTCCGTGGTCTTGATTGGTGGTGAGCCAGGAGCGGGTAAGTCGACCCTGTTGCTCCAAGTGTGCGCGGCGCTGACCAGCGGTGCGGGGGCAAAGTCTGTGCTTTACGTGTCCGGTGAAGAAAGCTTGTCACAGCTGGCGTTGCGTGCGCGGCGTTTGGAGTTAGCGGTAGATGATCTACAAGTCGCGGCGGAAACTCGCGGTGAGGTGATCGCTCAGTTAATGGACGAGCACAAGCCGGCGGTGGTGGTCTTAGACTCGGTGCAAGTTATGCAGTTGCAGTCAGTCGACAGCACGCCCGGCTCGGTGACCCAGGTGCGTGAGACCGCAGGGTTTTTTACTCGGCTTGCTAAGCAAACGGGTGCGGTTGTTATTTTAGTTGGTCATGTCACCAAAGAAGGTGGGTTAGCCGGTCCTAAGGTGTTGGAGCATATGATCGACACCTTCATGATGTTAGAAAGCCCAGCGGCTGCCAGGTATCGCACCTTGCGCGGGCAAAAAAATCGTTTTGGCCCGGTCAACGAGCTTGGTGTGTTTGCCATGACCGAGCAGGGCATGAAAGAGGTGGCGAACCCATCAGCCATCTTCTTGCAGCGCGGTGAGCTAGACGCCCCGGGTAGTGTGGTCACCGTTTCTTGGGAAGGCACGCGTCCGTTGTTAGTGGAGCTGCAAGCCCTGGTAGATGCAGCGCAAGCGGGGCATCCCAAGCGCGTTGCCGTGGGTTTGGATCAGCAGCGTCTTGCCATGCACCTGGCGGTCTTGCATCGACACTGCGGCATTGCGCTGTCGGATCAAGATGTGTTTGCCAACGTGGTGGGTGGCGTGCGCATCAACGAAACCGGTGCGGACCTAGCGACCTTGCTGGCGGTGCTCTCGTCTTTCCGCAATCGCAACCTACCCAAAGATCTCATTGTGTTTGGCGAGTTGGGCTTGACCGGTGAGGTTCGACCGGTAGCTAACGGTCAGCAGCGTTTGTCTGAAGCGCGCAAACACGGTTTCCGTTCTGCGATTGTGCCTTACGCCAACCGCCCCAAAGAGGTGGTGCAAGGCATGGTTATCCACGGCGTTAAAAGCTTAAGCGCTGCGCTCGAAGCTGTGTCCGGCTTAGAGTAGCTGGGCCTTGAGCCAACCTTCTACCACTAGCAGCGTTACCCGAACAGCCCCTGGCGGCCATTTCTATGGCTGGGTGGTTGTGGTGGTGGGTGGGCTGCTGACGTTTTTAGGTACCGGCTTCTACTCCTACTCGCGTGGGGTGTTTTTACCATCGCTGGCTGAAGAGTTGGCAGAGGGTAGCCGCTTTGCGGTGGCCATGGGCTTTTCGTTAGCGGCGGTCACCAACGCGGTGATCTCACCTTTTTTAGGTCGCCTTTTGGATCGCCATTCACCCAAGCACGTGATCTTGATTGGTATTGGCGTGGTGTTTGCCTCCTACCTGCTGCTAGCCATCACCCAAACTCTTTGGCAGTTCTACTTGGTGGTGGGTGTAGGTATGGGTGTTGGCATGGCCTGCATGGGTACCCTTGCCTGGCACCGCACCATCATCAGTTGGTTTGATCATTGGCGTGGGCGCGCCATTGCGTTGGGGGTAGCCGGTGCCTCCCTGGCCGGCATTGTTATGCCCACCTTAGTTACCTGGCTGGTTGCTAACTTTGGTTGGCGCTACAGTTTTGTGGTGTTTGCGTTTATCACCTTGTTGATTCTGGTGCCGGTGGTCCTGCTGTTGTTGAAAGACCGGCCCGAAGATATTGGCGAGGTTCGCGATGGGCACAAGTACGTGGCGGCGAACCCAATAGCCCAACGGGTGGTCGACACAGCGGATGCTCGAATTTGGCATTGGCGTGAAATGCTCCGCAGCCCTGCCTTTTGGAGCATTGGCATGATCTTTGGTGCCATGGGCTGCGTGTTCTCAGCAATCATGTTGCACTTATATGGCCATATTCAGGATATTGGGTTGGGCGCTGACAAGGCGGCCATGGTGGTTTCGGTGTTGGCGGCTTTTGCGCTGCTGGGCAAGCCGGTGATCGGCTGGTTATCGGATGTTTGGGGCGCGAGGGTCACAATTTGGCTGGCATTGCTCGCTCAAGCCGCGTCCCTTGTCTTGTTTGCTTTTGTGACAACTTACCCCACGGCCCTGCTGGCGGCTTGTATTTTTGGGTTTGGTCTGTCGGGTATGAGCCCGCTGCGTACCTTTGCGTTGTCGGTTTCTTTGGGCAGTGCATCTTTTGGCAGTGCTAACGGTGTGCTGCGTAGTGTAGAGCTGCCTCTGGTTATCTCCGCATCACCCTTAGCGGGTTTGATCTACGACAGTACCGGTAGCTACCAGCTGGCGTTCTTGATTCTAGCCGGGATGCTATTGCTGGCTTGCATCGGGCCGTTGTTTATTCGAGCCGGTGGCTCACGTGAGCGCGAACGGATTGCCCAACAAAAACACTAGGGTTGCGCCAATATTTTGACGCTAGTGTGGGTTTGTACTGAAAGTTTGGGTGGTGCAGATGATGCTTATTTTACGGCGATCTGGATTGTCTAGGGTTGTGTTTTAGACCAACTAGCTGGCGGGCTTGTTTTTGTTTTCGCCTTGGATGCGATCGTAGATTTCTTCGCGGTGCACAACAACATCACGTGGGGCTGCCACGCCGACGCGGACTTGGTTGCCTTGTACGCTGAGAATGCTCACTCGAATGTCATCACCTATGACTATTGTTTCGCCCACTTTGCGGGTCAGAATTAACATGCTGCATGTGCCTCTTTACGATTGAACATGTTCTCAATGCGTCGGTCCGTTGACAAGACATTTTATGTAAGTTGGTTGGCTATGACGGCCAGTTGAGTACTTTTTGTAGCGCGCAAGGATAAGGGAAATACAAATTTTCACCCCTGTTGATTGGGAATAAATTACACTATGGATACATAGCTAGTGCGGATTGGGTGAGTTCTTGGCCGTGGTTTGGCGTGTTAGCAGGATTTACCCCAAAAGTGGGGGTTGGCTTGTTAAATATCTTAACTAGCTAGCGCACGGCCACCTAGTCAAATGGGTGACCGCACCTGTGAGTGGCTCAGTTTTAGCGCTGTAGCGGCTTAAACCGCACACGCCCCGGGTTAGCATCACCGCCTTCCGCGCTGATGCGCTTCTTGCGGTCAGCTTCGTAGTCGGAGTAGTTGCCGGCAAACCACTCCGCGTGGCTGTTACCTTCAAAGGCCAGCATGTGGGTGGCCACCCGGTCTAAGAACCAACGGTCGTGGCTAATCACCAGCACGGTGCCGGGGAAGTTCAATATAGCTTCTTCTAGTGCGCGCAAGGTTTCGACATCGAGATCGTTGGTGGGTTCGTCCAGTAGCAGCACGTTGGCGCCACGGCGCAGCAGCTTGGCTAGGTGTACCCGGTTGCGCTCACCACCGGATAAGTCGCCCACCCGTTTTTGCTGGTCAGAGCCTTTGAAGTTGAAGCGCGAAACGTAGCCGCGGGATGCCACCTCAAAGCGGCCAACCTGCATGATGTCTTGGCCGTCAGAAATTTCTTCCCACACGTTTTTGCTGCCATCCAGCGCATCTCGACTTTGGTCCACATAAGCCATGTCCACGGTATCGCCGATGACCACCGTGCCTGCATCCGGTTGCTCTTGTTGGGTGATCAGCTTGAACAGGGTGGATTTACCCGCGCCGTTACCGCCAATGATGCCCACGATGCCCCCTTGAGGGATGGAACAGGTGAGGTTGTCGATCAGCAGGCGATCATCAAAGCCTTTGCTGACCCCGTTGAGATCTATGACCTTCTCGCCCAGGCGTTCGCCAGGTGGGATAAAGAGCTCAGCGGTTTCGTTGCGCTCTTGGGTCTCTTTGGACATCAACTCTTCAAAACGCTGCAAACGCGCTTTGCTTTTCGCCTGTCGGGCTTTGGGGTTGGAGCGAACCCATTCCAGCTCAGACTTGATGGTCTTTTGGCGTGACTTCTCTTGGGAGGATTCTTGGCTTAAGCGTTTGTCTTTTGCATCCAACCAGTCCGAGTAGTTGCCCTCGTGCGGAATGCCGCGTCCACGATCCAACTCCAAGATCCAGCCGGCTACGTTATCTAAGAAGTAGCGGTCGTGGGTGACGGCAACCACGGTGCCGGTGAAGTTATCCAGGAACTGCTCCAGCCAGGCCACACTTTCGGCATCCAAATGGTTGGTGGGTTCGTCCAGCAGCAACATATCTGGGTTAGACAGCAGTAGGGCGCACAAGGCCACCCGGCGTCGCTCACCGCCAGATAAATTGTCCACGTTGGCATCCCAGGGTGGTAACCGTAGTGCGTCCGCGGCAATCTCCAAGGTGCGGTCTATGTCCCAACCGTCAGCGGCATCAATTTTGGTCTGCAGCTCGCCTTGCTCTTCGAGCAAGGTGTTCATCTCTTCTTCTTCCATGGGCTCAGCAAACTTGTCGCTGATGGCGTTGAAGGCTTT
This sequence comes from uncultured Pseudomonadales bacterium, assembly GCA_938036875.1. GTDB lineage: Bacteria > Pseudomonadota > Gammaproteobacteria > Pseudomonadales > Azotimanducaceae > CALHVX01. Next base: position 15,510 of record CALHVX010000006.1, read on the forward strand.
GAGCAGGTCCATGGTTTCGGCCACGCCTAGCTCCACGTTGCC
>CALHVX010000007.1 GCA_938036875.1 uncultured Pseudomonadales bacterium
CAGTATTCTATTTCTCAACTTCAGAGTGATCTCATGCTTAAACTCAAATTCAACCAGATCGCCGCAACCACGCTTGCGGTGTCGGTATTGGCATTGACCTTGGTCACGTCTAGCCAAGCAGTTGCTGACGGCAAAGCAAAACCTAACCAGTTTTGGTGGCCTGAAAAGCTGGACTTAACACCACTACGGCAACACGCCGCTGAGTCAAACCCCATGGGTGACGACTTTGACTACGCAGCAGCATTCAAAACGCTAGACCTCGATGCGGTAAAGCAAGACATCGAAGCGTTGATAACTGAATCACAGCCTTGGTGGCCTGCTGACTACGGTCACTACGGCCCCTTCTTCATTCGCATGGCCTGGCATAGCACAGGCACTTACCGAGTCACAGATGGGCGTGGCGGTGCTGGCGGCGGACAGCAACGTCTAGAGCCGCTCAACAGTTGGCCAGACAACGTCAACCTCGACAAAGCTCGACGTCTACTCTGGCCGATCAAACAAAAGTACGGCAGCAAACTCTCCTGGGCTGACCTTATGGTGCTAACCGGCAACATCGCTTTGGAATCCATGGGCTTCAGCACCTACGGTTTTGCGGGCGGCCGACAAGATGACTGGGAACCGGATCGTGTGTACTGGGGACCCGAAAGCCAGTGGCTAGCCGACGAGCGTTACAGTGGCGACCGCAAGCTAGAAAAACCTTTGGCTGCGGTACAGATGGGTTTGATCTACGTGAACCCCGAAGGACCCAATGCGAATCACGACCCTTTGTCTTCGGCGGCGGATATTCGCGAAACCTTTGGCCGTATGGCCATGAACGACGAAGAAACCCTAGCGCTAATCGCAGGGGGTCACACCTTTGGTAAAGCGCACGGTGCTGCCAACGCCAAAAAATGTGTTGGTGCGCCACCTGCGGGTGCCACCACCGAAGAGCAAGGTTTTGGTTGGAAGAACAAGTGCGGTACCGGTAAAGGCGGTGACACCATTTCCAGCGGTTTAGAAGGTGCCTGGTCAGTGAATCCAATCGCTTGGACCACCCAATACCTAGATAATCTATTTGGTTTCGAGTGGGTTAAAACCAAAAGCCCTGCTGGAGCAACGCAGTGGATTCCTGCTGACGGCCAAGCGGCAAACCTAGTGCCCGATGCACACGATGCCACCAAGCGCCATGCGCCCATCATGTTTACCTCGGACCTAGCGTTAAAGGTAGACCCGGCTTACCGCAAGATTGCTAAGCGCTTTCAAGAAAACCCCAAAGAGTTTGAAGTGGCCTTTGCCAAAGCTTGGTTCAAGCTAACCCACCGGGACATGGGCCCTAGCTCACGCTACGTGGGTGGTGATGTGCCCCAAGAGCAATTGATCTGGCAAGACCCTATCCCCGAAGTTGAGCACGCACTCATCAACGCACGGGATATCAAAGGGCTTAAGTCTAAGATTTTAGACTCCGGGCTAACCGGACCAGAACTGATTCGCACCGCTTGGGCTTCTGCTGCTTCGTTTAGAGGCACCGACTCACGTGGGGGTGCTAACGGCGCTCGTATTAACCTTGCGCCACAAAATACTTGGCCGGTGAACAACCCCAGCGAGCTGGCAAAAGTGCTTAAGGCGCTGACCGACGTGCAAGCTGGCTTCAACCGCAAAAAGCGTAGCAAGCAAGTGTCGCTTGCAGACCTGATTGTTTTGGGCGGCGCCGCAGCCATTGAGCAAGCGGCCAAGCAAGCGGGGCAGAAAGTAGAAGTGCCTTTCACGCCTGGGCGTGCCGATGCAACCCAAGCGCAAACCGACGTGACGTCCTTTGCGGTGCTTGAGCCTACCGCTGATGGTTTCCGCAACTACTATGGTAGCGGCAACAACCTATCACCGGCTGATGCGCTGATTGACCGAGCCAATTTGCTGACCTTAACCGTGCCTGAAATGACGGTATTGGTTGGCGGCATGCGCGCGCTCAATGCCAACACCGGTGCCGCCGCGCACGGTGTGCTTACGGACAAGCCAGGCACCTTAACCAACGATTTCTTTGTGAACTTGCTGGATATGTCGACCCAATGGTCAGCCTCAGCAAAGGCGGAAGGCATCTATGAAGGTCGTGACCGAGCAACCGGTGACCTGAAGTGGACGGCAACACCCGTTGACTTGGCCTTTGGCTCAAGCTCCGAGCTACGCGCGGTTGCTGAAGTCTATGGCGCTAACGATGGTGCAGAGAAGTTCGCTGCAGACTTTGTGGCAGCCTGGACCAAGGTGATGTCATTGGATCGCTTTGATCTGAAGTAAATAAGCACGGAGCGGCGGGCCGCACTATGCCGGTACCGCCGCTCTCAACCCTCATATTTACTTGGCCTCCTCCGAAGGTTTGTGCTGACGCAAGGACCATAACTAACCAATACATCTCCAGCTCACCTAGGCATAATTATCCGCTAGCTACGGCATCACTCGCTAGCTAGAACCTAGGAGAAACCGCAATGAGAGATAGCGTACTATCATTTGCACTTTTAGTCGGCCTGGTCTGTTTATCCGGCTGCGCAATCACCCCTAAAGTTCATACCGACTACGACCCATCCCAATCCTTCGCCAACTACCAGTCTTTTGCTTGGATTAGTGACAACCCCATGATGGTCACCGGCGATCAGGGTCCAAGCCCACTAGCGGCCAAACGGCTGCAAACCGCCATTCGCACCGCACTGACCGACAAGGGCTTCAAGTTTGTTGCTCAGCCCAGCGCGGCAGACTTTGTGGTGTCGTTCACTGTCGGTGCGCGGGACAAACTCGAAATTCGGGAGCGCCAAGTCAACGATTACTACGGTGAGCACTGGCGTTGGGGCTACGACTACTTTGCCTATGCCTACCCTCGCAACTTCCCCAGCAACCGCCCTAGGACAGAAGTCACAACCCGAGAATATTCTGAAGGCAGCCTAGCCATCGATATCTTTGATGCCCAACGCAAAAGCCCTGTCTGGCATGGGAGCGCATCGAAACGACTGACCCGCGCAGAGCTCGAGGGTAAAGGCGCGGAGTCCACCAAGGCCGCGGTACAAACCCTCTTGCAAAACTTTCCACCGCAGTAACCCACATGCACAACCTCCGGAGCAACCCAATGAGCCCCTTTCAAACCCTAAGCCGCGCCGCAGCCCTTGGTAGCGTCCTCATACTGGTCTCTTGCGCAGAAAAAGCTGTGGAAGCACCCGCCGATATCAGTGGGCGACCGGTCAAGCTCATCCATATTGCAGATGCCAACGCCGCATCAGCAGCCCGCTACCCCGCGGTCATTCGCGCCGGTGAGCGTGCTGAGCTGAGCTTCTTGGTCGGTGGCAATATCGAAGAACTGGCTGTTAAGGACGCTCAAGAGCTGGTTGCTGGAGACTTGATCGCCAGACTTGATGCTCAGGATTTTGAGAGCAACGCCGCCTCCGCGCGCGCTTCATTCGCCAACGCCGAAGAAGAGTACAACCGCGCGGTTCGATTAACGGCGCAAGATGCCATTGCCAAGAACGTGCTGGAGCAACGCAAGGCCCAACGCGACGTAGCCCAGGCTCAGCTCAACAGTGCAGAAAAGGCGTTGGCGGATTCGGTGCTACGCGCGCCCTTTGCTGGCATCGTTGCCAGTGTACCCGTGCGAGAGAAACAAACGGTTAGCGCAGGCACCACGGTTGCCACCATCATCGACCTAACCACTTTAGAGGCCACCATCAACTTGCCTGCCAGCGTTATTGCACAAGTGCCTAGCCGGGAAGATCCCAGCTCTATTGTGATCTTGGAAGCCGCACCAGGCGAAGAAATCCAAGCTATCTTTCAAGAAGCAAACCTGGTCGCAGATGCAACCTCACAAACTTTCGCTGTCACTTTTGCCTTTGCTGCACCCGATAACATTCTCGTATTGCCGGGGATGAACGCCACCGTAGTTCTCCAGTCCGCCGAAACAACATCCGGCAACGCATCAATCACCGTACCTTTGGCTGCGGTACAGAGCGACGGCAACGGTCAATACGTTTGGGTAGTTAACGAACAAACTATGCAGGTATCTCGGCGTGGCATTCAACTCGAAGCAGGAATCGGCGAAAACGTTGTCGTGACAGAAGGGCTAACCGCTGAAGATCGAATTGTCGGTGCTGGCTCTGCATATCTAGCGGAAGGCGTGAAGGTGACCCCTTGGACAGAAAAGTGACCGGGCTTAGTAACACCACAGAGGAGCGCTCATGAACCTCGCTGAGTTCGCCATTAAAAACCAGGTCTTAAGCATTATTGTCATTCTGCTTTCATTGGGTGGTGGCTGGCTGGCCTACCAAGATATGCCGCGCTTCGAAGACCCCGAGTTCACCATTCGAACCGCCATGATCATCACCTCGTACCCAGGCGCAACACCGCTTGAAGTTGCCGAGGAGGTCACCGAGCCGCTAGAGCGCGCGCTACAGCAGCTACAGGAGGTGGACGATGTTGAGTCTTCTTCTGTTAATGGCCGTTCCGAAATCTCGGTCAACATCAAATACGAGTTCTCACCCACCAAAGCGGACCTACAGCTTATCTGGACCAAGGTGCGTAACAAGGTAGCCGACGCTTCCCTATCCTTGCCACCCGGTGTGGGCACGCCATTCGTCAACGACGACTTTGGTGATGTGTACGGTATGTACTATTTCCTCACTGGTGAGGGCTACTCTCCGGCTGAGCTACGACGCTACGGCAAAACATTGCAGAGCGAACTACTGCAGGTCAAAGGTGTTGGAAAAGTGCAGCTCGACGGCGCACTAAGCGAAGCCATATTCGTTGAGATCTCACAGCAGAACCTAAGATCGCTTGGTGTATCGCTGAACAACATCTATAGCACCCTCGAAAAGCAAAATGCGGTGGTTGCTACCGGCGAAGTGAACATCGGCGAACAGCGCTTGATCATTCGCCCGAGCGGTGCCATCGACTCGGTTGCCGCCATCGAAAACTTGCTCATCGATACTTCCAACGAAGGCAAGCTGATCTATCTGCGCGATATTGCCCACGTTTACCGGGGCTACCAAACCCCACCAAGCAAGATCTACCGCTTCAACGGTGAGCCAGCGCTTGCCATCGGCGTCTCCGGCGTACTCGGCGGCAACATTGTAAAAATTGGCGAAGCGATTAAGACGAAGTTAGCGGATGCCGAGACTCGCCGACCTTTGGGCATGGAGCTACATCAGTTCTACAACCAAGCCCAAGAAGTTGAGGTGTCGGTTGAGAATTTTGTGGTCAACGTGATCGCAGCGCTGGCCATTGTGATTGTCACGCTGCTTATCTTTATGGGTCTTAAGTCAGCACTGGTGATTGGGGCGGTTTTGCTTCTGACCATCGCAGCAACCCTGGCCACCATGCAATTTACCGATATCCCCATGCATCGCATCTCGCTGGGCGCACTCATCATCGCTTTAGGGATGATGGTCGACAACGCGATTGTGGTGACCGAAGGCATACTAGTTGGCGTTGGCCGTGGCGAGAAAAAACTGGTCATTGCCAAACGTATTGTGACGCAAACCAAATGGCCGCTGTTGGGCGGCACCTTGGTGGGCATCATCGCCTTTGCTCCCATCGGTTTTGCACCCGGTAGCACCGCGGAGTACACCGGCCATCTGTTCTGGGTCATCTTAATCGCACTGCTCTACAGCTGGTTGTTTGCTGTCACCTTAACGCCACTATTTTGTTTTTGGTTGTTCAACGAAAATACTGGGGCAACCATCGAAGAACCAAAAGATAATGCCTTTTTTCGAGCTTACAAAAGCTTTCTAAGAACAGCGCTCACCGGACGCTTAGTGGTCGTGGCCGTTGCTATCGGTTTGTTTGCGGTCTCCATCTGGGGCTTCCAGTTTGTGAAGTCGGGCTTTTTCCCAGCCTCCACATCACCCCAATTGGTGGTGGACTACTGGCTGCCTCAAGGTACTCGCATTGAGCAAACCCAAAGCGATATCCAGGCTATCGAGGCCTACGTAAGCGAGCTTGAGGGGGTTGCCGCAGTGCAAACCTCCATTGGTGGTGGTGGCATTCGCTACATGTTGGTCTATGGACCTGAACAACCTAACTCGGCCTACGCCCAGCTATTAATCCGCACCGAA
>CALHVX010000008.1 GCA_938036875.1 uncultured Pseudomonadales bacterium
GTTTCTGAGACGGTTGTTGGCGCCCAAGTGGATATTACGGTCAATTTGTCTATGCAATCCAGTAACGTGGTAACGGTTGACTATGCAACCGCTGATATCACGGCTAGTGCCGGTTTGGACTACGTCAGTGCGACGAACGGCTTGACCTTTGCAGTTGGTGAAACAACAAAGGTCATTAGCATCGCCCTGTTGGATGATATGTTGGCGGAAGGACCTGAAACCTTCAGCGTAACTCTGAGTAACCAGCAGAATGCAGATTTGGCCAGTAGCGTTGCGACGGTGACCATCACCGACGACGAGCCGTCACCTTGCGGCCCCTTGAACCACGTACGGGGAACCGACGTTGGTGTGTTTGTCGGTAAAGACTGCACCACCGGGGTTTGGTCTGTGCGTGTTGTTGAAGGGGGTGGCGCGTTCATCTTCTACGATGGTGCGCTTACGTCCGATACAGCGTTGAGTGGTGTGACAGGTGTTGGCTTAGAGCCTCATGATACCTTAACCAATTCACCTGCTGACACGGTGAGCTACTCGTTTGGCATTGGCGGCTCGGGTGAAGATGGGTTTGATTTTGTGCCTGCACCGGGTGCAAGCATGTGCTTGACCTTAACTAGCCCAACTAGAAGTATTTACGTTGGCGCGGCGCGCACGGAGTTGACGGGTGGATCGGTTGATCTGTTGACTTTGCAGGCTTGCCCTTAGAGGCAAGCGCGACAGTGGCTCCTAAGGCAGCCCCGCATGGGGTACATCGACGTCGATGTACTCGATGCAAGCGCTGCGCAATTGCGCCGCTTCATCGCCGGCGGTTTTAGCGGTACAGGCAAACAAGCGTTTGCCGTTGTCTCCGCCCAACATGCAGGCATAGACCGGCCGTCCCGGATCAATGCTTTGTAGGATATTGCCACCTTCTTCGACCCTCAAAAGCAAACTACGCACCGGATCCGCTACCCAGATTGCGCCTTGAGCATCCAGGCATATCCCATCGGGATAGTGCCGGCCTAAATCCGCCCAAGTTCGCCTGTTGACCAAGCTGCCATCGGCGCTGATATCAAAGGCGGTTAATCTTCGGCCCATGGTTTCAGCAACAATGAGTTGTTTGTTATCTGGTGTGATAACGCTGCCATTTGGGAACTTAAACGCTTGTGTGGTGATGCGCACCTGCCCATCCAGCCCCACAATGGCGAGCTTAGCTGGCGTTGGTGGTTGGTCTTTGGGTCGGGTTGCGTTGTCGAACCCAAAGTTGCCAACGTAAGCGGTGCCATCCTGGCTTACCACCATGTCGTTGCAGTGCCAGGTGGCAGCAGCGGAGAGGTCGGCATGCTCAGTCAGTGAGCCGTTGGCAGCACGCTTGAGGAGCTTGCGGTCTAGCATGGATACGATGAGAAGTTCACCGCTGGGAAGCCAACCCAGTCCTGAGGGTTGGTTGGGTACCTTAGCTACGACGTCTACTGTGCCTGTACTATCCACTCGCTCGACAACATGACGGTAAAAATCGGAGTAGTAGAGATAGCCGTTGTGCCAGCGCGGTGCTTCCGCAAAAGATAACCCGGATACCAATGTGGTTAGTGTCATGCTGATCTCCAAACTAGGCTTGGGTTGCCTGCCCGGCAACAATGTACCAAGTGATTAGTAGTGTGCAAATAAATGCGCCTGGTATATGGCTAGCAGTACGTTGATAAGTAAAGGTGCTAATCAAGGCGACCACGCTGAGCAACGGCACAAACTGGATCATGATGATGGTATTGAGCGGCTCGCTTGGGGTAAGCAGGCGGCCGGTTGCGAATAGAAAGCCATATTCCACCAGCAAAAAGACAACAAACCCCCCGGCCAATATCAGCAAGTTGGTGAAGTACAACCCGCGAGGGCTGTTACCTTGAATGGACAAAGTTGAGTAAAGCCCATCTAGACTTAGAACAAAGTACAGGCCAAATAATGGTAGGTAGATCAATGCGGTTTGCAGTTGCGCCAAGCTCAGTGCTTTTACCCCAACAAACCAAAACCGAAAATCTAACAAAAACAAAAAGTCGGCGAGCAGAACCGCTGTGTAGCCGACTGCCACGGTGGCGAGTGCAAGCAACATCGAGGTGAGCCAAGTCGAACCTTTGAGGTTGTTGTCACTTTTTAGCAGTTTGAGTAGTGCCCAACCCATGGCAGCGTTGGCTAGCGCCCAGATAACAACTTGGTTGGTCACGGTTTGTGGTAGCCAAGTTGAAGGTGGCACCCATTTTTCGGCCCATCCAAACAGCGGGAAGAAGGTGGCAACGGGAACAACCGCAAGCAGAATAGTGACAACCCACCAGCGTGCTGTTCGTGTTGGCTGAGCAGAGCCCTGAGGCCAGGCTTTAAGGTGCTCAAAATAGTGTGTTTGCAGCAGTAGATGAAAGGTACCTAGCATCAAGGTAACAAAGCCAACCAGAGCGATTAAGGTCCCTAGCTCTTTGTACATCCAAATTTGGTTGTGGCTCTCAAGCGGCTTGCCGCCCTTGAGGGTAATTGCAAACCAGTCTAGCGAGTCAGCAATAGCAACCCGTGATAGATGGTCGCCTGGGTGTGTAACTGGTGGCTGGGTGAGTCGCCGTGCGTTGCCTTGCTCAATGCTGCCGTAAGTTTTGTTTGCTGCAACCGGTGCATCGGTTCCGAACAGTCTTTGCAGTTTAGGGCTGTTGGCGACATCTAGAGCGCGTGGCGTACCCCACATTAGCTCCGAAAATTCGTCGTAAGCTGAGAAGACAACGGCCAGGTTGCGCGGCCATTGAGGCGTGCCATCTGCGGCAAAAGGCGGGCCGGTGCTAGAACCTTCTAAGACAATAGCTTGGTAGCCCTCAGGGTAGGTGGCCGCTGCAACTAACACCGCCCAGCCGCCCATTGAATGGCCCTCGAGGCCGATATTGTTTGGATCCACTAGGTCAAGGGATCGAAGGTAGGCCAAAGCGGCGGGACCACCAAAACCGTCGCTAAAGGCAGGTCCGTCTGAGTAACCGTGGCCGGTTTGATCTAGCGCTAGCACTAGATAGCCACGTCTTGCGTATTCAATGGCGAAGCCTGACTGCGCCTCACGTGAATTGATATAGCCGTGCACGGCCAGGATGCCCGGGGCCGGTGTGCTGGGGGTGGCGTTGGCTGGAATGTAGAGCAAGCCGCTCAGCGTCTTGCCAGCGGTACCACTAAAGCGCACCTCTTTAATTTGGATGCCGGCACTGGTTTGGACAAAGTGGGCCAGCAGGCAACCCACCAGTATTAGGAGCCCGCCCCCAGCGAAGCCTCGCCATTTGCTCAGGTTTGAATCCATGTTTGGTGTCTGGTTGTTGGTGCTCATGGTGATGGTATTGGTGTCAAAAGGTGCAAGATCATATCTCAACTATACTTCGCACCAATAGGGCGCATGTTAACCCTCAGCTGTGCACCAAAACTGTGCGAATAAGGCCTGTTGCTGGTTTCATTTTGTCCCAAAAGGGAGCGTGCGCGTGATTCTTGGCGGAAATCTGCCTTGTCTAGAGTTGGCCCGCTTCTTGCTTTTCTATGTTCGTGTAAGACGGTACGACTGAAGTGGTAGAGGCACTCTTCGTATTGGCAAATTAATCCATTTAGTTAGAGGACAAGCAAGAATGAACAAAAAACAAACGTATCTTTCACTGGCCGCAGCACCTTTGCTCACGGGCGCTCTTTTAGTTTCCGGTCCTGTCGCTGCTGGTGAGTTGTCCGCTAATGCAGCCGTTTCAAACAATTACATCTGGCGTGGATTGACCCAAACCGTGAATGAAGCGGCTGTATCAGGTGGCATCGATTATACGGATGACAGTGGTTTCTATGTTGGTACTTGGGCTTCCAACGTCAGCTACGCAGCAGACGATGTGTTCTCTTACGAGCACGACGTTTACGTCGGTTTTGCTGGTGAAGCGGGATCCGTTGCTTATGATGTTGGTTACCTTTACTACAACTACGATGAAGAGGCGGAGTTTGACTTTGGCGAGATTTACGGGTCCATCAGCATCTCTGGTTTTACCTTAGGTCTGAACGTACTGGCAAACACCGAAGCAGACGAAGCGCCGGGCCAAGATTTCGGTTTTGGCGAAGCTTACTACCTATACGCCGACTACGGTTTTGAGGTGAAAGAAGGGTTGGAAATGGGGCTGCATGTTGGCTACCACGATGGCGATTTTAACGAAGCCTTTAACGGCGTTCCTGACAGTTACGTGGATTACAACATCTCGCTATCCAAAAATGGCTTTAGCTTCATGATCACGAAAACCGATCTGGATGATGCTGGTCCCGACAACTTAGATAACGATGAGATCAAATTTGTGGTCGGTTACTCCATGGACTTTGAGCTCTAAACGCTCTCGATTCCGAGCCTCGTTGGAGGCGTTTAAGGACGACAGCGGGTTCCTGCTGTCGTCTTTCTCCCTTTTTTGTTTCCCTGGTTCTTTTGCTTCCCTCGTTATGGCCTGTGGCGTCGCTCCACAAGGCAGATCTGAAGCGCCATAGAAAACCGTCCGGCTGTTCTGAAACCGTTAGTCCTGACGGTTTTGATAGATAAATCAATGATATAGGTTGCAAAGCTGCATTGTGCTCTGCACCATATGCGCTCAGTCGCGCAACTAGCTTTCGTGAACAGCCTCAGTTGGCGGACAACATCTCTTCTCAATCGATATAAGCGAACTCTGTGACTCAACCAGCGGAAAAGCGAAAGTATGAATCGCCACGTCAGCGCGAGCGTCAGGCGGCGATCCTAGAAGCAGCACGACGAATGCTGGAAAAGAAAGGGTATAGCGGGGTGACCATGCGCGCCCTAGCCCGAGAGGCAAGCGTCGCGCAAGCAACGCTTTACAATATCTACGGCAGCAAAGACGACCTCATTTTGAGTGCGGTTGAAGACCTGCTGTTGGGGGTTGAGGCGGATGTGCATTCCACCGGGTCCACTCCAGGCATTGAGAGCATATTGACCCGTGCCCGCATCAATGGCCTGCAAATTCAGAAGACCCCAAAATATGCAGATGCCATGGCCCGAGCGCTTGCCGGGGTGAAAGCTGGTGATCCGTTGGTGGGTTTGCTTTACACCCGAGCCCTGCCATTTCTAGAAGAGCACCTGCAAGTAGCGTTGGAGCAAGGCGATTTGTTGCCCCGAGTAGATGTGCGCCTGACGGCTCAGCACATGGTCGGCCAGCATTGGGGTGTAACCTGGCTTTGGATCTTAGGGGTTATTGAGCTGGACAATATTGTGGCAGAACGTCTGCGTACCGATATTACCGCCTTGATTGCCGTTACCCGAGGTCCGGCCCGTCAGAATCTTGAGCGCCAGCTAGCCGAACTTCCCATCCCCGCCTAACTAGCTAGGTTTCTAGCACCCGATTGCGGATAAATAGAGCATGTTCCATAATGTGTCGGCCGCTTGCCTCTGGGGCTAGCTCTCTTGCGATGAGCTAGCCTATCGCGACGTCTATCGTCTTCGTGATCCTTTTTTTTGCCGTAAGCTGGTAGATTTCTATACCGAGGCAACGGTGGCAACGTGTCGCTGTGCAAGAAGGGTTTGGAAATGCTCGGGTCGGTTTGGATTCGACGTCTCTTGTTTACCAAGTTGAATAATTTTAGGGGAAGGAAATGGGCAATACAGCAGAGAAGGGTGTTCGCACCATGGATGATGCGTTTGCTGAGATGTTAGCAGCAGATAGCAATCCAGAAAACATCAGCGATGCACTGCGTCGTAACTCGCCCTTAGAGCCGGGACCGTCGTTGATCCCTGTGCGCCGATACATTGACCGTGAGTATCACGAATTAGAGAAGAAGCACTTGTGGGGCAAAGTTTGGCAGGTTGCCGCCCACGAAGATGACTTCCCGAATGTGGGTGATGTGGTGCCCTACGATATTTCGAGCATGTCGTTCTTGGTAGTACGAGTAGCCGAGAATGAATACAAAGCCTATTACAACGCCTGCTTGCACCGCGCCCGGAAGTTGCGAGAGAGCCGGGGTAAATCCTTGGATGAGATTCGTTGTCAGTTCCACGGTTGGTCTTGGAACTTGGATGGCAGCTTGAAGCAAGTACCTTGTGCCTACGACTTCAATGGCTTGAAGCGTGAAGAAGAGTCGTTGCCTGAAGCCAAGGTCGGACGGTGGGGGCGGTTTATCTTTATCAATCCTGACCCTGACTGTGGTTCTTTAGAAGATCATTTAGGCGACTTAGGTAGTAACTTTGAATTGCTGCCTTACGATCGCCGGTTCAAGCAAGCACATGTAGCGAAGGTCGTTCGTGCTAACTGGAAGGTGGTACAGGAGGCGTTCATGGAGTCCTACCATGTACTGATGACCCATCCGCAAATCCTAACCGGTGGTGCTCATGACTTGTGCACTAAGTACGATGCGTTCGATAACTACTCACGCGCCATTCGCTGTGGGGCATTAGAAACCGAAGGCTTGCCAGCTTGGGAGCCGGTTGTTGGAGAAGATGGTGCTACCTGTTTGCGGCATCCGTTGAATGGTTGGATCTACCGTCACATAGGCGAAGGCGTGGTTGAGGTCACCACACCTAAAGGTGTGACCGGTAAGTTTACCTCTGAAGCGGATTGGATCGAAGGTGAGTTGACCGATGCGAATCCACATATGTGCTTGTGGGCGGGTGGTTACCAATTACCTGCCGGTGGCCCCGCACCGCGTGGTCGAGATATGAAGATGTCGGATGAAATGCAAGAGAAGCTGGCGGGGCTGCCGCCGCGCGTTCAACAGGCTGAGTTGCAACGGCAAATGTTTAAAGATGTGATTCCTTCTATTGCTGAGGGTATCCCAGACGTTGAGCTGCACTCGTCCATGTACTTCTCCGTGTTCCCTAACTGGCACCCGTGGGGTTCGTTCAACTTGATCAACTATCGCTTTCGCCCGAATGGGGATAATCATGAAGAGTGCATCATGGAGTGCATGTACCTTGCGCCTATTCCAGAAAACGGCGAGTACACACCGGTATCCGAAATTCATTGGTTAGAACCGGATGAAGATTGGACCAATGCCCCAGAGTTGGGCATGTTGACCAAGATATTTAACCAAGACCTGCGCAACCTGCCCTATGTTTATCAAGGCATGAAGGCCACCGCACGCGAGCACCTGCGGGTTGGTGATTACAACGAGCTAAAGCTGCGTCACTTTCATGATCTTTATGACAAGTGGGTGGGGGATGGTGAGGTGCAGCCGATCAAAGTAAAAGGCCTGTAGTTTGCGTCGCAGATCATTTTTTGTGATCTGTTATGTACATTAGATGACATAAGTGTGGTTTGTTGGCTTGTTGTATCGGCTTAACTCTGGCATAACTAAGGGGCACTAAAGATTGCAGCCCAGGAGAGAGTTAGATGCAATTGGCAAATGTTTCTGAACGGATCACTTCCGCGAGTTCTGTGCGTAGTTCGTCTGAAGGGATGCAAGGTAGAGCCCCGCGTTCCTTTGAGGAAAGAGATAGCATTGTAGAAGCTGAACGACGCGGCAACCTAGTGATTGCCGGCCTCGCGTTTTGTTTGCTCAGTGGTGTGGTGGCGTTGGCGGTTAGTTAGTCCAAACCTTTGATAGCCGCTGCCATGGTGTCGCGGGTAACAGCCCATCGGTCATCGCCCCACGGCATTGGCATCAGGACCGGATGCTCAACGCCGGCTTCGGCATAGGTCTTAACAAAGCCGCTCACTTCGTCTGCGTTGCCGATAAAGTTGATCGCCTGAATCATGCGTTCTGAGATGGCGGCCATAGCGCCATCACGGTCTTTTGCTTTGTGCAGCGAACGTAGCTCATCTACCTCATCTGCAAAACCTGCTGCTCTAAACATGTTGGCGTAACCGTCTGCCATAGCGTAGTTGAATAGGTCTTTGCGTGCTGATTTTGCCCCACGCTCGAATTCACTAACAGCAGCGTGCACGTAAGCGAAGATTTTTGCGTCCCCGCCGGAACGCACCTGTGCGACTGAAGCCGGTACATGGCTAGAGGGTATGTAGTTCAACAGCACCCCATCAGCAACTTCACCAGCCAGCTTTAACATCTGCGGATTGAGTGCAGCCATCACAATTTTTGGACGGCGTTCGCCCAAGCGCATGCCTAGACGAAATCGTTTTACCGACCAGAAGTCACCTTCAAAAGTCACCGCTTCGCCAGACAAGCATTCGCGTAGCAACGCAACGTACTCGCGCATCATAGCGATGGGTCGGGTGGCAACCGCCTGGCCGTGCTGTTTGAGGATGCCCGGGGCGGAAACGCCGAGCCCTAGCCAGATATCGGCCTCGGGGCTAAGGGCTTGCAGCGATGCTGCTGACATGGCCATCAGTGGCGGGGTGCGAAGCTGTACCGGGGCAATACCGGTGCCAAGCCCGAGCTTGGGTGTAACTGCTGACACGGCGCCAAGCAGGCTAAACGCGTCGGTTCCTGTTGCCTCAACTGACCACAAAGATTGGTAACCCAGCTCTTGGGCGGTGCGCGCCACATCCATAATGGCTGGGGTGCCCAGTACGGCTAGGCTGCCGAAGGTCACGCCGAGTGGGGTTGGTAGTGTGCTCATGGAGGATTCTCTGTCGCTGAATGATTGGTTGGCAGTGTACCTAGTGTGTTGTTGGCAGACTATCGGTGGCTCAGGCGAGGTGGGCTCGCTGCAGCAAGGATTGCTTTTATTCCATATTTCATGTATTAATGAAATATGGAACAATCTAATGCAGTAAAAGCGCTGGCAGCCATCGCTCACGATGGCCGTCTTAGCCTCATCCGCCATCTCATTCAGGCAGGCCCCACCGGTCTTGCCGCAGGCGCCTTAGCCCAGCTTGCACAGACCAGTAACAGCACTTTGTCTGCCCAGCTGCTGACCTTGTCGAACGCGGGTTTGGTGCGTTCACAGCGGCAAGGGCGGTCTATTGTGTATACCGCAGACTACGACAAGCTTGGTGATCTGCTTGGCTTCATGATGATGGATTGCTGTTGTAGCAGCAGTGATATCTGTGGGCCTTTGCTTCAGCGGTTGCAAACATGAGCGCTGTTTTTCCAGACCTGATGACGTTAAACCGCAGTTGCGATTGCTTGCCGTTGAACACGCAACAGGTGCGTATTGATGTGGGTCAGCAGCTACCCCAACTGGATATGCCTGCTTTGTTAGCTGCTCGCGAAGATTTGTTTGCGCATAGTGGCGTGTTTGTTTCTGCTGCGGATGTCGCGCAAATGTCAGCAGTGGTAGATGCGATAGAGGCTGCGGTTGCGCTGCCCGCATACCGCGGAGCAGTTGGTAGACGAGAGCCAAGCTTAGCCACTCGTTTGCAACTATCCACGCGTGGTTTGTTCATGGGTTACGACTTCCATCTAACCCCGCAAGGTCCGCAACTCATTGAGGTTAATACCAATGCGGGTGGTGCGGGCTTGGTGGCCGCTATGCAGCGGGCCAGCGGTATCCGTGATCCCCAGTGCACGGGTGCGCGGCTAGAAACCTTGGTGCCCGATGTGAGTAATGCCATAACCGAGATGGTGCGTGATGAATGGCGGCTTAGCGGTCGCGAAGGTGAACCTAAGCGGATTGCCATTGTAGATACCGCACCGGAGCAAGAGTATTTGTACCCGGACATGCTACTAATCCAAGGGTTGTTGGCAGAGCATGGTCTTGTGAGCCAGTTGGTACCAGCATCCCAGCTTGTGTGGAATGGTGAGAAGTTATGCGCTGGGGGGCAGCCCATTGATATGGTTTACAACCGTTTAACGGATTTTGGATTGCAGCTTGAATCGAACTCGGCTCTGCGTCACGCCTGGCTCGCCGATGCGGTAGTGGTAAGCCCCGCACCCGAGCACCATGCGTTGTTTGCCGACAAACGAAATTTGGTTCTATTGAGTGATGCCAACAATCTGGCATTGGATGACCTTGCAGAGCAACACAAATCCGCTTTATCTCGTGTGCCAAAAACCCAGCTGGTTGACGCCATTAATGCTGAAGAGATGTGGCAGGAACGCAAACAGCTATTCTTCAAACCGGTTGCGGGATTTGCGGGTCGTGGTGCGTACCGAGGTGGCAAGCTAACCAAACGCGTATGGCAGACGCTGCAACAGCAACCCTACGTGGCGCAAACCTTGGTGCCACCGGCGCAACGTCGGGTGCCAGCATTAGCGGGCGATGATCAAGGGCAGCTGTTGAAGTTTGATATCCGGCTGTATACCTACGCTGGTCAGCCATTGCTCCTAGCAGCCCGTGCATACCAAGGGCAGACTACCAACTTTCGGACACCAGGTGGTGGCTTTGCACCAGTGTTCGGCTGTCTCTGACATCGGTTTAGATCGGCCTAGCACCTCCGTACCACCTCCCTAAGTTGACGTTGCAGTGGGCGACTCGGACGCAAAAGGTGGTTATTATGAATGCCAGTTTCCGGCTTGGTGTACTTAGAGTTGGAATTTGAATTTCCTTGGGGAAGGAGCACCAGATGGGCAGTCCGAACAAATTTGCTCACATCGTTTATAAAACGCACCAGTTTCAAGAAATGATTGCCTGGTATGCCGAAGTATTTGATGCGCAGATACAGCATCAAGATGATCATCTAGCCTTTCTCACTTACGACGACGAGCATCATCGGTTTGCCTTTTTAAACTTGGGTGACGGCGAGTCTCCCACTGATACCAGCTTGCAGCGTCCAGGCGCGGGTGTCCATCACGTGGCTTATACTTGGGATTCCCTTGATGAGTTGCTAAACCAATACCAATTGCTAAAAAACAAGGGCGTGCTGCCCCAGATGAACCTGCGACATGGCCCAACTCTATCTATGTACTACGTTGACCCTGATGGCAACGGTTTAGAATTTCAAATTGATCTGTTGAGCGTCGATGCGGCCAATGCGTTTATGCGGTCCGATGCCTTTGCCAGTAACAACATAGGCGAGCCTTTTGATCCCCAAGAGCTGGTCGAGCTACGTGCCGCTGGCAAGCCGGTAGCGGCGAAGTTAGTGCGTACCGACCAATCGCCTGTAGACGAACCAGCGTAGCGG
>CALHVX010000009.1 GCA_938036875.1 uncultured Pseudomonadales bacterium
ATGACCAAGGCCTGGAAGCTTGCCATCGGGCTCGGGAAATACGGACATGTGCAGGGTCTCAGTTAGTTATTCAGCGCAGGCTTGCAACCACTCCGGCAAGCCCGCTTAGATTGCCACAGAGTCTACTTTGCTACCCTATTCTAACTAGGGCATTTTAGGCCAACAGTGGTATCATTTTTGGCCACACCTTACTTCAAATCAACCAGCTGCGAGCCTCAACCCAATGTACGAAGCTTACTTTGCGACACTCATCGAAGAACTCGGCAGCCGGGGCTTTCCGGTGACCGATCTTAACCGGTTGCGGAAGACCACCCCGACGGCCAGATCTCTGGAGCAGGCGTTGGTTGCTGCACTGGATCAGACCCAGGATGCCGGGCTTGCCATCGACTACGGTTTGCGGCTCAACCTCGCTAGCCACGGTATTTTAGGATACGCCCTGATGAGCAGCCGCAACGGGGACCAACTGCTGGCTCTACTCACACGTTACGCCGTACTCGCCATGCCTGGCTTGAGTTTCAACCGTGTTCTTGCTCAGGATCAGTTGCGAGTGGTTTGTGAAACATCCGGCGGTGCATTGCCACCGCAATTTGCAACCGAGTTGGTGCTCACCACATTAGTCGCCGGCGCACGCGCACTGTTCAACAGGCGCATACCTGGCGCCGAGATATGGCTGGACTTCGAACGTCCCGTACACTCTCCGCGTTACGCTGCGCTAAAAATCCCGGTTAAGTTTGGACAGCCTTACTCGGCCTTGGTCTGCCAGCGAAGCTTTCTCAACATGGAGGTCGCAAGCGCCAATCCGGTCATGGCGGAGCTTGGTACAAAGCAGTGCAGTGACCTATTGGCGCAAATGCAAGAGCGCTTTGGTATCACGGCGCAAGTCAGGCGCTCGTTGCTAAGCAGTCCGGGCCAATTCCCCAATCAACTAGCCATGGCCAAGCGCCTGAGCATCAGTGATCGTTCGTTAAGGCGCAAGCTATCGGATGAAGGCAGCAGCTATCGTGAAATCCTGGATGAAGTCCGCTTTGAGCTAGCCAAACGCTACCTCCAAACCTCAGAGCTGTCCGTTACCCAAGTATCGGACTTGCTGGCTTATGAGGATACGTCTAACTTCAGGCGCGCCTTTAAACGTTGGAGCGGCGTTACCGCGCAAGCTTGGCGCGCGCAACACAGTTAGACCACATTCAATAAAACAAGATTGGATACAGCGAGCTTAAGAGCAACACCGCAGCCACAATGTTAAACAGGCGCAGCTTCATTGGATCACTCAACAGACGACGAATTTGGGTGCCGAGCAACACCCAAGCCGTAATTGAGGGAAGATTGACCGCACCAAACACCAACGCCACCAACAACACGCTGGGCAATGGATGGGTATCCGGGGTGTAAGCCGTGATTGCCGTTAGCGCCATAGCCCAAGCTTTTGGATTCACCCATTGGAACAGCGCGGCCTGAATAAAGCTGAAGGGTTTTGCCGAAGCCTTTGCTGGCTCTGCCCCTTCTCCAGAATCAGGCGCTGCCGAAGTGGCAATTTTCCAAGCCAAGTAGAGCAAGTACAAAACGCTCACCGCCTTAAGCACCTGGTAGCTAGCTGGAAACCGGTCAAATAGCTGCATCAAGCCAACGCCCACCAAGGTCACCATCACCGTAAAGCCTATGGTGACGCCCAGCATATGCGGCAGGGTTCGACGCAAGCCAAAGTTGGTCCCCGACGCCAGCAACATCAAGTTGTTCGGCCCAGGGGTGATGCTGGACACGAATGAAAAGGCGATCAACGCGGTTAAGATATCTGCTGTCATGAGCGCAACAATACCTTAGTATTTACCAAATATTGTTGCGTTTATATTGGCGCACTTATTCCATAAACAACAATTGACGAATATGGACAAAATAAACAAAAGAATATTGCTCGCACTAGAACAAGACGGGCGCATTAGCAACTCAGAGCTTGCCGACAAAATCGGTCTGTCTGCATCCGCCTGCTTAAGGCGAGTGCAAGAGCTGGAGCGCACCGGGGTCATCAAAGGCTATCGGGCCATCATCGACGACAAGGTAATGGACCGGGGTTTAACCGTCTTCGCTACGGTTGCCTTGTCCGATCACCAAAAAAAAAGCCAACGACAGTTCGAAAAAGCCATGCTAAAAGCCGAGCAAGTGCGAGAATGCCACAACGTCACCGGCAGCTTCGAATACATTCTGCGCATCGAGGTGGCTGATCTACAGACCTACAAAAATTTTCATACGGACGTGCTGGGTACCGTACCACTGGTTAACGGCATCACCTCCTACATCTCCATGGAGAAGGTCAAAGATGAGCGTAGCTGAAGCGTGGCTACCAGCAACGGACGATTGCAGCCTATGACCGCCGCCACGCCCTTGCTTCGCAATCGCGCCTTCCTTTCGCTTCTCTCCTTGGGCGCGCTCAACAGCACCGGGCGTTGGCTAGAAATGCTTGTTATTGCCATCTTTGTGTTCGAGCGAACCCGCTCTCCTTTTTTGGTTGCCAGCATGTTGATGTTACGGCTACTGCCCATGGCAATGTTTGGACTCTTTGGTGGTGTGTTAGCACATCGATTCCAACGTTGGTGGATACTCCGCTTCGCATCCACCAGTATTGTTGTGGTGGCGTTTGGCCTATACGGCTTGGCCGATGCAGAACTACTCAACATTTGGCATGTTGGTATCGCTTCCTTTATCTCCGGCATGGTTTGGTCCATGGACTTTCCGGTGCGGCGCACACTCATGAGCGATATCGCTGGGCCACACCGGGTTAGCAACGCCATGAGCTTAGATATCGTTGCTGGCGCTAGTACCCGAACCTTGGGACCCGTGTTAGGTGGGGTGCTCTATCAAAGCCTCGGCATGGCCAGCGCCTTTGCCCTTTGCGGCGTACTCTACGCGTTGGGTTTAGTGATATTGCTGGCGCAGAAGCAACGTGCGGCCGAGGCGACAACAGCAAACTTAGCCATCCGCAAATCCCTTGGTCAAGGCTGGCAAGCCATGGGCAAAAGCCCGTCGCTGCCAGGCATTCTGGCGGTCACCATTGTCTTCAACTTATGGGGCTTCCCCTTCGTCTCCATGGTCCCAGTTTTCGCCCAAGAAGTGCTTCACTTAGATGCGGCGGCAACCGGTCTGTTCGTTAGCATAGAAGGGGCTGGTGCCCTTCTCGGTGCTCTGGGGCTGTCAATATTCGCAAGAACTGAGCAAGCGCGTTACTTGTACGTAGGCGCGGTGATTCTTTATTGCGTCATGACCTTTGGGTTTGCCGTTAACAGTTGGGTACCGCTGGCCGGTGCCTTGTTGCTTGCGGTTGGCTTGGTCAGCGCCGCCTTTGGTTCGATGCAGAGCGCGCTGGTGTTGATGAATGCACCAACCGGCATGGAGCGCCAGATGATGGGGATACTGTCTTTGTGCATTGGCACCGCGCCTTTAGGTTTGTTGCACATAGGCACCATGGCTGATTGGTTCGGCACGCCCACCGCCTGTGCTATCACCGCAGCGGAAGGCATGGTTGCTATGTTGTTGGTGCTGTGGCGTTGGCCAGACTTGCTTAGCGAGCAGCCGCTCAGAGAGGTCTAACCCTTATATCTAACCTCTTCATAAACCGACAGCTGTATTCCGCTCGACGCTGTTGGGCCAAAAGCGCGGCGACTATGCGGCGACTACGCGGCGAGACTCTGCTGCCTTTTACGGTCATTTCGTTGCACAATGCACCAGATAATGGAACACGAGAAACGCATGATCAACGATTACACCGAGCGCCACACCGCCTTCACCGGCTGCTTTAACTTCCGCGATATTGGCGGCTACCCAAACGCGGATGGGCAGCGCGTGCGCTGGGGCCGTTACTTCCGGGCAGGACGTCAGGACCGCATGACACCCGCTGATCTCGAGCAGCTAAAAGCGCTAGGCATCAAAACCCAAATCGATTTGCGTATGCCTGCCGAAGCCGCCGATCAGGGACCAGGCCCGTTAGGCGCCATGGGTGCCAGCTATCACAACATTGCCGTCATCCCCGATGGAGGCACCACGGAACTCAGCCGCCTAGTTGGTGATACGGGTATCTCCGGCAAACGCTACTTGGGTTACCTGGAGTTTGGCCCTGAGACTTGGCACAAGCTGTTTACCCTTTACGCCAACGCAGCCGACCACCCACTGCTCATTCATTGCACCGCTGGCAAAGACCGTACCGGTGTCTCCACCGCGTTCTTGCTAACCGTGCTGGGTGTGGATAGAAGTTGGATCGAAGCAGACTACGTGCTCACCAATCGCGATGTATCTCGCCAGCTGGATTTTCTAGAAGCCAACATCGGCCTACCCGAGGGTATGAGCCGCAGCGATATGCAACACCATGCTGGGGTACCTGAAAACGCAATGACCGACTTCTTAGATGGACTAACCGAACGTTGGGGCAGCCCGCTGGGGTACCTAGAGCACATCGGTATCACCGAAGAAACCTTTGCGAAGGTTCGCAACGCTTTTCTGGAAGGCTAACCAAACAACCAACCGGCTCTGGGGTTAACGCCAAACCCCAGACTGGTTGCTTTGATAGCCCAACGCTTGATAGGCCGCATCAACCAACGCTTGCCCACGCTCGTTCATTAAGATACCGGGCCCCATACGGTTCATGGTGTAACCCAAACTCATCTTCGCGCTTGGGTCCGCAAAGCCAATGCTGCCGCCGGCACCCACATGCCCAAAAGCACTAGCACCCAAAATGGCACTATCGCGCCCAACCGCTAACTCGTGGCGATTATCCATCGACTTCATAAAACCCAAACCAAACCGCGTGGGAATCAGCAGCGTGGCATCTTCATGGCTTGCCATCGAAACTTCGGACATGGCAGCAAGCGTATCTGCATCAACATAAGTATGGCCGTTAAGCTCACCACCACAGGCGAAGGGTGCGTAAATTTTAGCCAAGCCACGACCGTTGCTAACCCCACCACCGCCACCTATTTCAGCCGCACGACACTCGCGTTTACCTGGGTTAAAACCACCTTGATTGAACAACGCCAACGCCGAGATAGAGCCGTGATCTTCGATCAGCGCTCGCGTGAACGCGCTCTTTTGCATGCTCTTGTCCGGGCGAAAGGGGATCATAGAAGCCACCTGGGGCTCATGGTCTTCCGGCAAGCCGATCCAAAACTCTGCCCCGGTAGGGTCCGCTATAGCGCTCTTAAAGTATTGGCCTAAGGACTGCCCTGAGACCCGGCGTATCAACTCACCCACGGTCCAGCCGAAGTTCATCATGTGGTAGCCGCTACGTGTACCCGGCTCCCAAAACGGTGCTTCTTGCTCCAGCTGATGGACCATGTAGTCCCAATCGCAACAAGCACCCGGCTTCAAGGTTTCACGAAAACAAGGCACACCCGCTGAATGATCCAACATCATTTTAACCGTGACGGCTTCTTTACCGTTCACCGCAAACTCCGGCCAATAGTGCTTAACCAACGCATTAGGATCTAACTCACCGGCACTAATCAGCGTATGTGCCGCCAATGCCACCGCGCCTTTGGTACTCGAAAATACTACCGAAACCGTGTCTTGCTGCCATGGGGTTTGCTGCTTTAGGTCTTTGGTTCCACCCCACAAGTCCACCACCACCTCACCTTCATGCGTGATACACAGCGAAGCACCGGTTTCGTTGTGATCGGTGAAGCTCTTCTCAAAAGCTTTGACCACACCAGCATATTGCGAATGGTAAGTGCCGTGTAGCTCACCGACTTCGGTGGTCTTATGTAGTGTTTCCACGCTTGATTCCTAATGTTGCATGCTGGTACAGACGGCTAGTCGTAAAAGTCGGGAGCCAAATTCAAGCGCTCGGCCTGAGCTAAGTTATGCTCGATCCACAAGGTTGCACTAGTGCTCTTTAAGAACTTTTCTACCTTATCCATAGATTCCAGCGTTTGCTCTTTGTTGGTATTGAACAGAGGTACCGTGCGTAGCTTGCGGGACGCTTCAAAATGATAGAGATCACCACTAAGCAACACCGGGCCGTAGTTGTTGAGATACACGTACAAGACTTGGTGCCCCGGCGTATGCCCTGGTGCACTGATAATCTTGACTTTGCCATCACCAAACACATCGTGATCACCGCTGAGCAGCGTTTTGGTACTACCCGCTAGATCTTTGTACAGCTCATAGTTAAATATGGGGTTGTCTGCATAGTCCTTGAAAGCCGCCTGATACTCCGATTCTTGGATCAGCAACGTAGAATCCGAAAACAAGTTAGCGCTACCAACGTGATCAAAATGCATATGCGAGAAAGCAACGTAATCGATATCTTCTGGGCCTACATCCATATCTGAGAGCTGGTCGATAAGACCTTCGCTGTATTCTTGGGTTGCACCATTTCCTGCAGGCTGTACGCCTTTACCAGCAAGCGCAGCTGGCAAGCCGGCATCCCAAAGCAAGCGTCCTTTGGTGGGATGCTCAATAAGGTAACAAGGCACAAACAACTCACGCACATCGGTGTCGTCGTTCGACAAACCAAAGGAGCTGATATCTTGCGTAGCAAAGCGACCACAATCGAACACATAAAGCTTAACGTTGTTGTCGACTTTTTTATTTTTGTTGGTTGGGGTCTGCTCACCACCTTGACCCAGGTTTTTATTTGCACCCACCCGGATACCACCGGGTAAGTTGACCCCGGTGTTAACGTTCACACCATTTAGGTTCGAGCAACTGACCAGTGCACCAAACAACAACGGCGCAGTAACGGCCAAGGCTAGCAATCGAAACAATCCATTATATCGCTGAAACATAACCTCTCCTTTCAGGCTAACCCCAACGGCAAGTACCCTGCGCCGTAAAAGCTACCCCTTTAATGATGCCAATATTTTCGGCGCAATCTCTGCCGCAATACGTTTTAAGCTCGCAGCCCCAGTGCCGGCTACCGGGTGCGGTAGCTGAACTCTAGGTATGTCTGGCATACCGGCAGACTTTGCCGTGAAATCCCCTTGGGGCCAAAAATCTTGTGTCACCAGCGAAACCGCTGGAATCCCTAACTTCGCAATTGCTATGCCGTCACGCACGGTGCCGGTGGTGCAACTGCCTCAATGCCCGTAAGCGGCTACCGCCGCATCAGCACCATCAATCTCAGCCAACATCGCATCGGTCACCGTGATGGAGGCGTTGCCTTTGTCAAAATCAACCGCCTGCATGTTAGGCACCAACGCCTGCAGGGCATCACGAACTTCAGCTAAAAAACGTACGGAATCTGGGAACCCGTTAGCTAAGAAAGCCACTTTAGGTTGCGCTTCAGCGTTTAGGTCAACGCCTAGCTCGTAAGCAGTGGTAGTCACACCTACCGTTGCTCGGGGATCAACAAACTGAACCATTGGATAACTCTCCATGCAAGATTTGCTTGACCTGTACTATACAACTGGAAGGTGCAAAGTTGCCACGTATCAGTAGACTGTCAGTTCAAGCTAGCCAAGGACACCCCAATGCCAGTATCCGCCCCACTACTCAGCGCAAACGATGAAAATAGCGCCCTAGAGCAGCTCCACGAGATGGGCTGCACCGACGGCTTGCCGGTGGTAATCCCTACGGCTGATCGTGTGGCCCGTATGGTCTTGGCGAGCGGTTATGACGGGGACTTAGTGCTTGGTGAGATGGGCCCGCAGATGGGTGTCGCCACCATTGAGATGGTGGCGACTGCTGCTGTGATGGCAGGCTGCTTACCCGACTACATGCCAGTGGTGCTAGCGGCCGTTCAGGCGGTGATCGATCCGGTGTTTGATCTCGCCGAGATGCAGTCCACCACCCACTGCACCGCCCCGCTCATCATTGTGAACGGCCCAGCCATTAATGATTGTGGACCCATTGCTTGTGGCTTCGGCGCACTGGGCCCTGGGCATCGAGCCAACGCCTCTATCGGTCGCGCGTTGCGGCTTGCCATGATCAACATCGGCGGCGCCAAACCCGGAGAATCCGACATGGCCTTGCTAGGTCATCCAGGTAAGTTCACTTACTGCTTGGC
Organism: uncultured Pseudomonadales bacterium; assembly: GCA_938036875.1. Classification (GTDB taxonomy): domain Bacteria; phylum Pseudomonadota; class Gammaproteobacteria; order Pseudomonadales; family Azotimanducaceae; genus CALHVX01. Next base: position 7,988 of record CALHVX010000009.1, read on the forward strand.
GGAAGATGAAGCCATCAGCCCATTTCCACCCCTACACGTCAGTCGTGGATTCAACAGCAGCGATAGCACGGTGACCGTCATTGGGGCAGAAGCGCCCCACTCCGTTCTGTTTAGCGGCGATGCTGACTCGCCCGAAGCACCCGACATACTGCTGCGCACCCTGGCAGTCGGACTGGCCAACATAGCAACCAACAACGCGGTGCTGCGTCGCGGCGCGGCGGTTGTTGTTCTGAATCCAGAACACGCCACTGTGCTCGCAAACGCAAACTACACGCGCGAACAAATCTGCCAACGCTTAGCCGAGCTCTGTGTGCACAGCAAAGCAGAGCTCACCGAGTTTTCCCCGGCTTTTGCTTCGCGCATCAAGGAAGATCCGGCACCGGCCTTTAGCAAGCCGGAAGATATCTTGGTTTTGGTTGCTGGTGGTACCGGCCTGTACTCAATGGTTATGCCAAGTTGGTGTGCTGGCCCGCACACCAATAGCGCAGTAACCAAGCTAATAGAAACAGGTCAGGCCTGCGAGATACCCGGAGCCGCTTAAATGCCAACTAACCCGTTTTTAACTTCAACTTGATCCAGGTTGAGAATTTGATGAACGGGGTGAGCAATGGCAGCACTTTGAGAACCTTCTCGATCTCCCAATCCACCAGCGCAGAATCCAGCCTCGAGTAAAACTCATGAAACAACGCTTGAGCCCGGTCAGAGGACCGATCAACGCTGTCAATTGACATAGAAAACATAACCAAGATAACAACCAAATTCATCTTGTAGCCATTGATGAACTTTTTGTAGCTATAACCAGTAACGCCGTGCTCCAACAACTTGCTGTGATACAGCTTTAACAAATCCTGCTCAGTGGCTTTGCGATCTTCAATCGAAATACTCTGCGCCATCCAGCGTGCGATGTCGTTGACTGGGTCCCCCTTACCCGATAACTGCCAATCCAACACACAAAACTCACCGCCGGCATCACTAGGCTGAATAATGTTATCCGAGCGCAAATCACCATGCGTCAATGAAAACGGATACGGGGGCGCCGGATCTAGGCGAAACAGCGGCGGCAACAGATACATCAATCGTTTCATCTCGGGGTACCGATCAAAGCTTCCCGTTGCCTCCACTTGCTTAATGCTGTCTTGTAAAAGCACCAAGGCTTCGTCCATTGGTGTTTCATTGATAATCCATTTGCCCCACTGGTACTGATCAAGCTGGTCGTTGTTCCACCATTTGGCGTGCAGCTTGGCAAACTCTTCGATAACCCGTCGCGAGGTTTCTTTGCTGGTACCAACCACTTGATCACTCGGCTCGCCAGGCGCCATGTCTTCTAGCAACATAACAAAGCGCTGGCTAGATTCGTCAAAATCGCTGTAAAAACAGTGCGGCACTCGTACGCCCACCGCCTGCCCAATGTCTCGATAAAACCCAATTTCTCGTCGATATAGGCTTTGATCTCTGGCCATTTCGCGGGTGTCTTCGCGACCTGCCGCGAACTTGGCAATCAAGGTGTTGGGTGCATCGGGTGCTGCACCAGCATAGATCAAGGTCACTCGAGCAAGCTGACCCATAAAGCCTTCACCAACACCGATTGGAGTAAACGCAAAATCGCTGATGGTAGCGCCACCAAGCTGCCCTTTAAGCGCGGCTTGCAACCACTCAACGCTGAGCTCATCAGCCGATTTTAAAAGCCTGATGGCACTGGGTGCTTTCTGATCGGGAACGACCGGGTTCGCGCGAAGCTCATCAGGCAAATGGTCATGAAAATTTAGCACCGAAATTTCTGGCTTGCTATCCGCACCATGAAACGTGATTTCAGTCACCGCGGTATTGTGCATAAGGTATTGGTAGCCAAAGGCTGGCGCCGTATCCATGAGGCGCGCCAACAAATGAGCTATGGCGGCTCCATGACTAACCAAGATAATATTTTCGCCTGGGTGTTTGGTGCGTATCTCTTCCATCGCCTTAGCCATCCGATCGGCTAATTGATTTGGGGATTCACCATTGTGCCCCCGGAAGTTGTCATCCTTTATGGAGCGTTTAGCAAACCCCACTTCACCCAACTGCTGGTAGGTGATTCCTTCCCAGTCACCTAAAAAACCTTCCACGAGATCATCGTGAGTTTCCAACGGCAGCTGCAACGCCTCCGCTATGTGTTGACCGGTGTGATGGGCTCGCGATAAGGGGCTGGCGTAAACGCGATGATAAGGGGTGTTCCAACCGCGAAGCATGTCCGCGGTCGTTTGGGCTTGGCGAATGCCACGATCATTCAGTGGCGATTCGGTTTGACCGTGAGCTATTTGCTCTAAATTACCAACCGTTTCGCCGTGTCTTACGAATAGGAATTGTTGCTTCTGAGACATTTGCGGTGCCTGACAACTAGATAACCCCCCGAAATATGCCACAAACCTTTCATTGAAGCGAAGCACACACTAGCTGAGGATCAAGGCCACAAACGTCGAGTCAGGAATCAGCCATCCAGTCACCACGGTTTGCATTGACACCATCAAGGGGATAGATCGGTCGCCGCACCTGGTTAAATTCAAGCTGTGAGTAGTCCGAGGTGCACACGCCACAACCCGCACATTCCACCACCGCTTTGGCCATCTCACGAAACCCCACGCGGTAGTGAACACGACTCTTGAGCATCAGGTAACGCCGACTGCTGGGTTCTATACCCATGGACCGAAAGCAACCCGGATCAAAGGGCTCAATGTGGCGCGATACCACAATGACGTCTACGTCGTTTGGCAAACTCAAAATCGCAGACAAACCCATGTTCATCGTTAGGCCTCGAGACATCGCAACCGTGGCAGGAAACCGGCCATCGCTAATGAGCTTTACCTGACCGGTAAGGCGAATGGGTTTGCTGCTTTGTTTTAATGCCGGCATGGGTAGCTTGCCACCCAGATCTAAGGTCACGCTGTTGCCTACCCCAGCTGCCACCATAGCTTGCACACTTTCAGGGTCGTAGAATCCAAATACCGCCACATCTTGCAAACCTTGCTCTAACACCGCAGCTAGGACTTCGGTGGTATCCATGGTGCCGCCAGAGGCCGTGTTGTCATAATGATCCAAGATAACCACTGGACCTTGCTCTGTTTGATCCGCCGCCACTTCGGCACGCGCCAAACTTTCCGCTAAAGGCTCCGGCTGATAAACAAACTTTTCACGCTGCGCCCAGGCCGAATCCAACAACTCATCGCGGATGTTCTCTGCTTGAGCGGTATCACCATTAGTGATGGCAACCACCGACAGCCCAGCATCCGGAATATCTGCATGGGGAAAGCCAGTAAACAAACTCACCGCCATATCACCTTGTGCTTCCAACGCCATCACCCGAGCTTGCAGCGACTTGTTTGGCTCATCGTCTGTACCCTGACGCATAACGTGGGGCAACATGGGCGCATTGCCCCACACCATGGTCGGTTCAAACCCACCGGCCAGGTGTTCAAAGAATAACTGGCCAGCACGTCTGGCCGCACCATCCATATCCACGTGCGGGTAGGTTTGGTAACCGGTTAGCAAGGTACAGTTTCGAACCATCTGCTCGGTGATGTTGGCATGCATGTCTAAGGCCACTGCAATAGGTAACCCAGGGACAAGCTCGCGTAAACGCCTGAGCAGCTCGCCTTCGCCATCATTAAACGATTTGGTTGCCATGGCGCCGTGGAGATCCAACAACATGCCATCACACTGGGTTGCCGCTTTTAAGATGGCTTCGCACATGTACTCATAGCAGTCGTCTTCCACCGGCCCACTGGGCGCTGCTCCTGCAGCAATTGACATTTGTATATCAACCCCTTGCGCCTCCGCCACTTCAATAAAACCACCCAAACCGCTGGCTGTGTTACGGAACACCTTTAGCGCCGCCTCACCAGACACCGGCTTATCACGCCCAGCACTAAAGCGTGCCAGATCTGTTAACACTGGCGAAAACGTATTGGTTTCGTGGCTCATCATGGCAATGGCAATACGCATGGCTTAGAGCTGATCAACCAAGTTTCGTAAGGATTCACACTGAGCAACACGTTCTTCTGTGGTGTTACCCGCCAAGCTAACGTTCAGTGAGGTAACCCCCGAGGCTTTCAGTGCCTGCAAGCGCTCACGGACAAAGCTTTCAGAACCAACCAACGAAGTCTTTGCCAGGTAGTCAGCTGGAATCGCCGCTTCGGCCGCTTTTTTGTCGCCAGCGAGATACAGATCTTGAATTTCTTTGGCTTCTTTTTCGTAGCCGCTTTTGGCAAAGATTTGGTTGTAGAAGTTTTTCGACCGGGCGCCCATACCGCCGATGTACAACGCAGCACCGGGACGAGCGCGATCACGCATCTCTTCTAAACCATCACCAATAGCAACGGTGCCACCGGCAAATATTTCCAGCGGTGCACGATTGGGATCTCGCAGCTTTGCGCCTTCTGCTAATGCATCACCCCAAACCGCCTGAGCGGCTTCCGCGGTGTAGAACGCGGGCAACCAGGCGTCCGCCAATTCTGCTGTCATGGAAACGCTCTTTTGACCCAGTGAGGCAATGGCAATGGGGATCTCCTCGCGAACCGGGTGATTAATGAGTTTCAACGGCTTGCCCAGGCCAGTGCCTTTATTCTGGGGTAACGGGATTTGGTAATGACGGCCCATATGCTGGACCTTCTCACGACGCCAAACCTGACGGCAGATCTCCATCACCTCGCGAATTCGGCCAACCGGTGCGTTGTACTCAATGCCGTGAAAGCCTTCAATCACTTGCGGGCCAGAGGCGCCCAAGCCCAACATGCAACGCCCATCAGAGAGGTAATCCACCCCCGCCGCCGTCATCGCCAGCAAAGATGGCGTTCTGGAG
>CALHVX010000010.1 GCA_938036875.1 uncultured Pseudomonadales bacterium
TGTTAAACCGGTGAAGAAAAAGCTCAGTCGTAGAGAGCGTAACAAGCTTGATGGTGTTGAGTGCAAACGTGTACGTGAAACCGGTTCGCGGGTTGCAAAGAAGGTTTGCACCACCTCTGCGCAGCGTGCGGCTCTAGCGCGGCGTGAGCGCGACAAGGTTAACGCGCTTGAAGATCGAGCGATCATCACCACGCCAGGTGCAAACTAGCGCAAGCGTAGCGCCTAGTGCTTAACCAGCGCTGGGTGCGGCCATTGCCGGATTCGCTATTGTTGATTCGGTTGATCCTGATTTAGAGGCAAGGTCAGCAACAATACGGAAGGACTCGAGCCGGTCTTGCTGATCGAAAATCTGGCTTACCACCATAATCTCATTTGGTTGGGTCTGCGCTACAAAGGTTTCAAGTTCTTCAGACACTTGCTCGGCCGTGCCCACGGCTGAGCAGCTTGTAAACTGTTGCATCAAATAACGATCTTCGGCCGTGAGATTGGCTTCGTAGTTTTCGATGGGAGGCGGTAGTTGGCCAGGCATCCCGCGACGCATACGCACTAGTGCTTGCAACGACGAGCTGCGCATCAGGTGAGCTTTTGCCTCGGTTTCTGCCGCGCAAATATTAAACCCAAGCATAAAGTAGGGTTTGTCGAGCTGAGCTGATGGTTTGAACTGGCTGCGATAAATATCGATGGCCTGTTGCATAGCGGCTGGCGCGAAGTGAGAGGCGAAGGCGTAAGGTAGACCCAAGGCAGCGGCGAGTTGAGCGCCGTACAGGCTGGACCCCAATATCCACAATGGTACTTCGCTGTTCGCTCCGGGCACCGCTTGGACCCGTTGCCCAGGCTGGACCTCGCCGAAGTAAGCTTGGAGCTCCATCACGTCTTGAGGAAAGCTATCAACGCTCTGATTCAGCGTGCGGCGTAGGGCTTGGGCGGTTGTTTGATCCGTGCCTGGCGCGCGTCCTAAGCCTAGGTCGATGCGGCCTGGGTGTAAGGCGGCCAAGGTACCGAACTGCTCTGCGATCACCAACGGCGCATGGTTGGGCAGCATGACACCGCCGGCGCCCACTCGAATGGTGGAGGTATGACTGGCCACATGGGCTAGGGCCACAGCGGTAGCTGAGCTGGCGATTCCGGGCATGTTGTGGTGCTCGGCCATCCAATAGCGTTGATAACCCAGCTGCTCAACGTGAGCTGCCAAGGTTGCGGCATTATTCAAGGCTTGGGTAACCGTGCTGCCTTCGTTGATTGGGGCTAGGTCTAACACGCTTAAGCGTGCACCGGAGAACTTCACTGACATGAACGAGATTCTTTCTTTGAACAACGAATGGTTAGCATAAACCTCCAGCTGGCCCAGCGCACTCCTTAGCACGCCCCATAACGCACCTCTTAGCTGGCTAAGGGGTGCCCAAACCTTGAGATTGTGCAAATTTGGCGCTGTAGGTTCCGTCGTTAGCTTGGATCTCGGTTGACCAATCTGCCCACATGTTGGGTTGTGGAGGCACCAAGCGAGAGCTGTCTAAGTCGGTGGTCCAAAAGTCAGCTAACACGGCCTGACGAATGATGTCCGTATAGTTGTGCCCAGCCATATGCGCCGTTCGATGGTGCCAAAACACGATGTCTCCCATGCTGCCGTAACATTCTACGGCTTGGGTATCCTGTTCAAGCTTGGCCACTTCCTCTAGGTAAGCTTGGCTGTGGATAATGCCTTTGTGGCTTGGTAGATGGTCGTAGTAAGGCACCCGCGGTTGGTCGTATTGCATCTGAAATGTGGGGTATAAACGCTGATGTGATTTTGGCCAGACTTTAAAAGCCCCGCCATCTTTAGGTACATCGCTAAGCAAGCCAACAATACCGAGTTGAAACGGGTGGCCGTCGGTGTGGCAAGCGTCCGGTTCTCTAGCTTTGTCACCGTAGGGTAGCGTGAAGTATATGCCGCGCGCGCCTTCATTGCCTTGTGCCGGATCCGTGGGGCCACCAGGCCAAGCTGGGCCAAAGCGGCCCATAGTGCCGCCATTGAGAACAGGGCGGGTAAGCGGCGAATCACCGAGCAGTTGTTGTGCCATGGCGCAGATTGCGTCTGAATACACTAGGTTCAGTAAGGTTTGGCTGGTACCAACGGTACGCAGCTGCCAGCGAAAGCCGGCGCGAATGTGCTCGCTGTCGAAAGATTCGTCGGCTTGGGAAAATGGTCCAACGTGTGTGGCTTTATCACTCCGCACGAGCCGGGCAGAAGCTGGCAACGCATCCCACATCAAGTCTTGGGCCTCGGCGCACAGTTGAACATCCATGGCAGCGGGAACCATCAGGTAGCCGTTAGCTTTGAAGAAAGCCACTTGCTCTGTGTTGAGTTTCATTGGTTCGCCTCCATCGATTGGTGAGGTTGCAAAACATCGTTGTTGTAACGGCTGGGTTTTGGCGGCCTAGCGTTTAATAGTAACCAGCTGCGATGTGCTAGTCATGTTGCTCCCGTAGTGCCGCTGCGCGCCTTGACATGGATCCCGCAATGAATTGCATGAAGATGAATAGCACAACGTACATAGCGGCGGCAAAGGCATAAGGCAGCACTGGATTGTTTTGATAGAGCAGCCCACCAATCATGGGGCCGATAGTAAAACCAAGTGGGCCGCAAGAACCCGCAACACCCGCAACAGCGCCTTGCTCTTCTGCGGTAACCGCAAGAGATGCTCCGGCCATAAAACCTGGTCCAGCTAACCCCATACCCAGGCCAAGCACCATCATGCCACCGGTGAGCAACCAGCGTGTCTCCACTAAGGTCAAGATGGTGAACGCCAAGATCAGCAGTGGGATGGCTAGGCGTAGCAGGTTGAAGGGTTCGATGTTAAGCCGTTGCACGATCACGCCTTGGGCTAGCAGCGAGCAAGCGGCAGATAACATCATGGCAATGCCAAACACTTGTGCGGTATCACCGGCGGACAAGTTCAAGGTGTCTTGAAAGCGAAACCCCATGGTTTGTTGAACCAAGGCAAAGCCTGAAAACATCAAGACCCCAACAATGATGAAGGGCAGGATGCGCCGGTCTGTGTATTTCAATCGGGTGGGTTTGGCAACCTGGGGTTGCCTGGGGGGATCGGGCAAGAAGCGCCAGACAAACAAACCGTTGATGAATGCCAAAACCGCCATAGTCCACAACGGG
>CALHVX010000011.1 GCA_938036875.1 uncultured Pseudomonadales bacterium
AATATTTGGGAGCAAAGAGAGAGTCGAGTGCAAAACCAACAATGGTTGATCAACGGTAATCCTCGGGGCAGAGCAATTGAGCTGAGCGACTTCACGCATCACGTAGCGGAACTATCCACGCTGGCCGAGGGGCAGGTTCGAGTGAAGGTTGAGTGCCTGAGCTTTGATCCGTCGCAAAAAGCTCAGCTTGAGAACGTGGCCGGCTACTCTAAAGGCGCTGAGGTCGGCGGTATTATGTCTGCTCGGGGTATTGGCGAGGTGGTGGAGTCCAACGCGAGCAACGTGTCGGTTGGGAGTAAGGTGATGGGTCCGGTGGGCTGGCAAGAATTTGCAGACCTGGATTCGAAAACCGTTCAAGTTTTGCCCGATGACGATCAGCTAAAGGCCAACTTAGGCATTTTAGGCACTACTGGGCTTACCGCTTATTTTGGGTTGTTGCGTGTTGGGCGCCCTGAGCCGGGAGAGATGGTGGTGGTGTCAGGAGCCGCGGGTGCCGTAGGTTCCGTGGTTGGACAGCTTGCCAAGATTAATGGGTGTCACACGGTTGGTATTGCCGGTGGCGCGGAAAAATGTCAATGGCTTTCTGATGAGCTTGGTTACGACGCCACCATCGACTACAAGTCTGAGCGCATCAAAACTCGCCTCACGGAACTGTGCCCGGGTGGGGTGAACGTTTTTTTTGATAACGTCGGCGGCGTGGCTCTTAACGATGTATTGGCTCGAATCGCCTCTCATGCACGGATTGTGGTTTGCGGCGGTATCGCCCGCTACGAAGAAGCTAAGCCTGCGGGGCCAACCAACTATTTCAACATTGTGTTTCGCCAGGCCATCATGGAAGGCTTTTTGCTCAGTGGTTACGAGCGTGAGTATGAGATTGCTAAGGGTCGGCTATCTGATTGGATTAAGTCGGGTGAGATTAAATATCGGGAAGATGTTCAGCAGGGTTTTGAGAACATCCCAAAGACCCTGCTGCGGCTATTTTCTGGTGCTAACTTCGGTAAGCAGTTACTGACGCTTTAGTTAAGCGGTTGTTGCTTGCATAAACCGAGCTATGTTCCGGTGAAGTTACCAGGGCGTCGCTCGGCAACCGACTTAACGCCTTCTTTGTGGTCGTTGGTTAGCTGCAGATGGTACTGCTCAAAACCTTCGACGTCCGTGGCTTTTTGCACCGCTGCTGCTAGGTCGCCACGCATCTGCTTGCGCAGGGAGATCAATGCCAGCGGTGCGTTTTCTGCAATTTCTTTAGCGTAAGCAATCGCAGCATCGCGTACCTGATCTTGAGGAACTAGACGATCAACGATGCCTAGCGCTTTTGCTTCGGTTCCCGTGATACGCCGCCCGGTATAGAACATGTCGGTTGCCGCTTGCACGCCGATGATACGCGACAGCGTGTGGGTCAAACCAAAACCTGGAGTGAAACCCAACTTCACAAAGTTGGCGGTGAAGCGTGCTTCAGCGCAGGCCACACGAAAGTCCGGCATCATGGCTAAGCCAAACCCGCCGCCTACCGCTGCACCTTGGACCGCGGCAATGACTGGTTTTTTGTTGCTGAACAGGCGTACGGCCTCGCGGTACAGCGGATTGCCGTCTTCAGCTTTACGCGTGCCTGGTGCCTCGCGATTGCCGCTTGAGGTGAAGTTGGCGCCAGCACAAAAGTGTTTGCCTTCGGAGGCAAGCACTATCACTCGGCAACTAGGGTCTTCATCCAGCTCTGCAAAAGCATCAGCCAGGCTTTTGATCAATGCCTGGTCGAAAAAGTTGTTTGGAGCGCGCTGAATTTCTGCCAGCGTAACGAAATCGCCCAGATCACTGATATGTACGTCACCAAATTGTTTGTTCATGACTCCCCCTAAAAATTTACGACTGTAAGTTATTATTTTGAAAGTATCGTGACACCACTGATCCCAGGGGCGCCGTACACGTGGGTGTAAGCAACCTTTGGGTTGTTGGGTACTTGTCGTTGCCCAGCATCGCCACGTAGTTGCAATACGTTTTCATAGACCTGGCGTAATCCCGATGCACCAATGGGTTCGCCGTTGGCAATGCAGCCGCCGTCGGTGTTGATCGGTAGACGGCCGTTGATTTCGGTCTCGCCGCGCTCGAGCATACCCTCTTGCTCACCGTCTTCGCAGAATCCGTTTTCGGACATGTGCATGATTTCCGCCCCAGATTCGGTATCTTGAAGCTGTGCCACATCCACATCTTCAGGGCCGATGCCGGCGAGTTCGAAGGCTTTCTTGGAGGCATCAACGGTGGGGCCAACTTCTTCTTCTTTGGGCAACCAAGAAGCTTTGACTTCAAAGCTACCAAAGCGGCGCGAACGCATAACGGCGGCATTGAGGTAAATGGGTGTTTTGGTGTATTTGTGCGCTTTGTCTGCGCGGCACAAAATCATGGCCACACCCCCTTCGCCGGGTGAGCAGAACATGTATTGCGTTAACGGGTAAGCAAGCATTTGCGATTGCAGTACCTCGTCTTCGGTAAACGCCTTGTTGCGCCATGCCATAGGGTTCATCGCGCCGTTGCGTGTCGCTTTGGCCGCGACCCGTGC
>CALHVX010000012.1 GCA_938036875.1 uncultured Pseudomonadales bacterium
TCTGGCCGATGCGCACGGCCGCGACCATTTAACCAAGGTGCAATTGGGGATGGATGCGCAGGGTCGTTTTACCGGCATGAAGGTGCACACCAAAGCAAACTTGGGTGCTTACCTTTCAACCTTTGGTTCCTCGGTACCCACCTATTTGTACGGCACCTTGTTAGCTGGGCAATATAGAACGCCAAATATTTACGTTGGGGTCGAAGGCATCTACACCAACACCGTGCCTGTGGATGCCTATCGCGGTGCTGGACGGCCCGAAGCGACCTTTGTTGTGGAGCGCGTTGTAGAAACGGCGGCGCGTGAGCTGGGCATGGACCCGGTTGAGCTGCGACGGTTGAACATGATTCGGCCACAAGATTTCCCTTACGAAACCCCGGTGGCGCTGACCTACGATATTGGTGACTACGAGGCGAGCTTGAATCGCGCGTTGGATCATGTGGACTACAAAAACTTTGGGGCGCGACGCACTGAGTCTGAACAAGCGGGCAAGCGTCGAGGTATCGGCTTGGCTTGCTACATCGAAGCCTGCGGTTTGGCACCGTCAAAACTAGCGATCCAACTGGGGGCTGGGGTTGGGTTGTACGAAAGCGGTGAGGTACGGGTCAATCCTACCGGCAACGTCACGGTCTTTACCGGCTCACACAGCCATGGCCAAGGCCACGAAACTACCTTTGCACAAGTGGTTTCAGACCGGTTAGGCATTGAGCTGGAGGCGGTAGAAGTGGTGCATGGGGATACCGGCCGGGTTGAATTTGGCTTGGGTACCTATGGGTCGCGTTCACTTGCCGTTGGTGGATCAGCCTTGATGAAAGCCACCGACAAAATTATTGCGAAGGGCAGCAAGATTGCCGCGCATATGCTGCAGGTTGAGCTGGACCAAATTGCCTTTGAAGACGGCGAGTTCAAAGTCAGCGATAGCAATCAATCCTTGTCCTTTGGTGAGGTGGCCTTTGCGGCTTACGTGCCCGCAGATTACCCAGAAGATTTAGAACCTGGATTGTCTGAAAAAGCGTTTTACGACCCTGAAAATTTCACCTACCCCGCAGGCACACACATTGCGGAGGTCGAAATTGATGAGGCAACCGGTGTGGTTGAGTTGGTCAATTTTGTGGCGGTGGACGACTTCGGCCAGATCATTAACCCGATGATTGTCGATGGCCAGGTGCACGGTGGTGTTGCGCAAGGTGTTGGCCAAGCCTTGATGGAGCACGGCATTTACGACGACAACGGGCAGCTGCAAACCGGCTCTTATATGGATTACACCATGCCGCGAGCGGATAACCTGCCGGATTTTGTGGTGGATACTACGGTCACCTGGTGCACCCATAACCCCTTGGGCGTTAAGGGTTGCGGTGAAGCCGGTGCTATTGGTTCCCCCGCAGCAATTATGAACGCGGTAACCGATGCGCTGCAGGTGAAAGATATCAGCATGCCGGCCACCTCAGAAAAGGTCTGGCGCGCGCTCAATCAGGCCTAGCACCACAATTGTAGAAAGACATTGAATTAGAGAAACTGAAGCAGGAGCCTTCATGTACCCCTTTAACTACCATAAGCCAACCAGCCTTGCGGATGCTCAAGCGCTATATGCGCAGTCTGATGACCCCATGTATCTATCGGGTGGTATGACGTTGATCCCAACCATGAAGCAGCGTTTGGCCGCACCAACCGACCTAATCGATCTGTCGGCTCTACCTGAGCTCAGTGGTATTCAGGTTGCGGATGATGTGGTGCAAGTGGGTGCCTTTACCCGCCATGCACAGGTTGTCCGGCATGAACCATTGCAACAGCGGCTACCAGTATTGTCTGAGCTGGCCGGTTTAATTGGTGACGGGCAGGTTCGCAATCGCGGCACTATTGGTGGTTCTGTGGCCAACAGTGATCCTGCAGCCGATTACCCCGCGGCCGTTGTGGGTTTGGGTGCTACTTTGCATACCAACAACCGGCAGATATCGGGTGATGACTTTTTCAAGGATCTGTTTGAGACCGCGCTAGAGCCGGGAGAAATTTTAACTCGGATTGATTTTCCTGTGCCAACGCGTGCGGCATACCAGAAGTTTCCGAATCCGGCCTCGCGCTACGCCGTGGCTGGTGTTTTGGTTGCGGACTTTAGCGGCACTATTCGCGTTGGTGTCACCGGCGCCGGACCTTGTGCGTTCCGGGCAACCGGTTTAGAAGAGGTGTTGAACCGAGATCTCAGCGCGGCAGCGCTAGAAAATCTTGTGATCCCAGATGCAGGCTTCAACAACGATCTGCATGCTTCCGCGGAGTATCGTGCGCATCTAGTAAAAGTGATGGCGCAACGTGCCGTAGCAAAGCTGCTCGCGCAGTAGTCTAGATGTCAAAGTTCAATGGTTTGGAGCCGGTGTCTACAAATGATGCCGTCAACGCCATCCCTGCCGGTGAGTTTGGCGAGTGGTTGCAGGCGGCGCAGCCGGCGGTTAGCAACAATCTAGAATCGGATGTGCCTTGCGGCGACTGCAATGCTTGTTGTCGCGCCTCCTACTTTATTCACGTGACGCCTCAAGATGTGGATGCCATTGCCGCGATTCCCGCTGAGCTATTGTTCCCAGCGCCGGGTGCCCCGGCTGGATACCAACTCATGGGCTTCAATGAGCATGGGCAGTGTCCTATGCTGGTTGACGGCCAATGTTCTATTTACGCTGACCGTCCTAGCGCCTGTCGTACCTATGACTGCCGGGTGTTTGCGGCAGCAGATATTGAAGCCGGTGGAGCAGAAAAAGCCGAGGTGAACGAACGCGTGCTGCGCTGGCAATTTACTTATGCAGATACGCAGTCGCAGTTGGCTCATGCAGCGGTCTCAAAGTTGGCTCAGCTCGTTCAAGACTGTGCTGAGGTTTTTATCGCGGCTGACGCCAAGGTTGATCCTGAGGCTGCATCCCCCATTGCGCGGTTTGCCATCGAGCAGCACGCGCAGCTTTTAGCTATTCATTCGGAGCTTGAAGCAACAGGTCAAAGCTTAGCGGATACAACACTAGCGCAGCGGTTGGTAGAGGGTCCAACCTAGAGCTTATAGTGACTGATCTGTAACTCTTCACCCGAGTCTGCGTAGTCACCCGCGGTACGACCGCTACGAAATTCTGCCCAGCTAATGGATTTGTACACTGGCTCACCCGTGCTTGGTATTGGCGCGTAGTGATCACTGTAACTTGGGTTATAGAAGTAAGCGGCGGAGTAACGCTGTTGTGTGGCACTAGCAATGACCCGATGCAGTGGGGCCGAGTACTGATCGTTAGACCATACCTGGACAACATCGCCAATATTGACCATTAACGCGCCAGCTTTAGGTTGGATCGTGTGCCACTGTTCTTGGTGATAGAACTGCAGGCCTGCAACATCACTTTGCAGCAACAGCGTTAGTGCGCCGGCATCTGTGTGGTGGCTGATACCCAACTCGCCATGAACGGGAACAAAGTCCGAATCTTCTGGTGCGGGGTTTGCGCATAGAGGGTAGTGGTTTAGACGCAAGAAGCTGCTGTGATCTTTGCTGAAGGGTGCGTCTTGGTCAGCATTGGTTGAGCCAAGGCTTTGGATTAGGAGTACGCGTAACTGTTCGCAGATTGCCGCGCAATGGTTCATGTAACTTTGCATCAGCGGTTGGAAGCCTTGCATCTTCTTAGGCCATTGTGTTTTAGCCCTGGGAAAGGGATGTTCTGCAGTCCCATCAGCTTCCGGCCCGATATCCAGGATTTCTTTCCAGTCTTTTCGGTTCTTTGTTAGCTCTTTGTCGTAGTAGCCCCAAGGGTTGGTCGCCGATCGCATCAATTCTTGTTTTTTGGGTTGGGGTTGATTGAAAAAAACTTGCATGTTGCGCAGCAAGGTTTCGATTTCATTGATAGCGATGCCATGGTCAACCAAATAGAAAAAACCATGACTTTTGCAGGCTTGGCGTAGCGCGTCGACAAGCTGTTTTTTATCTGTGTTTAGGCTGATTTCCGGAATAAACATGTTCTGAATACTGCTCTCTTGGTTGTTCTATAAAACACTCTTGTCATGGAAGTTTCACACAATAGTCATCGAATTGTCATGTTCTTCAGTGCGATGTATTTGCGTGACAAAACGACCGAAAAAAATATTCATGCGTCACATGAGTGTAATACGACCTTACTAGTATGCGCCCATTCCTGATGTCTACTAGCGTTAGGCCAATAAAATGATTGCTAAAAAATTTTCAGAGGAAAATTGTAGTGAGTTTATTTCGAAGAACGGTCGTGGTTGCAGCTATCTGTCTAGCGGTTGGCGCCTGTGGTGGCGGTGGTAGTGATGTCAATATTAACGCTAACGATAACTCGAGCACTACCGACAATAGCGTGACCAATGGTGGCGGTAATAGTTCTAATCCTTGCGCTGCGTACACAGACCCTGCTACCAACTCGCAACAACAAGGTACATTTGATGGAACTAACTGTACTTATGATGCCAGCTTTGTGTCAGCAGTAAGTCCGCTGGTTGTGGATTTGACCGTACCTTTTATCACTGGTGCCCACATTTTTAACGACGTGCTGCAAGTGGGGGCAAATGTGGATAGCGGTGCGGCGCCCGTAGGCGGTTCGGGTCCCGTGTTAACCATCGAGGCTGGAGCTACGCTGGCGTTTGCGGATGATGATTATCTATTGGTTAACCGAGGCTCACAGATTATAGCGGTGGGTTCGCCGAGCCGACCCATTACGATCACTGGCTTTACTGATGCGGTTACCGATACCGCTGGACAGTTTGATGTTTCGCTGTGGGGCGGCGTGGTTATCAACGGCAACGGGATCACCTCACAATGCGATGATGCAGCCCGGGCCAACGATAACTGCCATGAGTTATCCGAAGGTAAGCCGTCCAACTTTGGCGGTAGTGATAACACCGAAAGCTCTGGTCGCTTGGAGTACGTGGTGGTGAAGCACACAGGTTTTGAGGCGGCGCCGGGTGATGAGCTCAACGGTATTACTTTTAATGCCGTTGGCTCTGGCACAGTGGTACGTAACATCCAGGTGTACAGCACCTTTGATGATGGTGTTGAATTCTTCGGCGGGGCCGTCAACGTTGAAAATTTGGTTGCCTTGTATGTTCGTGATGATTCTATTGATTTCACTGATGGCTACGTCGGTACAGTTGGGCCAGCCTTAGTCATTCATAACCCCACAGATGGTAACCGGTGTGTCGAAGGTGATGGCGATGGCAGCAACCTAGGTCTGATGCCGTTTACCAATCCAACCATAGTGAATCTGACCTGTATCCCATCAAACATAGACGAGCCGCCTTCAACGCATGGAGACTCGGAGGGCATCGTCATTCGTCGGGGTGCTCGTGCCAGCATTTTCAACAGCATTGTCTACGACGGTCACGGCGTGAACTTTTTGTCTCAAAGTGGCAACGAGCTCTTTGAGATTGACGATAGCACCACAACACAGGCGGCACAGGACGGCGAGGTTGTTATCGCCGGGACCTTGTTAGCGGGTGCTGAGCCCACCAAAGACAGCTTGCCAAACGGTGATGGGATCGATCTGTGGGTAGTCAATGGGGGTTCCGCAAGTTATCCGGCAAATACCGGTAACGGGATTGTGACTGACACGGTGCCAGCTGCAACCATTTTGGATGGTTTCTACACAGCTGCTGCGTTTACGGATTCTAGCGGAGGACCAATCACCGTCACTCCCTTTGACGTGGATGGGGATGGTGATATCACAGATGAGATCGTTGGCGCGGTGGTGGCCAGCGATGACTGGACCGCCGGTTGGACCTTTGGTTTGGATAGCAGTGTGTATTTTCTGCCTTAGCTGAGCAAAGGACATGGCTATGAAAATCGAAAGAACCGGGGCGTTTGATCTGAACCGCCGAAAGGCACAGCTATTGCTGCGTTGTCTAGTACCCCTCGTTTGCATTGCCGCTGTGCCTGCGGGGTGGGCGGCTGAGGCAGATGTTGCCAATACTGAACCGGTGGTTGAGCAAGCAATAAGCTCTGGACCCATCGAAGAGGTTGTGGTGATTGGTCGTTACAAGGCGGCTGCTACCGATGTGATCTCCGAACGTATGGATTCCAGTATCCCCATCGATATGCTGGATGCGGAAGCAATCGGCCGAGTGGGTGACGGTGATGTGGCGGCAGCTTTACGGCGCGTACCTGGTTTAACCCTAGTTCAGGGCAAGTTTGTCTATGTGCGTGGACTAGGTGAGCGTTACTCTAGTGTGCAGCTAAACTCCGCAGCGGTACCATCGCCGGACCTCACCCGTAATGTGCTGCCGTTAGACATCTTCCCCGCTGACATAGTGGATGCGCTCAGTGTTAGCAAGGCTTACTCGCCTGAGTTACCCGCCGCGTTTGGCGGGGGCAACATCAATATTCGCACCAAGCGTGTGCCGGAAGATCGAGTGTTGTCGCTTAAACTCAAGTCTGGCTTGAATTCTCAAAGCAACCGTACTGGCCTTAAGTATCGGGGTGGCGAAGACGATACGTTTGGTGACGATGATGGTACCCGGGCTCTAAGCGGGGAACTGCAACAGGCGCTGCAAACCTATCGTGGTAGTTTTTCTACTGGTGATGTATTGAATGTTTTGCGGCAAGACGGCGGATTTCACACCGTTGAGGAGGCTGAGGACGTTCGCCGTAACCTAGCGACTCAGCTCAACCGCGACATTGATGTGCGAGAAAAAGGTGATCTACCGCAAGATATTGGTGTGCAGGGAACAGCGGGCTATCGTTGGTTTCTTGGTGAGAATTGGGAGTTTGGGTTTCTGGCGTTAGGTGCCTACGACGATAGCTGGCGTAACCGGAGCCGCGTAAATCGTAGGATCTCCAACCCCGACACCGATTTTTCGCAAACGGATCGCACCATAAATGCTACTTCTATTACAGGCTCTTTAAATCTTGGCCTAAGTTTTTTAGGTGAACATGAAATTGGGTCCAACTCACTGTTCATCCGCAACACGGAAGATGAAGCCTCGATATCCTTGACCTGTGCTCAGGGGCAGTTCAACGACTGTGCAGATGAGTCAAACCCCTCCCAAGGCAGAATTGCAGACATACGCTTTGAGCAGCGAGAATTGACCGTGAATCAACTCTTCGGTAGCCATGAGTTGGGATATGAAACCCTGGCGCGGCTGCCCGAGTGGCTTAAGTGGTCGGATGTTTTTCAAGGCGCTAAATACACCTGGTATTGGTCGCAATCCACGGCGGATACGGATATTCCGAATGAGGTAAGAATGGAGTCTTTGGACAACCTGGACCTGGTCAGTCGTGCGGTAACGGATTCACGTATTCGATCCACTCTGACCGCAGGCAAGTTCGCGTTCTCTGCGCTCGAAGATGATGTAGATAGCAATGGTTTTGCGTTTTCGGTTCCCTTTACTGGCGACGGCTGGGATTTAGAGCTAGCAGGTGGATACGACTACACCAGAAAGACGCGATTCTTTCAGCAGACAACCTTTGGGTTGGGTAGCACCTCGGCGGCTTTTAGCGACATTGCCTCGGGTTTACCTAGAGCGGTGTTTAGCGATGCAAACGTTTTGGACCCAACAAACGGCATTCAACTGTCGTTAAACATCGGTCAATTTGGCGAAGAGAGTTATGCCGCGGCGCAAATTACGGATGCCACTTGGGGCCGATTCGATTTCCTGCTAAATGAAACTTGGCGAATAGCTGGAGGCGTGCGTTACGAAGATTTTGTGCAGGTCTCGGTGCCTTTGGACTTGCTAGCCTTTGGCACGCCTCGTGTTGGTGCAACGCCCCAAGAAATTTTGGATGGTGTTATTGCCACCGATGAATACTATCCGTCTTTGGCACTGACTTATATCCGGCCTAATTTTTGGGCGGATGAGTTTCAACTGCGTATGGCTTACAGCGAAACGGCGGCCAGACCTGATATTCGTGAGGTCACCGAATCCATCTACATTGACCCACTAACCGAAGCGCGGGTACAAGGGCGTTCCGACCTGCGTCCTTCGGATCTAGCCAACTACGATCTGCGAGGCGAGTGGTTGTGGGAGGCTGGGGATAGTTTTTCGATATCGCTTTTTTACAAGGACGTTGACCACCCCATCGAAACGGTTCAGGGCGGTGCGAGCGAGGACAATATTTTGTTCACTTTCGTGAATGGCACCGGCGGCGAGATCTATGGTGTTGAGCTAGAGTGGTTGAAGTCATTGGGCTTTTTGGGCGGCTGGGGTGAGAGTTTTTACCTGGCGGGCAATGCAACCTTCAGCGATTCCGAGATCGATTTAGATCGTGCGGTTGCTGGGGCTGCATCGATCACCAACGATACACGGCGTATGACCCAACATTCAAAGTGGGTTGGCAACCTGCAGCTAGGATGGGACTCCTTCGATGCAAAGCACGCGGCTACCTTGGTTTACAATGCTTTTGGGGAACGCGTGTTCTTTGGTGGGGTAGATGGCAACGAAGATGCCTTCGAGCAACCTTTTCATTCGGTGGACTTTGTTTACAGCTGGTATCCCACAGAGAATCTAACCTTAAAATTAAAGATGCAGAACTTGTTGGATGACGAGCTAGAAATCCAGCAAGTGGGCTCTGCCGGTCGGGTTGTCGTTATTGAGCAAGACGTGGGCACCAATTTCTCGCTGGACATCAAGTGGGCGTTGTAAGTCGGTATTGTCCATTGAGCTCTAGCGCCTACCTCTGTCCTACTCGGTGGGTGCCCCTGTTTAGCGTGGCGCGTTGTAAGCAGTTAGCTCATAGCCGCTGGTGGTCATGCAGGCGCTATAAGCGGCGTATTCAGGGCTGGCGGTTGTAAGCTCGCGAGTTGTTGGATCAATGTTAGCGGCGCTTTGGCAGCGGGCGTGGTCGTTGCGGTATTGCATTTGGCTGACTTGCTGTTCGGTTGCCCAGCGGTGTGTAGGCGTCGCGTTTTGGTCGCTGCTGCTGCAGCCGAATACGGCCAGGCTTAGCGCTGCGGTGATGACTTTTGTTTTCATAATATAGGTCCTAAAAGCATGTGCTGAAATCCCTGGGTTCTTGGGACTAGGGACAATATAACCTATTTTTTTTCGTCAATTGTTACAGTCAATTTTGTTGGTCTTCCCCACTTTGTGGGTAGATATGGTCTTGCCGTCATACTAGTGTCATGTGGCGCCGGCATAGTGCCTGGATGAAGCAAATGTTCAGTCTGACAGTTTTGTCCGCTTGGCTCCTCGGTTGTTCTGCGGCGCCGCTCGTTGATTTCACTTGGTATCACCCGCAGGGGGGCGAGCATCTGTTTGCCTTTGATCAAGAGCAGTGTGAAGCCCAAGTCTTGGCGGCGGGACAGGTGATGGGTAGTAATCCTGAAGGTCTATTCTTCCACTGCATGGGGCAACGAGGATACCTTCTGATTAGTGATGTTCAGATGGCGATGCAATTTCCTGCGTTCGATTTGGTTGTTGTGGAAGACACTAGCATTCCAGAAGCTGGGTCAAAAAAAGCGACGCTTGAGATCCTTAAGCCTAATAGATCTTCGCCCCAGGTTTCCCAGCAGTAGCGCAACATACGAAGAGGCCGCAATGCTTGCGACCCCGATGGCAAAACGGGCTGCTTGGGCCTAATCCAGCAGGTACTGCTCTTGCAGACGTTGCATGCCATGCAACCAGCGATCGTAGTCTGAGGTTTTGCGTTTGATGTAGTCTGCCACTTCCGGGTGCGGCAACACCAAAAAGCGCTCTTCTTTAATGGTTTCAACCACTGCTTCAGCCGCTTGATCCGGTTCGATCATGCCATCCACCCCGGCCACGCCAGCACCGCCGGCGGTCATAGGGGTTCGCACCGCTTGTGGGCAAAGCACGGAAACCTTGATGCCGTCACGGCCGTGGGTGATCGCAATCCATTCCGCTAGCGCTACGGCCGCGTGTTTGGTCACCGCGTAGGTCACGGATCCGATCTGCGATAGCAAGCCGGCAGCAGAGGCGGTATTCAATAGGTAGCCGCCGCCGCGTGCGGTCATGCGCGGCACCATATGACGTGCTGCGTAGACGTGGGACATGGTGTTCACTTCCCAGATTTTTTGCCAAACCGAGTTCGGTTCATCCAAGCCTTTACCAATGCCAATGCCAGCATTGGAGCAGAACAAATCGATGGGCCCGATGTGTGCTTCGGTGTCTTCGATCATACGCAGTAGGGCTTGCTCGTCGGTGACGTCCAAACCAGTGGAGCTACCGCCAACGCTGGCGGCAACGTCGGCCGCGCCGTTCGCGTCCATGTCGGCAACCACAATGTGCTTGGCGCCTTCTTTAGCGAAACGCTCGCACATGGCTTTGCCGATGCCACTGGCCCCGCCGGTCACTACAACCACTTTGCCTGCTAGATCCATAATCCTGCTCACTTGTAGAAAACTTAAGGTTCACCATAGACGTTTTGGGTCGTCGATTCTATATTGGCGGCTTGAGTGACCAGGAATGCCGCTAGTGGATTTGAAGACCCCTGTTTTTGTTGTGCTGTTGCTTGCCTCGGCGCTCGTTGGAAATGTCGCTAGTGCTGCGCTACCGGCCAAGTTAGCCAATGGTGACAGCTTGCCCAGCTTGGCGCCGATGTTAGAACGGGTCATGCCGGCGGTGGTGAACATTGCCACCTACACGGATGTACCGGTGCGTAACCGTTTAATGGAAGACCCGCTGTTTCGACGCTTTTTTAGAGCGCCTAAACGCCGACAGTTTAGACGTACCCAAAGTGCTGGCTCGGGTGTGGTTGTGGATGCGCGCAAAGGTCATATTGTCACCAACAACCATGTGGTTGAGCGTGCCGATGAGATATCTGTGACCTTGGCAGATGGTCGCACTTTGGTGGCCACCGTTATTGGGCTAGATCCCAAGGTCGATTTGGCGGTGCTGCAGGTTGATCCTAAAGCGCTAGCGCTGAGGGATGCGCAAATCGAGTTCAGTGATTCGCAAGCGCTGCGGGTGGGTGACTTTGTTGTTGCTATTGGTAACCCTTTTGGGCTCTCCCAGACGGTGACCAGTGGCATTGTCAGTGCGTTAGGTCGAACCGGCTTGGGTATTGAAGGTTACGAAGACCTTATTCAAACCGATGCCTCGATTAACCCAGGTAACTCCGGTGGGGCATTGGTCGATCTAAACGGTCGGCTCGTGGGATTAAACACGGCCATCTACTCACCAAGTGGCGGCAATGTGGGTATCGGTTTTGCCATACCGGCCAATATGGTGTTAGCCATCATGGAGCAGCTGATCAAGCATGGGTCGGTACGTCGGGGCTATTTGGGGCTGTCGGTGCAGGGGTTAAACACCGATTTGGCTGCTGCCTTTGGGGTTAAGCGTACCGATGGTGTGGTGGTGGTTGATGTGGAGCCCGGTAGCGTGGCCGCTGATGCCAAGCTGCAAGCCGGAGACATATTGCTCAAAGTGGGTGAGCGCGAGATTCATCGCGTGTCGGACTTTCATAGCCAGGCGGCAATTACCTTTGTGGGCGACAGCTTGCCAACTCGCTTTATTCGTAACGGTCGGGAGCGACGCGCGGTGATGCGGGTATCGGATGACAATTTGGATAAAGTCACCGGTGGTCGCTTTGATCCGCGGTTAACCGGAGTTGAGTTACAAGATTTCCGTGAAACCGGTTCAGCAGAAGTTGGTGCTGGGGTAGTGGTAGCCAAAGTGGATAACAATACTCAAGCTTGGCGTAGCGGTTTGCGAGCCGGAGATGTGGTGGTGGCGGTGAACCGACGGCCAGTGCAAAACCTGGCGGACCTGCGTGACAGCATTCGAACTAAGGAGTCTCAGTTGCTGTTTCGGGTTTATCGTGCGGGGCAGTTTGGGTATGTGACGATTCGTTAGCGCAGGATTGGAAAGTTCGACCGACCCTGGTTGGGCCGGTCGCGAGGTTTATTGTTGGTTTACTCAAACATAATAACGCTGCGAGCAACCTCGCCCGTCTTCAACGCTTCCATCCCTTCATTCACGTCTTCGAGCTTGATGCGGCGTGAAATCAAGTCATCTAAGTGCAAGCGACCTTGCAGGTAGAAGTCCACAAAGCGCGGCATATCCACGCGGAACCGGTTGGAGCCCATGTTGGAGCCTTGAATTTTTCGTTCCATCAAAAATTCGGGACCATGTAGCTCGATCTGGGTTCCCACAGGGATCATGCCAATAATGGTAGCGGTGCCGCCGCGACCTAACATCTTGAACGCCTGCTCGGTGGTTTGCTTTAAGCCAATGGCTTCGAACGAGTAGTGCACGCCGCCACTGGTTAGCTCGCGCACGGCTTCAACTGCATCCACCTCTTTGGCGTTGATCACGTCGGTGGCACCAAATTTGCGAGCTAGGTCGAGCTTGGATGGCAGCGCATCAATGGCAATGATGCGTGATGCACCGGCGATGGCCGCGCCATTGATGGCGGATAGGCCAACGCCACCACAACCGATCACGGCAACCGTGGCACCAGGTTCAACAGCCGCCGTGTGGATCACCGCGCCAACACCCGTGGTCACCCCGCAGCCGATCAAGGCAGCACGGTCTAGAGGCATGTCGCGATCCACTTTGGCCAACGCATGTTCGTGGATCAGCATACGTTCAGCAAAGCTGGATAGGTTGAGGAACTGAGCAATGGCTTCGTCACCCCGGTTGAGGCGTGGTGCCTCGGTAGGCGTGCGCTGCAGCTCGGGCTCTTGGCATAAGGACATATGGCCGGTTAGGCAGTCCTCACAATGGCCACAGAAAGCGGACAAGCAAGTGATGACGTGGTCGCCCGGCTTCACGTAGGTTACATCGCTACCTACCGCCTCAACGATGCCGGCAGATTCGTGGCCTAGAACCGCTGGTAATGGATAGGGGTAGGAGCCATCTTGAAAGTGTAGGTCTGAGTGGCAGACGCCGGCCGCAACGGTGCGGACCAAGACCTCTCTTGGGGCTGGATTGCCGTGGGATATGTCTTCAATCACCAGCGGTTTGTTGATTTCGCGTAACACTGCAGCTTTCATAGCGGTCCCGTTCCCTTGCATGCCTAAGTCAGGGGTTGAGTCTGCCAGGGGCTCTGCCAATTTGCTACAGCCGCTCGGCAGCCCCTGCTACTATGCGCAGGCAAAGTAGAGCAAGCGGTGTGAAGTGAGCACAGATCCACAAGTGTTGGTGGGCCTAGGGTCCAATCAAGGTGAGTCCACAGCCATCTTAAAGGCGGCATTGGTGGGGTTACGGGCTTGTGCTGCCTCTGATTTGCGCTGTAGCCGCTTATGGCGAACCTCGCCGGTCGATTGCCCACCCGGATCGCCCGATTTCCTCAATGCCGCGGTAGCCTTCGATGCATTGCCTGGGATATCGCCCGAAGCGATGTTGCGTCGTCTTAAGTTGTTAGAACGTGAGCAGGGCCGAACGCAGCACTATCAGCGTAATGCCCCCCGACCTTTGGATTTGGACCTACTGCTATTTGGCGATGAACAGCGCAATTTGCCCTGGTTTACGCTGCCCCATCCGCGGGCCATCGACCGACAGTTTGTGCTGCGTCCGGCGGCTGAGGTTGTACCCGATCGGGTGTGGCCAGGTACCAGCAGCACCATAGCTGAGCTGCTATCGGCCTTGCACACAGACGAGCAATTGGAGTTGGTATGCGATCAATCCTGGGAGTAACGCATCGAAACCTACTGTGGTTGCTGGTTGCTAGCACGCTTGCGCCCAGCGCCTGGGCATATAACGAAAAGCTGCATCAGCAGTTCACTTTTCTTGCGGCCAAACAATTTAACCTATGCATCGAAGAGCTTGAGTTGGGGTTGCCACCCTTTAGTCCACTGCAGGTGCGCTATGTGGCGCGGGCCAATGTGCAGCAGGCGCACAGCAAATTTTTCACCCGACTGTTCCGCTGGAACTACTACAACCGTAAGGATCAATCCGCCAACAATTGGTTATGGGTTCTGGATACGCGCTTCCATAGCCATTTTGATGAGGTGCAAAAGCGCTTGAGCTCGCCTCGCGACGAGGCTGCGGGTTATCGAGACCTGGGGCGGGTGGCGAACTATGTGCAAACGGTGACCTCACCAGCGCGCGCTGTGCCCGTGTACACCGCCCGTTGGTGGCGCTTGAACACCACGGATCGCTTTGATGAGTACCCCATGGACGAAGCCAGCGTGGCGGCGGCCATCAGTGGGAGTTGTCCAGTTCTGCTTGAGCCAGGTCAGGGGTTTGAGGCGGTGCTGAAAGCGGTGGCAGAATCGACTTTGGCCGCGGTCGAAGCGCCCATCAATGGCATGCCGACAACCTGGGCCGCCTTTTGGGAGCCTGATCGTAAGGCCGGCAGCTTTGGTGAGTATGGTCCTGCGGGCAACAATTTTGGCCGCGAGACCACCTTTCGCTGTGGCTCGGAGCAACGTTGCGTGTTGTTGGAAGATGATCCGCTGTATGCCCAGTTTGCGTTGCAGCGTCACATCGCGGCGGTGATTGGCACCATGCGGGTGATGCATCTAGCGAGCTTGATCGAGCAAAATTAGGCATACTCGCCGCTTAAGTTTCGCTATGGCTTGTGCTTGTGAATTTGGGTGTCACCCCTTGGAATTTTGCCGACTTGTCTGCAGCCTCGTTATGCGCCCAGGCGCAACTGGCTGAGTCCTTAGGTTGCCATTCGTTTTGGCTGCCAGAAAATCACTTTAATGTGGGCGCCATCCCGGACCCCTTGATGTTGCTAGCCAGCGTTGCTGGCGCAACCCAGTCCATTCGCTTGGCCACCACCTCTTACCTGTTGACCTTGCGCAACCCGCTGCAAGCGGCGGAGCAAGTGGCCGTGCTGGATCAACTAAGCAATGGTCGGGTTATCTTGGGGGTTGGGCGTGGTTATGCGGCTGACATGCTGGCGGCATTTAAAGTAGTGCCAAAAGATAAACGGCGAATTTTTGCGGATACCTTGGAGGTGATGCAGCAGGCTTGGTCTGGGGAACCGGTGGCTATAGGTGAGCCTAAGGCCGACGGCGAGGTCACCACCATCACGCTGGACCCCTTGCCGGTGCAGAAACCCCATCCGCCCATCTGGGTTGCCGCCTTTGGACCCTTGGCGTTGGCGCAGGCAGGGCGTTTAGGCATGCCATATGTTGCTTCCCCCATGGAGTCCATGGCGGAGTTAGAAGAAAATTTAAGTAAGTATCGTCAAGCGGGCCTGGACGCAGGCCAGACACCGGCCGCGGAAGTGCCCGTAATGCGCAGCGTTTTTGTTTGTGAAGATGCCAAGCGTACCTTAGAGCTACGAGAAGCCCTAGCGGGTTCACGGTTGCGGCTAGGTAAATCAGAAGTGATGCCGGCGCAAGAATGGGCCATTGTTGGCGATGCAGGTTACGTGCGTGAAAAAGTGGCCGAGTATCAGGCGCGACTTGGGATGACACACCTCATCGCAACGCGGCTGCGCTTGCCTGGGCTAGAGCAGCCAGAGCTCGAAGATTCATTGGCAACGCTAGCAAATTTGTTAGCTTGAGCGGCTGGGCGAACGACTCAACGACTAGCAGTTAAGCGACTAGGATTAACCAAATAGGAGAGGGCATCATGACATTCAAAGTACTGTGGCCACAAATGCGCTGGCCAGATTCGCGCGACATCGAAATTTCCAGTGTTGCTGATCTTGGTGAAGCCCAGTTTTGCGAACGCTTTGCAGATGTAACCGACGAGCAATGGGCCAACTGCGATGCCCTGGTCACCGTCAATGATATTCCGGCAGAGTATCGTGACAAGCTAAAAAAATGTCGCATCCTAGTCACCCCTAAAGTGGGTTTTGATAACTTAGATATAGCGGAGTGGGGCCAGCGTGGCATGCCGGTTTGCAACGTGCCGGATTACGGCACCATGGAGGTGGCTGACCATGCGATGGCTCTGATGTTGTCGCTGATGAAAGGTATTACTTTTCACACCCGCGAGCTAAAGCAAGATCCTAAGGGTTTGTGGCGCCCGGCACTAAACCCTTACGGCAAACGCTTGTCGAGTTGCGTGTTGGGCATTGTGGGTTTGGGTCGTATTGGTACAGCAGTTGCTTTGCGCGCCAAAGCCTTTGGTATGGATGTTCGATTCTACGATCCCTATGCAGAGAACGGCCGGGATCTTTCGATTGGGGTTACCCGCGTTCAGTCTTTAGAAGAGCTGTTTGCTCAGAGCGATGTGGTCTCGCTGCATGCACCGCTAAGCGATGCAACAGAAAAGCTGATTAACGCTGAAGTGTTGGCCCACAGCAAGCCG
Organism: uncultured Pseudomonadales bacterium; assembly: GCA_938036875.1. Classification (GTDB taxonomy): domain Bacteria; phylum Pseudomonadota; class Gammaproteobacteria; order Pseudomonadales; family Azotimanducaceae; genus CALHVX01. Next base: position 16,141 of record CALHVX010000012.1, read on the forward strand.
GGCCTGATTTTGATCAACACCGCACGCGGCCCTATCATCGATCTAGATGCCCTTTATCAGGCGCTGCGCGATGACACAATATTGGCCACCGGGCTAGATGTGTTGCCTGAAGAGCCAGCCAATCCGGAGCATCCGTTGATCAAAGCATGGGCGGCCAACGAAGAGTGGATTGACCATCGCATGGTGATCACCCCGCATTCGGCTTTTTATACCCCGGAAAGCGTTTACGATATGCGCTACAAAGGCGGGGAAATTGCGGTGCGTTATTTGTCCGGTGGGACATTAGATAACTGTGTTAACGCGGAGTTTGTCGCTAACTATCGTTAACCCACAGCTGCGCAGCGATACGCGGTGAAGTCCTGCTCGCCGTTTTTTGGCATGCCATGTTGGACAAGGTTTGTTGCATCCATTGCAGCGGCGCTATTGCGTGCCAGTATGTACAACTCTTCCTGAATTTTTGCGTCACCTCGCTCCATGATCAGCTTGGATTGTGTGTTAACAGAGATGATGCCGACTCGCTGGCACTGAGCAATATCGCCGGCGTAGCCGATTTGTACGTGCTTAGCGGTAGGTTTGAGGTCAACCCAGGTGCAGCCAGTGGTGGCAAGAGCAACGGCGACAACGGTGGTCATTTTCTTGAGCATGATTGATCCTAGATCATGGTGATAGCCGCGCCAGTGTAAGTCCGTCTGGTGAAGGCTCGCTGTTGCATTGATCACAAAATGTACCCTGAATGTTCTCGCGCTGGTCAATCACCTGTCTAGTTAGCGTTTGCTGCTAGATAGTTGATGACTGAGGTTGGATCTACGGGTGTTTTATTTGTCCAACAATTTTCTAGTGTTCAGCGTTGAACTTTGCTACTTGGTTGCGCAAATCCGCACGAATCGTTTTGAGGATTGCGAGATAGGCTTGATCTTTACGCAATACATCGTGCGCCGGATTTGCCTCGGTAGCCCAGCGCCAAGCCACACGCCAGCCTGACTCAACGTGATCGCGCAGTGCATTCGTAGCATCGATGTTGCGGTCGAGTGCTAACAATACATCGACATCAGGAATACCCATTGGAAAGTTGTTAACCCCTGGACCCAACAGCGCCGGAAGTTTTTCCAATAGGTGTTCAGCTAGTGCCCCGGCACGTACCCTATCTCCGCTGACCTTCAGTAAGTAAACATAGTCCGCTAATTTGGGTGCGTTGAACTTGCTCAGGTTGGGGATGTTGGTTGTCGTTTCCGGTAACAATTGGTGGTACCACGCCAGTGCCTCGGCATAGTCCCCTGTACGTAGCGCTTCATCGCGTACTGCGCGCAGGCAAAACTGATGCGAACGCCAACGGTCTTCGAGTTGATTGGCCAACGATGCGCGAGCTATTTTTAAGGCGGCATTGTGGTCACCTTCAACGGTGGATAAATAGACCTGCATAGCCAAGGGTAGGGGGGCTTTGTCATTTAACGCTAGTGCTTCGTCGAGCCGCTGATGAGCCAATGTTTTGTTGCCAAGGGAGTCGTACACGATAACCGACGTGCAAGGGGTTTCGAAGTCCAGTGGGTCTGACTCACAGGCGCGATCGGCCCAATGGGCCGCCTCGGCAAGTTGGCCAGCACCTAGCGTGGCCATACCAAAGCCTTGCACCGCAAACGGGCTTTCTGGGTCTAGCTTGGCAATTTTTTCGTAGGCCAACAGTGCTCGATCAAAATGGCCTAGCCGCATTTCCAACCCACCCTGATTGTAGACAAGCTTGGGTGACAGTGGATCGATCAACAAGGCGCGCTCCACTTGCCTTAGGCCTTCTGCGTAGCGTTCGGATTGATATAGATGGCTGGCATGGGCGGCTAGTACGGGCACAGAATTTGGGCTTAACTCCAAGGCTCGTCGATACACGGAGTCTTGCACTGGATTGCCTGCTTGGGCTTCATATTCTGCCACTAGTGCTATTCCGTATCCGTTGTCTGGATCCAGCTCGGTACCACGTTGGACAAAGGGTTTGCCTCGCTCCACCATGTCCTTAATTGAAATCAACCCAGTGTTGGCCATGTCCACATACAAGTTAGCCACGGCGAAGTGCGCATCTGCATAGTTAGAATCTTGCTCCACCGCTTTTAAGTAGAGTGCTAGCGCTTCTTCCAGCGCGGTAAAAGAGGCGGTCTCATGACGCTGGCGCCCCCGAATGTAATTGTCTAAGGCGGCAAGATTCGCTGTCGGACGGCGATCGATACGTTGTTGCTCTTCGGGCAAAATATTCCGTGATAGCTGGCGCGCAATGGTCTGTGCCATCTCGCTTTGTATCTCGAAAACATTGGTTGCGGTTAACGCTCGCTCGTAGGTTTGCGCCCAGACATGTCCATCGGTAACACAATTTATAAGCTGTACGTTAATCCGCAACATCTCTCCTGAACGTTGCACTCGACCTTCGAGTATATGTTTCACGCCAAGCTCGCGGCCGATCTCCTTCATGTTAGCCACGGTGTCTCGATATCGTTGCACTGAAGTTCGAGAGATGACTTTTAGCGAACTGATGTTGGCTAGGGTGCTTAAGACTTCATCATGCATGCCATCTGCGAAATACATAGTCTCTGTAGGGCCGTTCGTGACAAAAGGTAGAACAGCGATGCTGCTTGTATCGGCGGTTGATTCGCTTGAGGTGGTTGCACTCAGAGCAACCGGTAGTTGCAGCAGGCGGTAACCTTTTCTTGGTACGGTCTGTATGTAGTTTGGTTTAGTGCTGGAATCTGCTAACGCCTGACGCAGTTCGGATATGCACCGGGTCACTGTTTCATCCGAAACAACAACGCCGCGCCAAACGCCATCCATGAGCTGCTCACGCGAAACCACTTGACCACCCGCGGTAGCCAGTTCTTCTAGCACGGCCATCACTTTTGGCTCGACCCGACGCTCAACACCATCTTTGGTCAGCAAGGAACGCAGCGGGTGTACCTCGTAGTCTCCCAGCCGAAAGCCGTCGCTGATTTTTGTTGGTTTGCTCAAAATTTAACCACCTGATTTGTATCGATATTTCCAATCCTCTGATATCCCTCCGATATTCCTAAGGCAATCCGAAGGTTTGCACAGCTGTTAACGAAGATCATGTTCACAAGTTAAGGGGTTGGCAACGAAGTGCAACAACGTGACCCAAAGTACAAAAGCAAAAGTACAAAAGCAAAAGTACAGAAGCAAAAGTACAGCACCGATAATTAGACTACGCCCTGGAGGCCATCATGAACAGCTCAACAAATTCACTTGCGCTTATTTTAGTACTGACTGCCGGTATCGCGTTCTTACCATTCACGCATGCCGCGGATAGTTATGCTTTGGTGCTTCAACAAGAAGAACTCACCACCACTGATGGATTGCAACAGGTACACGCACGCATGTTGCAAGCGGCTAAAGACTATTGCCCGACCTATCTCCAAATCCGGTCACGCGCTGATGTGGCTACCTGCATTGAGGGTGTGGTGGAAGATTTGACCGCAAAAATTGCGGACGAGCGACTGACCAACTACGTGGCGGCAATAAATCGCTCGGCGGGTGTAGATGACTTAGTCTCGCAAGTGGCGCGCTAGGCTAGTGCGGGTTGTGGGTGCTGCCCAAGTCGTGGTGTGCGATCTCTTCGCGAGCTCGCAAGCCAAGGTAAGGGCGTAACTTGGCAATGGCGAGGTATAACGGGCCGGTATCTAGTAGTGCGATCGCGAGTTTAAATACATAGCCTGAAGCAATGAAGGTCAACAGTTGTGGCCACAACTCGGCATCTGTGTTGATCGGCAAAGCGTGCGCGTAGAAGTGCGTGATAAGAATCACAGCCGTGGTATCTACCAACTGGCTGACTAGGGTGGAGGCGTTGTTACGCAGCCATAGATGCTTGCCGTTGGTTAACCGTTTCCAAAAATGAAAGAGCCGCACGTCGCAAAATTGAGCGACAAGGTAGGCAACCATGGATGCGGTGACCGCGCCAAAGGCTAGCGTCCTAACTTCAAAGAAAACCGGCTCACGGCCAGCGGCATCCAGTGCTAGCGCACCGGTGGTTGGATCGGTTGCTTCAAACCCAGGTAGCGCACCGCCGAGCCAAAGAAAAAACACAACCCAAATGTTGAGCAGCAGCCCAACCCAAACCATATCGCTTGCTCGTTTTTCGCCGTACAGCTCGCTGATTAGATCGGTGCACAAAAAAGTGATGGGGTAAGGCAGCACGCCAACCGCAAGCACCATAGGAATGCTAAGGCCAAAGACGTCAAAGCTTAGGTCGATAAATCGACTGATACCCAAGATATTCAGCATGGCTAAGGTGCCAAGAAAAATACCCGAGAGAATTAGGAATACACGCTGACGCCGCAATGCGTAGTTGGGTTCACCTGAAGTGGGGGGCGTTGCACCGGCGATGGTCAAGTTAGCGCTCCAGCTGACCTAGGTTGGCATGAATAAGGCTGCCGTTGATCACCGGGCTGTTGGCCGCCCACCACAAGGTGTCCGCAATTTCGTCCGGCGTGACCAGACGATTGAACGCTGACATGGCGTTGATACCGGTGAGCACGTCTGTGGGCAAATGCTCGCGCAACATTTGTGTATCGGTGAAGCCAGGGCAGATGCAGGCGGTGTGGATATTGCGTCCGGCTAGGTCCTGGCAGGTGGCCCGCATCATGCCTACGTTGGCGTGTTTGCTGGTCACATAACTGTAGCTGTTGGGTACTGCTTTTTCGGACAGCGTAGAACCGATGTACAAAATGCTGGACCCTGCCTGCATAAAAGGCAGGGCAAGCTGGTTTAGAGCGTTGGGTGCCACCAGGTTCACCTCCAGCACGCTTCGAAACGCATCGCTTGAGGTGTCTGCAGCGGAGTCGTTGCTCAGCTTGGCTGCGTTGTGAATCAGCACTAGGCGTTCAGCGCGCTGTAACCTTTCGGTCAGTGCTTCGCGAATCGGCTCTAGAAAGTTTGGGACGGCTAGATCGCAGTCGAAATGGGTAACCGCCGCTATTGGGCAAGGTCGGCGCGACAGGTTGATAACCTCTGCGCCTTGGTCGAGAAAGCGTTGTGCAGTGTGCAAGCCGATACCGCTGCTGGCCCCAGTGATTAGCAAGGTGGTGGTCCCTTGCCCGGTGGCCTTTTGGTTTGCGGTTGTTAGGTTTGAGGCCAAGTTGCGCCTGCCCATTGCCCAGGGCCAGAAGACACCCGTATTAACAGCTGGATCAAATCTAACGCTTGCACTTCAGGGTCTGCTAGGAGCTCATCTAGGAACCAAGGTGCTAGCTCTTCTACCGCAATGTTGCGTACCGGTAGCTGCAACACGTCCCGGGGTAAAAATGGCATTCGCTCGTCACCAAACTGGGCCACGATGTAGCCACCGCTTTCGCTGATGTCTAGGTGTGGTGAGTGCTGGGGTAGTAGGACCTTTTCGTCCAGCCCATCACACAAGGTTTTGAGTTTGGTTTTCAGCAAATTGTAGTCAAACGCAAGGCCGTTGTTGCCCACGGGCGCGGTGACCGTAGCGGTGACGTAAAAATTGTGCCCATGTAAGTTTTCGCGCTCGGTTTCCGAGAAAATCGTGAAATGGGCGGAGGAGAAGTGCAAATACTCTTTGCTGATCTCAATGGTGGTGCTGGTTGGTGTTGGCATAAGGTGATGTTATCACGTCGATATGTTGGCAGCGATGCTCTCAGTGCTGAAGATTGCTCTAGGCGCGCTGGATTCGATCGGTGATTAGCCCATAGAAGAAGTGGTCCGCTTGATCGAAGTACCACCCAAGATGCTGTTGGCAGTCGGCGCAGGTGGCAATACGCCACTGGTAACCGGCAAACCAAGAATCCGCGTGATGGCGCTCGCCAACGATATCGCAGCCTAGCGCTTGACCGTAACAATCCACCAAAAACTCAAAACCATGGGGGTTGGTACAGCGGTGCTGGTGCGAGCCCTGGACCTGTGTCGCCTGAGACTGTTGGGTCACCACATAGGAGCAAGCCGCGCAAACAATGAGTTGGCTCGGGTCTGGTGCCTCGTCATCGATCAAATTGCTCAGCTGGCTATCCAGTGCTTGACGGTCTTGCTCTTTCACATCAATCATAGCGGTATGCCGTTAATCCACTTTGATAGCATCTTTGAGCAAGCCGCGCAGCGCAAGGGCGGTGAGGCTGCTTTGCGCGATCTCCTCCCGCAAACCAAGTCTACCGCTGCATTGCGCCGGGTGAGCGATGCGGCGTGCCTGGAAGAAATGACCAAGTGTATCTTCCGAGCCGGCTTTGTCTGGCGGGTTATCGACAACAAGTGGGAAGGCTTTCAGCGCGCTTTTGATGACTTTGACGTGACGGGCTGTAGTCTCTTAGGTGACGAGGACCTTGAGCGCTTAGCGCAAGATGCGAGCATTGTCCGTAATGCGAGCAAAATTGCCACGGTGCCTAAGAACGCGCAATTTGTCTTGGACATACGTGCCGAACACGGCAGTTTTGCGCGCTATCTGGCCGGTTGGCCAGTAACGGACTTTGTTGGTTTGTGGGCTGACCTTAAGGCTCGAGGCAATCGCCTCGGTGGTCAGACCGGCCGCTATTTTTTGCGCTTTGTGGGTTATGACAGCCCTTTGCTATCGCCAGATGTGGTGCGGGCGTTGATCGCAGCCAGCGTTATCGACAAAGAACCCACCAGCAAGAAAGGCTTGGCCGCCACCCAGGCGGCGTTTGTCGCTTGGCATGAACAAACACAGCTGCCGATGTCCGCGATTTCACGGGTGCTTGCCAGTAGTCAGCCCTAGGCGTAGGTTAGCCCAATCTACTTTTAGGCACGGCTGAGATGACGGCAGACTCCCAAGAACAAGTCAAAGCACTCCAAAATGCGGGCCGCATGGTTCGGCAAGTGTTTGAACAGATGAAGGCTGCTGCTAAGCCGGGTGTTACCACCGCGGAATTGGATGCCATTGCCATTCGAATATTTGAGCAGGTCGGTGCCCAGTCCGCTCCACAGCTTTTCTACGAGTTTCCCGGGGCCACCTGCATCAGCGTGAACGAAGAAGCCGCGCACGGCATTCCCGGTTCTCGTCGGCTGCGTGACGGAGATATGTTGAACATCGATGTGTCCGCTAAATACCAAGGTGTGGTTGCGGACATGGGTGAGTCTTTTGTAGTCGGTCGTGGTCGGCGTGCGCAACAGCGGATCTGCGATGCGGTACGCAAAGCGGTGACTAAAGCCATTGCTGAGATCAAGCCGGGTCGGTCATTGAATGTTATTGGTCAAACCGTGCAAAAGGTCGCCGATAAGATGGGTTACCAGATCGTTGAAAATTTAGGCAGCCATGGCGTTGGTGAAACCATTCACGAAGAGCCTTCGTACATTCCGTTGGACAATCCACGTGAAACCCGACGTCTAACCGAAGGTTTGGTGCTAACCGTAGAACCTTTTTTTACTACGGGTCCTGCTTGGGTAGACGAAGCGTCGGATGGTTGGACCTTAAAAGTGCCTAGGGGCGAACTGGTGGCGCAGTTTGAGCAAACCGTTATAGTCAATCGAAACGGTCCGATAGTTGTCACCTCTGGGTAAGGAAGATCATGCGTTTTCAGTTGCAGCCTGCTGATCAGGCTTTTCAAGATGAGGTGAGAAGCTTTCTCGCCGATAACCTGCCAGCTGAGCTAAGCGACAAGGTCAAACACAACCAAGGGGTCGGTAAAGCCGAGCTGGCTGGTTGGACACAAACCTTAAACGCTCAAGGCTGGGCTGCCCCCAACTGGCCGAAAGAGCATGGTGGTACCGGTTGGTCATTGATCCGGCGGCATATCTTTGATGTGGAGTGTCGCGCGGCGCACGCGCCTCAGCTATCCGCGTTTGGATTTAACATGGTGGGGCCCGCCATCATTAAGTACGGCTCTGCGGAGCAACAAGCGGAGTACTTACCCAAAATATTGAGCGCGGATACTTGGTGGTGCCAAGGTTATAGCGAACCTCGCGCTGGATCTGATCTCGCCTCCGTAGGCACCACCGCAATACAAGACGGTGACGAGTACTTGGTTAACGGGCAAAAAATATGGACCTCGGGTGCGGAGCTTGCGGATTGGATCTTTTGTTTGGTTCGCACCAATTCAGACGTCCAGCAGCAGCGGGGCATTAGCTTTCTGCTTATTGATATGCGCAGCCCGGGAGTTACGGTTGAACCGCTTTACGCCTTCAACGGCAAACGCTTGTGGAACCAAGTGTTTCTAACCGACGTGCGAGTACCCATGGCCAATCGCCTGGGTGAGCAGGATCGGGGTTGGACGGTGGCTAAAAGTTTGTTGGGTGATGAACGTCTGTTGGTTTCTCGGGTGGCTGAGAACAAGCGCATGTTGAGCATTGTGCGCGATGCCTTAGGCAGCAACTTTGGCATGGATGAGACGCTGCAAGCCAAAGCTGACCAGCTTGAGCTGCGCTTGCTAGCGCTGGAGATGACATCTGTGCGTATGTTGACTGAAGCGGATGCCGGTGGCCAGATAGGTGCGGAGCCATCGATGTTAAAGCTCAAAGGCAGTGAGTTGGTGCAAGCCATGGATGAGTTGCTGTTTGAAATCATCGGTCATTGGGTGTTGCCCAATGATCGCAAGAACCAGGGGTTAGCGTTGGTTCCTGGGGAGGAGTTGGCGCCGCAAGCGGCAGAGTTTGTGGCCAGCGGTCGGTATCATCATCGGGGTTACACCATTGCCGGTGGGACCAGTGAGGTTCAGCACAACATTATTGCGAAGCAGGTGCTGGGACTTTAACGCGCGTCTGCTCGGCAGTGTTACCAGGCTCGCCCTTTGGGCAGCAGGTCTAAGTAGCCCATGGAGCCGTTTAAAGCTTCGATCCCCCGGTTATAGCTGCTATAGGTATGAAACACCTCACCGGCATCGTTGCGTGCAAAGACGCTAACCCCATGATTTTCACCGCGGTCAAATTCGACGGTCTCGCTGCCGGTTTCTGCTTTGCAGCCTTGGCTTAAGTCGTCGGAAGAGGCGTAGTAGTCCAAGTTAAAATCGCTGCCTAGGCTAGAGACCCAGGTAAAGCGCCAATGGCGTTCTTGTTGTACGGGTAGCAGTTGTTCCACCGGGGCTCGCGAAACGGCGATCACGCGTGCGTCTGCATGTTTAAACTGGTGTGTGGTGCCGCTCAGGGCATCCGCCCACTGTGAGCAGCCGATACAGGGTGCATCCCACCCGGTCCCAAACATCAGATGATAGATCATGAGTTGGTTGCGGTCAGCAAAGAGGTCTAGCAGGGACAGCTCACCGTCAGCGTTGTGAAAACGGTAGTCTTTTTCGACTTTGACCCAAGGCAATGCCTGGCGCAGCTTGGCAAGTCGCTCACGCTCTTGAGTGTGAGCTTTCTCTAGCAGCAGCAGCGCCTTGCGTTGGGCAAGCCAGTCTTCGCGGGGCACCACTTTGTTAGGCATTACCCGAGCAGCGCCTTGAGGTCAGTGTCTGGGTCCGCTAGCACGGCTGGGTCTACAGTTTTGCCGATAAGCTGTTTGCAGACCATAAACTCTTTGGCGCTGTTGACCGCATCCGCCGCGATCAACTTGCCATCTTTTAAGTAGAACACAGCGAACTGATGCGTATCTTGATCGCCGCGCAACACTTGCTCGTCTGCTGAGGTGCTGAAGCCAACCATCTGCAGCTTGAGATCGTATTGATCAGACCAGAACCACGGGATGGCGTCGTAGACTTTGTCGTTGCCAACAATGTTGGCCGCTGAGACTCGCGCTTGCTCCATGGCGTTGGGTACAGATTCTAAGCGTAGGTTGGTGCCTGTTAGCGGGTTAGGACCGTTGGTGCAATCGCCGGCAGCCCAAACGTGGGGTGCAGAGGTTTGGCAGCGCTCGTTGACCGAGATACCGTTCTCACACTTGATGCCGGCTTCGGTGGCAAGCTCGATGTTTGGCACAATGCCGATACCGACAATGACAAAGTCCGCATCAAAGGTGGTGTCACCGCAAAGCACTTGGCTGACGCGGTCGGTACCAGCAAACCCTTGAACGCCGGTGTTGGTGTGTAGGTGGACACCGCGCTCAGTATGTAGCTTGTGGTAGTACTCGCTCATGAGCGGGGTGGTCACCCGTTGCAAGATACGGTCTTCCATCTCAAGCACGTGCACTTCTAACCCCGCCTCTACGCAGACAGAAGCCACTTCGAGACCAATGTAGCCACCACCAACAATCACAACCTTTTTGCCTTCGCCTAACTCGCTGCGAATGCCATCAACATCATCGATGCTGCGTAGGTAATGGATACCGGCCAAGTCGGAGCCCGGAATGTTAAGCCGACGTGGGCGGCTGCCGGTGGCAAGAATTAGCTCGTCGTAGTGGAGGGTTTCATCACCGATGTTCACTTCTTGCGCTTCGGTGTTGATGCTGGTGACGCGTGTGTCGGTTCGTACCTCAACCGCTTTGTCTGCGTAGAACTTTGCTGGACGCAGATACACTCGCTCAATACCTTGGGCCCCAGACAGATACTGTTTTGACAAAGGTGGGCGTTGGTAAGGGATGTGGGGCTCGTCACCAATGATGGTGATAGCGCCTTCATATTTTTCTTGTCGCAAGCTGGCGGCGGCCTGTCCTGCTGCGTGGCCTGCACCAATAATAATTGTTCCCGGCATCATTCCGACCTTGAGTCATCAAAAAAGACAGTCTACTAAAGCGTGGTAGCATTTGTGCAGTTTCCGGGGGGATCAGATGAAATTTTTAACCTTGCACGAAATGGCCAAGCAGGCTCGGCAAAATCTGGCTCGGGGTGAGTGGGATTATTTGATTGGCGGCGCGGATACCGAGAGTGCCCTGCGTCGAAATCGCCATGGGGTGGACTCCTGGGTGTTTCGGCCACGTATTTTAAATGACGTCAGCAGCGTGCAGTGTGAGTCCCAGCTATTGGGAACGCCGTTGCGTATTCCTGTAGTGATGCCGCCTATTGGGTCGATCCAGGCCTTTGCGCCGGAAGGTGGCGAGGCGGTTGCCCAGGCGGTACAGGATTTCGGCATTTTGCAGATTCTAAGCAGCGTTTGTACGCCGGATTTTGTCACGGTAGCGCAGCGAGTCCCCGGCCCGAGGATCTATCAACTCTACTTGGTAGGCGACCAAAGCTGGATGGATGACACCATTGCCCAAGCCATCGACAGTGGTTACACCGGCTTCTGCCTAACGGCAGATACTCAAGTCTATAGCCGCCGGGAGCGTGACATCATCAAACGATACGTACCGGCGTCGGGTCGAGTTGCCGGGGGTGGTGACTTCCAATATCAAGCCAGCATGACCTGGGATACGGTTGCCCATGTAAAAAAGAAGTTTGATATTCCGCTGATCGTTAAAGGGGTCAACGTGGGTGAGGATGCTAAGCGTTGTGTTGATATGGGCGTTGATGTGGTCTACATCTCGAATCACGGTGGCCGCCAGCTAGATCACACGCGGTCCTGTATCGATGCGCTGCCCGAGGTGGTTGCTGCGGTGGCTGGTGCAGTTCCGGTGTTAGTAGACGGCGGCTTTATGCGCGGTGCGGATGTGGTTAAGGCATTGTGCCTGGGCGCTGACGCGGTTGGCATGGGGCGCTTTGAAGGGCTTGCCATGGCGGCAGGTGGACGTGCAGCGCTGGTTAAAGCGCTAGAAATTCTAGAGCATGAAATCAAAACAACCATGGCGTTGGCTGGGGCCAACAGTTTGGATCAGCTAACGCCTGAATTGCTGGAACGCACGTTGCCCATAACACCCGCACATGTGTTGTCTGCGTTTCCGTTGTTAGAAGAGACTGGTTACTAAGGAGAGAATGGGATGCCGACTGCGCCGAAAGCGATAGATTTTTACTGGGATATAGGCAGCACCAATACTTACTTTGCATGGCATTTGTTAAAGCCAATTTTGGCTAAACACCAGGCAACGCTGAATCTGCATCCCTTCAACCTAGGGTTTGTCTTTCGTGAGCACAACTACACTTTGATGGAAGAGCCCAAGGTAAAGCTCATTAATCGCAAGCGGGATTTGCAACGTTGGGCCGAGCGTTACAATCTGCCGTTCCGGATGCCCGATAGATTTCCCATTAAGTCCAGCGTGGCGCTTCGGGCGTCGTTAGTGGCTCGTGAGTTGGATGTTGAGCATGCGTTTCTCGATAAAATATTTGCACGCTATTGGGAGCAAAACGATCCAACTATTTCTGGGGTTAACGGGTTGCTCGAAGTAGCCCAAGAGCTTGGCCTGGATACTCAGCACTTTGAGGAGCGTATGGAAACCAAAGAAATTCGTGATGGCCTGATTCGTTCAACCCAAACCGCGTTGCAACGCGGGGTGTTTGGGGCACCCTCGTTTTTTGTGGGTGAGGAACTCTACTGGGGTAAAGACCGTATGGAGTTTATTGACGATCAACTGGCCCTGGCTTAACAAAGCTGCGCACCCACAGCAGGGCGCAAGCCAAGGTGGCGGCTGCTAACGCCGTGCTTAGCGCTGGTAACAGCTCTGCTTCGTTTACCATCCAATGACGCAAGATGCTGGTGACGGCATCGCTAGCATTGAGCAAGGCGATCAACAAGTTAGATGCAGCGTGCATCAATATGGGTAACCAGATTGAACCGCTTAACCACAATGCCGTGCCGTAAACCAAGCCTGAGAGTAAGTGGCTGTACCACCCATCTAGCCCGTGTACGGCAGTAAAGAGCAGGCTGCTAACAATGATGGCAGGCCATGGGGTTAGCAATGCCTCGAGTGGGGTTTGCAACCACAAACGAAACCCAAACTCTTCAATGATGGGTGCCGCCAAGATGGCCACGGCGGCCAACAAGGTCAGGCTATGCGCGGCGCTTGTGCTGCTGGCAACCGCCAATGTTGGTGCGGGTAGTTGTGCGAAGTTAGCAAACAGGCTGACCTGGAGTGTGGTCAACAGCAGCACCAGCAACAGTGATAGGGGCAGATATTTGCGATCAAAGCCTTGTAGGCGTTGGTAGGTCCAGGCGGCGGGGCGTTGTTGCACCAGGTGCAGCAACACAAAGGTTGCTAGTACGGCGCTTGCAAAGAGCGCGCCGAGGATCGGTTCGAATTCTTGGTAGGCGCCGAGAGCCAAGAGCCAGATCAATCCAACCAGTAAACCTAGGCCGCTGTTGAGCAAGGCTTTCATCGTCGGCTAACCCTGTTAGCAGTGGGTGTGCGACAACGTGTCGACCAGCCATTGGGGAAATTGCTGCTGTTCGTCTTCGCTCATCCCCAACATGTCGGGCAAGGTGCTGCCGGTGATACCAAGCCCGATGGCGGTGGTGGCAACCAGCAAGACCATGCGCCGAGCGGTGGCAGGATCTTTGTCCGCCGTTTGCTCGCCTAAGGTAGAGATGATCTTGCTGAACAAGGTTTGGATTGCTGGGGTGGTTTGCACTTGGCGCAAACTGTCGTCCACCGCCAGCCAGGCCAGCAAGCGTGCGTGCCCATCCGCGGATAGTGCCGTAAACAGGTCTGCACATATCCGCTCCAGCGGCACGTCTTGTTGGAGTGCGGCGGCCACATCGGCCAGCAACTTGGAGGTCATGTGGATTTCGAGCTCCCGACGCATCTCGTCGCTGGAGCCAAAATGGTGGATTAAGGTGGCATGTGACATCCCGGCGGCAGCCGCTACCCCTTTGACCGTGAGGCCATCCAAGCCTTGCTCCCTGAGGCGCTCAGCGGCGGTCTCCAAAATCAGGATTTTGGCTTCGGGTGCGGTGCGCCTTTTGCGAACTGAGTTATTGACATTCATGTAGATAGGTCTACTATTGACAGCATTGTAGATAAGAATCTCAGATTCCGATCTCGGGTTAAGTTTCCAGCAAGCGGTGGTCGCCATCGCTGGGGTCTGGCCTGCCAACTAACATGTAAGGGAAGTTGCTATTATGCCTCAATCAGACTCTGCCCAAAGTAAGCCCAGCGAGCCGAGCCAACAGTCTACCAAGAATCGACTTCAGCCGATGGTGGCGTGGCGAGGCATACGTAAGTTACTAGCTGACCCGGAAGATACGCGCCAAGTCTTTGTGATCTTAGAGGCGCTCAGTGGCAACAGCTTAGGTCGCGGCCTGAAACGATTTCGCAAGCTACCGTTAAGCCAGCGTGTCCTGCGCGGAGAAGAAACCTTGTTAGATCGTCTGCAAGATAGGGCGTGGCTCGAAACCTTACCCGCAGGGAGCTTGGGCCAAGCCTACTTGCACTTCACCCAAAGCGAGCAAATCACAGCCGATGGCTTGGTAGAGGCGAGCAAAGCCGAAGAGCAAACCACGGATGCAGATTTACTCCGTTTTGGTGAGCGCATGCGCGACATGCATGACCTATGGCATGTGACCAGTCAATACGGGCGGGACACTTTCGGTGAGGTGTGCTTGTTGGGCTTTACCTTTGCGCAAACGCTAAACCCAGGCATTGGCTTTATTGCGGTGATGGGTGCCAACAAAACCCGCCAAGAGTTAGGACGCGGGGTCTGGAAGGCGTTGTGGCACGCCTATTGTGACGGTCGACGTGCTGCTTGGTTGCCAGGCCAGGATTGGGAACATTTGTTAACCCTGCCGTTGGAAGCCGTGCGTGAGCAGTTGCAGATGGGCAAGCCGAGCTTGTACCAGTCTATGTTTAACCAAGCCCAAACCGCCTAAACCAACCGTTTAAAAAGATCGCTGCTGACATGATCGTGTCAGCAGTTCCTGTGTATGCTCTCAGGCTATGCCAAAAGAATCCTTTAACTCGCTGATCGCGTCGGTGCGTGAGTGCACTTTGTGTGCTGACAAACTGGAGGCTGGCGTGCGCCCTGTGCTGCAGGCTCACCCGGATGCCCGAGTGTTGATTGCCGGCCAGGCGCCGGGATCAAAGGTTCACGCGACCGGGATTCCGTTCGATGATCCTAGTGGTAATCGGCTGCGAGACTGGATGGGTGTCGACCGAGACACCTTTTACGACGAAACCCAGCTAGCCATTTTGCCCATGGGGTTTTGTTATCCGGGCAAAGGTAAGTCTGGCGATCTCCCCCCGCTGCCCATCTGTGCAGAAACTTGGAGAGAACGGCTGCTCGACCTGTTACCAAATATCCGATTGGTATTGGTGATTGGTCAATACGCACAGGCTTGGCACCTACCCGAACAGCAACACACCTTAACCGAGACGGTGCAAGCTTGGGCCACTTATGGTGAGGGTTTGATGCCGCTACCGCATCCCAGCCCGCGCAACAATATTTGGTTGAAGAAGAACCCTTGGTTCGAGCGAGCGGTTGTTCCGGAGCTCAAGCGCCGAGTGGCGCGATCACTCAAGTAGCAGGTAACGAGTATTCGAGACATCGTAGTGATCGGTTGACCGGTCGTGTCTTGCTGGCGGCGTTGGCCTAGCTCTTAGGAGCGTTGCTACCACCACCGTTGCTGCCGCCATCTTTGTTGGGCATCAACAGCGGGAAGGGCGCCACATTGCCGCCTTTCACGTCGGTAACCTTAGCCACCCCTTCTTTTTCGACCTCATCGATACGTACAATGGAGTGCATCGGGATGTAACTGCGCTGCACACCCTCAAACTCGTTGCGAAGTTTATCTTCGCCGGGATCGATCACCACCTGAGTTTTGTTGCCAAACACGTAGTCCTCTACCTCTACGAAGCCGTACATCTCGCTTTGGTAGATATTGCGGGCGTAGACCTCAAAGACCTGCCCTTGGTTGTGGAAAAGCACCTTGAAGATCGTGTCGTCAGAAGATTCGGTCATGTAGCCCTAGTGTGGTGATTGCGAAAAAAACGAAAAGTAAAACTCTGCGCCCTTTATAGGGCTGATTGGCTAAAATACAAGGGGTACAATGCACAAATGCAAAAGAAGTTGTTCATAAAGACCCACGGCTGCCAAATGAACGAGTACGACTCGTCTCGCATGGCTGATCTGTTGGGCGATAGCCACGGCTATGAACTGGTTGATACCCCAGAAGCGGCGGATGTTGTCCTGCTCAACACCTGCTCGATACGCGAAAAGGCGCAAGAAAAGGTCTTTCATCAGCTCGGTCGCTGGAAGAAGCTAAAAATTGCCAATCCGGACCTGATTATTGGGGTTGGTGGCTGTGTTGCCAGCACTGAGGGGGAGCAGATTCAGCGCCGAGCACCCCAGGTAGATATGGTGTTCGGGCCGCAAACGCTGCACCGGTTGCCGGGCATGGTGGATGCCACCCAAGCCCGCCAGGCCAAAGCGGCTACCTTGCCGCCTTCTGCGGCGCGCATCGTGCCGCTAGTGGATGTGACTTTTCCTGAGATCGAGAAGTTTGATCATCTGCCCGCGCCTAAAGCGGACGGCGCCAGCGCCTTTGTGTCCATTATGGAAGGCTGCAGCAAGTACTGCAGTTTCTGTGTGGTGCCTTATACCCGTGGTGAGGAAGTCAGTCGCCCAGTGGCGGATGTGATGCGAGAGATTATTGCGCTCACCGAGCAAGGGGTGCGGGAAGTTAACTTGCTCGGCCAGAACGTGAATTCTTATCGCGGCATGATCGATGATGGTGATGGCGTTGACTTCGCAGACCTTGCGGAGCTGATTGGCTATGTAGCGGAACTGCCTGAAATTGCCAGGGTTCGTTACACAACTAGCCATCCCATGGAGTTTTCTGACACCTTGCTACAGGCGTATGGCGAGATACCCGAGTTAGTAGATCATCTACATTTGCCGGTGCAATCTGGCTCGGATCGCATTTTGACCGCGATGAAGCGTGGGCATACAGCGGACGACTATCGACGCAAAATTGCGGCGCTAAGAGAGCTGCGACCAAACATTAGTCTATCCAGCGACTTTATTGTTGGCTTCCCCGGTGAAACGGATGCAGAGCATGCCGAGACGATGGCGCTGATTGCAGACATTGGGTTTGATAGCTCTTTTAGCTTCATCTACAGCGCACGCCCAGGGACCCCGGCGGCGTTGCTGGATGACCCTGTGCCGCTAGCCGTGAAGAAAGCCCGCTTGGCTGAGCTGCAGGCGTTGCTTCGCGACCAGGCTGAGGCTATCTCGGCTGCGATGGTGGGTACGGTGCAACAGGTGTTGGTAACCGGCCGGTCTAAAAATGATGCCAATGAGTGGCAGGCTCGCACAGAAAACAACCGGGTGGTGAATTTTGCGGAGGACCGGGGCGCTGCAGATGCCCAAACCCCCAGTATTGACGTGGGTCAATTGCTGCCTTTGAGCATCACCGAGGCCTTCCCTAACTCCTTGCGAGGCGTCTCTCCCCGTTGAGTTCATAGGGCTCTTGCTACGGCAAAGGGGGCTGGTTTTAACGGCCAGCGCCGGTTTCTTAGCGCGGTCTTGGTCCTTTATTGACGGTGCAGCTGAAAATCTCCATTTGACAGGCATCCCAGCCCAGATATGCTACGAATCTAGAGACTTTATACTGGACAATATTGAACGATACCTCACCACCCGATCGATCCGATCCGGGTGCAACCGAACGCAGCGAGGGCGCAAGCCCAGAAGCTGAACCTGGACCTGAACTTACACTGGAATCGAGCTCAGAAGCTTCGAGCGCCGACACCCATTCTGGACAAGAGCCCGGCGCACAGCCAGGGGTGCCACTAACCCGCAATCTCACGCTGGAACCGAACGACACCGCTCGTTTGGCGTCTTTGTGTGGCCCGGTAGATCAGAATCTAAAGCAGCTTGAGAAGCGTCTGAACGTCGACATC
This sequence comes from uncultured Pseudomonadales bacterium, assembly GCA_938036875.1. Lineage (GTDB taxonomy): Bacteria > Pseudomonadota > Gammaproteobacteria > Pseudomonadales > Azotimanducaceae > CALHVX01. Next base: position 33,725 of record CALHVX010000012.1, read on the forward strand.
CGCAATCGCGGCAATGTGTTTCAGGTTAGCGGTACGCAAGCTAAGGTTCGCGCTGCTACGGCGTTGCTGAACCAGCTATATGTTGAGACCCAAGATCGCGATGAGATTGAACCCGACTTGGTGCACCTATTTTTGCAAGAAGCTGGAGTGGATGACTTGGTCGCGCGTGCAGATGCGGAAGACAGTGCGGGCGGCAAACCGGCCAATGGTGGCTTGATCAACGCTGGTCGCAAAACGATCCAACCGCGCGGTGGTAATCAGATGCGTTACGTTGAAGCCACGCGTAACCACGATGTTAATTTTGGCATTGGTCCTGCTGGTACCGGCAAAACCTATCTCGCGGTGGCTTGTGCTGTTGAAGCCTTAGAAAGTCAGCGTGTTGCTCGCATCTTGTTGGTTCGACCGGCCGTAGAGGCGGGTGAGAAGCTTGGTTTTTTGCCGGGGGACCTTGCACAGAAGATTGACCCCTACTTGCGACCCTTGTACGACGCCTTGTACGAGATGTTGGGCTTTGAACGCGTAACAAAATACATTGAACGCAACGTGATCGAGGTGGCGCCCCTGGCCTACATGCGCGGACGTACGCTCAACAACGCTTTTATTATTCTTGATGAAAGCCAGAACACCACCATCGCGCAAATGAAAATGTTTTTAACCCGTCTTGGATTTGGCTCTACAGCGGTGATTACCGGTGATATTACGCAGATCGACTTACCTCGAGGGCAAGGCTCGGGGTTGGTTCAGGTGATGAACATCTTGCATGACGTCAAAGGGGTGCACTTCACCAAGTTTGCTTCCAAAGACGTGGTGCGCCATCCGTTGGTGCAAAAGATTGTTGATGCCTACGCCAAGCACGAATCCCAATCAGAAAGTCAGTATCAGGGTAGTGAACGCAATGCCCGTTGAGTTGCAGAATGTGAGCAGCCAGGCCGGGTTGCCAGATGCTGCCAGTGTCAGCCAATGGGTGGCGCTAGCTTTGTCTCGTGTGGATGATGCACAGATTCGCAACGCTGAGCTGTGTGTGCGCTTTGTCGACGCAGCTGAAGGCGCGCAGCTGAACGCGCAATTTCGTCAAATTGACAAAGCGACCAACGTTCTTAGCTTTCCGGCCGATGTAACCCTGGAGTCGGTAGCAAATCCAGTAGCGGTTGCACCAATGGCGGTCCAGCAAACTGCCGCGGAGTCCCAAGATAGCCTTCCGGTGTTGTTGGGTGACTTGGTGGTGTGCGGTCCGGTGGTGGCAGCTGAAGCAGTAGAGCAAGGTAAAACGTTAACGGATCATGCCGCACATTTGGTGGTACACGGTGTGTTGCATCTATTAGGTTACGACCACGAAACGGATCTTGAGGCCCAGGCTATGGAAAGTTTGGAAATTTCGCTGTTGGCTGAGTTAGGGATTGCGAACCCCTATGTTCCAGTAACCCAGTTGCCAACAGGACAGTTATCAGAACAGGTGTCGTCATGAGCGAGCAAGCGTTAGAGCCACGCCGTAGCTTGCTGCAGCGATTGGGCGATTTGTTCAGCGATGAGCCGGCAGATATTGCTGAGCTGCTAGAGATGCTGCAAGCCGCAGCGGATCGTCAGCTCATGGATGCGGACGCGCTAAACATTATCTACGGCGCGCTAAATGTCGCGGATATGCAGGCTCGGGACATTATGGTGCCGCGCTCACAGCTGGTGGTAGTGAAGGCTGGCGATAAGCCGGATGCACTGCTTAAGCAAGTCATCGATTCAAGGCACTCACGATTTCCGGTGATTGGTGAAGACCTCGATGATGTGAAGGGTATTTTGCACGCCAAAGATTTGTTGCCGTTGCTGCTCGAAGACAACCTGTCGAGCTTCAACATCAAAGATTGCATTCGCCCGGCTACCGTTGTGCCCGAAGCAAAGCGACTAAACGTGTTGCTGCAAGAGTTTCGTGCCACGCGCAACCATATGGCGGTGGTGGTGGATGAGTACGGCCACGTTTGTGGCGCGGTAACCATCGAGGATGTGCTGGAGCAAATTGTCGGCGAGATCGAAGACGAGCACGACATAGATGACGACGGGTTGATTAAAAAGCTCAACGACACAACCTATAACGTCAAAGCCACAACGCCAATCGAAGACTTCAACGAAGCCTTCGCTTGCGAGTTGGATAACAGTGATTTCGACACCATCGGTGGTTTGGTTCTGCGGGCCTTTGGGCACTTACCGGAACGCGGTGAGTCGGTCACTATCGGCTCGTTTCACTTCAGCGTGCTAAATGCTGACTCGCGGCGGCTGCGGCTGTTGCAGGTAGTGCGCCGCTAAGCACCATGTGCTGTAAACTTAAATTGCGGTGACCGCCACCGCAGCATCCGCTGAGCGAAGCACTCGAGCCGGCTTTGCCAAGCTCGCCCCGCTGGCCGCCATTGTCTGCGGCGCGCTATTACCATTATCCCTTGCTCCTTTTGACCTATGGCCGCTTGGCCTGATGTCTTGTGCGGGTTTGTTTTGGTTGTGGGAACACTTGCCCGCGCGTAGCACTAGCCTGGGTTGGTGGTTTGGTGTTGGTAAATACGGGGTAGGGGCGTCTTGGGTCTACGTCAGCATTCATGATTATGGCAATGCAAGCGTACCCCTAGCGGTTGGCCTGGTGGCGCTGTTTGTTAGCGGCATGGCGTTGTTTAACCTAACCCAAGGCTGGCTCTACGGTCGGCTTCGTCAGCGCTCGAGCCATCGCTTCGCCAACCTGTTGTTGTTTGTTTTGCTTTGGGTTTTTTGGGAATGGTTGTTGACTTGGGTGATGACCGGGTTGCCTTGGCTCTTTCTTGGTTATGGCCACTTAGTTACCCCCTTGGGCAATTTTGCCCCGGTTGGTGGTGTGTTGTTGGTCAGCTTAGCTGCTGCACTCAGCGCTTGTAGCTTGCTCTTCACTTTGCAAGGCGTTTTAGCCAGCGGTATCTCCACCCCGCGCAAGACCCTTTGGCTCAGTGCTGGGCTTTGCCTGTTGCCTTGGTTGGTTGGTGCTTCGCTTGCCTCGGTTAGCTACGTCAATTATGGGCCGACTCGCACGGTAGCGTTGATCCAGAACAATGTAGATCAGAATCTCAAATGGCTGCCCGAGCAGCGCGAACCCATCCTGCAAGCGCAAGAGGCCCTCACGGAGCCCTATTGGGGGACGGACGTGATTTTGTGGCCTGAGTCGGCCATCACCTATTTTGAGCACCAAGTGGGGTCCCAGCTGATGCGCTGGCAGCGTCGAGGTGAACAATCGGGCAGCACCTTGGTGTTCGGGGTGCCGGTTGTGCAGCCCATACCGGGTGATGAGTACACCTTTTACAACGGGGTACGCGCGGTTGGTGCGGGCCAAGGGCGGTATCTAAAGCATCACCTAGTACCTTTTGGTGAATATGTCCCCTTGGAAGGCCTGCTGCGTGGGCTGATCGATTTTTTTGATCTGCCGATGTCGAGCTCGGGCAGCGGTCCGCGAGCGCAGCCATTGCTGACCCTAGGTGAGGACCGGGGCGCCATGGCCATCTGCTACGAGATAGCCTTCCCCGCTTTGGTGGCCCAGCAGGTTCGCGGCACCAGTGGAGTATCCGCAGACGTTTTGCTCACGGTGAGTAATGATGCGTGGTTTGGGACCTCTTTAGGGCCCGATCAGCACTTGCAGATTGCGCAGATGCGGGCCAAGGAGAATGCGCGATACGTACTTCGTTCGACCCAGACAGGCTGGACCGCCATTATTGATGAGCAAGGACAGCTGGTGCAAAAGTTGCCCCGTTTTCAGTTTGGGGTGCTGGCGGGCTCGTATCGCAGTATTCAAGGATTAACCCCGTACAGCCGCTGGGGCAACCTTTGGGTGCTGGCTTTGATCGTGTTGCTGGCATTGGTGGTGGTATCCTTGCGCGCATCAAGCCTTCGTGGCCAACAACCCAGTTAGATCAGCCTTATGTCCACCGAGTACAACCCACATGACCTAGAACCCGCTGTGCAAGCCCAGTGGGACGCCGCTCAGTGTTTTGAAGCATCAGACGAGCAGATCCGCGAAGCGGATCCAGACAACAAGTTTTATTGTCTGGCGATGTTCCCCTATCCCAGCGGGCAGCTGCACATGGGCCACGTGCGCTGTTACACCTTGGGGGACGTGATCAACCGCTTCCAACGCATGCAGGGTAAGCACGTGATGCAACCCATGGGTTGGGATGCGTTTGGCCTGCCGGCGGAAAATGCGGCGATCAAGAACCAGATCCCACCCGCTAGTTGGACCAAGGACAACATTGACTACATGCGTGGGCAAATGAAGAGCCTGGGGTTTGGCTTGGACTGGTCTCGAGAGTTTGCCACCTGTGACCCGGAGTACTATCGCTGGGAGCAGTGGTTCTTCTTGCAGCTCTACAAGAAAGGCATGGTGTACCGCAAAAGCAGCACGGTTAACTGGGACCCGGTGGATCAAACCGTGTTGGCCAATGAGCAGGTCGAGAACGGTCGCGGCTGGCGTTCAGGCGCGCTCATTGAGCGTCGCGAGATGCCCCAGTGGAATCTTAAAATTACGGCTTATGCTCAAGAGCTGCTGGATGAGCTAGACGACATGCCTGGCTGGCCGGAATCGGTGAAGAGCATGCAGCGCAATTGGATAGGACGTTCCGAAGGGGTTGAGATCGACTTTACCCTGGAACCCAATGCCGATATTGAGACGCCAGCAGATGCCAGCACGCTAACGGTTTACACCACCCGTCCGGATACCTTGCTTGGTGCCACCTACGTCGCCATTGCTCCTGAGCACCCGTTAGCGACCGCGGCAGCAGCAAATAACCCCGAGCTGGCGAGCTTCATCGCTCGGGTTAAAAACGTGAAGTCAGCAGAAGCTGAGATGGCCACCATGGAGAAAGAGGGGCAAGCCTGTGGTTTGCAGGCAAAAAACCCTCTGACCGGTGAGTTGCTACCCATTTGGGTTGCGAACTTTGTGTTGATGGATTATGGCTCCGGTGCGGTGATGTCGGTACCCGGCCATGACCAACGCGATTGGGAATTTGCACAAAAATATAGTTTGCCCATTGTGCAGGTAGTGGCGCCCGCAGATGATGCTGACTGCGACCTTAAGGTTGCTGCTTACACTGACCACGGTGTGTTGGTGAATTCCGGTGACTACGATGGGTTAGATTTTGCCGCCGCGTTTGATGCAATTGCTGGAGCGTTGGTCGAGAAAAATGCGGGTCGGCGTACGGTCAATTATCGGTTACGCGATTGGGGTGTAAGCCGTCAGCGTTATTGGGGTTGCCCAGTGCCCATGGTCCATTGTGCTGATTGTGGTGTGCAGCCGGTCCCAGAGTCTGAGCTGCCGGTCGTACTACCTACCGATGTGCAGTTTGAAGGCGTGTCTTCACCGCTGAAAACCATGGACAGCTTTTTAAAGACCACTTGCCCCAAGTGTGGTGGTGCCGCCCAGCGTGAAACGGATACCTTTGACACCTTTATGGAGTCTTCTTGGTACTACGCACGCTTTGCCTCGCCTAACTCGAACTCACCTATGTTAGATGAGCGGGCTAAGTACTGGACCCCCGTGGACCACTACGTCGGTGGCATTGAGCACGCTATCTTGCATCTGCTTTATTCGCGCTTCTTCCATAAGTTGATGCGTGATGAAGGTTTGTTGGATTCCAACGAGCCGTTCAAACGTTTGCTGATGTTGGGCATGGTGCTCAAAGACGGCAAGAAGATGTCTAAATCGTCTGGTGATGCGGGTAATCCTCAAGCATTGCTAGAGAAGTATGGAGCTGATGCGGTGCGTACCGCGATGATGTTCGCCGCGCCCCCCGAGCAGTCGTTTGAGTGGAGCGAGGCTGGGGTAGAAGGTCAGGGTCGGTTCTTGAAGCGATTTTGGACGGCGGTCCAAGAGCATCTATCCCTTGGGTCGATACCTGCGTTAGATGTTGATGCCGTAAGCGATGCTGGCAAACAGTTACGCCGAGTCGCGCACGATGCCCTACAGCGTGCAGAAGACGACTACGGACGTCGAGGTCAGTTTAATACCGTTGTCTCTCGAGTCCATGAATTGGTTTCTGCGGTGCGAGATGTTGCCAAAGGCCTGCCTAAGGAAGGGGCAGGTGATCACGCAGATAGGGCGGTCGTTCAGGAGGCTTTGACCTTTGCCGTGCAAATCTTGTCACCCATTGCGCCACACATTACGCAGAGTTTGTGGGAGGCATTGAAGCAGCCGGGTTTTGTTGTAGAAAGCGCATGGCCCACCGTTGATGCCAGCGCGCTAGTGCAAGCTAGTGTCAAAGTTGCTGTGCAAGTGAATGGCAAAGTTCGAGCGACCTTAGAGGTTGCTGCGGATGCGGATCAAGAGGCGGTGCAAGCACTAGCATTGGCGGAAGACAATGTGGCTCGTCATGGTGAGGGCAAGACCTTGCGTAAGACGATATTTATTCCCGGTAAACTCATCAACCTAGTGTTTGGTTAGGAGCGATTCATGCAGCGCTGCGGTTCGAAGCAAATCTTCTGCGACACCCAACGCATCGGTTGGGTGTCCAGCCTGTTGCAAGCTTTGTTCTTGGTTTTGTGTGTAGGTCTGCTCAGTAGCTGTGGTTTCCAGCTGAGAACCTGGAAGCTCGATGGCAATATTGAAAGCATGTTGGTGACCAACAACACCAGCGATGGGCAAATAGGCGCAGATCTTGAGCGAGCCATTAGCCAAACGGGTGTGACCTTGCTGACCCGCGCAGACACGGGGCGCACCCCGCAGATGCAAGTGCAGTTGGAACAGGCGAACCAGAACCGGCGCAGCATATCCGTGGGCGGTGATGCTCGAGCTGCGGAGTACGAGCTCTTGCTGGAAGTGAACTATGGTTTGCTCGACAGCAAGAGTGTGGAGTTGATTGAGCCTCGTTGGATTCGAGTCCGCCGTGTGTTTCGCGTCAATCGCGGCAACCTAATGGGTACCAACGAAGAAGAAAACATTCTGAAAGGTGAAATGCGTGCCGATGTGGTCCAGCAGATATTGCGAGCGATCAACCAAGTAGTGACAGTGCAGGATCAAGGAGCAACACCTGGCCCCATAAAAGACTCAGACCAAAACCCCAGCGCCACATAGCCGGTTGATTTGCTGTGCAACTAAAAGGTAACGATCTTCAAAGCCATCTAGCAAGTCGCCTTGCGCCCATCTATCTGATCAGCGGTGATGAGACCTTGTTGGTCCAGGAAGCCTGCGACCAAGTGATGGGTGCCGCTCGCGCCAAAGGGTTTAGCGAGCGAGAAGTCATGCACGCGGACAGAACCTTTCAATGGGGGGAGTTGATTCAAGCCGCCGCTTCTATGTCGTTGTTTGCCGAACGCCGCATTCTTGATGTCAGGGTACCTGATGCAAAGATAGATAAAGACGCCTCAGCTGTGCTGCGGGAGTACGCAAAAAACCCATCACCAGACAATTTGCTGCTGTTGCGCTGTGGACGTCTCAAACCCGCGCAACGCCAATCCGCTTGGTTTAAGGCGCTGAACTCCGCTGGTGCTATCTTGTTGATATGGCCTATTGGCATTAACGAGCTGCCGCGCTGGTTGCAAGGCAGGCTGCGCCAGGCGGACTTGCAGCTACGTCCAGAAGCGCTGTCCTACTTGGTAGAGCGAGTTGAAGGTAACTTGCTGGCAGCGGTACAAGAAATTGCGAAGTTGAAGCTGTCGGAGCTACCCTCTCCCATTGACCTAAACAGCCTCATGAGCGTTTTAGAAGATGCTAGCCACTACGATGTGTTTGAGCTGCTTGATGCCATCTTTGCTGGTGATGGACGACGTATTTCGCGCATGCTGCGGGGGCTGCAGGCAGAAGGGATAGCCATCTTTGCAATTATGGGGGCCCTGACCAGCCAGCTTCGCGGCGTTGCCAGTGGGGGCTACTCTGGGCCGCCACAGCGGCAACCCTTAGTGGATAAATTCAAACGACGTCACAGCAGTGATTCGATCTGGAACGCGTTAGCTGAAGCAGCCCTCATTGACGCCCAAGGTAAAGGGCAGTTGTTGGGGGATGAATGGCAGTCCCTTGAGCGCTGGTGCCTTCGTTTAGCCGGTGACGATAAAGTACGGCAACCCCAGCCACTGCTAGGCCTAGAGCAGTCCAAGCAATTTCGACGTCGTTTCTAGCCGTAAGGCCCGCTACCGCTATCCTTGCGCAGGGTCCGCGGTAAATTCGTAGTCCCGCTCTACCTTTGCAATGCGCACCCGGTAATGTTGATACCAAAAGTCGCGACCCCGCTGTTGCGCCGTCTGATGCTCTAGCTGCGCTTTCCAGGTTTTGATCGCTTCTAGGGTTTGCCAATATGAAATCGTAATGCCTTGCATGCCCGAGCGGGCGGTTTCGATGCCTAGATAGCCCGGCTGCTGCTCAGCCAAGGTTTCCATCTGCGCTGCGGTTGCTTGATAAGCGGGATCTTCAGCCGTCAGCGTCGAGCTGAAGATCACGGCGTAGTAAGGCGTTGGATAGCTAGGCTCTGCCGCACTCATATCAATTTTGTTCATAGAAGTTGCTCCTGTGCTTCGTGTGCGGTGGTGGTCGCGCCAAGCCAACGATATTTGGTTGAGGTGCTGGATTCGCGCACCAAGTCTGCGCGAATGGTTGAGTGGAACCGGGTAATGATGCGCAAAAGCCTGGGCAGGATCAAAATTTCTGGGCAATGCTCGGGTAGTCCAGGTCTTGAGCGAAACGCATAAGGCAGGTTCCGTTTACCAGCGCGAGCAAGGCATTGCCAAGTTGGCGTGTCGAGCACCAGCACACGATCAGCACGTTGTCGCACCTGTTCCGATACCCCTTCAATGATCCAAGCCTTTGGCTCGCACATGGCAGCCTCAAGTTTTTGTCGTTCGGCTGGGGGTGTCTTTTTCCAGTGCGGTTGCCAGACAACGCTGTCTAGGTGGAACACGGGTAGCTGTAGCCGTTGACCTAGAGCGATAGCTAAGGTGGTTTTTCCGGACCCGGCATTGCCGGTGATGTGGATGCGTGAGGGGGAGGCCGTTGCGATCATCTAGACGCTTTGCGCAGGCTAACTTTCCAGCGCTCCGCTAGCTGCGGCAACTTCAGCAGTTCAGCGGCTTCTAATGGCCGTTGCTTGCTTTCATTGAGGACCTGGTTCAAGTAGGCAACCGTATATTTTGGGTTGCCCTGGTCTTCTAGCACCGGCTCATCACCTTGTTGCAGCGTTCCAACTTGCAAAACGTGCAGATAAACACCGGTTAAACCAGTTTGGGTGACCCATTTGGTGAGCCTTGGTTCGGCAGCCAGGGTCGTTGGCCAAGAGCAACGCACAACAGGCTGATTTACCTGCAGTAGCGCCGAGCCGAACCGTATGACGTCGCCAATTCTCGCCTCGCTCTCTGGATAACCGGCAACGGTTAGGTTCTCGCCGAAGCATGGGACGGGGAGTGGACTGTCTAAACGTTGGTTTAAGGCGGCGTAAGACTCAAGAGCGTAAAGGTGAACGGCGGTATCTCCCAGCTCCCTTGACCGATAGTCGCTGGCATCTTTGATACCGCCAGCGGTTAACCCAAACCGTTCAACGGTGACCGGCTGCAGCGTCGGCCGTTTGTATAAACCGGTTGAGGCAATCTTGCCGCGTGCGTTGCGCTGTGGTTCGACCCTGCCGAGGTTCACGCTCACCAGCTCCATAGAATTTGCTCCGCCTCTAGACGCGCTCTTGCAGCCCAAGGTTTTGTAGATGCCAAAGCAAATCATCCAGGCGATCCCGGCCGAAGAAAATGTCGTCACCCACCACCATTAAGGGGGCGCCCCAGTGACCACTGGCGAGTTGGGCTTCTCGGTTCAACCGTATCGATGCATCTAGGCGCTGGGCTTCTGCGGCAGCGGTCTTATCTAAGCTTGTTAGGTCTAACCCGATTGCGGCAATGGTTTTGTGCAAATGGTCTCCAGTATCCCAACCATCCACTTCAGGGCTATACAACAAAGCGCTCACGGCGCTGACAAAGTCCAAGCCGCGATCTTGCTCCGCGGCCAGTTGTGCCAAGCGGGTTAGGCGGCCGATGTGCGGTTGCTCTGCGGCCACCTGGCGGGTTTGCATGTCTTGCACAATAGGGTCGGGTCTAGGCCAACGAAAAGGTATGCCCAGGCGGGCGGCAGTGCGGGCTGTATCTTTAGCGAGATACGCAGGCCACAAGGGGTTCACCCGTTCAAAGAACGTTGCATCGCTCACCGCCAGCGGGAATACGGGTTTTAGATCGACCTGCAGATCGTATTTGGCCACCCACTGTTGCAGCGTTGGCGTCGCCAAGTAGCAGTAGGGCGAACGCATGGTGTAGTACAAATCTAGTTGTTGTGTCATGTGCCCAACGTTAGCACAGAGTTAGCACACAGGCGTTCAAACTAGGGTTGGGTGTACCACAACCGATGAAGATTTGCGCTTTGGTGCTGGGGTAGTGCTGTGCTCCAAAACCGCAGGTTCGACCTGGTTTTTGAGGTGGGGCAAGGTTGGCTCCACAGGTGCGAAAGGTTCAGCGGTTATCTCCTTGATTTGCTCAACATCGTTTTTGCTCAGAATCTCAACGCTTTGGGTGGTTGGTTGAACCAGTAGGCCTTGCATAGCTTTCGGTAGCTGGGTCGTGATGACACGCTGGCCATCGCGAAGCTGCGGGGCGCTTACCAATATTTGGTACTCACCTTCTGCATTGCGCGTTTCGCCGACCCGTTCAATGTTGATGGGCTGCAAGCGTTCGTTGATCACTTGGTAGACCCGCTGGTTTTCGTAGATTGCCTGGGGGGGTAAGGCAACCACTTGGTGCATGGCGGGTAGGGTGATCTCAAGCTCGAGCACCTGGCCGGAGGCGGGCAAAGCGACACCGGCTTGTGTTTGCAGCGCAAAAAACGCATCAACACCGGATTGGCCGTTTGAAACCGCGCCTGCCAAACGGTTTAGGTTGAATACTTGGCCCGCATCCGTCTTGCCTGCAATGGTGGGTTTGGGTTGTTGCGCCAGTGCTTGTTGCAAAGGTCCAACGTAAGCTTCGGGCATAGGAATGCGCAGCTCGTAGGCGCCGGCATCAGCCAAGGTAACCACCACGGCGCCGGGCAGCATTCGGTCGCCAACGGCGGCGCTGACCGACAGGATCGGGCCGCTAAACGGGGCCAGGATTTGGGTCTTGCTGAGGTTCAATTTTGCTCGGCTTAACAAAGCGTTGGCTTTGGCCACTTGTGCTTCTGCTGCAAGCAAGCGGTGTGGTAGCTCTGCCAGTTGCTGTTGGTGTCGCTGGTAGTCGATGCTTACTTGGCTGGCGCTTCTAACCGCCTCGTCGTACAGGCTTCGACTGATAAGCCGGTCGCGCATCAGTTGCTCATGGCGCGCCAACTTGGCGGCCGCAATGCGGTTCATGTTCTCGTGTTGCTCAGCGGTCCCTTTGATGTGGCGCAGCTCTGCTTGCATGGATGCTAAGTTGGCTTGCTGTTGTGCCAAGTCTGCTTTTGCTTCAACCAGTCGAAGTTGGTACTCCGCATCATCTAAGGCAACCAACAGCTCACCTTTGTTGACTCTTTGGCCTTCGCTAACCACCACTTGCGCAACCGTTGCTGAGATATCTGTGGACAGTTTTGCAACCGCTCGCGAAGCAACCTTACCAAAAGCGCGAAACCTAGGTTCTATGGTGCCGCTAGAGATTTGCAACGTGGATACAGGCCAAGCTTTTTCTTTTGGCGCTTGGGCTGTGCTGCTGGGGCCGGTCACCATGATGAGGATGCTGATCAGCAATGCGGCCAGCAAAATCAGGGCGCTTGCAAACCAACTTTTGCCTCGTTGGGTGGTTGGTCGGTAGCGCCACCAGGGTTGCCCCTGCTCTGGATGAGAGTTGGTCATCATGTCGTTGGGCAATTCATTGGTTACCTTATTGGTCATTAGAAACCTCCATGGCAGCTGACGTTGCTGTTGGCCAGCGATTGGGATTCGGGTTATGCGTTGTTGTTAGTTTGCGGCGCCAGTGTTGGACTCGCGCACGTGCGTTTTCTAGCAGCAGTAGCAAGGTAGGTATCACGATAAGCACCAACAGCGTGGCGAACGACAAGCCAAAGCATAAGGTGATAGCAATAGGCGAGAAGAACAAATCCAAGCTTGAGTGGGCAAATAATAGCGGTGCCAATCCAGCAACCGTGGTTAAGGAGGTTAAAACCACGGCGCGAAATCTCGAGCGGACCGCTTTCTCTAAGGCTTGGGGCAACGTTTCACCTTCGTCCAGTGCATCTCGAACGAAGGTAACCAAGACGATGGAGTCGTTAACCACAATGCCGGTTAGAGCAAAGAAGGCGAGTAACGACATGGCGCCAAAGTCCCAGCCCATCACCCAGTGACCAAATACGGCGCCGGTAAAACCGAAAGGAATGGCAAGCATGATGGCCATAGGCCATAAGTATGAAGAGAACGCCCAGGCTAAAATGAGATAAATCAACACCAGGGTTAACATACCGCCCAAGGCCATGACGCTTAGCAGCTGCTCGTCGTCTCTGGATCTACCGCCTAAATCGAACTGCAAATTGTGCTTGGTGAGAATGCTTGGCAGTACCTGCTCTTTGATGTCTTTGATGATCGAGATAGTGTTGTTGATTGCGGTGTTTACATCTGCGTTAACCGCTACCGCCATTTGCCCGTTGCGATGACGTATCACATCGATACCGCGCCTGCTGTACAGCTCTGCAACGTTGCCCAAGGCGACAAACTCGCCGCTTGGGGTTTCGATGGGGAAGCGCCGCAGTTGGCCGATGTCTTCGCGCTCCGCATCCGGCAGCATGACGCGTACCTCAACCTCGCTGGTGTCTTCGTTGAATATCTGAACCCGCTCACCGCTGTAGGCGGCTCGCAGTTGGCGGCCGATCTGGGTTGAGGTGAGGCCAATGGCTTGCCCGCGTGGTAACAAGCGAAAGATCACCTGCTCCCGACCATAGGGGAGGTTGTCGATCACGTTGCTGACGCCTGGGTAGGTCTCCAATGCAGCGGCAAGCGCTTCCGCCCCTTGCTTAAGGGAGTTCACATCTTCGCCTCGTAGTACCAAGGTGATGTCGGGGTCGCCGCCACCAGCACCGCCGTTTACGCCTAAGGTAAAGCGTTCCACATAGGCCGGTTGGGTGATGCGTTTGCGCCACATTGCTTGGAAGGTCTCAGGGTCTAAGGTGCGCTGCTCCTCAAAGGCGTAGCTGGCTTGCATGGATTGATACTGCTCGCCGGTCACGCGCTGTTGGTTGAACCTGGCAGTATTGGTTTTTGTGGTCCAGCCGCTGATGTTGCTACCACCGGTTTCTTCGTTCAGTTCACGCAAGGTGGTTTCTAGATGCTGCACAAATTCCTGGCGCTCGCTGGGCTTGGTGGTGGCGGCGAACTCTGCGTTTGCGGTGAGCGACTCAAAGTCGAAACCCGTGACCAGATTGAAACCCACATGTTGGCTGGCGATCAGTGCAACAGCCAGCAGCACACCGCCAACCGCGCTGACAACGGTGGTCACCGGATAGCGAAAGGCGAGGCGCACTGTGGGTATAAAGCGCTCATCACGGAACCGATAAAAGCGGTTTTGCACTCGTACGCGCCAACTGTTGGGACCCGGTGGCTTGGCATGGGCGAGGGAGGTACGTAGATGACCGGGTAACACCAAGAAGCACTCGATGAGTGAGGCAACAATGATGCACAGCAGTACGGTGGGCAACGCAAGAATCGAATCCCCCAACACACCGCCAATAATAATCAGCGGCAGAAAGGCGGCTAGGGTAGTAAGGGATGAAGTCATCACCGGCAGGAACATACGTTCGCTACCACGAATCGCCGCTTCTTCTGGGGTTGCACCATTTTCGTAGTGAGTGACTATGTCTTCGCCCACCACAATGGCATCGTCTACCACAATACCTAGCGCCATGATCAAACCAATCAAGGCAACGATGCTGATACCAAAGCCAAAGATCTGGTAGAACAGCGCCATGGCCAGCGCAAAGCTGACCGGTATGCCGATGGTTACCCACCAAGCGGCACGGCTATTCAAGAACATGAATAACACGCCCACCACTAACACCATGCCAGATAGGCCGTTGTTCATAATCATGGTGAGTTGGGCGCCGAGCATTTGCCACACGCTGAAATCTTGCTGGATGACCACACCCGGTGGCAGCGTTGGCCGTACTTCGGCCAGCCAGTCTTGCAAGATCATCTCGTTGGCGTAGGCATCAGCGTTGGTATCGCGCCAAAGCATCATCTCGATGGTTGCTGCACCGTCTTTGGTGAGTTGAGCTTGCCCGGGTTGGGCGCGTCGGATGACTTCAGCCAAGTTGCCGAGCTGATATAACCTTTCACCGATACCAATGGTTAGCTGTGAGAAACCGTCGGTGTCTCGGCGTTGATCCAAGCTGCGCAGTTGCACAGAGCCTTGGCCTGCGCCCAAGTTGCCTGCTGGAACGTTCTGACTCACGGCCGCCACGGCTCCGGCGACCTCGTTAAGCGTCATTCCCATCTGTTGCAGGCGTTTGCTGCTAACCAAGATAGCAATCTCTTCGGCTGGCAAGCCGTCGAACTCCACCGCTTCGACGCCTCGAGCCAACAGCTCACGCTCCATGCTGCGGACCAATGGCACCAAATCTGCCAGGTTGCCGGGCGCACTGATCAAAACGCTTGCAATGGGCTCTAGGTCGATAGCCCGGCGGATCACGGGTGGCTCGATGTCTACGGGAAGGTTACGGATGCTGGCCACACGCTGCTTCACTTGGTCCAAGGCGTTGCTAACGTCGGCGTTGTGCTCAAACCAGGCGCGAATACTGGTGTAGCCGTTAATGGTATAGGAGCTGAGATCTTTAAGGTCTTTGAGGTTGCGCAGCTGCTGCTCAATGGGGGTGGTGACCAGGGTCTCTAGGTCTTCGGCGCTTGCCCCGCGCCAGCTCACCTCAACGGTCACCAAGGGTATGTTGACCGGTGGATCCAGTTGGGTAGGCATAGTTTTGGCCGCCCAGATGCCCGCCATGATCATCAATATCATGGTGAGGTTGGCGGCCACAGGGTGGCGAGCAAATAGACGAATCAAATCAACTCCCTATTATTATTTTTTTGGTTGTTCTGGTGTTTAGATGCCGACCAACGGGATTCGGTTTATCTAGCCCGCTTGGCCAAGTGCTATTTCAATCGCTACGGATAGATATCTATCAGGAACCATGCCAAGTTTGTGCTTGCGCCTATGTCTTTGAGATTACAGGAGAAATCTTAAGCTTGGCTGAAGAGGGAGGGCATTTGGGGTTGGTAAAATCTGTTACTTGTTGGTGAATTACACTAGTTGAGGCGAGAAATGGCTATCTGGTTAGGATGGCCGAGGTGCGGTTTGAAGCCACTTTTATTTTCGCTAGCTACTGCCGCTTTGCGAGCGGGTTAACTACAATAACCGGCTTTGCCCGCTGTAAGGGCACCGTTGCCTCTGAGACAAAGATTGACCGCAGGGGAGCGACACAACAAGAGCTACATAAAGTGAGGTATGTAAAGTGAGTGATACCAATAAAGAACTAGACGCCAGCCTGACCCCCAGTGCTCGGGTGAATGTGCATGACGCCTTTGGTATCGACCAAGACCTTGAGGTCCCGGCCTTTCCGGAAGCCAGCGATCATGTACCCGCTATTGACCCGGACTATCGTTTTGACCATGACACCACTTTGGCCATTCTTGCCGGCTTTGCACACAATCGTCGAGTGATGATTCAGGGTTACCACGGCACCGGTAAATCTACCCACGTAGAGCAAGTGGCAGCGCGATTGAACTGGCCTTGTGTGCGCGTGAACCTTGATAGCCATATCAGCCGCATTGATTTGATTGGCAAAGATGCCATCGTGTTGAAAGACGGTAAGCAGATCACTGAATTCAAAGAGGGCATCTTGCCTTGGGCGCTGCAGCATCAAGTGGCGTTGGTGTTTGATGAGTACGACGCCGGGCGTCCAGACGTGATGTTTGTTATCCAACGTGTTTTGGAAGTTGAAGGTAAGCTGACGCTGCTGGATCAAAACAAGGTCATCACACCGCATCCTCACTTCCGTTTGTTTGCAACCACCAACACCATTGGTTTGGGGGATAGCACTGGTCTTTACCATGGCACGCAGCAGATTAACCAAGGCCAAATGGACCGTTGGAGCGTTGTGACTACGCTGAACTACCTAGAGCACGATGCCGAAGTAAACATTGTGTTGGGTAAGTCCCCGAGCTTCCAAGCGACACCAGAAGGACAGCGCCAGATCAGCAACATGGTCAGCGTTGCGGACCTCACGCGTCGCGGTTTCATCAATGGTGATGTGTCGGTGGTTATGTCACCGCGAACCGTACTGACTTGGGCGCAAAACGCTGAAATTTTTGGCGATGTTGGCTTCGCTTTCCGCGTGACCTTCTTGAACAAGTGTGACGAGTTGGAGCGCCCCATTGTGGCCGAGTACTACCAGCGTTGCATGGGCCAGGACTTAGGTGATGCCACTGCAGGAATTGCGCTCAAGAGCGCGTAAGCAACCGATGGTCAAACGATGAGCGATGCGGAACACCCGTTAGAACCCTTTAAGCGGGCCACCACGGCAACCATTAAAGCCATTGCGGGTGATGATGAGCTAGAGGTTACCTTTGGCCAAGGCAGCCCGTCTGTGCGTGGTAATCGTATTCGGGTGCCTTTGCCTGGCGTGGGTAGCACGCAGGATGAGATCGACGCGGTGCGCGGTATTGGGGATGAGTTTGCGCTTAAGATTCGATATCACGATGCAGCGCTGCACGCGAGCCGCAGTCCTAGCGGCGGCACCGCTGCAGAAATGTTTCAGTGGATCGAAGATGCTCGAGTTGCCGCCATTGGCGCATCGCGTATGGAAGGTGTGGCGCAAAACCTGGATTCCTATCTTGAGGTGCAGTGTAAGCAAGCGGCTTTTGATACGGTTACCGTGGAGTCTGAAGCGCCATTGAGTGTGGCGGTGGGTTTGCTGGTGCGCCAGCAGCTAACCGGTCGCGAGTTACCGCCTTCGGCAGAAAATGTTGTGTCGTTCTGGCGCGACTACATTAACGAGCATGCGCACGACGATATCGAAGCGCTGCGCGATTGCCTGCAAGACCAAAATGAATTTGCTGAAGTCTGTCGTTCGATTATTGCGGATCTTGGTTTGGCGAGCGAACTCGATGACCCGCCCCAAGGGGATGAAGCGCAAGACGATGCAGAGACCGTAGACGAAGGGCCGGAAGACGACAGCGAAGCTAGCCCAGAGGATGTGGTGCTAGACGAAGACGCCATGGCGGAAGAAAGTGCCGATGGTGACGCGACCATGGTGGAGATGGACGCGGACATGGACATGGACGAGATGGGCGCGGAGTCGGATCCCGACGAAGCACCACAGAACATGCCGGATGATTCCGGGCGCATCAACGTCAACTTCAACTACGCCGCGTACTCTGAAGAGTACGACGAAACCATTCGCGCTGAAGAGCTGTGTGAGAACGAAGAGCTGATTCGCCTGCGCGCTTTGTTAGATCAGCAGTTGGTTGCTTTGCAGCACACCACCTCGAAGCTTGCTAACCGATTGCAACGCAGGCTCATGGCTAAGCAAAACCGGACTTGGGAGTTTGATCTCGAAGAAGGCATGTTAGACGCGGCACGCTTATCCCAGGTGATCATCGACCCGATGAACCCGCTGGCCTACAAGCGCGAAAAAGAAATGAAGTTCCGCGATACCGTGGTCACCATGCTCATTGATAGCTCTGGGTCCATGCGCGGACGCTCCATTACCATCGCGGCGATGTGTGCGGATATTTTAGGTCGCATCTTAGAGCGTTGCTCGGTGCGTGTTGAGATATTAGGTTTCACCACCCGTGCTTGGCGTGGTGGTCAGTCACGTGAGGCTTGGATTGCTGCTGGCAAGCAAGCTAACCCTGGTCGACTAAACGACTTGCGACACATCATCTACAAAGCGGCCGATGACCCTTGGCAGCGCAGCAAGCGCAACTTGGGCTTGATGATGCGAGAAGAGTTGCTGAAGGAAAATATCGACGGCGAAGCACTGATCTGGGCACATAACCGTATTGTGACGCGCCAAGAGCAGCGCAAGGTCATGATGGTCATCTCAGATGGATTGCCCGTGGATAACTCCACCCTGTTGGTGAACCCGTCGAGTTACTTAGAGCAGCACCTTAAGTACGCGATCGATATGATCGAAAATAAGTCGCCGGTTGAGTTGGTGGCTATTGGTATTGGTCATGATGTGACCCACCATTACGATCGGGCGGTAACCATTACCGATGCCGAGCAGCTTGGTGGTGCAATGACCGACCAGCTGGCGGAGCTGTTTGACGTTAAGTAGTCGGTTGGTTGGTCCTTCAGCTGTTGCTGAAGGACTTAAAGAGTTAGCCGTTACCTAACCTAAGACCGTCATACGAACGATTTCAGGGGCACCACCCATCAGGCCTTTGAAACTAGCACCAGAAGCTTTGAAGTGGTCAGACTGACCGTGAGCGGCCAACGCCGCTTCGTCTTCGTAGAGTTCCATAACCATGTAGCCACCGTCGGCATCTTTGCACAGCTTGTACAGGTGGTTGCCGGGCTCGTTGGCTTCGACTTGTGCAGCCAGGGCTAGCATGGCTTTCTCGAATTCGGCTTCTTTGCCTGCGATTACGTTTAGCTTAGCGGTTACTGCCAGCATAGGTTGTCCTCCGGTTTGGCATAGTGTTTAGATCATGCCTAGATTAAGTGTTGCTACTAATTGTTGTTTAAGAATTGTCGACCAAGGATAAGGACTACCATGCACCGGCGCAATCTGTTGGAAAAATTGGCGGAGTATCAAACGCGATATCCCGCCGAGCAAACGACTATCGACCGCTTTCAAACGCTGATTTCAGAACACGCCAATTGCTTTGAACGCGATTGCTGGGCGGGGCATATTACGGGCTCCTCGTGGTTAGTAGACCCTTCTGCTCAGCGCTTGCTGCTCACCCACCACCGCAAGCTAGACATGTGGCTGCAGCTGGGCGGCCATAGCGATGGGGATCCGGATAGCCAAGCCGTGGCGATGCGCGAAGCGCAAGAAGAGTCTGGTCTTGATGTTGAGCTGCTATCGCCCCACATTTTTGATATTGATGTACACGAGATTCCCGCGCGCAAAGAGGACCCCGCCCACTTTCATTTTGATGTGCGTTACTGCTTGCAGGCGCAAGGCGACGATTTTGCGGTGAGCGAAGAGTCGCTAGCCCTGGCCTGGGTGGATATTGAGGCGCTGGAGCGCTACACCACCGAATCCTCCATTTTACGCATGCGCGACAAGTGGCGCGCTTCCCAACCCCACTAGCACCCGCTAAGCCAGGTCATTTGTTTGCTGGTCCCTAGCTCGGTTGTAGTCAGGTAAAGCTTTTATGGGCCAGTTACGTGTTTTTTGTGGCACACCAGCTGGGCCTCTGCCCGTTAGCAGGCGCTATACCTTGGCGCTAGGCATGCTGTTAGCGAAGCTATGCAACTATACCCAAGTAGGCGCGCCTGGGCCGAGGCCGACGTTGCTAAGCGGCTAGGGATATTTCGGTCCTGCTGTTTTCCAAGATTGCCCAACAATAACCCTCGTACAGCGGCATAAAACCTAAGAATTTAGGTCAGTTAGGGGTGCATTCGGTTTGCATCTAGAGATATGCCCTAGTACATTCTGCAATTGGTTGGTTTGGAGAACTTTCAGTGACGACGCGCACTGTCTGTACCAACCGTTCCAAGCGTCAATAGTTGGGGCTAATACGAGCTTGCCTAGGCAGTTTTTTGTGGCCACCAAGAAAACGTTTGCGAAGTGGCTTTAGCAGCACTTCAAAAGTGTGTAGGCCTGAGGGGGCCTTTAAAAAACTTAGGGGAAAAATTAATGTTGTCACGCACCTCGCGTGCGCTAGTGGTAGTTCTTACGGGAATTATTGCAGCGCCATTCGCCGCCGCAGAAGATCGCCGGCGCATTGAAGAAGTGGTTGTAACCGCAGAACGCAAAGAAGCATCGGTTTCTGATACATCCATTTCCATTACGGCGTTAACCGATGAGTTTATGGAAGACTTCGGTATTCGTAACCAGTCAGACCTTCAGAACTTGATTCCATCTACGGTTATTCGCCCATACGATTTGTCTATTCGGGGTATCGGACGTCCGTTCCGTGCTCTGGGTGGTGACCCCGGCGTGGCAACTTATGTTGATGGCGTCTATTCAGAAGATTTCTACATCGCCTCATCTGGCGGCTTCTGGGACATTGAGCGTGTCGAAGTGCTGCGTGGTCCGCAGGGCACACTGTATGGCCGCAACGCGGTCGGTGGTGCAGTAAACTTCTTGCACAAAAAACCAACCGATGAGTTCGAAGCCGAATTCAAAGGCGTGTTGAGCAACTTTAGCGGTAAAGACGTCTACGGCATGGTATCTGGCACGCTCATCGAGAACATGCTGACGGCTCGGGTCACCGGTTATAACCGAGCTCGCGACGGCATCATCGAAGAGAAGGGCATTGGTCCCGATCTCGACAGCCTCAACGACGAAAACTACACCTTGCAACTGCGTTTTAACCCAACCGATACCATCGAAATGAACATGCGCGTGAATGAGCGCTCGGTGAATCGTGTGATGGGTGGTGCTGATGGTGGTGGTCTTGTGGTGCTATCCGAAGAAGGCTTAGGTGAGCGCAATACCATCTCTCCAAGCTTTGGCTTTCGACAGATTGATCAAACTCAGACGGACTACAGTCAGTCGGACTTTTTCGATACAACCCAGCCTGTCTTTAACTTCACCAACCCATCAACGGGTGAAGTGGTTGAAGCCCAGCGTCTACGTGGCGGCTTTGATCCAGCGTTAGGCACCGGTACTGGTCGTATGAACCAAGGGTTCGGTAATCCCAACCCTACAAACGAATGTGTGTTTTTTGACCGAGACGACATTGATGGCGACGATCTTTGTGCCACCACCAACGGTTTGAACTTCGAGCGTTTTGATCACCAAGCAGTCACTTTTGACGCTGAGTGGCAAGCCACCGATTCCATGTCGTTCAAGTACATCTTTGGTTATACCGACTACTTCTACGACCGCATCACGGATGACGATTTAACTGCTAGCCAAACCTTTGACCGGCAGTTCTACGTGATTCAGGAAACCGAGTATGTGTCTCACGAACTGCAGTGGTTCTGGGACGTTAACGATCGTTTAAGTTTCACCACGGGTGCGTTTGCTTACAACGCTAAAATTACTCAGCGTGGTGATTACTTCTCATCGGTTGGTGAACCTCGATACACTCAGCCAAGCCCTGCTGGCGCAGCAAGTCCTTTCTTCGGTGCTCCGCAAGTAGGATTGGGTCAGGCCCGCGTAGCTGACACGTTTATTGTGTTGGGTGACTGGACTGGTGACCAAGGCGGCACGAGAGTTCCCCACGGTCCCCGTACGGCTGGCACCGATTTAGAATACCAAACGCGTTCAGTACGAGATGCCTACGCGGCTTACTCACAAGGTGTGTTTGATATCACCGATTCACTGTCTGTGACCTTCGGTGTACGTTGGGCTGAGGACCAGTTGGATTCTTACGAAACGTTGTTCCGCTACTCTGAGAACATCATTCCATTGCCCGGCGCAACCTTGTTGGCATTGAACATTGCTAGCGGTGCGATTGCTGGTGATGCGGCTACGGCAACACCAGACCTAGATGCTAATGGTCAATTGCAATATGACACTAGCGTACCGCTACTGACCGAAGGTCTACCGGTTAGCCTGGATGTTTTTCGTGAATTCGAACGCACAGATGACAAGATCACCTGGCGCTTGAACTTCGACTGGACACCAACAGACGATTCGTTGATCTACGCCGGTGTCACCACAGGCTTCCGGGCTGGTGGTAACAACTTGGGTTTCTTCAGTGCAAACGGCGAATATGACCCAGAAGAGCTAACGGCTTACGAGATTGGCTATAAAGGCTCGTTCCGTGACGGCACTTTGCAGGTTAACGCAAGCACCTACTTCTACGACTACGAGAACGTTCACTCCGTGGTTTACGAAGCATCGGCAACCGGTGGCACCACGAATAGTGTAATTGCCATTGAAGGCGCAGAGATCTATGGGGTTGAAGCAGACTTCTTGTGGTTCCCCAGCGAGCAGCTGACCTTAGGTGGTAACTTCAGCTACACACCTAGTGAGTTCACCGCGGACTTTAACGTGATTGATGACTTCAACCCTGAAGCGCCAAACTCGTTGTTCACC
>CALHVX010000013.1 GCA_938036875.1 uncultured Pseudomonadales bacterium
GGTTGTTGTGCCTTACTGGGCAAGCTGGCCGTTCGAGACGTTGCTGATACCGCTGCGACCAACGCCGAGTTTGTCTGAGTTAACCGATGCGCAGCAACAGCGGTTGGCTGAAGCCTTAGGTTGTTTGCAACAAGGCTACGATGCGGTCTTTGACTGCGAGTTTCCCTACAGTTTTGGTTGGCACAATGCACCTGCGGCAGCCGCTGACGGCCAGAGCCCGGCTAAATTTTGGCAGTTGCACGCGCACTTTTATCCGCCACTATTGCGTTCAGCCACAGTAAAGAAGTTTATGGTGGGTTATGAAATGTTAGCTGAACCGCAACGTGATCTCACGCCGGAACATGCAGCACAGCAACTACGTGAGGCTGTGATTTCTGCTGCGAGTTAGTGAGGTTGCTACTTTGGCAATTTCAGCACAGCCAGCAATCCCAAGACACCCACTGCCGACGACAGTCCGAATACCCAGGTGAATGAGCCGGTTAGGTCGGCCAACACCCCACCGATTTGAGGTGACACCATTTGCGCCACACCAAAGGCTAAGGTGGCGGCGGCGTAGCGAGGGCCGTAGTCATTGGCGCTGCTATGGTCAACCACATATAGGGTGATCAGTGAGGGGATGGCGGTAAACAAGAAGCCGAGCCCAAGCACAGCGCCGAGTGTCGGCAGTTGCCAGCCAGTAAGAACCACAAGCACTAGTGCGCTCCACAACCCAAAGGCTAGGGTTAGGGTTCGCCGTTGGCCGATGCGATTGGCGACAGCAATGCAGGCTGGCCCACCAATAATCATGGTGACGCCGAGCAAGGTATAGGCGAAGGAGGCCTGTTGTGGGCTCCAGCCGCTATCGTCTTCTAACCGGGTTGTTAAGAATCCGATGATGAGCAGATACATAAAACCAAAGCTGGCGTAGGCCAGCAGCAGCGGGAGCCACCCTGGCATGCTGCGCAAGGTATCGATGCCGCCAAAACCCGCGCTTGCAGAAGGTTGCTGTTGGCTATGGCGCACAACAAGCAGCAAGCCTATAAACACCATGAGCCCAACCAAGGTTTGGATTGTGTAGGCGTTATGCCAAGCAGCATCTCCCAAGGATGCCCTTAAGTTGGCGCTGAGCAGCCCGGTAAACAATATGCCGATGCCCATGCCCGATCCCATCAACCCAACCGCTAAACCGCGGTGCTTTGGTGGTGCTGCATCAGCGGCAATGATTGGGGCAGGGACCCAAACGAAAGCCCCGCCTAAACCAGCTAGGAACAGTCCTAATGCAAGCAATAGGGGGCCGCTGGCATAAGCTGCTAAGGCGAGGCCGATGATGGCCAGACAGAGGCCTAGTCGAAGGCAGCTCACTAGGCGGAAATGCGTTGTTGCCCAAGCCACTGCCAAGGTACCCAGCAAGTAGGCCCCAACGTTTGTGGCCCCGATGGTCCCAGCGATACTGTTCGATATCTGCAGGTCATCTCGTATGGCCGGTAGCAAAACGCCGTAGGTAAAGCGACCGAACGCCTGGGCAACCATGGCGCTTAAGGCAACCAACAAAACCGCTAGCCAACCTTTCATTGATGTGGGCCCATGGAGGGGTTTCCTAGGGGTAAGCCCTGGTTGGCGGTGTGCATCTTTGGAGTTCCACAAGGGGCAGTATTGATGGCGTCTAACCATCCGGCAAGATTCCTAGTTTAACCTGGACCTTAAATGCTTGTCGGCAATATTCTTGTCGGACAAACAAATCCCTGCAAAGACCGCTTATCCGCAAGCTTACGCACTTCGTCTGCAGGTCACTTGGTTCAAATCCGAAGTGTGAACTGGGTCACTTGCTCTCCCGAGCATCTTCTTATGATTGGCAACTGTTGATTGGTGACTGCGTGAATCCAGTTAAGCCCCGGACTTTTTTTGACGCCCATGGTCAGTTTTGGGGCATGGCTATTGGCATTTGCTATAAGACTTGTCGCGTTCCTAAGGTGCTCGCGATCCGTTGAATGAAATGGAGTGATTGGAGATCCTGATGAGCAAAGAAATATCCGTTCGCACTGAGTTAACTCAGTGTAGAAAAGCATGGCAACGGATTGCCATTTGGACCGCTTTACTAAGCGTAGGTGCGCTGCCTGTGCAGGCGGACGATACTGAGGTCTACATCAACCCCAGCACCACGCCGGTAACACCGAACATCATGTTGGTGTTGGACTTATCCGGCAGTATGGGCTGGGCGCCTGATGGTAACCGCAATCCGCCCGCAGGCGGTTCGCGCCTCGACATCCTTAAGCAATCCATTAATGCACTCTTGACCAATCCGGATATCCCGGACATTAATATTGGTTTAACCACTTTCGCTGGTAGCTCGGCTCACGGAGTTCAGTGGCCGGTACTGGGGATCGATGAGCATGCGACCAGCTACGATCCTAATATACCAAACGAACCGGTTGCGGCAGGTGAGCCTTTACGGCCGAGCGTAGGTGATATCGTTAACAGGATGGTGCAAGCCTCTAATGATGGCGGTTCTACGCCCAGCGTTGATTCGCTCTATGAGGTTGCCCGCTACTTCCGTGGTGAAAGGGAAAATTCTGGTGGTGTCGGAGGTTTTGGTACCTGGAGTACGGCTAACAACACCTACACCGGAGCATACGATGATTCGCCTAATCCACTTTCCTATACGCTAACTGGTGGCAACGCGAACTATACCTCACCAATTACCGAGCAGTGCCAAAACAGTGCCATCCTCTTCTTAACGGATGGTGAGCCAACGCGGAATACCGTCGACCGAGGTCAGGCGACGGGCGCTGACTTGGTCCGTCAGATGATCGGAACCAGTACTGGTGTTGGAGTGGGCGGCGTCAGCTGCGCAGATCAAAGTGTACTTTTTGGTGCAGCCCCTGGTGGATCCACCTCTGCCAACTGCGCGATTGAGCTCGCCGAGTTTATGAGTGAGAATCCGCAAGTGCCATCGGTAGTGGGTTCAACGGTGACCACCAATACCATTGGCTTTGGATTGGTTGGTGAGGCGGGAGATCGTAACTGGGCTTACCTGCAGCGCGTTGCCGCAGCTGGTGGTGGACAAGCGTTTTTAGCGGATGATGTCACCACTCTAACCGCAAGTTTCAACAATGTGATTGATTCTCTAATCACTGGCAACCAGTCTTTTCGAAACTTCTCAGCCACCTTTGATGTCGCCACTTTGTCCACGGGAGATCGTGCGTACCTGTCGATGTTCAAACCCGAACTCGAACGTGCATGGACGGGTAACCTTAAGGGTTACTACCTGCGACCGGAAGGGTTGTATGACATTAACGATATTGAAGCTACAGAGCTGGATGACGATGGCCAGGTTTCTTTTAAACCAACATCAAGAAGCTTTTGGAGCAGTGTGACTGACGGCAACACGCCGCAAATTGGCGGCGTTGTCGGAACTTTGCAGCCTGACGCTCGTAACTTGTATGTCATGACCGACCCCACAGAGGTGGCAAACATCGATCTGAATGATGGCCTGCATGACTTGAAAACCACAAATACTGCGCTTACGGCAACAGTGTTGGGTATGCCTGCGGGCTCACTCGCGGTTGATCGCGATGCGTTGATCGCCTCTGCTCGCAGCGCGAAGATGGGTGACCCTCTGCACACTCGCTCTGAAATTGTTTCTTACGGTGGCACCACAGGAAACGTGTTGTATATCGCGACCAACCAGGGATTCCTGCACGCCATTGATGTTAACCGGCCAAATGTCGTCGGTGACAACCTTGGTGGTGAAGAGATATTTGCCTTCATGCCAAACGAGCTGGTTGGTAATTTGCATGCGCAGTCCCAAGGTTCCACTAGTGGTGGGCATATCTACGGCATCGATGGTCCCACAACCATTTGGCGACAAGATCTAGATGGTGATGGCATCATTAACAATTCAGATAAAGTGTATTTGTACTTTGGTATGCGTCGCGGTGGTTCAGCTTACTACGCACTAGACGTTACCGATCCCACAGATCCTCAATTGTTGTGGAAAATCGACCAGTCCACCCCCGGGTTTAGCAAGATGGGCCAGAGTTGGTCAAAGATGACGTTAGCGGATATTAAGCAAGGCACCACTACGCGCAAAACGCTAGTTTTTGCAGGTGGCTACGATACGGATCAAGACGATGTAGGTGTTGCGCGTTCAGCAAACGGCGATGATGAAGGTTTGGGTATCTATTTCGTCAGTGCTGAAACTGGTCAGTTGTATCGATCCATTGGACCTAGCGTCATTGATGGTGTTGCAAGCACCAACTTCAACGTGCGTGGTTCGAGTTTCGATGATATGAAATACTCGATTCCCTCGGATATTAAGATTATTGATACCAACAACAATGGTATCGAAGATCGCCTCTATTTTGCTGATATGGGCGGTCAAGTTTGGCGTATCGATATTATGGAGACCCGCGGTTGGGCCTTTAACGGTAAGTTTACTGGTTACAAGCTTGCAGATATTGGTGTAAGTGGGACAAATGCGACGCCTACCGCTGCAACTAACCGCCGATTTTTCTATGCGCCAAGCGTGGCACGGTTTAACCATAACTCGAACTTTGTTTACGCACTTTCGTTGGGTTCGGGTTATCGAGCGCACCCGTTGGATAACACCATCAGTGATAAGGTGGTTACTTTGTTCGATATTGATACAGAGACGGGCGTACCCGGTACCACGCCAGGAACAGATCTTGATCCTAGCCCGGCTCCAATAACATTGAGCAATCTTTACGATGCCACGGCAGACGATATAACCAGTGGCACCCAAAACGAGCAAGATGCGGCACAGGCTGCACTGAATCATGTCGATAACAGAGGTTGGTATCTGTCCCTAGATGCTAACGAGAAGGTGCTATCGCGAACGCGTTTGTTCCGTAATCGGGTATTGTTCACATCCTTTCAGCCACAAACGTCTACTGGACCTTGTGACCTAGGCGGAACAACCAACCGGTTGTATGTACTGAACACCGCTAACGCTTCTGGCGCCTTTCCGGTGGACAGCGATGGTGATGGGTCTACTGATCAGATTTTGCGTTCTCAAGAAGTGGCGGACCAGGCGTTGATTTTGGACGAGCCGTTAGTGGTGACCTACCACGATCCCGGCAACCCCAACCCCGGAACCCCTACTGATCCTGACGATCCGCAACCGCCAGCTGAGCCGCCGCAAACCTGCGCTGGGATTTATGGCGGCGCCCAGCAAATGTTAACGATTTGCACCTCACCGGTGAAGGTTAACTGGACAACGTTGCAGTAGATTAACGCTCTGCTTGAGGCCAACACCAGCTAGCGATCCAGCTAGCCGGTGTCTTGCCAAAGGCGGGGTTAGGCGTCTTCAAAGTAAACTAAAACCGCCGCATTGATCATGACAATGGCATCACCACCGGTGTCGTTGTCCACCTCGAGCCCTCCTCGCTCCACCTCAACTTGAACGGTTCCATAGGGTAGCTCCGCTGCCACCGCAGACAGGTCCACAGCGTCAGGGTTGGGGCTACCGATCTTTACCGTAATTTTCATGTCGTGCGGCGATTTATTGAGCGCGGTAAAAAAGTTTAGGCTGCTGTGACGAATGGCATCCGACACCGCACGGCGTGCGGCGTTGGTGTAGTCCCGACCATGGACGTCTACTCCCATGCCCATCTCGGTAACGTAGCGTTGTTTAGTCATAGAGGGTTTCCTTAGTCGTTAGGGTGATGAGGCTAGGTAGGCAAGATAAGTTTGTATACACTGGCGCTCGGCCTAACACCAGCGGACGGCGAATATCCCTTTGCAAAAAACAGCACAAGCAGAGCAGATCGACAGGGCTCAGAACGACCGAACCCAGCACATGCTCACGGCTCCGGCTCTGCCACTACTGCTGAAGATGGCCAGCCCAAACGCGGTAGCCTTTTTGGTTCAAGCCGGCGTTAGCATGACCGAAGTTTGGTATGTCGGGCAGTTAGGGACCATCTCGCTAGCCGCCATGGCCCTAATGTTTCCCTGGCTGATGTTGATGCAGATGTTGGCCAATGGTGCTTTTGGTGGTGCAGTGACCGGCGCTGTGGCCAGAGCTTTGGGCTCCGGGCGAACCGATGAAGCGGAACGTTTGATTTGGCATGCGTTAAGCATCGCTTTGGTGGCTGGCTTGAGTTTCTTGGTGTTGGTGTTGGTTGCGTTAGAGCCGTTGCTGTCGCTGATGAGCGATGATCCTGCTGTGCTTGGTGAGGCAAGGCGTTACGCTTTGATCTTGTTTAGCGGTTGCCCGCTGCTGTGGAGCATGGCGCTGTTAAGCTCGATCTTTCGCGGGATGGGGAATATGCGTTTTCCGGCCATGTTGATGGTGTTGGGAGCCATGGTTCAAATTCCGTTGTCTGGCACCCTGATTCTCGGTTGGTTTGGCGTGCCCAGCATGGGCATTAGTGGTGCTGCGGTTTCAGTGATCTTGGTGGCGTTTTTGAGTACCTGCGCATCGCTTTACGCGCTACGTCGAGCCCATTCACCCTTGCGGTTGCGTCTCGATAAGCTGCGCTTAGAAGGCCGTTTGTTTCGGCTGATCATGAAGGTGGCTTTGCCATCTGCGCTGTCTCCCATAGCAACGGTTACCACCATTAGCGGCACCAATGTGTTGGCAGGCGCTTATGGGGTAGCCGCGCTGGCTGGCTATGGCATTGGGTCGCGCATCGAGTTTCTGGTCATTCCTGTGGTCTTTGGTCTTGGTGTTGCCATGAATGCGCTGGTTGGTGTGAACCTGGGTGCAGGGCAGTTAAAGCGCGCTGTTCGTATTGGTTGGGTCGGTGGTGCAACCGCCGCAACCATAACAGGCACGGCGGGTTTATTGCTGGCTGCCTTTCCGGATCTGTGGGCCGGTATTTTTTCTGATGATCCGGAAACCTTGGCTGCTGCGCGCAGCTACTTGCGTTACGCAGCGCCGTTTTTTGCCTTGCAAGGCTTGGGTCTATCACTGTTTTTTGCATCCCAAGGGGCTGGCACCGTCACCTGGCCAGTGATTGCGACCTTCCTGCGTCTTTTTGTATCTATTGGCTTGGGTGCACTGGCGGTGTATGTCTTTGAGTGGCCGTTGTTCACCGTTTTTCTGGCAACCGGAATTGGCATGCTGGTCTACGGCTTGGTTACTGCGGCGTCGTTAAAGCTTGGTGTCTGGGACAAGATGAGCGCGCCAACCTAGCGACCGTTGCGGTGGGTAGGTGGCACGCTAGCTAGAAATGGCTCGGTAGGTGAGCTACTTCTTCAATGCCTTGGCAAAAGCGTTAGCCATAATGTTGGCGGGCGCGTTGTCTTTGTTGTTCGACCGATTTTTGCCATCGTTACCCTTATTGTTGTTCCGCTGTTTGCCTTGCTGATTGTTCTGCTGCTTGCCACGTTGTTTGTTATGACGCTGATGGCCACCGTCGCGTTTTGGTTTGCTGCCGTCGGGTTCATCGGTTATCTGGTCTTCGCTGCGATCGGCAAGGCGCATGGTCAGGCTAATGCGCTTGCGCTTTACGTCCACCTCCATGACTTTGACCTTAACCACATCCCCGGCTTTAACCACTTCATGCGGGTCCTTCACAAAGCGATCGGCGAGCGCTGAGACGTGGACTAAGCCGTCCTGATGGACACCCACGTCGATAAAGGCGCCAAAGTTGGTGACGTTGGTGACCACACCTTCCAACACCATATCGGCCTCTAGGTCTTTCAGCTCGTTCACACCCGCTTTGAAGGTGGCCGTTTTAAACGCAGGTCTTGGGTCGCGTCCAGGCTTCTCAAGCTCCGATAGAATATCGATCACGGTTGGCAGACCAAACTTCTCGTTGGTGTATTGCTCGGGTTTTACTTCTCGCAACAGCGCCGGGTGCTTGAGTATCTCTGCCATGGGTTTGTCGAGATCCGCCAGGATGGCTTCCACAACAGGATAGGCTTCGGGGTGCACAGCGGAGGCATCTAGCGGGTTTTCACTGTTAGCAATGCGTAAAAAGCCAGCAGCCTGTTCAAATGCCTTGGGTCCCAGGCGGGGTACCTTTAGCAGATCTTCGCGCTTACGAAAGGCACCAACCTCATCGCGCATGGTGACCACGTTCTCGGCTAGGCTTGTGGTCAAGCCGGCGATGCGGGCCAATAGCGGTGCTGAGGCGGTATTCACGTCCACGCCAACATTGTTTACACAATCTTCAACAACGCTATCCAGTGAGCGTGACAGGCGCAGTTGGCTGACGTCATGTTGGTACTGACCCACACCGATAGACTGAGGGTCGATCTTCACTAACTCGGCCAGTGGGTCTTGTAAGCGCCGCGCGATGGAGACCGCACCACGTATGCTGACGTCAAGATCTGGAAACTCTTGTGCCGCAAGCGGGGATGCGGAGTAAACGGATGCGCCGGCTTCAGACACCATCACCGATTGCAGGGGCAGATCTGGGTTCAGTTTTTGCAGTTCGGTTACCAGCGCCTCTGTTTCGCGAGAAGCGGTGCCGTTGCCGATGGCAACCAAGTCGACCTTGTGTTTCTTCGCAAGGCTGGTCAGGGTTGCCAGTGAGCCCTTGACATCATTCTTAGGCTGGAAAGGGTAGATGGTGGCGTGGTCGAGCAGCTTGCCCGTGCCATCCACCACCGCAACCTTTACGCCGGTGCGAATGCCTGGGTCTAAGCCTAAAGCGGTGCGTGCGCCGGCGGGTGCTGCCAGCAGCAGATCCTGCAGGTTACGCGCGAATACCCGAATCGCTTCATCCTCAGCTCGAGTACGCAGGTCTGAAAACAGGGTCGACTCGATGGCGTAAGACAGCTTGGCCCGCCAGGTCAGGCGAACGACGTTTTTGATCCAAGCATCCGCAGGGCGTTCTTGGTCGACTAAATCAAAGTGCTTGGCAATGCGAGTCTCGCAGGGTCCGTAGTTTGGGTTCCAGCCCGCGATTTCAAGCTCTTCGGGCATTTTCAGACCAATTTTCAAGATCTTAGCGGATTGACCTCGAAATAAGGCCAAAGCTCGGTGAGGGGGAACTTTGGCAATTGGCTCTTGGTAGTCGAAGTAATCGCTGAATTTAGCGCCTTCACTCTCTTTATCTTTGAGCACTTCGGAGACCATCAGGCCTTGTTGCCAGATCAGCTCGCGTAGTTGCGCTAGTAGCTCGGCATCTTGGCTAAAGCGTGCGGTCAAAATGGCGCTTGCGCCATCCAGCGCCGCTTTGGTGTCAGCAACACCCGCATTATCGCCAGCATCGGAGGTGAACGCTGCGCAAAGGTAGTTGGCGGCAACGACTTCAGGGTCTAGCTTAGGGTCTTCAAGTAGCTGATCTGCAAGCTTTTCTAAGCCAGCTTCTTTGGCGATCTCGGCATTGGTGCGCCGCTTCAGCTTGTAGGGTAGGTAGAGGTCTTCCAACCGTTGCTTGGTGACGGCCAACTCAATGGTTGAGCGTAAGGTGTTGGTGAGCTTGCCTTGATTATCAATTTCTTGAAGAACGCTGGTGCGCCGTTCCTCGAGCTCTTGCAGGTATTGCAGACGTTCGTTGAGTTCGCGCAGTTGGACATCGTCCAAGCCGCCCGTGATCTCTTTGCGGTAGCGAGCGATGAAAGGGACGGTGGCGCCTTCCGCAAGAAGGGTGACAGTGGCTTCTACTTGGTTGACGCGAACGCCAAGTTCTTCAGCAATGCGCTGGGCAATAGGAGGTAACACGAGTGGTTCAAACACCTGGTGGTAAATGGGCCTGCACTATAGCGATACCCATGGGTAAACCACAGATTGCGCGTGCGTGAATTTAGTGTTGGGTCATTGTGTTTTCGGTGCTTTGGGTTAAGCACGGGAGCCTAAGTGAGCTTGCCCCCGCAGCTGCTGCCGGCCCCTGCAGTACAACCAAAACAATGTCGGTTGGTGGCGATGTTGGTGTTTGCTACAGAATCGACATCAAGCTCCCACAGGTAACGCTGCTCATCGACACCGCCTAAAGGGATGTTGAGCATTTGATTGAAATCACAATCAAAGACCCGGCCTTCCCAGTCAAGGTTGAGTTGTGTGCGGCACATGAGGCCGTCAACGGTCTGTGGATTGAAGTTGTCGACCAACAACTGCTGATAGCCGTCCAACTCGCCATCACGCTCCAGTGCGTGCGCAAAGCGGTTGATAGGGATGTTGGTGATCGCCAGCAGTTGGCTGAAGCGGATGCCGAACTCTTGGCTGAGCATCTCACGGTAGTCTTTTTCCAAGCCTTCCTGTTCCGGAGGTAAGAATGCGCCGACTGGGTTGTAGACCAAGTCTAGTGGCAGCTCGGGATCTAGGCCGTAACCCAGCGCGTTGAGTTGTTGTAGCCCGGCGATGCTCTTGTCAAAAACGCCTTTGCCCCGTTGTGCATCCACGTTGTCTTCGGTGTAGCAGGGCAAGGAGCACACCAGGCGAATCTTGTTGGTGGCGTACCATTCTGCCAGGGTTTCTTGACCCGCTTCGTACATCACGGTGATGTTGCAGCGCGAGGTGATCTGCACGCCCATCTCTAGTAGTGCGGTGCAAAACTCGCGAAAGTGTGGGTTCAGTTCCGGTGCGCCACCGGTTAGGTCAACCTGAGTAATCTTGGCGGCTTTGGCCCAAGCTAGGATTTTTTCCATGGTTGCCCAGGTCATAATCTCGGTGCGTTTGGGGCCGGCGTCTACATGGCAATGGTGACAGGCCAAGTTACACAGCTTGCCAAGGTTGATCTGCAGTTCCTCTGGTTTGGCGTGGCGCAGCGCAAGTTTGTGCTCGGTGAGAATATCGCTGAAATGAGGGCCGGTTTGTGGCACCTGGGGTATCGCATCGTTGTTGAAGGCTCGTGGAGCCACATCAAATAGTTCGATCTTGGCGCTTTGTGTCTCACCACCTAAGGTGCGAGCGCCGATTGGTTGTTCCATAGTGTAGAGCCTAACGATTGCTGAAGAGCGTTGCCCTGTGGGGAGGGCTAATTACTCTGACGAACTATAGACACAAAAGGTGCGCAGGAGTTCCGTTTAACGCTACGCCTCTTTTGCGACAGCTAATTTGGCCCTTGGCGAGCAGCAGAGGCTGAAACAGCTGCGTTTTGCTCCCAAGCGGACAAAATGGCTAGCTTGATCCGCTGATCTCAGCCAAGCGTTGCTTGAGTGTTTGCAGCGCTCGTTTGTTAGCATTTTTAATGGCATCCATCGACGGTGCGTTAACACTGATATCGCCGAGCTCACTGAGTACAACGTGCACATCATCGTGTCCCTTGAGATGTTGCATGTTGTTGAGCCACTGCTGCACTTTTGGATACTCGTCAAAGTTGTAGACGTTGGTGAACTGCGGTTGCAGTTGCCCAATTTCCACATAGGCAGCGATGTCAGCGATGCTGGGTTGTTCACCGGTGAGATAGGTTGTGTTTGCCAGCCAACCGGTTTCTAAGGTGCGCAATGCGGCGGTTAACGTTTTACGCGCAGCGTCTTGCATGGCTTGGGGTATGTCTAAATCTTTGCGGATTTTTGGGGCAACCAACCCAAGAGAGGCATCACGAACGTTGCGATGGTGGTAGTGCAGATACCAGTCTACCTTGGCTCGCTGGGCGGGATCCGCAGGGTAGAGATCGTGCCAGCCATGCTTGCTCGCAAGATAGCCCAAGATCGCGTGCGCTTCGCCTAGAGTAAATCCAGTTTCGGGTTCTTCTATGCAAGGAATGGTGCCTGCTGGGTTTTTCGCTAGGAAAGTCGGGTTGCGACTCCCGTTGTCCCCTTTGGAGCCGGGGTTAATAAGGACCATTTCGAAGGGTAGCTGTTTGTTCAGCAGTAACCACATGACCGCGCGAACTGGCTGGGAGAAAGGCACGCCGTAAAGAATGAGTGGTGCTGCATTGTTGGCCATAGTCGCTTGCGTCTTGTGTTTTGGTTTACCTAGATTCTCGCTTGTTTGTGTGGATGTTGTCGAGGAGGAATGGGGTCAGAGCCAAGTGCCAGAGTCAAACTGGTGATAACTCTTCATTAGCTGACATGCTTCAGTTTGACTCTGGCACTTGGCTCTGACCCCTTAGCTACTCAGCTATCCAAGAGCATTCGGGCTAGAGCGAAATTCCATTGAGGTCAACTTCCGCATCGCGCTTGTCACGCCGTCGGCTGGAGACGTACCTATGCTGGGTTCGCCAGCCATCGTCAGTCTTGACCAGCTTGTCATAGTAGCTGGCGGTTGACGTTCGCCCTTTGCCGATGAGGGCAACAATCCGAAATCGCATGGTGACACCGTCTGCGTCTGAATCGGCATAGATGTTGGTCATCATATGGGTGCGTGGATGGGCGGCCTCTGACTCCATGAAAGATTTTATGTCGTCTAGCCCTTCGCAGATGCGGGAGCCAACGCCGGTTAGATCGAATACAGCATCCTGAGTAAACACAGCGTCTAACCCAGGCCAGTTTCGGTCGTCGATGGAATCGCCGTAGCGCCCGGGAAGCTCGTGGATTTCAACCCGATCGGCGGTGGTGAGCACGTATGGCGTATTGGTCATTTGGTCGCTCCAGCGGTGTAACTATGGAATAGAACCTCTCTAAGAGAATCCTCCGCTCAGGCGTGGGTTAAGTCAATACGATGGGGTAAGTATGGGGGTCAGAGCCAAGTGCCAGAGTCAAACTGATGGCGGCCGACCAACAAG
>CALHVX010000014.1 GCA_938036875.1 uncultured Pseudomonadales bacterium
CTTATGCCGCAGCTACCGTTGATCAAGATCGCCCTAGTTGGAATTACCGCCGTTTACCTGTTGCGTGGGTTAGCCATCGTTCCCTTGCTGACCTTTGCGCAGCAACACTCCACACCGTTTTTAATCAAAAGCTCTGTGATCTGTTTGGGCTACGGTGTTGTACACGCGTTGGGCACCTACCAAGTTTGGGGGCAACTCTAGTACAACTCTAGAGCAACGCTCCCGCATCTTCGTAGTTCACCATGCCCAATCTCGCCGCCTTAGGCGGGACAAAAGACCGGAAGCCCAACATTCGCTGCGCATGTTCTGGCAGAAGCCTTGCGGCTTCTAGCGAGGTTGTCAGCTGATGATTCTCTTCTGAACGCAACCAACCAGAAACAAAACCCGCATGTAATCCGACCCGCCATTGGTCTTGCGAGTCGTTGGGGCCACCGCCGTGAATTACCTTGCCACTGTAGAGCAGTGCGGATCCCGCTTTCATCACCGCACGGCAGGTTTGATCAGCGCGCACTTCTGGCAGCGCACCCGGCCAGCGATGGCTGCCTGGCGCTATCACTGTGGCGCCATTTTCTTCCGTGAAATCTGTTAAGGCGAAAATGGCCGTGATGGTGATCTCGTGATCCGGCTGCGCTGCTTGGGGCCAATTCAGCTCGTCTCGATGCAATAGCTGGGGTGTTTCACCCGGCCCTATGCAGATCAATTGGCCCGTATTCAGGTAATAGTTGTTTTCACCCAGATACTGATCCGCCATGCCTTTATAGATAGGGTCACAAAGCAGCTCACCCCAGGCTGGTGAAAGCTGGGCAAGGCCCGTGATCCGCTTGGTGGCGGAGCCATGAAAGTCTTTCCAAAAATCGTGACCCGTTGCGGCACCGGGTTTATGTTCTGCTATTGCAGGCAAACAGTCTTCCCGGAGCCTTTGGAGCAACGCTGGATCAAGGAAATCGTCAATGATCACACCACCCTGCTCATCAATAGCAGCCCAAATGGCACTGAGATCCTGTTGTCGCGTAAGATGTTGGAGTGCGTTCATTTTGGCTCCTTTAAACCGCTGTTGCCGAGTGTAACATTGGAGGAGCCCATCCACTTTCGATCTCAACCGCGAGACCTAAATGAAAACACTGCCTGCTGAATTGGTTGCCTACAAAAAGACGCCCGCTTTCACCGCAGACACTATTCCGCCTGGACTGCTCAAAGCGCACCAAACCAAAACGGGGACCTGGGGTAGCATCGTGATTGTTAGCGGTACCCTGCTATACCGAATTCTCGAGCCTGAGATAGAAGAGATTACGCTCACGCCATCTCACTATGGCGTGGTTGAACCAACAAACTTACATGAGGTGGAGGCCATCGGGCCGGTAGAGTTTTACGTTGAGTTCTATCGATAACACCAGAGTGAGTCACAAACGACCCTTCGCGGTTCCCGCCGAGTTGTTTCCCTTTACCTCAAGATGGGTAGAGCTAGACGGCCAGCCCATCCACTATGTCGACGAAGGCACAGGACCCACCCTGCTGCTGTTGCATGGCAACTTTATGTGGAGCTTTAGCTTCCGTCATCTGATCCAAGCGCTAAAGTCAGACTTCCGCTGTATCGCCATCGACCTGCCCGGCATGGGTATGAGCGGCAAGCCCCACACCGAGTCGAAAAATACCGACTGGTATTCTCTCGAAGCCCAGAGCCGGTCTGTAGAAAAGGTGGTAGAGGTTCTAGAACTAAAGAACCTTACCCTTTTTGCAAACGATCACGGCGGCCCTATCGGCTTGGGGTTTGCAGCACGCCGCCCCGAGCTTTTTGACAAGCTGTTCATCACTAACTCCTGGGCTTGGTCAAATGAGCAGTACCCAGCAACACGTCGTTGGTCTCAACTAGCGCCGAAGATTCCTTGGCTCACCCACAAACTGCTATTTCGGAAGCCACAAGCTTGGATATTCGAACCACCTAGCGAGCTTAAGATTCCAGGTGTCTGGGAGGCTTGCACCGCTCCGTATCGAACGGCATCTGATCTGACACCCGCTCTGGTGCTAGCCGCGCAGCTGACCAAAGCACCAAAGTACTTCGATGCGCTAAACACCAATCTCGAGCGCCTAACAACTAAACCTGTAGAGATTGTATGGGCTACCCGTAGCGGCGGCCTGTTCCCTGAGTTTGTCGAAGAGCAACATTTTTTGCAGCGTTGGAAGACATTGTTCCCGTCGGCAACAACAACTCTGATGCCAACTATTGGCTACTATTTTCTGTCGCGGCCCCCGTTGGTCCTTTTAGACCGTCTACGTCACTTTGCCGCTTGAGGTTTAGGCTATGCCCGATAACGAAGAACATTTCGAGACCTTCGATGACGCCGGCCAGCCAACCGGCCTCAAACCGCGCAGCGAGGTGCATCGCAACGGTGACTGGCATAAAAGCGCCCAAGTGTTTTTATACACCGAAACCGGAGAGCTACTGGTGCATCAACGGGCACTGGATAAAGACTTGTATGCGGGGCTGTGGGATCACAGCGTTGGTGAACATCTACATCCAGGTGAAACCTATCTCGACGGTGCTATCCGCGGCGTACAGGAAGAGTTTGGATTAAGCGGACTAACCTTAGCGCCACTGGGTGAGGTGCGTCGGCAGGCCTTAAAAGACCCTAACGGGCAATGGTGGGATCGCGAAGTGCAGCAGTCTTTTGTTGCAACCTACAATCCGAACCAGCACGGCGAGGTGCAACCAGATCGTGTTGAGGTGATCCGGGTAGACCAATGGAACGATGCGACGTTAACCCATTGGCTGACGCACAAATTCGATCAGTTAACGCCTTGGTTTCGACCAGACCTAGAACATCACAACTTGTTAAAACAGCCCTAGCTGCTTGTCGTCACCCACTACCTGATCAAACTGCAAACCTAAGGTCTCAAGCACCGGCTCTGCCACCGGCCGAAGCTGTTTGTGTAGATAGTGTTCTCGGTCTACCGGTGCGGTGAGGTTGTCCAGCGGCTCCGGACCCGCCAGCGTCATCAGGTAGCTGATGATTCGCCCTGGTGGCTCTTTGGACTTACGCGCGGCGGCTACATGGGGTGGCGTGTTGGCGGTGTAACTATCTACCGAGCGGCGTAACCCTTTGTTGTAGACCAACAAATCATCATAGTCTCCAGCACGTAGCTGGCGAACCGTCTCTTGCAGGTACTCGGCCACCGCTTCTTGCGCAAACAAACGCTCGTACAACTGGCGTTGTACGCGTTTGGCCAGTTCCGTCCAGTCTCGGCGTACCACCTCCAAACCCACAAACTCCAGCACCCCCTTGTTGCGCCCAACGTAACGTTTACGCGCGCCAGCGGAGCCACCGCGGACGGATGGTAAAAACAGCTTTTCGTAACGTTTTTCGAACTCTAGCTCCAAGGCGCTATTCACACCCCAACGCTCTTGCACATATTGGGCAACCGCAACGTTGGCTTGTTCCACCAGCTCGTCACCACGTTGATCTGGATCGCTTAACCCGGGCTCTGCCAACACAAACAAACTGTCGGTGTCGCCGTACAACACTTGCAACCCCGCATGTTGGAACCAGTCGCGCATCCAGCGCAGCAAGTGCCGGCCTTGGCCCGTGATCGCATTGGCAATGGCCGGATTGTAGAAACGGCAACTGCTGGCGCCCAACACCCCATACATGGAGTTCATCAAAATCTTGATGGCTTGAGAAGCAACCGCATCACCCGCATCTTTGGCCTTTTGGCGCTGGGGGAACAGGTCATCGAGCAAAGCGGGCAAAATGGCTGGGGTGCGGGAAAATTTGGCGGCACCCAGGTCTATGGGGTTCTCTTCTGGCGCTGGGTTATCCGGATTGATGAAGCTCACCGGATCAATATTGAAGGTCCGAATGATGCTGGGGTACAGGCTCTTAAAATCAAACACCAACACGTTTTCGTGCAAACCGGTTGTTGGCTCAAACACTTGGCCACCCAGTTGGGTCTCGTGGACCTGGCGGCCATCTAAGTTGTTAGAACCCACCGTTGGTGCCACCAGCTTTCGTTTACGCAGCTCCGCCAAATACATAAAGTCAAAAGACGCAATGCTGGCAGCCACCCGATCCGGCATCATGCCGGTTAGCCTGCTGCGGGCAAACGCCAGAGAAATGAGGTCCAAACGCTCAAGTATCTGCAGCACCAATCGAGAGTCAGCCAAGGAGTAGGCGCTGAACGCTGGGAGGTTGTGCTGATAGTTATGCAGTATCTCACCAACCCGGTCTTTAACATCCCCTTCAACCAGCTTGCCCTCACCAAGGACTTTGCGTGACACCGCATCCAGTGAATAGCTGTCCATCTGAACAAAAGCACCCCGCAGCAGATCAATGCCATCCATCACCAAACGGCCAACCACATTGGCACTGGAGCTGCCGAAGTAACCCACAGCCGGACGCATCTTGAGCCTCCCCGGCATGCGGCCTAACTCGAGCGGCACACGGGTGCGCTGAGACACCTTGTCCAAAAACTGCAGGTCGAAGTCGATGCAGTTCCAGCCGGTAATCACATCCGGGTCGGCGCTACGCACCAACTCGATAAAACGCCGCAACACGCTGGCTTCATCCGGATAGCCGGTGGTGGCTTCCGGCATTTGCCGACCGGCAGGATCAACCAGCAACACTTCGGTTAACCCAGCTCCATAGACCGAGATTGCTAGCAACCGGTCCCGGCGTGGATCCGTCTCAATATCAAAGGCCAGAACCTTGGGTGGTATGCGCACATCCGCCGCTACCAGCTTGGGGTTATCAATCACCCAATCCACATGCATGTTGCCGGGCACCGTAGCACCAGGTTGGGCATCACCGCTGAACTCCAGAGAACCTTTGATGCCCCGATCAATCAAGTATCGATACGCAAAGCGAACGTCAGCTTCAAAGGTAGGGATACCTAAAGCATGCAAACGATCGCGTGCTACGGGTGCTTCACTGGGAATAGGCACATCCACGCGATGCACTGGCTGGCCAGCAAAGTTGCACCATCCGGGCACGGGAACACTAGCAATAGGGGATTGCTCTGCCTGGTGCGCGTTAAGGTAAAAGTGTGGGACTTGGTGAAAATCGCGGAGCAAGAAGGTGTCCCCGCCGTCCATACGACCAAACAGATGCACCACCGGTTGCGCTGCCGCGCCTGAACCTACAACCCGATAGCTTGCTTGTAAGATGACGCCCTTTGCATGCATTGGCTGCGCAGGCTAGGCCGCCCCCACCTCTTCAACAGACCAACGCTCTAAGCCTCGGCGAGCGACAACAAAGAGCAAGCCAAATACCA
>CALHVX010000015.1 GCA_938036875.1 uncultured Pseudomonadales bacterium
TACGGATACCAAGGCTGCGCACATACCGATACCCGCACTAGGTCCGTCTTTGGGTGTTGCGCCCTCAGGTACATGTACATGCAGGTCAAATTTTTCATGAAAATCTTCTGATATTCCAAGCGCTTGAGCCCGGCTTCTTACGACCGTTATAGCTGCCTGGATAGACTCTTGCATGACGTCACCCAAAGAGCCCGTCTTGATCTGACGACCTTTGCCCGGCACTGCTACCGCTTCAATGTTGAGCAACTCACCACCCACCTGGGTCCAGGCTAAGCCTGTGACTATCCCAACCTGGTTGGTTTCTTCAGCCAAGCCGTAGCTGTATTTGCGCACACCTAGGTAAGCTTCCACCGCCGCTTCATCCACAACTAAGGGTTTAACCTTGGCACCCTTTGCCTTGGTACCCGTTTTAGATTTGCTCTTGCCTGTGGTTTTTAGCGCAGCCTTCTTGCTCGAATCAGCCAAGGCTTGCTCGGTCACCACTTTGCGGGCGATCTTGGACACCTCTCGCTCCAGACCTCGTACGCCGGCCTCTTTGGTGTAGTAGCGGACAATGTGCATCAAGGCACTATCGTCCATGCTCAACTCACCCTCGCTAAGTCCAGCAAGCTCTCGCTGCTTGGGTAGCAGGTAACGTCGAGCAATGTTCATCTTTTCGTCTTCGGTGTATCCCGGTAGACGAATCACCTCCATGCGATCCAACAAAGGCGCTGGAATATTCATCGAGTTGCTGGTGCAGATAAAGAAGACATCTGACAGATCAAAATCGACCTCGAGGTAATGGTCGCCAAAAGTATTATTTTGCTCCGGGTCCAAAACCTCCAGCAAGGCGCTCGCCGGGTCACCGCGAAAATCCGCACCCATCTTGTCAATTTCATCGAGCAGAAAGAGCGGGTTTTTGACTTCGGCTTTAGCCAACTTTTGCAGCACCTTGCCGGGCATTGAGCCAATATAGGTTCGGCGATGTCCGCGGATCTCCGCTTCGTCCCGCACGCCACCTAAGGCCATACGCACAAACTTTCGGTTGGTGGCACGGGCGATGCTTTCACCTAACGAGGTTTTGCCGACCCCGGGAGGCCCAACCAAACACAACACCGAGCCTTTGATTTTTTTAACCCGCGATTGCACCGCCAAATATTCGATGATGCGCTCCTTCACTTCTTTCAGGCCGTAGTGATCTTCATCAAGAATTTGTTGGGCCTGGGCAAGGTCGCGCCGAGTTCGACTGCGTTTCGCCCAAGGAATGCTCAACATCCAATCTAGGTAGCTGCGCACCACCGTCGCTTCGGCCGACATGGGAGACATCATTTTGAGTTTGTTCAATTCACTGGTCGCTTTGGCCTGAGCTTCGGTGGACAAACCACCCTGCTCAATCTTGGCGCTAAGCTCATCAAACTCATTCGGGGTATCTTCCATGTCCCCTAACTCGTTCTGGATAGCCTTCATCTGCTCGTTGAGGTAGTACTCGCGCTGGCTCTTCTCCATCTGCTTTTTCACACGCCCGCGGATACGCTTCTCCACCTGACGCAGATCCAGCTGCGAGTCGATCAAGGCTAACACCACGTCTAGGCGTGTTTGCAGATCGAGCGCTTCAAGCACCTGTTGCTTCTCTTCAATTTGCAACGTCATTTGGGCCGCAATGGTATCGGCTAGCCGAGCCGGATCATCAATGCTCGACAGCGACGACAACACCTCTGTTGGGACTTTTTTGCTGGATTCAACAAACCGTTCAAACTGCTCCATCAAGTTGCTGACTTGGGCCTGAGCTTCTGCGCCCGTGGTGTCCGGCTCGTCAAGCGTCTCAACGTCGCTTTCTAGGTGCTCGGCGCCGGCGCGCAACGCAACAATACGAGCACGATTGCCACCTTCCACCAATACCTTAACGGTGCCGTCGGGCAGCTTGAGCAGTTGCAACACAGTAGCCAAGGTACCGTACTCAAATAGATCCTCAACTTTTGGGGCTTCAATGTCTGCGCTACGTTTGGCCACCAACAACACCTGCTTGTCATGGGCCATAGCCGCTTCCAGCGCTGCAATGGAGCTAGCGGTACCAACAAAAAGTGGATGTACACCATGGGGATACACCACCATGTCGCGCAGTGGCAATGTGGGCAGGTTGGCCGTAACAACTAGATCAGACACAGGTAAATCCTAGTGATAGATGGGACCTCAACTGAGGAGGTGGATCGTTTAATGGTACGGTATTGCCGTAGGCACCGATGTTAGTGCAGGCAAGAGTGCAAGCAAGAGTGCAGGCAAATGTGCTAGAGGCAGCGAATCGATACAAGCTAAGCATTTGCACCCACAACACCAAGGTCACGCCTAGCATAGGTTATAAGTTCTGCTTGTTGCATCTGTTGGTGCATGTTGGTGCAGCAATGGTTGTCTTATTGCTCCAGCTTGATCGGTGGTTGCTCGCATTGCGCTTGCCCGCATAAACCTAGATCAGGTTATGCGAGCCGGGGTCTGTACCTCTAACCGTCGCCGTTAGAGGCGCACATTACTCCTGAGGCGCGGCTTGGGCCTTATCAACGTTTTCGTAGATCAACATGGGCTCGCTATCGCCTTTGATCACGCTCTCGTCGATAACCACTTTGCTCACCGTATCGTTGCTAGGCAAATCGTACATGGTGTTGAGCAGCACGGCTTCTAGGATGGAACGTAGACCACGCGCACCCGTCTTGCGGTCCATGGCTTTTTGAGCCACCGCCTGCAACGCATCTTCGCGGAAGTCCACTTCAACGCCTTCCATATCAAACAGCTTTGAGTACTGCTTGGTCAGCGAGTTTTTCGGTTCCGTTAGGATCTGAACCAACGCAGCGGCATCTAGCTCTTCCAAGGTTGCAACCACCGGTAGGCGGCCAACAAATTCTGGAATCAAGCCGTAGCGAACCAAATCTTCTGGCTCAACGCTACGCAGCGTTTCACCAATAGTTTTACGATCTTCTTCGCCTTTGACTTGAGCGCCAAAACCAATGCCCGACTTGTCAGAGCGTTCTGTGATGACCTTATCCAAACCGGCAAAAGCGCCGCCACAGATGAACAAGATATTGGAAGTATCGACCTGCAAAAACTCTTGCTGGGGATGCTTGCGGCCACCCTGTGGTGGAACCGAAGCAACGGTACCTTCGATAAGCTTCAACAGTGCCTGCTGCACACCTTCGCCCGAGACGTCTCGAGTGATGGAAGGGTTATCCGATTTACGCGAGATCTTGTCGATCTCATCGATGTACACGATACCCACTTGGGCACGCTCAACATCGTAGTCGCACTTTTGCAGCAACTTTTGAATGATGTTTTCAACGTCCTCACCAACGTAGCCTGCTTCGGTTAGCGTTGTGGCATCAGCAATGGTGAACGGCACATCAAGCAGACGGGCAAGCGTTTCAGCTAACAGCGTCTTACCGCAACCGGTTGGGCCGATCAGGAGAATGTTGGATTTAGACAATTCAACGTCGTCTTTCTTGCCGGAGTAGTTCAACCGTTTGTAGTGGTTGTACACCGCTACCGACAACACCTTTTTCGCGTGCGCCTGGCCAATCACATACTCGTCAAGAATCTCGTTGATCTCTAGCGGCACGGGTAGCCGATCGTTCTCGGTGGTTTGACCACTCTCAGCAACTTCTTCGCGAATGATGTCGTTGCACAGCTCTACGCATTCATCACAGATGAATACTGATGGTCCGGCGATTAATTTACGAACTTCGTGCTGGCTCTTGCCACAGAAGGAGCAGTAAAGTAACTTACCTGAATCATCACCTTTCGAATCGTCTGCCATAGTTTCCTCTAAATTTGGACCGGCTAGCGTATTGCCCGCCTGACATGTCCATCATGCGACGCTCTACCATGGCGCTTGGCAAAGCATATTTCAAGCCCAATACGGACTTTTGCGGGCTTGTGCCCGCTTCTACAACCGCTTACAAAACAGTGGCACAGTTGCACAGTCCACATTTGCCATGCCCTTATGGGGCCGTCACTTAGCGCTTAAGCTGCCGCTTTCTTGCCGACCACTTTG
Source organism: uncultured Pseudomonadales bacterium (assembly GCA_938036875.1). Lineage (GTDB taxonomy): Bacteria > Pseudomonadota > Gammaproteobacteria > Pseudomonadales > Azotimanducaceae > CALHVX01. Next base: position 4,016 of record CALHVX010000015.1, read on the forward strand.
CGCGGCATTTGTACCTTGTCTATCAAACCATAGTCTACTGCGGCCGTTGGGCTCATCCAGAAGTCACGATCTGAGTCTTTTGCGAGCTGTTCCGTGGTTTGCCCGGTATGGGTCGACAAAATCCCATTGAGCTGCTCACGCATGAGCAGAATCTCTTTTGCCTGAATCTCAAGATCTGCCGCAACGCCTCGAGCACCGCCAATCGCGGGCTGGTGAATCATCATCCGAGCATTGGGAAGAGCAAAACGCTTGCCTTCTGCACCGGCGGCGAGCAAGAAAGCCCCCATGCTGGCCGCTTGGCCGATGCACATGGTGCTCACATCGCAACGTAAGAACTGCATGGTGTCGTAAACTGACATACCAGCGGTTACTGAGCCACCAGGCGAATTAATGTAAAGATGGATGTCTTTATCCGGATTTTCTGACTCTAGAAAGAGCAATTGCGCCACAACTAGGTTAGCCACTTGATCTTCTACAGGGCCCACCATAAACACGATGCGATCTTTCAGCAGTCGTGAGTAGATGTCGAAGGAGCGCTCACCACGAGCAGTCTGCTCGATCACCATGGGCACCATGCCAAGGTTCGACTGGTGGTTAGGGTCTTCTAAAGAGCCCGTATAATCGTCAGCATTACTCATCTTTGTCTCCGGATTCTGAGGTTAGCTCGGCGGATTCGTCATCTGACTCATCCGACGGCAAAGCTTTGTTCGCAATAATATCAGCGTAGCTGGAGCTGAGGTCGTTTACCACGGCCTGGTTCAAAATGGTGTCGATCACTTTCTCTTCAAGTACCGCCATTTCGACTCTTTGCAGTTGCTCTGGGTTGCTGTAGTACCAGTTCACAACTTGCTCGGCATCAGCATAGCCTGCTGCCATAGTATCGATGTGCGCTCGTACCGCTTCGGTGTCCGCCTCTAACTTATTCGTTTGCACAATCTCGTTAACGATCAAACCAACCTTGACGCGCCGCTCAGCTTGCTCCGAAAACAACTCATCGGGCAGATCCATCCCTGCACCAGCCCCGGCAGGCATTTGCATCTGCTGCATCATCTGCTGCTTCATGCCCTGGATTTCTGCGCTAACCGTGGAGCTGGGTATTGGAAACTCATGCAGACGAGCTAACTCGTCCATCACTTGAGAGCGCAATTGGTTGCGTACGGCGGTATCCAGCTCACGCTGCATATTGCTGCGGACCTGATCACGAAAATCGCTTTCTTCACCACTTTCGACCTGAAACTCTTTGAACAGTTCCGGACCCAGTTCCGGCAGCGTGGCCTCCGCCACTTCAACCACTTTGACCTCAAATTGCACGGTGTTGCCGGCTAAGTTTTCTGCTTGGTAGTCTTGCGGGAAAGTTGCATCAAAGGTCACTTCAGCGCCGGCAGATTGCCCCGCTACACCTTTATCAAAATCTTCGATCATTTGCCCGGCGCCAATAACAAAGGTCATGCCTTCGCCCTTGCCACCATCAAACTCTTCACCATCCATGCGACCAACAAAGTCTACTTTGACCTGGTCATCTTTTTGCGCTGGACGCTCTACCGGAGTAAACGTCTTGCGTTGCTCACGCAGTTTTTCCACCATCTCGTCAAGATCGGCATCGCTGATCTCGGCGGAAGGCTTCAGCACTTCTACTTCGGATAGATTGCCAAGCACCACGCTGGGGAACACTTCAAAGCTGGCGGTGAACTCAAAATCTATGCCTGGATCCATTTTGACCACTTCTAAGTTGGGTGATCCGGCCGGTGATAACGATTCATTGGTGATCGCTTCGACAAAAGAGCTTTGCATCAGCTCGCCCGCCACTTCAGCGCGCACCGCTTTACCAAATCGCCGACGCACTTCACGCATTGGCACCTTGCCTGGGCGAAAGCCCGGAAGCTTTACTTGGCTAGCAGATTTATTTAGACGCTCGGTAATTTGGCCCTCAAAGGTTTCCGAAGGAACCGAGATGGTGAGCCGGCGTTCTAGGTTGTTCATGGTCTCTACAGATACATTCATACCAAAGGTCTTGCTCTAGTTAATCTTGGGGTGTTTGTGTGTTCAGCCTGTGTCTACAGTCTAGGGTCAGTGCGGGCGTTTGCCTAGCAGCCTAGCCTAAGTAACGTCGAGCCAGGCACGCAGGCTAGGGGCTAGCAGGTGCCAAAATTTGGGGTGAGCGACGGGGCTTGAACCCGCGACCACCGGGATCACAACCCGGAGCTCTACCAACTGAGCTACGCCCACCATAAACTTCAACTCTAATACCACTGCTACTTTAACAGCGCTGGGCAAGCAGCGCTGAACAGTGGTCACTTGCTACCGATTGGCACGCCCGGAAGGACTCGAACCTTCAACCCTCGCCTTAGAAGGGCGATGCTCTATCCAGTTGAGCTACGGGCGCATCTTTTCAAAAAACAAGAAGGCACTAAATTCGACCTAGCCGGCGGGTGCACTCATCAGCAAACCGTCAGCCACTCGACAGCCGGCCTAGGCTGAACCATCGAATGAACAAAATTGGTCGGGGTAGAGAGATTCGAACTCCCGACATCCTGCTCCCAAAGCAGGCGCGCTACCAGACTGCGCTATACCCCGAAATTGCCCTTAAAAGGACTTGCCCACGTATGGGCGGGCGCGATCATACTGGCGTACTGGGCGGCTGGTCAAATAGAAGGTCTCAAACAGGCGAATAGATGGGTAAACCAAGCTCTAAACACCCCGCGCCCGGGCTCTTTTGGTAGACTGCGCGCCCTCACCCACCGCATATAGATCTCACTACACAATCAGGCGAAGGACTTAACCAAGTATATGACGGCTCAAATTCTCAACGGCAACCGAATTGCCAAGCAACTGCGCCAAGGCATCGCTGAGCAGACAACACAGCTTATCGCCAAAGGTTATAGGGCGCCGGGTTTGGCTGTAGTGCTGGTCGGCGATGACCCGGCCTCCCATGTCTATGTCAGCCACAAACAGCGTGATTGCGCCCAGGTCGGCTTTCATTCCGAGCTATTGCACTTACCCAACGACGCCACCCAACAGCAACTTGAGGATGCGGTGACAGGCCTCAACGCCAGAAAGGATATCGATGGTGTTTTGGTGCAGGTTCCCCTGCCGGACCAATTGGACGCTCAGCGCATCGTAGAGTTGATCGACCCCAGCAAAGACGTAGATGGCTTCCACCCCTACAACTTAGGCCGGCTTGCGATCCGGCAACCGGCCCTGCGGCCCTGCACCGCTCGAGGTGTCATGGCCTTACTCGAGGCTACCAACATCCCCATTCGAGGCCTCGACGCCACCATAGTAGGCGCTTCCAACCACGTTGGCCGCCCCATGGGCCTAGAACTGCTATTGGCCGGTTGCACCGTCACCACCGCCCACAAATTCTCTAAAAATCTCGCCGCCAATGTTCAAAACGCCGATATTTTGGTATCCGCGGTCGGCAAACCCGGGCTGATAGATGGTAACTGGGTAAAACCCGGCGCCATTGTTGTGGATGTGGGTATCACCCGAGACGATCAAGGTAAACTGAACGGCGACATTCAATTTGAAGCCGCCAAGCAACGAGCCTCCTGGATTACACCGGTGCCTGGCGGCGTCGGTCCCATGACGCGTCTCGGTCTATTGCAGAACACCCTACAGGTTGCCCTGCAACAACTGCGCTAAGCCCAGAGAATCACATGACCAACCAAACCCAAACAACCCGCCAGGTATTCCTGTCCGATCTGCATCTAGACAATCCGCAGGACGAGCGCTTCACCACCTTCGCCGCGGTGATTGCGGCTGAAGCTGCCGTCGGTGCACATCTCTACATCCTGGGGGACTTGTGTGAGGTCTGGGTAGGGGACGACGACAACGGACCGCTAGCACTGGCGCTCACCAAAGTGCTGGAGGACGCGGCGCAGCAAACCAAGATAGCCTTAATGCACGGCAATCGAGACTTTCTGTTTGGCGAGCCGTTTGCCAGGCGCACTGGGGTTCAACTGCTAGAAGACCCTTATGTACTGGATGGCCAAGTTTTGCTCAGCCATGGGGATATGTTTTGCCTTGACGATGAGGCCTATCAACAAGCACGCTCCCTGTTGCGTTCAGCCGAATGGCAGGCCTCGGTGTTAGACCAAAGTTTGGATGCTAGGCGCCAACTTGCCCAAGGCATGCGCGCGCAAAGTCAAGCAAACAACGCCAACAAGGCTGCCAACATCATGGACGTACGCGTAAGCGAAGTAGACAGGGTTGCCACCGCCGCAGGGTGCGCGCAGGTGCTACACGGCCACACCCACAGGCCTGGAATACATCAGCACGAGAAGATCACACGCTTCGTGTTAGGTGACTGGGATCGCTGCGGCTGGATTGCGGTACGCCAGGTGTCTAGTTCGCCAGCCGCACAATCCAGGTTAGAGCTAATTAGGATTCCGCTAACGGGCCGCTATGAAAGCGCAGCTGTGTGTCCAGCTCTGTAACCGCAGCGGCATCTATCTGCAAGATCTCTTGTAACTTAGCCTCAAAAGGTTGCGTTGCGTAACGCTGGGCTAAGTCTAAGTACAGTTGGTAGTGCCGCGCCTCAGAAGCCAGCAAACGTGCGTAGAAACTCGCAAGCGAATCCGACAGGTAAGGTTGCAGGCGGTAGAACCGCTCGCAAGAGCGGGCTTCAACCACGGCACTCACCAGCAAGGTATCCACCAAGCGTGCCGGTTCTTGATGGCTCACACAGTCTCGCAATCGCCCGGCATAGCGGCTAGCTCGAATATGCTCATAGACTATCGCTCGTTCGTCCATCTGATCCAGCACCTGCTCGAAATGTCGTAATTCCTCCCGCGCCAAGGTTGATAAGGCGCGCAACAACTCCGAGCGATCCACATAACGACGCAACAAAGATAGTGCGGTGCTCGCTGCCTTTTTCTCGCAGTTGGCGTGATCCATTAGCAGCAACGGGATGTTGCTGGACGCTTGACGCAACCAAGCCGCCGGCGTTGGCGCCAGCAAAAACTTGCATATGTCCTCCACCGCTGGGTCAGCCGGCGGTGGGAGCAGTGCTGCTTCGCTCATTTAACGTACCGTCACTTTGTAGTTATGTTCGTACTGAGCCTCAGCCCGAGCGTAAAACTCAGCTTCAACCGCAGTCACCAACGCCTGGCGCCCGGTTAGACCTTGATTCGCAAAACCCATGTGCAGCTCCAAACCAAGCTCCGCGGCATCCAGCTGAGGCTGCGCGCGCAACAAGGCGTAAGCACGCAAAAGCTCCGGCTCATTAGGTCCCAGGCCACTAGGGTCTGAGCCCTGCAAGGCTAGATACTTTTTCAGCTGCAAAGGATCAACGACGGAAAGATAGCGCTGCAACGCACCTAGGCTCAACGCTCGAAGGCGCAAGCGAATCTCTTCGCGCTGCTCTTCTGTATAGCCGTTCCACTGGACAATTTCGTGGGCAAATCGTTTGCAACCACGGCAGACCAAGTCACCGTAGGTCGTGGAGCAAATGCCAACACAAGGTGTCGGTCGACGCATAGAGCAGTGTATCCACTAGGGCTTAGAAGTATCCGGACTCCAGGCGCTGCTTAGTTAGACAGTGCCAATCGAACTTGCAAACGCCGCAACTGCTGCCGTATTCGGCGTAGCGCTTGCTGCCGTTCTGCCGGGTTTTGGTCCGCTGAGCTATTGTACATAACCTGCTCTAAGTCTTCGACACACCCCTGCATATCTTCAACAACCAAACCCTTCTCTTGAGCCAGCCTGGGCAGGTAGCTGCTCGGTCCTTCGTGAGGCGCTCGCGGCACCCCTGCTGAAGCACCCAATCGACCAAAGCGTTGAAATAACTTCACTTCAGGCGCCAACGGCTCTGCCCGTCGTCGCCAAAATACAATGGCAGCTGCTAACCCTAGGCTAATGGCACCGGTAAACAACAGGGCAAGCGCGATACGCCAAGGCTCAACCTTACCTAGAAGCTCACGCAATACTCCGGCTTGTTGATTGGCATCAAAACCAACCACCCATAAGTTCCAGCGATGCTCTAATGAATCCAGCCACTGCAAGGCATCGGTTAGAGATTCCCAATCAGCCAAGCGCAACGCGGACAAGGTCGGCAAGCTGGCGCGGTCGGTGCTGGATAGTGCCGCGTCCAACCCTTCTTCGATGCGTTGCGGAGCCACCGAAGCCGTTGGATCAAAGCGTTGCCAGCCTGCCTGTTCGTCCCACAACTCAACCCAGGCATGGGCGTCATACTGACGAACCACCAAGTGCCCGGTAATGGGATTGATCTCCCCGCCTTGGTAACCACCCACCATGCGGGCGGGAATGTTGGCCGCACGCGCTAGAAACACTAGCGCACCGGCATAGTGCGTGCAAAACCCGCGCTTGGTATCAAACCAAAAGGCATCGATACTGTTGTCGCTGGGTAACTTGGGCGGTTGCAGGGTGTAGTAAAACGGTTGCTCGCGAATTTGCGCCATCACCGCATTCGCAAAGGCTTCCACCTCACCGGTTTGCTGCCACAACTGGGTTGCCAGCTCACGAATTCTCGGGTTGTCTGCCTCGGGCAGCGCCGTTTCCACATAGCGTTGTCGCAAAGACAAACCACCCGGGCTCATCAACAGGTCCGGGTAGGAACGCACGTCGTAACGCATAACAGACAGTACTGGCGTATTGTTCACCAACCGATAATCATCGGTTCGATACAAGGTGGGCGTGCGCGGCAACGCAACGTCCAACGCATACAACCAATCGCTACCCGTCGGCTGCAGCATGACCTGGTAGTCTATCGAGGCTAAGCCTTCGGCCGCTTGAGCCATCGTTTCCGCGGACTGGGGTTTGGCTTCCTCTGGCCTCCTAGCGGGCGCATCCAGGTCGGTGATATCACTTGTACCTACCGACCAAGTACCGCCCGCAAACTGGGAATACACCAACCCACGCCAGTACAAATCTCGATGCGCCGGAATGCGCGACTTAAACACCGCTCGAAACGCCAGCTCATCGGATTGCGATAACGACGCTACATCACCCGGGGTTAGATGCTCACCAATGCCTGTCTGGTGACCGCCCGGCATAGGCACAGACCAGATTGGTCCAACGCGCGGAAACAGTAAGAACAACACAACCGTTAGCGGTATCGCTTGAGCGATAAGCCAGGTCGCCAATTTTATGGATGCCAGCGGTCGTACTTGAGAATGCAACTGGTGTAGCCCCACCAAGGCGGCGGTTACCACCACCGTGGCAAACATCTCGTAGAGCGCTACGGGCAAAGATTGGTCAAACAAAAATTGGGTTGAAATAACAAAATAGCTTAGAAAGATCACTAGATACGCATCGCGCCGGTTTTTCATCTCCAGCAGCTTTAGCGCAAAAGCCAGCACTAGCAATGACGTAGCCGCTTCTAACGAAAAGCTCATCGAACCGCCCGTGGCCGCGCCAAGCCCTACCCCAACAATAGAGATCACTACCAATGCAGCGCGCACCCAGCTGTTTGGGTAGTTCCAGCGGCCGCGGTAAATCTGGGTGCGCCACAAGCCACAAAACAACGCTACGGCGACAATCCACACCGACAATTGCAACGTGTGCGGGATGATGACCACCAACTGCGCCACCATGAGCAATGCCAAGGAGTTACGCGGGATTTGGTAGGCAACCCCAACCGCTGGCGCCTTAGTGGACACCGTAAAGACCTAGCTCACGCAGCACTTGATCCAAGTGTTGCTGGCCTTTCGCCGGCGCGATGACTCGCGGGCCGATTCGAGCACCAAATTCACGATCTTCGCGTACCGCCTTTAGCGCCAGCCCAGCCATTCGGCTCAAGCGCTCCTCTAAGCCACCAGGCAGACTTTCTAGATCAAACCATAAGCGCGGTTCAACATAGCTAGCGTAGTTCTTCACCATCAGATCGTCAGACTTAGCATAGCTACGCCACAACACGTGCTTCAAGGGATCCCCAGGCTGATACACCCGCAGGTCGGTAAAGTCTTCGCTGCCAGCGGGATCAATAAGCGAGCCGTCGGTTCGATTGCCGGAACCCTGGGCTGGATAGTCATCAAATATGGGCTTCGGGTAGGTTAAACCGCGCGCATCTAGATCAATCCAGGTCCAAGCCCTAAGCAGGCCCAATGGAAAAAAGGTCTCAACAAGCAGTCGACCGGGGTTGTGCAAGCCGCGCCGTTCCGCTGGCACATATAAGCGCGCAACATCCGTAGAGGTTTCAAAAAGCTCTGCCCATTGCTTATCACCCGCCGGCCAACCTAACTGAATGCCTTCACGCGGGTGCTGCTTGGGTCGCACCACCCGAACACTGAACTCTAAGTTTTCGCCAACAAACGCGGGCCTATGAGATACCAACTCAAAGGTAAGACCCGACAAATTACGGAAGGTGTACAAAATGGTGATTAAAAATAGGCTACCCAACAAAAAAGCCATGCCGTAAACCAAGCTGGCCTGATAGTTGATGGCACCAAGAATCAGGAGCAACAGCAAACCGGAATAGGCAAACCCGGTCCGCGTTGGAAAGATGAAAATATTTCGTTGGCTAAGGGTTATGGATGCGCTTGGCGGTATGCGCGCCTCAAGCCAACGATCAAAACGCTTGGAGCGACGGCTGGTGGTCCCGGTTGCTGCACCGGGCAAACTGGGGTTGGCATCTTGTTGAGGATTGGCGCTGGCCGCAGACATGGGAACGTCCGCTTAGCCAACCACATCAACGCTGGTCAACAACTTGTGGGCTAAGGCTGCCCCACCGTGACCGGCAAAGTCCGCTGCCTCACGCAGTCGATGCTCTACCACGCTCGGCAATACTGCCTGCACATCTTCCGGTACAACGTGCGTGCGTTGATGTAACAAGGCCCAAGCTTTAGACGCACCAAGCAATGCTAGCGAGCCGCGTGGCGACAAGCCAAAGGCAAATTCAGGCGCAACCCGTGAGTGGTTCACCACGCGTTGAATGTAGTCGATCAACAGGTCCGAAGCTTTAACCTCCGACACGGCTTGTTGCAGCGATTTCAACTCTGCCAAATCAATGGCCGGTTTCATGTCTTTCAGCAGCTCGCGGCGGTCACCACCGCGCAACAACTCACGTTCCGCTTCCGGTTCTGGGTAACCCAACTCAATGCGCATTAAAAAGCGGTCTAGCTGTGACTCAGGAAGCGGAAAGGTGCCGGTTTGGGTACTGGGGTTTTGCGTTGCTAGCACAAAGAACGGATCGGGCAAATCGCGAGTTGTCCCTTCGGATGTCACCTGTCGTTCTTCCATGGCTTCAAGCAAGGCACTCTGAGATTTTGGCGTGGCACGATTGATCTCGTCAGCCAACACGACCTGAGCAAACAACGGGCCCTCGACAAAACGAAACTCGCCTGTGTTGCGGTCAAAAATGGAGGCACCCAAGATGTCCGCTGGTAGCACATCGGAAGTAAACTGAACCCGGTTGTATGACAACCCCAAGCTGATCGCTATGGCATGCGACAGCAGGGTTTTGCCCATGCCGGGTAGATCTTCGATCAGCAGATGACCACGGGCCAACAGGCAGGCTACCGCCAGGCGGATCTGGGTTGGCTTGCCTAGCACAACCGACTCCAACGTACCGGTTAGGCGCTGAAGCTGCTCATGAACCTTATCGTTAACCCTTGCCGTGCTCTGGAGGGAGGCCTTAGGCGTGGTTGTGGAGCTCGATAACGGTTTGATCGGAATTGTATTGTTCGTCACGGGTCTGTTTCGTCAGGTCATTACGGTCTAACGATAGCCGCTGCAAGTAACCAGCGTCTATGTCTCCGGTCACGTATTCGCCGTTGAACACCGAACAATCAAACCCTTTGATGTTTGGATTACCCTCTCGGGCACTGCTGATCAGGTCCTCAATGCGCTGGTAGACCAACCAATCCGCCCCAATCAGGTTGCCGATCTCTTGCTCTGTGCGGTTGTGAGCGACAAATTCGTCCGCTGCGGGCATATCGATGCCGTAGACGTTGGGATAGCGCACAGGGGGCGCTGCAGAGGCCACAAAGACCTTGTTGGCACCAGCAGCGCGCGCTGACGCCACTATCTGCCGGATGGTGGTGCTGCGGACAATGGAGTCGTCAACTAAGAGTACATTCTTGTTGCGAAACTCTAACTCGATAAGGTTGTGCTTTTGTCGAACCGAACTGCGCCGCTGGTGCTGCCCCGGCATGATGAAGGTTCGGCCGATGTAGCGGTTCTTCACAAAGCCCTCGCGGAACTTCACGTCTAGCTCGTGAGCCAAGGGTAATGCGGCTGTGCGACCGGTATCCGGAATCGGAATCACCACATCAATGTCGTGATCACCATTGGGATAGAGCTCCAATATCTGAGCCGCCAAATACTCACCCATACGCAACCGCGATTTGTAGACCGACACGTCATCCAAGATAGAGTCTGGGCGCGCAAAATAGACGTGCTCAAAGATACAAGGGGTCAGCGATGTGGTATCGCTACAAACTTGTGTGTGCAGCTCACCTAGCTCGCTAATGAAGATGGCTTCGCCGGGTGCCACATCGCGTTCAAGGGTGAACCCTTGGAGATCCAGCGCCGCGCTTTCGGATGCCAACATGTACTCGGTACCCGACGGCCCTTTGCGACTGCCGTACACCAAGGGGCGTATGCCATTGGGATCACGAAACCCCACAATGCCGCAACCGATAACCAAAGCCACCGCCGCGTAAGCGCCGTTGCAGCGTTTATGCACGCCACGCACCGCAGCAAACATATGCTCGGCTTTCGGTTGCATCGCCTTCTGCTCTTGCAGCTCTTGGGCAAACACGTTCAGCAACACCTCAGAATCGCTTGAGGTGTTCACATGCCGCAAGCCGGTTCGAAACAACTCATCTTGCAAATGTTTGGCGTTAGTCAGGTTACCGTTGTGCGCCAACACTATGCCGTAGGGCGAGTTCACGTACATGGGCTGCGCTTCAGCTGAACTCGACGTGCCCGCAGTGGGATACCGTACGTGGCCAATACCCAAATTGCCCGCCAGCTTAGCCATATGATGGGTTTGAAACACATCACGCACCAAGCCGTTGGCTTTGCGTAAAAACAGGTGTCGCCCATCCGTTGTGACCATACCAGCAGCATCCTGCCCCCGGTGTTGCAACGCGGTTAGCGCATCATAGATTTCTTGATTAACCGAATCACCACTGACAATCCCGACAATTCCACACATGCTTAGATCTCACAATTGTTCAGTAATATCGCTAACCGCGCCACGCGCGTAGCCCATAACAGACAAGACGTCTTCTTCAAAATTCATAAAAGTGGGGATCAACTGGCTGTTGGCCCACCATTGGGTATCATCGACAAACGGCCGCATGGCAATGAGTACTGCAATGCAGATGATGCTGCCCCGTAGCGCTCCAAAGACAAACCCTAAAATACGATCTGTTCCTGAAAGCCCGGTGCTTTCAATCAATTTATTCATTGCCCATTGCACAATGGAGGCAAGAATTAGGGTGATGATGAAAACCCCGCCAAACAAAATCACTCGGGCGACGTTAAAACCACCCAACTGTTCAGCAAACTGCTCTGCAAGACGCGGCGACAAATACATCGCCAGAATAAACGCTGCAAGCCAAGAGGCAAGCGATAACACTTCTTTAATGAGACCGCGGGACAAACCCATGGCCGCTGACAATCCAATGATCACCAACAAAATAATATCGGGTGTGGTCATCTCTACCTTCGCTGCTGTGCTGAATTAGACATTGTTTGCAATCCCTACTGGGCCACCATGCGTAGCTCAGGGGATACCGGAAATTTAGAGGCAATGGCGCCAGACACGCGCTGGGCTTCCGCTTTATCTAGGAAAGGGCCAACCAAAACTCGGGTCCAAACTTCACCATCGCGCTTGGCGCTGGACAGAAAGCCTTCGTAGCCTTGACCGCGAAGCTCATCCCTTAATGCTTGCGCGTTATCACCCCGCGCGAAGCTGGCAACTTGAACGGCCCATACTCTAGAAAGCTCGCTGTCTGGGGTTGCGGCTGCACTCTGATTGGGGCTAGCTGTTTGCGTGTCGGCTGGGACAATGTCTGTTGCGCTTGGCAGGCCGCTAGGCTCAGGTTCAATAAGTGCAACCTCGCCGAAGCTAGAGCCATCTACCTCGGAAAAGCCTTGTGCATCCAACCCGTCTCGCAACGCGGATGCCTTCTGCTCAAGTTCATCAAAAGCTGGCTGCTCAAAGGCACCAGCTGGAGCCTGCACCGGCTGTCTCGGGGAGGCTGCGTCCAAGCGCTTCACATCCACTTTAGGCAGACCGTCACCGTCAAATAGCATGGGGGCTAAAATTGCCGCAAGCGCAACCAGAAATATTGCACCGGTAACTCTATATCGGGTTTGTTCGCTCATAGTCCCTGGGGAAAGGTTTGCAAGGCTTGTTCGACAACGTTGAAAGCACCAAAGGCGAGAATAACATCCCTTGGACCACAACGCTGCCGTGCCATGGCTACTCCATCAGAAAAATTGTCTGCTACCGCTATCTGTAATGGACGGTCCGCGCCACCAACCATACCCGCCGTCTCAAGCTTGTCCAACAGCCTGGCGCTGGACTGAGCTCGCAAACCCTGGGTGGGTACCAAAACCCAGCAGGCCACTCGATCTCGAAGCTGCCTAACCACCGCTGGACTGTCTTTGTCGGATAGCTGGCCAAAAAGCGCAACCACGCGCCGGGTCGGGTAACGCTGTCGCAGCAAGCGGAGAATAAAACTAGCCGCCAGCGGATTATGACCAACATCCAACAACCAATCTCGCCCAAAGGCCGCCATTGGCTGCAAGCGCCCTGGTAGCCAGGCCTTGCTGATCGCTTGGTGAGCTTGAGCTTGGGTTAGCGACCGGGCCTGGCATTGCTCCAACACCAAAGCACACGCCTGAATGGCCAAAGCGCAATTGGTTGGTGCTAAGGACCCATAGGGTAGCGCCCAGGTTGTCCCAGAGGCCGACTGGTACTGCCAATGCTGGGCTTTTTGCTGGCACCAAAAGTCCTGCCCTAGGGTGAAGGTTTGGGTGCCTAAGGATGTTGCTATCTCGGCAATGCTACCTGGGAGCGCTTCGCCAAAGACCGCCTGCTGTGAAGCGCGCAGCACCCCCGCCTTCTCACGGCCAATGGTTTGTACGTCATCCCCTAACAGGGCCTGATGATCCAATCCAATGCTAGTGATAATGGCAACCTGAGCATCAACCAGGTTAAACGCATCTAACCGACCACCAAGGCCAACCTCTAGCAAGGCCACATCGACCTGCTGCTCTTTGAAAAGCCACAAAGCAACCAAGGTGGAGAACTCAAAATAGGTGAGCAAGACCTCGTCACGCGCTTGATCAACCGCAGCAAATGCCCGACATAACATCTCGTCGCTGGCCTGCTCGCCATCTATGCGAACACGCTCATTAAATCGGCTAATGTGTGGTGACAAGGTTGCCCCAACGGTCAATCCGGCCTCAAGCAACAACTGCTCTAAGGCAACGGTGGTTGATCCTTTACCATTGGTGCCCGCAATGATAACGCTGCAGGAGGCTGGCTGGGCGACATCCAACCTCGCGGCCACGGTGCTCACGCGAGCCAAGCCCATTTCTATCTCTTGGCTGTGCACTTGATCTGCGTATTCAAGCCACTGGGTTAAACCCTGGGGGGCCACGGCCTGGGAAGATCGGGAGTTAGTCAAATCTGTCTAATCTATACCGCTGCGAATATCGGTCACCTGCTCCGCTAGGCGCGTTAACTTTTGCTCCAAGCTTGTGCCTGAATCGCCCATGGTGGCAACCAATGCCGAGCCAACCACCACACCATCGGCTATTTTGCCTATAGCCGCGGCGCTAGCACCATCTTTGATCCCAAAGCCAACACAGACAGGCAGTTTGGTCATACCCTTGATCTCGGCAACATTACGTTGAACCTCAGCACCATCAAGATGCCCTGCACCCGTAATCCCTTTTAACGAAACATAGTAAAGAAAACCGGTGCAGCGATCGGCGATCAGTTGGCGGCGCGCACTCACGGTGGTTGGTGCCACCAGCAGAATCAAATTGATGTTCACCGCCAGCAACGCTTGCTGCAACGGCTGCGACTCTTCCGGCGGCAAGTTGACCAAAATAAGACCATCAACCCCTGCCGCGCTTGCCGCTTGGGCGAAGGCTGCCTCGCCCATGGCTAACACTGAGTTCAAATAGCCCATCAAGACGATTGGCGTATCTTGATCACGCTCACGAAACGCTTGCACCATATCCAGGACTACGGCCAAGGTCGTGCCGTTGGCTAGTGCGCGTTCAGATGCCGCTTGGATGGCAGGCCCTTCCGCTTCGGGATCTGAAAAAGGTACACCCACCTCAAGTACATCAGCCCCACTGGCCACCAAGGCGTGTAATGCGGGTACGGTTGCATCAAGACTAGGATCGCCCGCCGTTAAAAAGGTCACCAACGCTTTCTTTGAATCAGCCTTTAATTGCGCAAATCGCCGGCCCAATCGGTTGTCTGCTGTATCAGCTTGGCTCACAGCTCTATTCCATCCAACTCGGCAACCGTGAGAATATCCTTGTCACCCCGACCAGACAGGTTCATCACGATAACCTGCTCTTTATCCATCTTTGGTGCGTTCGCCACGATCCAGGCCATCGCGTGACTAGATTCCAGTGCCGGCAAGATGCCTTCTCGCCTTGTCAGCATGCGAAACGCGGCCATGGCTTCATCGTCAGTCGCGCTCGCGTATTCAGCACGCCCTAAGTCTTTAAGCAGTGAATGTTCAGGGCCTACTCCGGGGTAATCCAAGCCTGCTGAGATGGAATGGGTCTCAATAATTTGACCATCCGCATCTTCCATGAGGTAGGTACGATTACCATGCAAGACACCAAGCACCCCATCGTTCAACGGCGCTGCGTGTTTGCCCGTGGCGATACCATGACCGCCCGCCTCAACGCCGACCATGCGAACCTGCTCATCATTGATGAACGGATGAAACAAACCGATAGCGTTGCTACCGCCACCCACACAAGCCACCAACACATCAGGCAAGCGACCAAGGGTTTGCAAACATTGGGTTCGAGTTTCTAAACCGATCACCGATTGAAAATCGCGCACCATCATGGGATAGGGATGCGGACCTGCAACGGTGCCAATAATATAGTGGGTGTTATCAACATTGGTCACCCAATCGCGCATGGCTTCGTTCATGGCATCTTTTAGCGTACGCGAGCCACTGCTGACACCAATCACATTGGCGCCGAGTAGCTTCATGCGATAAACGTTTAAGCTTTGCCGGGCAATATCGTCAACCCCCATGTAGACGTGGCACTCCAAGCCCAGGCGCGCGGCAACGGTAGCCGTTGCCACACCGTGCTGCCCAGCACCGGTCTCCGCAATAATGCGCGGCTTACCCATGCGCTTTGCCAGCAACGCTTGGCCAATGGTGTTGTTTACTTTGTGCGCACCAGTGTGATTAAGGTCTTCACGCTTTAGGTAAACCTGAGCACCACCCAACTCTTGCGTTATCCGTTGTGCAAAGTACAAAGGTGTTTCACGACCCACATAAGTGCGCAGGTCATGCTGAAACTCTGCGATAAATGCAGGATCGTCTTTGGCTTGTGCATACAAAGTTTCGAGCTCATCCAATGCATGCATCAAGGTCTCAGCAACAAAGCGTCCGCCGTGTTGGCCAAAGTGGCCTTGCGCATCGGGGTAATCGTAGGTCTTATTCAAAAGGTTTCCTTTAAATCTCTGTTGCTATCACTTAAATGTTTAAACTCGAGGGCAGGCTGCTCTAGCTGCGGCTACAAAATCTTGCACTTGGCGCGCATCTTTGCGGCCTTTCACGCGTTTGCCGTCCACCAACCGCTCAACACCGCTGCTGGTATCCACCGCGTATGGCTGCAACTGTTCAATCGCGGCTTGCACGTTGCTTGCATCTAACCCACCGGCCAAGGCCCAAGGCATAGTCGGGCTTTGGGGCCAGTGCTTGAAGTCAATAACCGAGCCGGTACCACCGAACTGACCTTGCACCATTGCGTCCAGTAGAAACAGCGCTGCTGAGGCGTAACGTGCCTCAACCTGGGTTGGATCAAAATTCTCAGCAGCCGCAATGGCTTTGCAGTACGGCAAGCCAAAGCTTTCGCAATACTCTGGGGATTCCTCACCGTGAAACTGCAGCATGTCTAACTCCACTTCAGCCAGCACCTGGCGTACATAAGCGCTTGGCGCATCAACGAACAAACCAACCCGGCATATCTGTCCTGCCACTTCTGCTGCTATCTTGGCGGCTACATCCGGCGCCACGTAACGGGCACTGCGCTGGTAAAAATTCAGCCCAAGCGCGTCCGCGTTAGCCGCAACCACAGCTTGGGCATCCGTAAGGCTGGTAAGACCACATATCTTGATTAGCGTGACCGGCTCAACTGCCGGTGCGCTAGGACTCGCCGTCATAGTTCTTAACGTCTGGGTGAATCTGGAGTGTCGGCGCAGTCTACCCGAGCGCTAGGCTGGGGCCAATGGGCCAAGGCTACGCAACAAGGGCGGCGGCGGTCCTACCGGGAACTCATACCCCGGATAGCGCACAGCCACCAGATACAGGCCCTGGGGGGGCGCCGTAGGGCCTAACGGCCGCCGATCGCGCTGCTGCAGCATCTCGCCTACCCATTGAGCGGACTTCTCCCCCGCACCAACGCGCTGTAAGGCGCCAGCAATATTGCGGACCATATGCAGCAAAAAAGCATTGGCAGCGATATCCAGCACAACCAGGCTACCATGCCGTTGGACGCTAATCCGGTGCACTCGCCGATAGGCTGTTGGCGACTGGCACCCGGCGCCGCGAAAGCTCGTAAAATCGTGCTCACCGAGCAGCACCTGTGCCGCTCGGTGCATCTCATCCACCTGCAGCTCAACGCGATTAACCCAGCTTTGCTCACTAAGACCGGGTGCCTTGATCACCGCATCGCTATACAGAAACTGATAGCGTCTTTCTGAGGCGCTGAACCGAGCGTGGAACCCGGTATCTACCGCTTGCGCCCATTGCACGCCAATGGCACTGGGCAACATCGAATTAGCCCCTTGCAACCAAGCCCGCATGGGGCGTTCTTGGGCCAGATCAAAGTGCACCACTTGATTGGTGGCGTGTACACCCGTATCCGTACGCCCTGCTGCTTGCACCGCGGTAGGCGCATTTGCAATTTGGCTGAGCACAGATTCCAAACTTTGCTGCACGCTAGGCTGACCTGACTGACGTTGCCAGCCACAAAAAGCGGTGCCGGTGTAGGCAATCCCCAACGCAATACGGTGGCCGCTCACAGGCTGTGCTGCCTGCTCAACGTCCACCGCATGTCTCAAGGGGAACTAACGCCAGCGAGTGCTGGCGCGCATCGTTGCTAGATGTTTTCGAGCAGCTCGTTAGCTTGCCGCTGCTGGTCGTCGTTACCTTCAACCAAGACTTCACCCAGGATGTCACGTGCGCCGTCTTGATCACCCATGTCAATATAGGCGCGGGCAAGGTCCAGCTTAGTGCTGGCGCTATCGCTGGAATCGCTGAAGTCAAATTCATCGTCGTCTAGGTCGGTATTGCTGAAATCGGTACCACTGGATTCTTCAGCACTGGCTGAGTCATCAAGCTGCGGTACGTCACTATCTGCATTGTCGGTAAGCTCAGGGACAACGTCTACCTCTGGGTCGAAATCCATCCCAAGATCGCCACCCAAGTCTTCAGTCAGCTCATCAAGCTCCGGTGTTGCCTCAGCCATGTCATCAAACTCAGTGGCCAAGTTGTCTAGACCCGCTGAATCAAGCTCGCTGCTCAGATCGTCAGTCAAGCTATCATCATCGAGCTCGAGCTGGAACTCATCCATACCCGCTTCGATATCCGCAACCTCTTCCACTGCATCTGCCGCAACCTCTACGCCGACATCAGCATCCACACCCATATCAAGCTCATCACTCTCTAGACCCACCTTTAGCTCATTGGCTACGGTCAAGATATCTGGGTCATCACAGCGCTGAGTCAACTCTTGCATGTGCTCGCCAAAGGCTTCTGAATCGTTGGTCTCAGAATACAATTGCAGCAACTTGCAACGGACGTCGTGGCGATCTGGATCTGCTTCAAGCGCGCCAAGCAGCAAGCTAATCGCTTGCGGGTAGCGGCCGTAAGCAATGTAGATATCGGCTTCGCCAATCACATCGCTGGTTTGACCTAGGTCATCACCAACCTCATCGTCTGCGGCCAGGTCAAAGTCATCTTCATCAATGTCGCTGCCATCTATCTCGGCAAGCTCACCAATGCTCTGCTCGTCTTCAAACTCTTCAGACATATCCTCGGTAAACACTTCTGTATCTGCATCGAGGTCATCAAGTCCGGGTTCGGCCACAGCAACGGCAGCACCCTGTGCGTCCATTGAAGGTTCGGTAACCGACTCGGTTAGGTCAGCTTGCTCATAGTAAGCTTCGTCTGCGGCGGCTGCTGCCGATTTACGTCGACCGGCAAACAGTGCCCAGATCGCCATCAACAAGGCACCACCTATGGCGGTTAAGACAACCCAAGGCGCTTGCCACCAAGCTAAAGGTTCCGCGCTGGCTGGGTTTGCGCCCTGATTAGCAACGGCTTGTTTGTACTGCTCGCGAAGCGCTTCAACGCTTGCCTGCAACTCTGCAATTTCTTGGTCTTTCACTTCTAGCTGACGCTCTTTAACCGTTAGCTGGTTGGCAGCAAGTTCTGCCTCACGGTCTAGCTTGTAATTCAGCTCTTCAACTTCTCGAGAAAGTCGGTCTTGCTCTTCTGCAGAGGCGGCTAGAGACGTGCCAGCTGCTGCGGTATCTTTTGCACCCTGGGTGCTATCGCCATCACCCGCAACAATGCGAAGTTGGCCTTCATTAGTAGCGGCAGGCTTGGTGTTGGAACCTGCGGCGGTAGCGTCGACCTGTGCTTTCAAGTCAGACCCACCATCGTCAGCAGCAACCGAGTTACTGCTTGGTAAGTTGCGGCCGGTGCGCCAAGCTTCATGCTCAGCGGCAACGCGGGCCTTGGCCTCAGCAACGCTCAGTTGCTGGGCTTCGTTGGTTGTAGGGGTACGTAGTACGTACCCTGCTTTCATCAGATTGACGTTGTCACGAATAAACGCCTTAGGATTTTTACGCTTCAGCGCCAGCATGTTCTGCTCAACGGATATATCGGTGGCAGGCAGCGTTTGCTGAGCAATATTCCAAAGCGTGTCGTTGCGCGTGGTCAAAATCTCGCCTTCACCACGTGCTTGCACCGGTGCAGCACTAGAAGCCGACGACGTGCGTGGCGCTGCAGTGCGTGAAGAGGTGCGTGGAGCGCTGCGTGCCGGTTCTGGGCGCGTGCTACGAGTTGGTGCTGTGCTTGCAGTGCTGCGCGCTGGCGCACTAACTGCAGGAGCCGCTGCCTGGGTAAAGGTCGGCGGATCAAGCAACAGGGTAAACTCTTTCAGCAAACGACCTGATGGCCATAGCACTTCAACGATAAAGTTCAGATAAGGCTCAGAAATTGCTTGGCCACTACGCACTCGAATGACAGGCTGTCCTTTGCTATCGACGGCGACATCAAATTTCAGATCCGTGAGGAAGAAGAATCTTTCGACCCCTACCCGCTCAAAATCTTCTGAAGACGCAAGAGATACCAAAATTTCTGATGACTCTAAACCGGATGCATCAATCAACCCAATTTCTGCTCGTAGCTTTTCGTTCAGCGCTGAGTCTAGGTCAATCTCTCCAAGACCCAAGGCAGCTGCATAGCTTGCCTGCAAACTTAGCAGAGCGGCGAACAGGACTTTGCCCAATCTAGAAGACAGGCGTGGCATTAGGTTTTGCATAGCTAACCGATTAGAGGAGTTAGATGAAACCACATTGTGCACAGGCACAAAGTGATGCTTGGGTGGTTCAACCTGCATAGGCTTACCTCTGTTGGAGCCAGCGACCTGGCGTCGACGTGTTGAATCGGCAGGATTAAGCAGACCGCCAATAGCCCCGATTCCGACACGCAAGGCGCGGATGATATACGTACCGGAAGGGAACGCAATCTGGGGTTCGGGTAAGCCTGATTTCCGGGCAACCCGCGTTGACCGAAGTGATAGTCTGACGCGCCGGCGTCGTGCTTGGGCAATCCTTTGCATGTTCAATACGTCCGTTTAACCTATGGCGGTAATTCGTCAATGTCCTTTGCAGCTACAACTCGCGTTGCGATTCGGCTCACTCTAAGAGTTCGCTTTGGGCGCAAACGCGTTTGCAGCGCTCACAACCAGCAATGCGTTAGCTGTTAGCTTGCGGGAACAAGATAAACTAGAACCAGGCTACAAAATTTGCCGCAAGTATCACTTTGGATATCCCGTCAGATATCCGTCGGTAAGTAATTATGGCAGGTTCCCAGCCAATGGACAGATTTCCCCGGCACTTTCCATCGATCAAATCACAAGTTGATCGACCTTAACGCCCGAGCGGTAGCGCAACTTGGTTGCTTACAGCAGGGGCAAAAGCTGCTCGGCGATCTGCACACTGTTCAAGGCGGCACCTTTACGCACATTATCTGACACTACCCACAGGTTAATAGCGCATTTATTGTCTAGATCGTGCCGTAATCGCCCAACAAACACCGGATCCTCTCCCGCTGCGTGCTCTACCGGCGTAGGAAATTCAGCTTCTTCACAAAACACCACCCCTGGGGCTTGCTGGAGCCAATGTCGCACATCCGCTAGATCCACTTCGGCATCTAACTCAACGTGTACCGCCTCGCTGTGCCCGAAGAACACGGGGATGCGCACGCAAGTGGGGTTCACCTCGATACTCTCATCGGCAAATATCTTGCGAGTCTCCCACACCATCTTCATCTCTTCTTTGGTGTAGCCATTGTCTTGGAATTTGTCGATCTGAGGCACCGCATTGAACGCAATCTGGCGAGGAATGGCATTCACTTCGATGGGCTTGGTGTTTAGCAGGTTGGCCGTTTGGCCAGCTAACTCGTTAACCCCTTTGGCACCGGCACCAGAGACCGCCTGATAAGTTGCCACGTTTATTCGGCGAATGCCTAGGTGGGCACGAATCGGATTCAACGCAACCAACATCTGGATCGTGGAGCAGTTGGGATTCGCAATAATGTTCCTATCTGTGTATTGCGCGATGCACTCAGGATTCACTTCCGGCACGACCAAGGGCACATCATCGTCGTAGCGAAAATGTGAGGTGTTGTCGATAACAACACAACCTGCGGCCGCAGCCTGCGGTGCGTACTCCGCGGACAAATCACCGCCTGCTGAAAACAAACCAATCTGGGCCTGACGAAAGTCAAACTCATCCAGCCGCTTTACCTGATGGCTCTTGCCATTGAATTGAATACGCTTGCCCGCTGAGCGCTCGCTCGCCAGCAAAAACAATTCATCTACCGGGAACTTCCGCTGCTCCAGGATCTCAATCAAGGCTTCGCCAACCGCCCCCGTCGCTCCAACAACCGCAACATTAACTGGCTTACTCATAGACACGCACTACCTACTAAAAAACGAATCAAAAAAATCTAAAGCCGGGCCAGCGCTTCCAGAACTGCTGCACCCATGGCTTTGGTACCCACCAACTGCTGTGTTGAATCCGATGCATCGGCAATATCAGAAGTTCGATAGCCATCGGCCAACACTTGAGCAATCGCATTGTCGATATCAGTGGCGGCCCCAGCTGCGCCCAAGCTGTAACGAAACATCATCGCCACCGAGGCAATGGTTGCCAGCGGGTTGGCCTTATCCTGACCGGCAATATCCGGAGCGGAACCGTGCACCGGTTCGTACAAGCCTTTGTTCTGACTATCTAACGAAGCTGATGGCAGCATGCCGAGAGAACCGGTGAGCATAGCGGCCACATCGCTGAGAATGTCACCAAACATGTTGCCGGTCACAATCACATCAAATTGCTTGGGCTCGCGGACCAACTGCATGGCGGCGTTGTCCACGTACATGTGAGACAGCTCCACATCTGGGTAGTCTTTGTGGACCTCAATAACCACTTCTCGCCACAGCCGGGTTGTTTCGAGTACGTTGGCTTTATCAACCGAGCAAACTCTGGAGTTGCGTTGTCGAGCCGCCGCAAAGGCCACCTCAGCAATGCGCACAATCTCGTGCTCGGAGTAGGTATAGGTATTCACCCCAACTCGTTCATTGTTGACCACCGACACGCCACGTGGCTCACCAAAATAGATGCCGCCGGTCAGCTCGCGCAGAATGAGGATATCGAGCCCGGCAACCAACTCAGGCTTCAATGAAGACGCGGCCGCTAATGCAGGGAAGGTCTGGGCAGGACGAAAATTCGCAAAGAGCTCCAAGCCGCTACGCAAGCCCAGAAGGCCTTTCTCAGGCCGCTTGTCTGAGGGCAGATCATCCCAATTGGGCCCGCCAACGGCGCCCATCAATATGGCATCAGCGGCTTTTGCTGCCTGCAGCGTGGCCGCAGGTAACGGATCGCCGGTAGCGTCAATTGCTACGCCACCGAGCAGCGCATCCGAACGTTCAAGCGTCAAGTTATGGCGCTTGGCCGCCGCTTGTGCCACCAACCAAGCTGGCTCCACCACCTCGGGCCCAATGCCATCTCCCGGCAACAACAAAATTTTGTGACTCATAGGTATCCTTTCAATTCTAAGCAGACCATTTTCAGGCGGTGTAATTTAGTGCTGGCCAAAGTTCCAAGGCTGACGCTGACGATGCTTAGCCTCAAACGCTTTAATCTCATCGGCGTGCACTAAGGACAGAGAAATATCGTCCAACCCCTGCAACATTTTTTCGCGACGATGCGAATCCAAGCTGAAGCCAAGGCTTTTGCCCTGGGCATGCCGAACTTCGTTTTTATGCAGATCAACCGTGAGCTCTAGTGGCTGTGGGCCCGTTGCTAACTCAAATAGCCGATCGATCTCTTGTGCCGGTAGCACCACGGGTAGCAAACCGTTCTTGAAGCAGTTGTTGAAGAAGATGTCGGCAAAGCTCGGTGCCAGCACCGCGCGAAAGCCGTACTCCAACAACGCCCAAACCGCGTGCTCACGCGATGAGCCGCAACCAAAGTTGTCACGCGCCAGCAGCACCTGAGCACCCTGATAGCGCGGCTCGTTCAACACAAACTCATGGTTAATCCGGCGCTCGTTTTGGGTCATACCCATGTCACCTTCGTCTAGGTAACGCCAGCCATCAAACAGGTTATCGCCAAACCCAGTGCGGCGGATTGATTTCAAAAACTGCTTGGGGATAATTTGGTCGGTATCTACGTTGGCGCGATCTAGCGGTGCAACGGTACCGGTGACTTGCTCAAATGATTGCATCTTATTTCCTTAAACCCAGTCACGAACGTCAACAAAACGACCAGCAATGGCGGCGGCGGCGGCCATCGCGGGGCTCACCAAGTGTGTGCGGCCACCGTAACCCTGGCGCCCTTCAAAGTTTCGGTTCGATGTGGCAGCGCAGTGTTCGCCCGCTTGCAACCGATCCGGATTCATTGCCAAGCACATGGAGCACCCGGCCGCTCGCCACTCAAAGCCTGCATCAACAAATATTTGCGCAAGCCCTTCTGCTTCGGCCTGTGCTTTGACCAAACCACTGCCTGGCACTATCAACACCTGCTTCACGTTTTTTGCCTTCTTCTTGCCAGCAACCACCGCCGCTGCCGCGCGCAGGTCTTCAATTCTGGCGTTGGTGCACGAGCCAATAAACACCCGATCGAGTGCAATATCGGTGATCGGCTGATCGGCTGCTAAACCCATATATTCCAGCGCACGCTGCCAGCCATCCGCGTCGTTATCGTTGGTCGCATTGGCCGGGTTCGGTGTGCTGCTGTCAATTCCCACCACCATTTCCGGCGAGGTTCCCCAACTCACTTGGGGGGCCAATTGGCTTGCATCTATTTCAAGCAAGGTATCAAAGTGCGCGTCGGAATCAGAAACTAGGTCTCGCCAAGCCTTCTCCGCTTCATCCCACTGAGCACCAACCGGTGCCATCGGTCGTCCATGAACATACTCAAGGGTGGTGTCATCCACCGCAACCAGCCCAGCACGAGCGCCTGCCTCGATGGACATGTTGCACATGGTCATGCGCCCTTCCATGGACAGCTCGCGAATGGCGCTACCCCTGTACTCCATGGTGTGACCGGTGGCACCTGCGGTACCCGTCTTGCCAATGATCCCCAAAATCAGATCTTTAGCCGAAACCCCGGCACTTAAGCTACCTGTTGCCTCAACTCGAAAGTTCAACGCTTTGCTTTGAGCCAGACACTGGGTTGCCAACACGTGCTCAACTTCTGAGGTACCGATGCCTTGAGCTAACGCAGCGAAGGCACCATGGGTGGAGGTGTGAGAATCACCACAGACAATAGTCATTCCTGGCAAGGTGGCACCCTGCTCCGGCCCGACCACGTGCACTATGCCTTGCCGAACGTCATTGATATCAAACTGGGTGATGCCGTGTTCACGGCAGTTATTGTCAAGCGTGACCACCTGCTCTTTGGCAACCAGATCGGTGATGCCCGCAATGCCTTGCTCGCGCCCTTGTGTTGGTACGTTGTGATCTGGCGTTGCCAGGTTGGCATCGATACGCCAGGGCTTGCGACCAGCCAAAGCTAGCCCTTCAAACGCTTGGGGTGAGGTGACCTCGTGCAGCAACTGCTTATCAATATAGAGCAGGGTTTGGCCATCACTGCGGGTGGTGACGCTGTGGGCGTCCCAAATTTTGTCGTAAAGCGTTTTTGACATTAGTGCCTCGCTAGCGCTGAAAACCGACTCAGCGGCAGTTCATCTCTGGGTTTTTCTAGTGGTACCTCTACATGTTATGTGGGGACGGTATATAAAACAAATTCATTATTATTATACAATGGATAGCCAATGGTTATAATAACTTCGGATTGGCTGACAACCTAGGCAGCCACCATCACCCGTTGCCACTGAGCCTGAGAATCTTATGAACAAACCTGAGCTAGAGGCCTTTACCCAAATTGCCGAGTTGGGCTCATTTAGCGCAGCAGCCACCCAGCTACACCTCACCCAGCCCGCAATCAGCAAACGTATTGCCAGCCTTGAAAACACCCTCGGTAGCCCACTGTTCGACCGACTAGGTAAACGCATACTGCTGACCCCTGCCGGAGAGCGGCTGCTGCCCCAAGCCCAACATATCTTGCTGGCGATGGCGGATGCCGCCCACGCAGTAACCAACCTGCACCATCACACCATGGGTGAGCTACGCCTAGCCACGTCACACCACATTGGGCTTCACCGACTCGCCCCGGTGTTACGCCGCTTTAACCAAGACTTCGCACAGGTCACCTTAGCCATTCGGTTTGAAGATTCTGAAGCCGCCTACGAACTGGTGCGCCAAGCGGCAGTAGAGCTTGCGGTGGTGACGTTAAACCCGGATGGTGATGATGAGTTGCAACGACGCCAGCTGTGGCGTGACCCACTGGTCTTTATTGCAGCCAGCGATCATGCATTAGCACAACGCCGCAGGGTCAGCCTTGCAGAGCTGGCTGAGCAAGCCTGCATTATGCCCGGGCTTGATACCTACACCGGTAGAATTGCCGATGCACTGTTTCGCAGCGAAGGTCTACCCTTAAAGCCGGCCTTGGCCACCAACTACCTGGAGACGATCGGAATGTTGGTGAGTACCGGCATCGGTTGGAGCCTTCTGCCTAAGTCCATGCTGGTACCAAACCTAAAAGAGCTGCCAGTGCCAGTCACCCTAGAACGACAGTTGGGTGTTGTCACCCATCCCCAACGTACCTTGTCGAATGCAGCACTGGCATTCTTAGCTACCTTAGAAACAGTGACAACCGCTTAGCAACAAGCCCTAGTCGGCTAACCAGCTTGGGTTTTGCCCACGTTGGCGAAGCACATGATCCATCAATACCAGCGCTAACATTGCCTCAGCAATGGGTACCGCACGAATACCAACACAGGGGTCGTGTCGCCCTTTGGTGACTACCGAGACTTCTTCACCAGCTAAGTTTTGCGAGCGACCTGGCGTAATCAAGCTAGACGTGGGTTTCAACGCAATGCTGACTTCAACATCCTGCCCGGAAGAGATAC
This sequence comes from uncultured Pseudomonadales bacterium, assembly GCA_938036875.1. Taxonomy (GTDB): domain Bacteria; phylum Pseudomonadota; class Gammaproteobacteria; order Pseudomonadales; family Azotimanducaceae; genus CALHVX01. Next base: position 29,977 of record CALHVX010000015.1, read on the forward strand.
CACCCAACACACCACCGGCATGATTTGATAAGAAGCCGCTAGCGTCCATCTCATCACGGTGTTGGGTACCACGTTGCGCAACCACTTGCTGACCATCGCCGATACCTACCGCTTTCACCGCGTTGATTCCCATCATGGCAGCGGCAATGTCTGCGTCCAGCTTACCGAACACCGGCTCGCCTAAACCTACAGGTACCTGAGTTGCCACCACGCGCACCTCAGCACCAATGGAATCCCCCTCTTTACGCACCGCATCAATCAATGCCGCTATGGCATCAACCTGCCCAGGGGCGGCACAGAAAAAATCGTTTTCAGGTACCGCAGACCAATCTTCTAGCGGTAGCATCAAATCGCCAACCGCAGACAAGTAGCCGCGAACTTCTACGCCATAAGCTTCGCGAAGGTATTTTTTGGCAATGCCACCCGCCGCCACTCGCATTGCGGTTTCGCGCGCACTGGCACGGCCACCGCCGCGATAGTCTCGGTGCCCATATTTTTTTTGGTAGCTGAAGTCGGCATGCGCTGGACGAAATATCTCCGCAATGTCGGAGTAGTCCTTGCTCTTTTGGTCGGTGTTTTCAATCGCCAAGCCAATGGAGGTACCCGTGGTTTGATCTTCGAATACGCCTGACAGTATTTTCACCTGATCCGCTTCTCGACGCTGGGTGGTATAGCGTGATTGACCCGGCCGGCGGCGATCCAAATCTACTTGTAGATCTTGTGCTGTAATGTTGAGCCCAGGCGGACAGCCATCAACAATTGCGCCCAGGGCTGGGCCGTGACTTTCACCAAAGGTGGTGACACGAAACGCTTGGCCAAAAGTATTACCTGCCATGATTACTTGCCATTGCTATTTGTCATGATGAACCAACAACTGCCCAGATCGAAGGGGCGCTAGTATGGGAACTGCTAAGCGGGTGTTCAAGGGGCGGTTACCCCAGCTTGGACAACAAACACACCCTCGCCGCCACTTTCAAGGTCTGGCCAGATGAAATCCGTTGTAGGGAAGCGTTGCAACAAGGCCGGCGCGCTATTGCCCACCTCACCGAGCAGCACACCGGCGGCGCTCAAGCGCGGCAATATCTGCTCTAAAAACGGCGCCATGATATCTAACCCATCCTTGCCCCCGGCTAACGCCAACGACGGCTCCGCTGCGAACTCTGGTGGCAACGACGACATATCCGCTTGATCGACATAAGGCGGATTACACAGCACTAGATCCCAACGCACGTTTGTATCCACATTGGTCAAAAGGTCTGAGCGCACGATGTTCACCCGTGAGCCAAGCTGGTGACGATCTACATTGGCTTGCGCCAACGCTAGCGCAGTCTCATCCAGATCCACCAACATGACTTCGCTTTGCGGGAACACTAAAGCCGCAAGAATGCCGAGGCACCCTCCGCCACAGCACATATCCAGGATCTGAGCCGGCGGCTGGGTTAACCAAGGTTGCACCTCAAACTGCAATAGCTCGGCCAAAGGCGAACGCGGCACTATGACGCCTGGCACGCAGTACAAAGGCACGCTAGCAAACTCACACTCACCTAGCAGGTAAGCCAAAGGCACACGTTCTTGCACTCGTCGCTGCGCCAACTCAATCACCTTAGAGCAAAGTAAGGGCGACAGCTGCGCGGTGAGCGATTCCTGCTCATCCGGAAGGCCTGTCAGCGCCAACACCAACCAGACCGCCTCATCCCAACTATTGTCTGTGCCCTGGCCAAACACTAGACCACTGCGAGCAAACAACGCGCTGCAACGCTCGATGGCGGAACCAACCGTCGTCTGAGTTGGGAGTTCCAGCAAAGGACTAGCCAAGAGTGCCGTTACCGCGTCAGGCGCTTGGGAGTAACCAATACAAGGCGCGCCCTGGGGCGTGCTTTATTTGGCGCCAAAGAACCAACGCCACGGGGCGTTACGGTTTTGCCCGCGGCTGCAAAAACCGCCGATGCATCCTCAGCGCAACGGGTTGATGCCGCCAGTGATTCGGACAAGCCCTGTTCTACATTGGCATTGTTTTCGAAACCTGGATACAGATGACAGACTATCTGTAAGTCTTTATTCAGCGAGTCTGGGAGGCTGGCGGCTAAACTCGATAGCAAGGTCAAGGCTGCCGTGGGTAACTCCCCGTTAGCTTTCGGTTGAACTTGGGGAACCACCGCAAACCCAGTTCTCGCAAAGCCAGCTAACCAAGCTTGCCATTGGGAACCATCACCTGAAGCTAGAACCAATGGCGGCATAACGTCGGGCTGCCACATCTCTACATGGGCATACTGGCGCCGATTTCCGCGCTTAATGAGGTACACGGCAACTAGCTCCTCACCTACCTGAGCGGCAAGGTAGGCTTGCTCTTGGTCACGACCGTACAAAACCGCTTGTCCGAAGATTTGGTTTGCCCAGGTATTGCTACGGCCACAATCCCGACCTTCGCATTGGAAGATAACCTGACCCGCCAACTGGGCAGCATAGTGCTCCCTAAGCTTGTCTGGGTCGGTGCCGGTGGGGACTTCAAAGGTGGTCCAACGACGTCCGGCAACTACATCGACCAAGCGCTCAATAGACGTCTCGCGACGATTCTTCTCCACCGCGCTTAACACAAACTCTCGAGATTTTGGCGCCTCAACACCTTCAGCAATCATGGTTGCTTCCGGAAATGGGACAAGCTCCGCATGAGCGCAGCTCGCCAACACATAGGCAAGCGTAGAAGCCAGGATAGTGATAGCCCAACGCATCAGTTGGACTGCCAACGCTCTGGGGCAGCAAACTCCACATCCACCCCTTGCGAGCCCGTCATGAGCTGACCGATCACCTCACCCACATCTGCTTGGGTAATCAATATGCGATGCAACCCCTCAACCAATGGCATATATACACCTAAAGCTTGAGATTTAGCATGGACAACCTGCAATGTATTCACCCCTTCCGCTAACTTACCCATTTCTTGCATGGCTTCCTCTAAGGTTGCACCACCACCAATCAAGGTGCCGAGCCGGTAGTTACGGCTCAACGGGGAGGTACAAGTAACCAACAGATCACCAACCCCAGCCAAACCCAGAAAGGTGAACGGATTGGCACCAAGCGACACAGCCAGCCGGCTCATCTCTGCTAGGCTTCGCGTGATTAGCATACCCACCGTGTTAGAACCCACACCTAAAGCTGAGGCTAGACCGCAAATAATCGCATATATATTCTTTAACGCGCCGCCCAACTCAACACCAAAGACATCGTTGTTGGCGTAAACCCGAAAGCTATCGCTATGCAGCAACTCTTGCACCATGCTGCACACCGCGTCATCTTGGCTTGCGATAACCGTACCGGTGTAATGCCCCGACGCTACCTCTTCCGCTAGGTTTGGACCACTCAAAGCGCCAGTGCGTTGAGAGCCAGTGACCTGGGCCAGAATCTGGCTCATCATCAAAAAACTATCACCCTCGATGCCCTTGGTTAAACTAACCAGAGCGGTAGCCGGGTCTAACAGATCTTTGAGTTGGCCTGCCACCGAGCGGAAGCTGCTGCTTGGCACACTAACAAAAACGGCATCGCTGCCACTAACCGCCGCAGCTAGATCATTGGTTGGATGGATCTGATCGGCCAGGGGATGGCCAGGTAGGTAACGGCGATTTTCGCGGTGCGCAATGGTATCCGCCACCTGCTGCTCATCCCGCATCCACAGATGGGTGCGGTGACCGTTGCTCGCAATGATGTTTGCGATGGCCGTACCGAAGTTGCCGCCACCGATGATTCCCACTTGCATTAGGCTATCTGACATCAGGCTATCATGGGCTTTCGTTAGTCGCTGAGCAACTCCACCAGCAAACGATTTAAGCGCTGCACGTGAGCCGAGGCATCTTCTAACGGGGTTCCATCCGCCAGCGCTGCTTGATCAAAGAGCAGATGGACCAAATCACCAAAACGGTCTTCGTCCGATTCAAGATCCATGCGCTGAACCAAGGGGTGACCTGCGTTGTACTCTAAGATCGGCTTGGATGCAGGCACGGCTTGACCGGCTGCCTCCATAATCTGGCGCATCTGGGCCCCCATGGCATCATCTTCCAACACCAGACAAGCCGGTGAATCCGTCAGACGTTTTGAAGCCCGAACTTTAGCCACGTTGTCGCCGAGCACTTCGGCCATCCGCGCTGTTAGGGGTGAATCGTCCTCCCCGGCATCCTCGTCCTGTGTTTCGGTGCCAGGCAGGTTGATATCACCGCGCATGACGTCCACAAACTGCTTACCCATGAACTCGGTCATGGCACCCATCAGCCATTCGTCGATGCGGTCGAACATCAAGATAACTTCAACACCCTGCTTCTTGAATACCTCAAGATGCGGGCTGTTTTTAGCGTTGGTGTAAGAGTCAGCAGCTAGGTAGTAAATCTTGTCTTGATCATCTGCCGCGCGTTCGATGTAAGACTCTAAGCTAACCGTCTTCTTTTCATCACCCGAAGTGCTGCTAAAGCGCAGCAACTTGGCAATGGTCTCACGGTTAGCAAAATCTTCCCCTGCACCCTCTTTTAGCACCTCACCAAAGGTATCCCAAAAGACTTGGTAATCTTCTGGAGATTTGCGAGACATATCACCGAGCACGGTTAGCACGCGCTTAGTCAACGCATTGCGAATGCTGGTCACACGGTCGTCTTCTTGCAATATTTCTCGGGACACGTTCAGCGGCAAATCGTTGGAGTCGATGACGCCTTTGACGAAACGCAGATACATGGGGAGAAACTGCTCTGCTTCATCCAGAATGAACACACGCTGCACGTAGAGTTTTAAGCCTCTGGGTGCTTCACGGTTCCACATATCAAAAGGCGCACGGGTTGGGATATACAACAGCGAGGTGTATTCCAACTTGCCTTCAACCCGATTGTGGCTCCAGGCAATGGGGTCTTCAAAGTCGTGGCTGATGTGCTTGTAGAACTCTTGGTATTCCTCTTCCGAAACGTCTGAACGTGAGCGCGTCCATAAGGCTTTAGCTTCGTTTACCGTCTCGAGCGTAGGCGTTTGCTCAACGTCAGCAACGACCGACTCATCGTCACCTTCTGCGGGTTCAGGCGCAGGCTCTGGCGGCTTGACCATCATCACCGGTACGCTCAGGTGGTCCGAATACTTGCGCACGATATGACGCAAGCGAGCGTCATCCGCAAACTCTTTGGACTCTTCACGCAGATGCAAAATGACCTGGGTGCCACGTTCTAAGCCCTCAACATCAGCAACCGAAAATTCATCTTCGCCCGTTGACCGCCAACGTGTACCTATACCGCCATGCACACTGCGGGTCAGCACCTCCATTTCTTCTGCAACGATGAACCCACTGTAGAAGCCCACACCAAACTGACCAATCAAAGCCGAGTCGGCTTTGGCATCACCGCTAAGACCAGCCACAAATTCAGCCGTACCAGAGCGTGCGATGGTCCCTAGGTTGGCGATCACCTCGTCCCGCGTCATGCCTATACCGTTGTCGCTAATGGTCACCGTGCCCGCATCGGCATCAAACTCAATGGTTATGGCTGGGTCGCTATCGTCGGCCAGTTCGGAGTTAGCCAACACCTCTAGACGCAGCTTGTCGATGGCGTCAGACGCGTTAGAGATGAGCTCGCGCAAGAATATCTCGCGATTCGAGTAGAGCGAGTGAATCATGAGCTGCAGTAACTGCTTAGCTTCGGTTTGGAAGCCGTGTGTCTGGCTTTCCGGTGCTTGGGTGGTCGTATCGGTCATAACGGGCCTTTCACAAATCGTAGGTTAAGAAACTTTGGTTCAAACTCTATTTGAAGAATCTGGTATCAAACATCCAAGGGTCTGGCCAATGGGCACAGCTGCCGCTGTCGCTCCAGCGTCGGCAACTAATGGTCAACACTTCAGGTCAACAACTTCAGAGCAAAGATGGGGATTACCCAAATTTTTTCAAGAGGCTTGCGGTAAATGCGCCGAGAATGGTCCCGTCTACCGCAACACCGTCGATCTAGCGGGGAATTATAAGTTAACTACCTTGAGTTAACTACTTCAGGTCAGCCAGCCAAGCCGGACTGGAGGTTAAGGTATCAACCAGGGTTTGCACAGCACACCCTGGTTGATTGGTTCTAGCCTGGTTTTAAGCCGAGCGGCTTAGCTCCAGCCAGTCACCTCAGCTAATGCATCACCGATCTCGGCAAGGCTGCGGGTGGTGCGAACGCCAGCCGCTTCTAGTGCAGCAAACTTATCTGCCGCGGTGCCTTTACCACCTGCGATGATTGCACCGGCATGACCCATGCGCTTACCTGCAGGCGCCGTGACACCAGCGATGTACGAGACAACCGGCTTGGTCACATTGGACTTGATGAATTCCGCTGCTTCTTCCTCAGCGTTACCACCAATCTCACCCACCATCACAATGGCTTCGGTGCCTGGATCTTCTTCGAACAACGCCAGGATATCCATAAAATGACTGCCCGGAATGGGGTCACCGCCAATGCCAACACAAGAGCTCTGGCCAAAACCTCGGTCTGTGGTTTGCTTAACGGCTTCGTAAGTCAATGTGCCGGAGCGAGAGACGATGCCAACTTTACCCGGTAGGTGGATATCACCAGGCATGATGCCAATTTTGCATTCGCCAGGCGTGATGACACCTGGGCAGTTAGGTCCGATCAATCGAACATTGGTGGTATCCAGCAGTGCTTTGACCGCCAACATATCCAAGGTAGGAATGCCTTCGGTGATACACACGATCAGCTCAATGCCCGCATCCACCGCTTCTAAGATGGAATCTTTGCAAAAGGGAGCAGGCACGTAGATGACGGATGCGGTAGCGCCGGTTTCGGCAACCGCGCCAGCAACTGTATCAAAGACTGGCAGTCCTAGATGGGTCTCGCCGCCTTTGCCCGGCGTCACACCACCCACCAAGTCTGTGCCGTAAGCAATGGCTTGCTCACTATGCAACGTACCCTGGCCACCGGTAAAACCTTGGCACAGCACTTTGGTTTGCTTGTTGATTAAGATGCTCATGCTTTACCCCCTGCTGCCGCTACGGCTTTTTCAGCAGCATCGGTTAACGACTCCGCTGCAATAATGTTCAAACCGCTTGAGGCCAATCGCTCACGGCCTTTATCTGAGTTGTTGCCTTCAAATCGAACAACCACTGGCACTTTGACACCCACATCTTCAACCGCACCAATAATGCCTTCAGCAATGGTGGCGCAACTCACAATGCCGCCAAAAATATTGATCAATACTGCCGTTACATTGGTATCAGATAGGATGATCTTAAAGGCTTCAGACACGGCTTCTTTGGTTGCCCCACCGCCAACATCTAAGAAGTTTGCTGGGTTGCCGCCATGCAGCTTAACTAGGTCCATGGTGCCCATGGCCAAACCCGCGCCGTTAACCATGCAACCAATACTGCCGTCTAACGCCACGTAATTTAGGTTGAACTTGGCCGCCTGCGCCTCACGCTCGTCTTCTTGCGACGGATCGTTCATCGCCGCAATGGCTTTGTGTCGATACAGCGCGTTGCCATCAATGGTCATCTTGGCGTCAAGACAATGGATATCGCCGGTGTCGGTCACAACCAAGGGGTTAATTTCTAGCAGCGCACAATCCGTTTCGATGAACATCTTTGCCAACTTCATGAACACATCAGCGAACTGCTTCACCTGCTTGTCGTTCAAACCCAGTTGAAAACCGAGCTGGCGACCTTGGTAAGGTTGAGGACCGGTGTACGGGTCGATCACCGCGCGTAAAATCTTCTCGGGCGTCTCTTCAGCCACGGTTTCAATTTCAACACCACCTTCGGTAGACGCCATGAACACAACGCGACGGCTGCCGCGATCAACAACCGCACCTAAGTAGAGTTCGTCGGCTATGTCGGTGCAGCTTTCTACGTAAATCTTGCTCACCGGTTGGCCGTTGGCATCGGTTTGAATCGTGACCAGATTTTTGCCAATCCATTGATCCGCAAAGGCACGAACCTCGTCTAACGAGTCGGCCAACTTGACCCCACCCGCTTTGCCGCGCCCACCAGCATGAACCTGCACCTTGCAGACCCAACGGTTGCCCCCGATTTTTTCTGCTGCAGCAACCGCCTCATCAGCCGTATCTACCGCATGCCCAATGGACACCGGCAGGCCGTACTCCGCAAACAGACCTTTGGCCTGATATTCGTGTAGATTCATTGTTCGTCCGCTTTTTTATGAATAGTTTTAGTGAATATATCTTTACGTTCTAAATGTTACTTTTTCGGCTTGCGATTGACCATATGTATCGCATGCCCCGCTACACCCAACGCCGCTTCATGCACCGCCTCGGATAAGGTGGGATGCGCAAACATGGTGAGCCCCAAGTCTTCTGCGCTGGCATCAAACTCCATCGCAATAACCGCTTGAGCGACCATTTCCGAAGCTTGTGGGCCAAATACGTGCACCCCAAGGATTCGGTCTGTCTCCGCATCGGCAATAATTTTCACACTGCCTTCTGCTTCGTTGCCGGCTAATGCGCGCCCATTGGCTGCAAAAGGAAAGGCACCCACTTTGTAGGCGTCGTTGCTACTTTTCAGTTCTTGCTCTGTCTTACCCACCCAAGCGATCTCCGGATGGGTGTAGATGACCGAAGGCACGCAATCGTAGTTTACCAGCGGCTTATGACCAGCGATGCGCTCCGCCACCATGACACCCTCTTCGGTCCCTTTGTGCGCGAGCATGGGTCCACGCACTACATCCCCTACCGCATACACGTTGGAAGCGTCGGTTGCGCAAAGATCGTTCACGTAAAGGTAGCCACGCTCATCTAGGTTGACGCCAGAATCTGGTGCCAACAACCCTTCGGTAAAGGGTCGACGCCCAACCGCCACAATGAGCTTGTCGACGGTTAGCGATTCGTCACCATCTTTTGTCTGGTAGGTTACGTTCACCGTCTTGCCAGAGACTTCAGCAGCAGTAACACGGGTACCCAGGCGAATATCTAGGCCTTGCTTCTCCATGCTCTTAAGTGCGTCGCGAGCGATGCGCTCATCCGCCATGGGTAAGAACTCATCCAGGGCTTCTAAGATCACTACCTCAGAACCTAAGCGGTTCCAAACGCTGCCGAGCTCCAGGCCAATAACGCCGGCACCAATCACTCCAACTCGCTTAGGGACTGAGCTGAACTCTAGAGCACCGGTGGAATCCACAATCAGATCATCGGTCAAGGGCGTTGGCGGAATCTCAACCGGCACGGAGCCAGGCGCTAAGATCACATGCTCAGCTTGAAGCTTGGTAACTTTGCCATCGTGATCTGTGAATTCCACTTCGCAGCCACTGAGCAATTTGCCGGAGCCATAGAGCGCATCAACGCCGTTCCCTTTAAACAAACCCTTGATACCGCCAGTGAGGCCGGCAACCACTTTGTCCTTGCGCTCCATCATTTTGGGCACATCAATGGCAACCTTGCCCACCTTGATGCCGATGTCCGCAAAACCATGCTGCGCTTCGGCAAATTTGTGGGAAGCATCCAACAATGCTTTGGAAGGAATACAGCCCCAGTTCAAGCAGGTACCACCCAACACAGGCTTACCATCGGTACCCAGAGACTTATCGATACAAGCCGTTTCCATGCCCAGCTGCGCACAGCGAATCGCCGCTGCATAGCCTGCCGGACCGGCACCAATCACAATTACATCGTAGTTATCTTTCATAGCTAAATTTCCAATAGTATGCGGGCCGGATCTTCTAGCAGGGACTTGATCGCCACGAGGAACTGTACCGCTTCACGCCCATCAATCAACCGATGGTCATAGGATAAAGCAAGGTACATCATCGGACGGATCACAATCTCGCCATCCACAACCACCGCGCGATCAATGATGTTGTGCATGCCTAATATAGCCGTTTGCGGCGGATTTAGGATTGGCGTGGACAACATCGACCCAAAGATACCGCCGTTGGAGATACTAAAGGTACCCCCCAACAATTCATCAAAGCCCAGCTTGCCAGCACGAGCCTTGGTACCGTACTCCCCGATGCGATCTTCGATCTGCGCCAAGCTTAAGGCATCCGCATCACGAATGTTCGGCACCACCAAGCCCCGCTCGGTGCTTACCGCAACACCAATGTCATAGTAGCCGTGGTAGACGATGTCATTACCATCGATGCTGGCATTTACCGCGGGGAACTTCTTCAGCGCTTCCACGCAGGCACGCACAAAGAAGGACATGAAACCAAGCTTGGTGCCATTGTGCGCTGCCTGAAAGTCTTCTTGGTAGCGCTTGCGCATGGCTTTGATCGGCGCCATGTCAACCTCGTTGAAGGTGGTGAGCATGGCCGCATTTTGCTGCGCTTCTACCAAACGCGTGGCGATACTGGCGCGCAGGCGGGTCATGGGCACTCGTTGGTCAACTCGGTCGCCCTGGGCGATGACAGGCTCTGCCGCTATCGCTGCCGCCGGTTGCTTGGCGGGTGCCGCTGCCTGTTTGTTTTCGACCGCTTGCACCACGTCTTCTTTGGTTATTCGACCAGATTTACCTGACCCGACAACCGAATTGATATCGATACCTTGCTCGTCCGCCAACTTACGAGCCGCAGGACTTGCACTGCTCTCCCCGGCATCGGCTTGGGCTGGCGCGGTTTCAGTAGTCGTTGTTGCCATCGCGGGTGCAGCAGCCTCACCAGCACCCTCTTCAAATAAGGCTAACAGCTGCTCAGATTCGATTACCGCACCTTCGGCCTGCAAGATTTCAGACAGCGCGCCGTCGGCTGGGGCAACCACTTCGATGGTGACCTTGTCGGTTTCAACGTCTACCAACAATTCGTCTCGCGCCACGTGCTGACCAACGCTGACATGCCACTGTGCCACCGTACCTTCCGAAATAGATTCCGGAAATTTTGGTGCTTTGATTTCCATTGTTCGCTTCCCTTAGCGTTAGTTTGCTAGTTCAACCCTGCTTTGTGAATTGAGCTAGCGAAATAGAGCATCATTTACGAGCTGGGTTTGCCGTTCTATGTGTTGCCCCGCACTGCCTGCCGCAGGGGCTGCAAAGGCCTCTCGACCGGCGTAGGCCAAATACAAAGATTCGTTATGCTCCAACACCACACGTCGTATGTGATGCTGACTTGCATACCAAGCACCTTGGTTCATCGGTTCTTCTTGGCACCAAACCACTTCTTTTAAATTAGTGTAGACGGCAATCACAGATTTTAAGTCATCACCTGGAAACGGGTACAGCTGTTCAATCCGAACAATAGCAACGGTTTCATCTTCCATTTCGCGGCGCCGCTCTAGCAACTCGTAGTACACCTTGCCGCTGCATAGCACTAAGCGTTTAATTTTTTTAGGGTCTAGCTCATCTAACTCTGGCAACACGTTGTGGAACTGCCCATCCGTCAACTCTTCGAGGGTTGAGGTGGCTAACTTATGCCGCAGCAAGCTCTTGGGCGTTAGTGCTACCAAAGGTATACGCGTGGGTCGGATTACCTGACGGCGCAGCATGTGGAACACTTGAGCCGGCGTTGTGGGCACGCACACTTGCATATTGTGCTGTGCACACAGCTGCAAAAAACGTTCTAAGCGCGCAGACGAGTGTTCCGGACCAGCGCCTTCATAACCATGCGGCAACAGTAAGGTTAAACCACACAGGCGTTGCCACTTAGCCGCGCCGCTGGATATAAACTGATCAATGACCACCTGCGCGCCGTTGGCAAAATCACCAAACTGCGCTTCCCAGACCACAAGCCCTGTGGGCAAAGTCGTGGCGTAACCATACTCAAAGGCAAGCACCGCCTCTTCGGACAACAACGAATCGTAGATATCGAAGGTGACGTCATCGCGCAAGAAGTTGAGTGGGATATGGCGTCGTCCAGTCTTTTGATTAAACAAGCAGGCGTGGCGATGGCTAAAGGTACCAACACCCACATCTTGCCCCGTCATGCGGACCGGATTGCCTTCATCAAGCAAGGTGGCATAGGCCATAACCTCAGCCATACCCCAATTGATGGGGAGTGCACCCGCCGCCATTTTATGGCGGTCTTCTTGAATCTTTTTGACCTGGCGATGCAGCACAAAGGCTTCTGGAAACTCATCCAGCTTTTGCCAAAGCGCCTGAAATTTTGCGCGATCCACTCGAGTATCAGCGGCCACATCCCAGTCGTGATCCAAGTAAGGCTGCCAATCAACAAAGAGCTCGGAGTTTGGCTCGTTAACGATAGACAAAGACACGCTGCCGCCGTCGTCTAACGTATCTCGATACTTGTCCGCTAGCTTATCTGCATCCGCCTGAGTAATGATCGACTCACGCACTAACTGCTCAACGTACAAGGTGCGTGTGGTTTTGTGGCTTCGAATGTTTTGATACATGAGCGGCTGAGTTTTCATCGGCTCTTCCGCTTCGTTGTGACCTCGGCGCCGATAGCAAATGAGGTCCAGCACCACGTCTTTACGGAACTGCTGGCGGTAATCCACCGCCAACTGTGCTGCAAAAACAACGGCTTCTGGATCATCACCGTTCACATGGAAAATTGGCGCCTGGACCATCTTGGCCACTTCGGTGCAGTACTCGGTACTTCGCGCATCGATCTGCCGGTGCGTGGTAAATCCAATTTGGTTGTTGATGATGATGTGAATGGTGCCACCGGTTTTGTAGCCCCGGGTTTGCGACATCTGGAAGGTTTCCATGACCACACCCTGGCCTGCAAAGGCGGCGTCACCATGAATAATAATCGGAGCAACGCGCTCCCCTTCGTAGTCACGACGGCGATCTTGCCTGGCACGAACCGAGCCTTCGACCACTGGTGACACAATTTCTAGGTGCGATTGGTTGAAGGCTAACGCTAGGTGCATCTCGCCGCCGCTGGTCATCACGTTACTAGAAAAACCTTGGTGATATTTCACATCACCAGTGCTGTCCTCGTCGATCTCAATCTTGCCATCGAACTCATCAAACAAATCCCAAGGGTTTTTTCCTAGGATGTTCACCAAAACATTCAAACGACCCCGGTGCGCCATACCAAGCACACTTTCTAGCACCCCATGTGAGCCCAAGCGTTGCAGAATTTCGTGCAACATAGGGATAAAGCTTTCTCCCCCTTCTAAGCCAAAACGCTTGGTTCCCGGGTAGCGGCCGTGCAAGTATTTCTCTAGCCCTTCCGCCGCTGTTAGGCGTTCTAATATGGTGTGTTTTTGCTCGGCGCTAAAACTAGGTGTACTGCGTGCGCTTTCTAAGCGTTCACGCACCCACAGCTGCTCAGCCGCATCGATGATGTGCATGTACTCCGCACCTAAGCTCCCGCAGTAGGTCTGCTCTAGCGCTTCGATGATTTCACGCAGCTTGGCGGTGGCTTCACCGTAGTGAAACGAGCCCGTTTGGAAGGTTTCTTCTAAGTCCGCTGCGGTCAAGTTGTGGTAGCTCAGGTCCAACACGGGGACCAACTCACGCTCCATCATGCTGAGCGGGTCGATGTTGGCCTTCTTGTGTCCTCGATGCCGATAGCCGGCGATCAATTCCAGCACCCGAATTTGCTTCAGCTCGTGGGCACTTTCCACCAGCGTACTTTCGCGTTCCGGCTTGGCTTTGAGTCGATTGCGACCCAGACGTTCAAAGTGCTGCAACACCCCGCTATGCGGAACGTCTTTGCCTAGGGCACCAGCAACCACCGGTAAGCGCTCAAAATATTCACGCCATTGCTCTGGAACAGAGCCAGGGTCCGCTAAAAATTCTTCGTAAAGCGCCTCTATGTAGGCAACATTATTGCCTGCCAAGTGAGAGCTGCGCTGCATTCGTTCCATGAACGACTCAGCCATAGGGTCTCCGTTGACCGATATAAGAAATGTTATTCATACGCTGCTGGGCCAGATGATTCCAAACCCCGCGTAAGGAGTATAAACGAACTTGCAGCAACGTCAGGCTATCGCACCCCAAGGTTTGTGGCGACCGTCGCCCCCGCACCGGCATAGATACCGATGCTAGCTCGCCTACAACCGACTATCGCCGCCCCCTTAGGTGCCTTGATGCATCAGCATTGAACGAATCTTGCCGATGGCTCGCGTTGGGTTCAAACCATTGGGGCAAACGCTGACGCAATTCATGATGCCTCGGCAGCGGAATACGCTGAACGGGTCATCTAGATTGGACAACCGTTCTGCCGTCGCAGTGTCACGACTATCCGCCAAGAATCGGTAAGCCTGGAGCAAACCAGCCGGTCCGATAAACTTATCTGGGTTCCACCAGAACGATGGGCAAGAGGTTGAGCAGCAAGCGCACAAGATGCACTCATACAAACCATCGAGCTCAGCGCGGTCTTCTGGTGACTGCAAGCGTTCTTGCGCAGGCGGCGGCGTATCGTTCTGTAGATAGGGCTGAATCTTTTCGTACTGCTTGTAGAACTGGGTCATATCAACCACAAGGTCACGGATAACCGGCAAACCAGGCAGCGGACGGATAATCAGCTTATCCTTTTTAATCACTTCGGATACCGGGGTGATACAGGCCAAACCATTACGGCCATTCATGTTCACACCGTCTGATCCACAGACACCTTCGCGACAGGACCGCCGATAGCTCAGCGTAGGGTCTTGGATTTTCAACAACTCCAATACGTCCAACACCATCAGGTCTCGGCCTTCAGGGAGGTCGACTTGAAAGTCGACCAGATCTGGCGCCCGGTCCGTTTCGGGGTTAAATCGATATATGCTAACTTGCATCAATAGCCTCGCTTGCTACTTTCTACGTTCTATATGGGGCATGGGGTGGCCAGTACGCCTTAGTACTTTCGTTCCATGGGTTGAAAAGTGTCCACGGTGGTCGGCTCAAAGTTCACCTTACGCTTACCCACCCGCTTATCCACCGGGAAGTACAGAGAGTGGCACAACCAGTTCTCGTCATCTCGGGTCTCGTAGTCATCGCGAGCATGAGCACCACGACTTTCTTTTCGAAATTCTGCGGTTATGGCGGTGGCTTCTGCTATCTCCAACAGGTTATCCAACTCCAAGGCTTCTAGCCGAGCGGTGTTAAACGCGTTCGACTTGTCTTCTAACTTGGCCTCGCCGATACGGCTACGCAGATCACTTAGCGTCTTAATCCCTTCAAGCATGTTCTTCTCGGTACGGAACACACCAAAGTTGTTCTGCATGGTTGTTTGCAGCTCTTTCTTCAGCGCGGAAACGCTTTCGCCGCTGGTGGATTCGTTCCAACGCGCCAGGCGTGACAAGGAACGATCTAGGTCTGACTCGCTGGCATCACGATAGCTAACCCCTTGACGCACCACTTCTTCGATGTGCTTGCCGGTGGCGCGACCGAATACCACCAAGTCCAGCAGGCTATTGCCGCCCAAACGGTTGGCACCGTGCACTGATACGCAAGCGGCTTCGCCCGCCGCGTACAAACCTTCGACCGCGAGATCACTGCCGTCCCCCGCTTGGGTCAGCGCTTGCCCATTCACGCCTGTAGGAATGCCGCCCATCATGTAGTGACAGGTAGGCACAACGGGAATGGGCTCTTTTACTGGGTCAACGTGTGCAAAGGTTCGTGACAGCTCCAAGATACCCGGTAGCCGACTGTTGAGCACGTCTTCGCCTAGATGATCGAGCTTCAACAGCACGTGGTCACCCTCTGGGCCAACGCCTCGACCTTCTAATATCTCCAAGGCCATGGAGCGCGCTACAACGTCGCGCCCCGCCAAATCTTTCGCCGTTGGCGCATAACGCTCCATGAAACGTTCGCCATCTTTATTAATGAGATAACCGCCCTCACCTCGACAACCTTCGGTTACCAGGGTGCCCGCACCGGCAATGCCCGTTGGGTGGAACTGCCACATCTCAATGTCTTGCATAGGCAAACCAGCGCGCAGCGCCATACCGCCGCCATCCCCCGTGCACATCAGTGCGTTGGTTGTACTGGCGTAGATGCGTCCGGCACCACCGGTGGCAAATACCGTGGCCTTGGAGGCTACGTAAACCGTCTCACCGGTTTCCATCTCGATGGCAATCACACCAACCACAACCCCATCTTGGTTGCGAACCACGTCCACGGCAAACCATTCATTTAGGAAGGTAGTGTTGGCCGCAATGTTGCCTTGGTACAAGGTGTGCAACAGTGCGTGCCCCGTACGGTCCGCAGCAGCGCAAGTACGAGCCGCCTGCCCGCCCTTACCAAAATCTTTACTTTGGCCACCGAAAGGTCGCTGATAAATGCGACCTTCTTCGGTTCGGCTAAACGGCAACCCCATATGCTCTAACTCAAAGACCGCTTGCGGACCTTCGCTACACATGTATTCGATTGCCGCTTGGTCACCAATGTAGTCTGACCCCTTCACGGTGTCATACATATGCCAACGCCAATCATCGTTCGGGTCATCGCTAGCGATGGCGCAAGTAATGCCGCCCTGAGCTGATACCGTATGCGAGCGGGTTGGAAAGACTTTTGAAATCACCGCGGTTTTCAAACCACTTTGCGCTAGTTGCAGGGATGCTCGCATGCCGGCGCCGCCGCCACCTACGATCAGCCCATCAAATTCCATCTTACGAATTCGTGCCATGTTTTCTCCAGCCGCGAACGGCGTCTTCAGTCAAATTAGCGCAATGCAGGCGCCGATAAATTCTAAGTCCAAATCAGGACAAGTCCGGTGGGGCTAGGGCCAGCTAACCCAAGCTCCAAAACAGGGTCAAACCCCAGCCTACAAAAACGAACAGCACCAGCACACACAAGCTCTGATAGATCAGGCGCAAGGCGGTTGCCCCGCCACCAACATGGGCTTCACGTAGGTAGTCGGTGCCGATGGTCCACATGCCAATCCAGGCATGGGCTGCGGTGGACAAAATCGCCAAGGTGCTAAACAGCTTCATCGACAAAGAGCCGAAGTAGCGAACCAAATCACCGTGCGTAAGCCCTGGGTTGGCAACAAAAAAACCAACCACACAAATCACGTAGGCGGCAATGATGACCGCTGAGACTCGCTGAACCAGGAAGTCACTCAACCCACTGCGGGTCAAACTTGTAACGTTAGTTACCATAACCAGACTCCTAGAGCGGCGGTGACAAGGATGCTGAGCACAATACTAATCTGCGCACCTAACTTGGCGCCCTCGTAAGTATCGCCAACGTGGAAGTCCAGCAGCAGGTGCTTGAGACCGGCAAAGATGTGATAGACCAGCGATGCAAGCACCACCAGCACCAAAACTTTGATCCAGGTTTCAGCCAGCAGGCTCTTCGCTTCCGCAAACCCCGCGGGTGAGCTGAGCGCAAGCTGCATGATGTACAGGGCGCCCAACAGGACCCCAAACAGAGCGACCCCCGTTAGGCGGTGGGTGATTGAAGCTAGAGCAGTAAAAGGCCAACTGAACTTGAAGGGGTTCAGGGTCAAACTGACCGGTCGGGAAGATTTCATTTACTCGGGTATCCGTAAACGCGTGATTGGGTCGCTTGAGAAGCAAGCATTTGCGGGGGCAAATTCTAATCTCACCCGCGCCGAATTACTATGGTCTCTACCAAGCCTAGCTCTTTTTAGGGCAACGCGGCGCAAAAAAATCCAAAGTGAACTGTGCGCGGGTTGGCAGAGTCGACCGCATTGAGCATCACAACCGAAATTTCGGCCACGCAAAACGTAAATCCTCGATATACTAAGACCTAGATTTGGCAATTCGGCCCGCTTGGCGTGGCAAACCCACCGAAGCCGGTATGCCATCACTGCTATAAAGCACCACGACTTGCATGAGTAAGAAGCAACTTTACGTAATTTAGGGAGGACACATGGTTCAGAAGGCTACAAAGATGGCCCGTTTATCGGTAGATGGAGAAGACTCTGTCTTTGAACTACCGGTGTATTCAGGCACCGAAGGCCAAGATGTAATAAATGTGGGCTCGCTGACCTCAAAAGGCTACTTTACGTACGACCCAGGCTTTGTTTCCACCGCCGCCTGCGATTCCGAAATCACCTACATCGATGGCGACAAAGGCATTTTGTTGCACCGGGGCTACCCCATCGAGCAGCTGGCTGAGCAATCAAACTACCTTGAGCTGTGTTATCTGCTGCTTAACGAAGAGCTGCCTAGCTCGGCGCAACAAGCTGAGTTCGTTGACACCATCAAACATCACACCATGGTTCACGAGCAACTGGTCCATTTCTTCCGCGGTTTCCGGCGAGACGCCCACCCCATGGCCATTATGTGTGGCGTAACCGGAGCACTCTCCGCCTTTTACCACGACTCTCTAGATATCGATAACGCAGAACACCGCCGCATTACGGCCCATCGTTTGATTGCCAAAATGCCAACCTTGGCCGCCATGAGCTACAAATACGCCACCGGCCAGCCGTTTATCTTCCCGCGTAACGACCTGGATTACGCAGAAAACTTCTTGCATATGATGTTTGCGACCCCGTGCGAGGATTACAAGGTGAACCCCGTGATCGCTAAAGCCATGGACAAGATCTTCCTGCTGCACGCGGATCACGAGCAAAACGCATCAACCTCCACCGTACGTTTGGCAGGCTCAACCGGTGCTAACCCTTTCGCTTGTATCGCCGCTGGCATTGCCGCGCTTTGGGGACCCAGCCACGGTGGCGCCAACGAAGCCGTGCTAACCATGCTTGATGAGATCGGCGACGTGAAGAACATCGACAAATTTGTCGCCAAAGCGAAAGATCCAGACGATGACTTCCGCCTGATGGGCTTTGGTCACCGGGTCTACAAGAACTACGACCCCCGCGCCAAAGTGATGCAGCAAACCTGCCACGAAGTATTGGCTGAGTTAGGTGTAGAAGACAGCCCCACGCTGAAGATGGCTCAGCGTCTGGAGCAAATTGCGCTCGAAGATGAATACTTTGTTAAGCGTCGTTTGTACCCGAACGTGGATTTTTACTCCGGCATTATCCTCAAAGCCATTGGCATCCCGGTAGAAATGTTCACCGTAATGTTTGCCACCGGCCGTACGCCTGGCTGGATTGCCCACTGGAACGAGATGATCGGTGCACCCTACAAGATCGGTCGACCACGTCAGTTGTACAAAGGCCACAGTGCTCGCGACTACGTACCGGTTGGCAAGCGCTAGACGGGTACTTCCTGCCCTATATCTTATATAGGGCTTTGTAAGGCTTCTACGGGATAAAGAAACGGCTAAACAAATTCTAGATGTTTAGCGTAACCTCTTGATAAGACTAGAAGTATCTAGCCTTCCTCCACCCTGACCCTGGACTTCAGAGTAAAACTGATCCACCAATGCGGTCACCGGCAAACTGGCGCCAAGGCGACTGGCTTCTGCCAACGCAATCCCCAGATCTTTGCGCATCCAATCCACCGCAAAGCCGAACTCGAATTCGTTTGCCGCCATGGTGCCGGCACGGTTCACCATCTGCCAAGACTGCGCCGCACCGCCAGCTAAGGCCTCAACCAAAGGCTCAACGTCTAGCTGAGCTTGCTGGGCAAAATTGAGGGCCTCAGACAACCCTTGCAGCACACCGGCTATGCAGATCTGGTTGACCATCTTCGCGAGTTGGCCCGAGCCCACGGCGCCAAGCAGCTTGGTCGTTTTGGCATAGCTTTCGAAGATGGCGTTTGCTCGGGCAAAGTCTGGTTCACTACCGCCACACATGACGGTCAGTTGGCCGTTCTCGGCGCCAGCCTGACCGCCAGACACCGGCGCGTCGACAAAACCAACCCCCTGCTTCGCCGCAGCATTACTTAAGGTTTGTGCCAGCTCACGACTAGCCGTGGTGTGATCAACCAGCAGGCTGCCGGAGGACATGGTGCTGAGCACCCCATCCTTGGCTGTAGTGACGCTGAGGACATCTTGATCATTGCCTACACATAACAGCACAACCTCGGCAGAAGCAGCCGCTGCGCCCGGTGTGGCATGGATGGATCCTTGAGGGTACTGAGCCAGCCAACGCTCAGCGGTGGCTGAGGTGCGATTGAAGACCGCCACTTGGTGACCACCGCGAACTAGGTGCCCTGCCATGGGATACCCCATGGTGCCTAAACCTACAAAAGCCACTGTTGCCATACACCACCTCATTGTTATGCGGTGGTTAGTGTATGAAATGCGGCTCGCTTGTACGAGGTGAACTGGCTAGCTAACTGATCACCAAATCTTTGGCAAAGCCGCGATCGGTGAGCAACTCTTTGAGCTGACGCAGCGCATCTACTTGGATCTGACGCACACGCTCACGTGTTAACCCAATGGCCCGACCGACCTCTTCTAAAGTTGCCGGCTCATGACCACGTAGTCCGAAGCGTCGCAACAACACATCCAACGATTTTTCCGGTAGCTGATCAAGCCAACCGTCAAGATGATCTTTCAAACGCTCATCTTGCAGCATGCTCCAAGGGTCTTGAGAACCATGGTCTTCGAACATGTCCCAAGCGCCGCGATCTGGCTCCAGCACGCTGATCTCGGTGCAAGCGATGTCGTCTGCGAGCTCCAACAATTTGCGGACGTCTGCGACCGGCTTACCAACCAAGCAGGCGATGTCTTCTGCGGTGGGCTCGTGATCTAACTTCTGGCTTAACTCGCGAGCGGCACGCAGATAAGTGTTCAGCTCTTTTGCAATGTGTATCGGTAAGCGAATGGTTTTTGCTTGGTTCATCAAGCCGCGTTCAACCGCTTGGCGAATCCACCAAGTGGCGTAAGTAGAAAAGCGAAAGCCTTTGCTTGGATCAAATTTTTCTACGGCACGAATTAAACCTAGGTTGCCTTCTTCAATAAGATCTAGCAGCGGTAAACCTCGATTTAAGTAACGCCGCGCAATCTTCACCACCAAGCGTAGGTTAGCCTCAATCATGGTTCCCCGAGCCTGCATATCACCCGCTTGGACCAAGGTGGCCAAGGATTTTTCTTCGTCTGCATTGAGTAACTGCGGACCACCAATTTCCGATAAGTAGATGTCAGTGGCATCCCCCATGGCCGCACGTCGGGGTGCCACTTTCGTCGCCACACCAGCCGGTGCTTTAGCGGCCGCTCGTGCCGGTCCTTTCGGTTCTTTGTTACCTAGGGCAGCAGCCGCAGGGTTTGCATTGGTGTTGCTGCTGGTCATCGCTTCTGAAGTGGCGTACATCGAGTTAATCCTTTTACTGTTTCGATTGTTCATTGGCTTCTACTTATAAGTGACCGACTAAGGAGCGTCGGAAACCAGATACTTATCCAGGCCACAAGCCGTAATTGCTTCGTCGCCAGAAAAGGGTTTCTTTAATAACTGTTGCGCACCGGCTTCTAACACCCGAGTTTCAAGCTCGGGTGTGTGATGCCCCGTCATGGCAACAATACGAATGGATTTGTTTTGCTCATCGGCTTGTAGGCGTCGACACACTTCAACACCGTCCATACCGGGCATCATGATGTCGAGCAATACAACGCTCGGCTTAAACAGCTGCACCAACCGGCCGGCTTCAAAACCGTCGTTAGCGGTTGCGGTGACCACCTCTGGGCAGAGCGTATTGAACAAGGCGATGAGATAGCTGTTGAACTGCAGGTTGTCGTCTACGACCAATAATCGCGGGCCGCTGGCTTCTAGCGTAATGCCACGTTCTGCCGCAAAGGCGCGTAAATCTTCAGGAGCAAACCGACGGTGGCCACCGGCAGTAGACTGTGCAGGCAACAACCCTTTTTGGGCCCACTGCCGCACCGTTACCGGTGATACCTTAAACAGCTCCGCCACTTCGGTTGGCGTCAAAAACTGCTTATCTATAAGTCGATCGGTCAATCTGTTCCCCTACCCTCTAGCGCTTCGATCGAATTAATCGTTTCAATCGGTTTGCGCGGTACGGGAGAGAAATTAATCGTTTTAATCGGTTTGGTACAATAGATTTATTCTATTGAATGTAAATTTTTTGAAAGCTTTTAGCTATAGCTTACAGGGGATCCACCCCGACCCAGCCCGCCAGCCCGCACTTTGGCCACACACTCGCCCAAGATCGCCAAATACTCATCCATGGTTTGATCGTGCTCGGGTGACAGCATTAGTTGGATACCATCTGGATTCTGGACCCGACTGGAGAACCAGCCCTGTGCGTACAAGCCTTCTCCTACGGCTAGGAGATCCAAATCATCAGACCCCGCATCTGGCTTACCTCCAAAGGCAATGATCGACAGGCGCGGGTCTCCAAAGGTGGCTAGACCCAGGGCATCGAGCCCTGCTACCAACGACCGACGCGCCCCAGCAATGCGAGCCGCACGCTGGGTGTAACCCTCATGCCCAAGGTAAGTCATGACCGCCCAAGCGGCCGCAATGGCCCCACCGGGCCGGGTACCGGCCAAGGTCGGTGTAAACATGGCGCCACAAGGCCAGTCTGAGAAGGCAAACACTTGAGCATCCCGAAGCGTCTTGCTGCGGTACAACACGGTTGACGCGCCTTTGGCCGCGTAGCCGTATTTGTGCAGATCTGCCGACATGGACATCACGCCGGGCACGGCAAAATCGAAGGGCGCAATGGTCTCTCCAGCGGCACGCATGAAGGGCGCGATGTAACCACCCACACAGGCATCCACGTGCAACCAAAGGCCATGCGCTTGCGCTAGATCACTCAAGGCTTCAATGGGGTCCACCAAACCATAAGGAAAACAGGGTGCGGAGCCCACCAGCATAATGGTGTTGGGTGTGATGGCGGCAGCCATCTGTTCAACATCCGCCAAGTAGTCATTGGTTAATGGGGTACGTATGACGCGCAGACCTAACATGTGCGCCCCCTTGTCAAACGCTGGGTGCGCGCTGTAGGGCAACACAATCTCTGGCACACCGGGAACCGGGTGTTGTTGTTGGGCAAAGTCGCGACAGGCTTTGAGCGCCATCACAATGCTCTCGGTTCCGCCTGAGGTCATAGACCCAGCTGCACCTTCTGGCGCGTGCTGCAAACCAAGCGCCATATCAAGAACACTCTTCTCCATACTTCGCAGGCTGGGAAAGGCTGCTGGACCCAAGCCATTCTCGCTGATGAACATGCCATAAGCATCATGCGCCACCTGCAGCACATCATCGCCGCTATGAAAGACATAAACGGCCGCTCGCCCGGACTTCCAGTCTATGTCTCGCTCTCGCATCCCCTGCATTTGCGCTTGCAGCTGCGGCCAAGCGGTGCCTTGGTTGGGTAACGCCGTTGGTAACTGGGAGGGCTTTGGCTTGCGGGGACCAGAATCTGCGGGGTTTGCTGGCGTGGTCATGAGTACCTCAATGTTCTTGGATTGGGGGGAGCTGACACCAGATACTGCCACAGGGCGCACAGGCGCGGTAAGATTAGGGGTTCTACCCGAGGAATTTGCGCGTGCCTGATAAGACCGATCCAGCCCCTCAAAACGGTGGCTCAAAGACCAGCGCCAATGCCCGCGAACGACTTCCGGCGATGGACAAACTTTTAGCCACCCAAGGCATGCAAGACGCCATAGAGGCTTTTGGGCGCGAACGGGTGAAACACGCCATCCGTGCGCTACAGCAGCCCTGGCGCACCGGTCAGAGCGTACCGCCCGAAGCGTTAGCAGTAGACGGCTACCCAGCCTGGGTTCACCAGCACCTCAGCCCCAATAGCTACCAGCGGGTCTTCAACCTAACCGGCACTACCATTCACACCAACCTAGGCAGAGCACCTTTAAGCAAAACGCTTTGGCGTGAAGCAGAAGCCTTAGTCACCGAACCCATGAACCTTGAGTTCGATTTAGCCACCGGTCGTCGAGGCCAGCGCGAGGCGATTGTGGCCCAGCGACTCTGCCAGCTAACTGGTGCCGAAGCCGCCTGCTTGGTTAACAACAATGCTGCAGCCCTAATGTTGGTCTTGAATACCTTAGGTCTGAATCGCGAGGTACCGGTTTCGCGCGGTGAGCTGATCGAAATCGGTGGCAGCTTTCGCTTGCCCGAACTCATGCAACGCTCTGGCTGTCATCTTGTGGAAGTGGGCACCACCAATCGCACCCACGAACGCGACTACGCCAACGCCATTAACGAAAACACATCGATGCTGCTTAAGGTGCATCCCAGCAATTTCCATGTCGAGGGCTTCACGCACACCACTGATCTCAAAACGTTGTCTGAGCTTGCACAGCAACACAAGCTACCCTTGGTGGAAGATTTAGGTAGCGGTACTTTGGTGGACCTAACAAGAGTCGGCCTGCCCGCAGAACCCATGCCCCAGCAATCCCTACAGGCGGGTGTGGATGTGGTGACCTTTAGCGGCGACAAGCTGCTCGGTGGTACTCAAGCCGGCATCATCTTAGGCCGGCAAGACCTCATCGATGAGATCAACAAAAACCCGCTCAAACGCGCGCTACGTTTGGACAAAGTTGGTCTAGTGCTGCTCGATAAAACCCTCGCCATCTACGAGCAACCCGAGCGTTTGCGGCAAGAGATTCCCATACTGGCCACTTTAACCACGCCATTAGCGGAACTCGAGCAGCGCGCCGCGCACTTGCTACCCATCTTGCAAAGCCTCTTACCTGACGCCAGCATCAACTGCCGGCCGAGCGAAGGGCAGATTGGTAGCGGCGCCCTACCCAGCGAACGCATCGCGAGCCGGGCCTTGGTGATCCAACCTGGGCCGAAGCAACAAGCGAACGCACTATCTGCGGCACTACGCAAGCTACCCATCCCCGTGATTGCACGGGTGGCCAAAGACGCGCTTTGGCTAGATATGCGTGGTGCTCTAGATTTAGAGGAATTAGCCGCCAACCTGCAAGAGCTCGGCCCATGATCGTCACCTTAGCCGGGCACGTAGACCACGGTAAAACTTCGCTGGTGAACGCCATCACCGGCGTGGTGACCGATCGTTTGAAAGAGGAAGCCGAACGTGGCCTAACCATTAACCTTGGCTTCGCCTACTTGCAGCAAGCACAACAAACCTTGGGCTTTGTTGACGTACCTGGGCACCAAAAATTTATCCACAACATGGTGGCTGGTGTTTCCGCCCATCAATGTGCCCTGCTAGTGGTGGCTGCTGACGACGGTCCTATGCCACAGACCGTGGAACACCTGCAAATCATGCAAGTGCTTGGGCTCAAGCACGGTGTGATTGCTATCACCAAAGTGGATCGCGTAGAACCTGCGCGTGTTGCAGAGGTTGAAACCTTAGTCCGTGAACTCACGGCAAACAGTTTTTTGGCTGACGCTCCAACGGTCCAAGTCTGCAGCCTCAAGGGCACTGGCATCAGCGAATTGGTGGCCGAAATTAATTTGCTTGCACAGACTACAGCCAGCATTGCACCAGCAAACCCGCGCTTAGCCATCGACCGCGCGTTTACCCTTAAAGGTCAAGGCGTAGTGGTCACCGGCACTTTGCATTGCGGTACGCTAAACGTAGACGATGAGCTGTTTCTATTCCCAAAGGGCCAACGAGTACGCATTCGCTCCATGCACGTGCAAGATGCAGATGCGAGCACGGCTCACACCGGCGACCGCTGTGCGCTCAACATCAGTGGCAGCAATGTAACGCTAGCGGACGTGGGACGTGGTCAATGGTTGATGGCCAATCCGCCGACCCCGCACCAGCGCTTGGTTGCCCAGTTCGAGCTGCTGGAGAACTTTCCACGCGCGTTAAAACACTGGACATCAGTACATTTGTATCAAGGCACTAGTCACAGCCTTGCCCAACTGGCCTTGTTAGAGCACACGCAGTTGAACCCTGGCGAGTCGGGTCTGGTGGAACTCAACTGCAACCTGCCCTTAAATGCGAAGCGAGGTGACCGCTTGGTTTTACGTGATTTCGGTCAAGATCAAACCTTAGGTGGTGCAACCATCCTCAGCAACAGTCGTTGGGCTGGTAGACGCCGAGCACCTGAACGCCTACAACGCATTTATCGCGACCAAACCGGCACCGCTGAACAACACTTCACCTGGGGCTTAGATCAAGGCGGGTTGGCATTAACGGACTTCCAACAGCTTTGGGATCTGACCCAAGTACAAATGGATGCACTTGTCGCCCAGAACAGCTGCGCTGTGCACGACGGGCGCGCCGTGAGCGAGGCGCAACTATCAAGCTGGAGCGAGGCAATCATTGCCGCCCTTGAACAAGCAAAAACACCTGACGGTCTCAACAAAGCGGAACTTCAAACTGCTCTACCGCAGCTGCAAGCAGCCGATTTAACCTTAGGGTTATGGCACTTATCTGGGGCCAAAAAGATTCAGGTCACCGGTGGCCGACATCAATTGCCGGGCAGCACAGTTCAGCTCAACGATGCGGAAGCAAAACTGCTTGCTCTGCTAACCAAACATCTCGACAGCGACCAACCGCCCAGCCTGGGTGACATAAGCAAAGCTAGTGGCACCAGCTTGGATGCCATAAAACGCGGCGCCAAGCCCTTAGCAGCGAAAGGTGAGTTGGTTTTGGTTGGAGACAATCGAGCGTTCTTACCCCAACGATTTTTAGCGCTAGCCAGCCTCGCCGTTAAGCTGGACAACTTCAGCGTCAAAGATTTTCGTGACGCTAGCGGCTTAGGTCGTAATATCGTGATTGACGTACTGGAACGCATGGACGCCAAAGGCTTCACTCGCCGGGATGGCAACGCTCGACGTGTGGTGGGTGATTTGAGCTTGCTTAGCCGCTAATTTCCCCTGTGAGTTTGACCCACAAGGGTTTTGGGTTTGTTGCGCCGCGCAGAAGGTGCGATGATCCGTCGCGGAAGAGTATCGTCTCCGGTGGGGCGCGCGGCCTTCAAAGCCGTTGAGGTGCGTTAACGTGCCTGGTGGGTTCAACTCCTGCCTCTTCCGCCAAAAATATCGGATCTGCTGAAGGAGTAGAGTTTGCGCAGCAAACTCCAGGGCTCGGGCGAAGCCCGAGACACCTCCTACCTCTTCCGCCAACATACAAGAGATTCCCAAGTGTTCAAACTACAAGTTGATGGCCGTTTTGAGCTAACGCGCGGCGAGCTGGACTCCCCTACTTTTGCCTACGAAACCTGGGGCAAGCTCAACGCGCAGCGCAACAACGCCGTGTTTATCTTCACCGGTCTATCTCCCTCCTCCCACGTCGCCTCTTCCAAGGAGGACCCCAGCACGGGCTGGTGGGAAGACATGGTTGGACCCGACAAACCACTGGATACCAATCGCTTCTTTGTTATCTGCATGAACTCTCTTGGCAGTTGCTTCGGCTCTACCGGCCCGGCCTCTATAGACCCAGCTACGGGTAAACACTACCGCTTAACCTTTCCAGTGCTGACCCTAGAAGATATTGCTAACGCTGCAGCCCAAGTTTTGACCGCGCTTAACGTCGATAAGCTACATACCGCTATAGGCGCTTCTATGGGCGGGATGACGGCGCTAGCCTTCACCTTGCTGCACCCGAATCGAGCTGGCGGCTTGATCAGCATCTCATCTGCGGCACGCAGCGAACCTTTTGCTATTGCCTTGCGTTCGTTGCAACGAGAGATGATTCGCAGCGATGCGGCCTGGCAACAAGGTAACTATGCCTTTGATGCTGGACCCGCCATGGGCATGCGTTTAGCGCGCAAGCTCGGCATGATCACCTATCGCTCCGCCTTAGAATGGAGCGAACGCTTTGGCCGTGAGCGCGCTACCGACGACACCCACCAAGGCGATCCCTTTGGTATCGATTTTGAGGTAGAAAGTTACTTAGACGCCCACGCCAACAAATTCATCGGTAGCTTTGATGCCAACTGCTACCTATACCTGTCACGAGCCATGGATTTGTTTGATGCAGCGGACCATGGTGGCAGCTTAGCCCGAGGCTTACAGCGGCTCAAACTGGAACGCGCGTTGATTGTGGGTGTGGAGACCGACTTCTTGTTCCCTCTAACCCAACAGCAAGAGCTTGCGGTGGCACTGCGGGATCAAGTAGCTGACGTGGACTACGCACCTTTGGAATCTATCCAAGGGCACGATTCGTTTTTGGTGGACATGGATCGCTTTCGGCCCGTTATCGCCAACTACTTTGGCACTTAGCGAATGGCGTTTTTAAAGCCCTAAGAGTTCCGATGCACCCGCTTGCACCTCACCAATCACCGTACTTGCGGTGTAGCCCGCGGCCATTAGATCCGCGATGCAAGCGTCTGCAGCAGCGGTAGGCACCGCTGCCAGCAAACCGCCAGAAGTTTGCGGGTCAACCAGTACCGCGGCGTTAGCTCGAGCACTGACATCCAAGCTTTCTATATCCACCGCAAAGTCCCAAAGCACCGCTTCGTTGCTCTTTTGCAGGGAGCTTTGCACACCCGCTTGCAGTGCCGCTAATGCACCATGAAACACGGGGACCTTGGACAGGTTAAGTTGCACGCCATAACCCGAAGCCCGAACCATTTCACCCAGATGCCCAAGCAAACCAAACCCGGTGACATCCGTGAGCGCCGACACTTGGTGCTGACGCAGTATCCCCACGGCAGGTACGTTGGATTGATCCATCACATCCAGCACCGCGCTCAACTGATCCGACGGCAGCAAGCCACGCATGGCGCTGGCCAGCAGCACACCTGTCCCTAAAGGCTTGGTCAGTATCAATTGCATACCCGGCTGCATACCGGCCTTAGTCAACGGCTCATCCCGCATCTCACCGTTGATGGTTAAACCAAGCGACAGTTGCGGACCTTCTGCGGAATGACCACCCACCAATACCGCACCCGCCTGGTTCAAAACCTCAACGGCACCAAGCAACAACTGCCACAACTCATCTTCCATCAGCGCTTCACCCATGGGCGGCACCGTGGCTAGTGCAAGCGCACTAGTAGGCACGCCACCCATGGCAATAATGTCGTTTAGACAGTGATGTGCGGCAATACGGCCAAAGCGATAAGGATCGTTAATAAATTGGCTGAAGCCATCCACTGTCAGCAACTGATCAAAACCAGAGGCCGCCAGCAACGCGGCATCGTCACCGATACCAAGCTTCACCTGGGGTGAGCTTTGAGAGGGCAACCGGGCCAGCACCCGGCGCAAAGGATCTGCGGCTAACTTGGCACCGCAGCCACCACAGCGCATCGGATCTAAGCTCTCGGACTGCAAGCCTTGCGGCAACGCGGGAACAACCAGATCCATCTTAGGCAGCTCGGTAAACTTCCGCATAAAGCGTTGATCAATGGCTTGCTTGATCTGCCACAACACGCGGCTACCCCGCCCACCACCAATACTGGTATTGCCACGCACTGCCATGGCACGTTCACCACCAGTACCAATCAAGGCGAGCGCCGCACGTTGCGCACGAAAACGCGCGGGTGCCGAGGCCGACCAATGTTGCGCCAGGTTATGCGCTAATACAGGTCCAGCACGCACTGCATACACGCCGGATTTAGGGCGCGGTTGCCCATCTAAGCTAGCCACATCACCGGCGGCGTACACATTGGGATGCGACAGCGAACGCAGGTGCTCATCCACACGAATAAAACCAGCGGCATCAACCAACAAGCCGCTTTGCGACACCCAAGCTGCAGCCTTAACCCCAGTGACATCCAGCACTTGATGCGCGGTTAAGGTTTGACCACTCTCGCAATGTACTTGGTGAGCGCTAACCGCAATCACCCGCTGCTGTTCGACTAGTTGGATATCCGCAGCCGCTAGCAAGGTGCGCATACGGCTACGGGCACTTTCAGGCATACCGGGCAAGAGCTGATCGCCAACCACCGTTAACTCGGCCGCTGTTGCATGTTGCGTTGGATCGCTACGGTTGCTGGAAAACACTTGGGTGAAATGGGTGCGGATGGCGAAGGCTAACTCCAGTGCACCAACGCCTAACCCAAGCAACAGCAGGCTTTGACCAGGCTGCCAGTCTTGAAGCAACCCTTGCCATCGAGGAACAAACTGGCCAATGGGTTTTACGGGCAATGGTCCCGCCGTTGCACCCTCTAGCAATGGAGCCACATCCGGTACCGCACCGGAGTTAATCGAGAGCAAATCAAACCTAACCGGCGGTCGGCTGGCCAACTGCACCTGCCGGTTCGCAAGGTCTAGGCTGACCACCTCATCGTGCAGCAAGCGTGCGCCTGCAAACTGAGACAACGGGCCAAGATCAATATGAATATCGCGCCAGTCGTAATGACCCGCAACGTAAGCCGGCAACATACCGGAGTAAGGCGTGAGAATTTCTCTGGAGATTAGGGTGATGCGTAACCCGGGTGGTGGAGACATACCAAAACGACGAAGCACTTGGACATGAGCATGTCCACCGCCAATTAATATCAGATCACGAACTGGCGGCGCTGGCGGGGTTAGATCAATCGTCGAAGTCCAAGTAGTCTAAATCTTGCTTAAGTTGGCGCGCTTCAGTGCGCTCTTCTAATAGCCTGCGAATATTATTGTTCTTATCCGCCAAGCGTTGCTTACGACTGGCCGACATGGCGCTATCTACGGCCGCTACATCTGGGTCAGCATCCGCTCCGAATGCCACATCGCTATCGGCGTCGTCGTCAAATACCAGTGTATCAGGCTCATCGTCTGCAAGGGAGCTTGCGGCGAATTCATCGAGCTCATCCGGGTGCTCCGAAGCCTGCTCTAGATCCGATTCTTGCGGATCATTGTCGGTCATTTGAGAAGCCGGCGCGGCTGCCGTGCTACTGCTTGCGGATCCTTCCGTTACAGTCATTTCGAGTTGTCCATACCAAGTGTGAAGTATTAAAAATTGGTGATGGATCGAGTTTTAGAGTTACTGGGAAAAGGAGTCAAGCATTCATGGCGATGAGCCGCCAAACGGTCGTAAAATCCGGCTAAGCGAGTAAACCGACACCGATGTAGGCAACAAAAGCGGCAACGGCAACCCAGCTCGCAGCGTCTAGCCGCAAGGGCGCGCGCGGAGCGGTGTCCCCTTTTGCTGGCAGCAAATCGGCCTGCCTTTGAGATGTGGATGTGATGTCCATGTAAGCACTCTACTGAACTCCCAAGTGCTTGAGAAAGGCTAGATTGCGCTAAGGATATGCCAAGAGGTTTTTTGGGCCGAAAAGCCCCTGCGATGTGCCTTACAGGCCTGCGCGGCTCAACCCACGGCAAAGGCAAGCGCCAGGGTTGCCGGCAACACCAGCGACCACAGCAGCAGCGCATGGGCAAAGCTGCGACCTTGCATGTTACGAAGTGTGGTTCGCGTTATCTCGGTTCCCACCATCAATAGCGCCAACACCAAAAAGCTCTTGCTGAGCGTTCCGGCTAGGCTGATAAGCCAAGGCGGTAACGGCACCATGCTTGACAAAGTACTGGCCAACAAAAACACAACGATGAAACCCGGCACTCGAATCTTCGAATCTGGAGTGCGATATACCCAGGACAACACCAACAGCAACGGGATCAGCCAGAGCATGCGGCCTAGCTTCAGCGTGGTCGCGGTTTCTGCGGCGACCTCACCATAGAGGCTGGCCGTCGCCACAACCGAACTGGTGTCATGAACCGCCAAGGCAACCCAGACACCAAATTGCTGTTGGGTCATCTGCAGCCACTCACCCACCCAAGGCATGGTGAAGACCGCCACCGCGTTCAACAGAAACACACAAGCTAACGCGGCCGCGGTGTCCGCTGAGCGTGCCCGAATCACTGGCGCCACCGCCGCAATAGCCGTAGCACCGCAGATTGCGGTACCAGCCGCCATCAAGGTGGCGGGTTCAGAATCACAGCGTAACAATCGGCCAAGCAACAACCCTAGCCCCAGCGTTAGCAAAACGTAGCCAGCGATCTCGGGCCAATAGGTCACGCTAAGCGACCAAACCGAACCAAGATCCATCCGTAGCCCGAGCAGGACAATGGCGCTTTGCAACATCAGCTTGCCGGGTTGGCTACCAATGGCCAAGGGTTGGCGGTCTAACCCCAAGGCGATGGCGCAGCCAACCAGCAGGGCTAATGCGGGGTGTCCAATAAGTAGCACCGCCGGTACCGCAATCAGCAATGCCCAAAACCCGGTTTGATCACGCCGGGAGGCATGCCAAAGGCTGTTGGCGGTAGCAACAAATCTCATGCGCGGTAGTGACCTCTCCAGTAGCCGAAATGGCAGCGAACGGATTACGGGTAACCTCTATGATAACCGTCCTTGAGCGTTGTATTGTTAGCATTACATCAGCAAAACTGATGATGCACCTAACAAAACACCAATTGAGATCAAGAAATTGCAAAATCCTACCGACGACAAAACAGCACCCGAAGGTCGACGACCTAAGCTGGATCGCCTGGACGCTAAAATCTTGCACCGGCTACAGCTGGATGCGGGCATCTCCAACGCAGACCTTGCTGAGCAAGTGGGGTTGTCTGCAAACGCCTGCTGGCGTCGCGTCAAGCGACTTGATGATGAGGGCGTCATTCGTGCGCGTGTTGCCCTCCTCGATCCTGCCCAACTTGGCTTAGCCGTCACCGTCTTTGTGACCATAAAAACCACGGAGCACAACGAACGTTGGCTCAACACCTTTTCGCGTGGGGTAAGCGCACTACCGGAGGTAGTGGAGTTCTATCGCATGAGCGGTGATGTGGACTACATGCTGAAAATTTTGGTCCGCGACATAGCCGACTACGATCGGGTCTACAAAAAATTGATCGCCGTTGCCCCCTTAAGCGATGTGTCCTCGTCTTTTGCAATGGAACAGATCAAATCATCCACCGCTCTACCCATTGCCAATAGCTAGCCATTCACGCGAGCCAGTAACCCAAAGCAAGTAACTAAGGACAGACCGCCTCATGGATCTTTTTACGTTTGAAAATTTGTTTACCCTACTCATGCTTATCTTGCTCCAAGCGGTGTTGGGCTTCGATAACTTGTTGTACGTCTCGCTCGAATCAAAACGGGTACCACCTAAGGACCAAGCGAACGTGCGCCGTCTTGGTATTGGCTTGGCCGTGTTTTTACGCATCGCCATGCTCTTTGCGCTTGTCAGCCTGATCCAGTATGTACAGGAGCCACTGTTTAGCTGGCATTGGCAAGATGTCTCACACGCAAGTTTTAATCTGCACAGCATTATTGTGCTGGTTGGCGGCGCGTTTATCGTTTACACCGCCACCAAAGAGGTCATGCACATGATGGTGCTGGAAGATGAGCAGCACAGCGAGACCGAGTTCAAATCTGTGGGCACCGTTATCTTCGCCATAGTGGTTATGAACGCCGTATTTTCGATCGACTCAATTTTGTCAGCCATGGCGCTGACGGATGTGTTTGCCGTGATGGCCACCGCCATTGTCATCGGTGGCTTGTTGATGATCTTCTTAGCCGATCACGTTGCCGACTTCTTGCAACGCAACCGCATGTACGAGGTGTTGGGGCTATTTATCTTGTTTGTGGTTGGCATCATGCTGATCACCGAAGGCGCTCACTTAGCGCACCTTTCGATCTTCGATGAACCGATTCAAGCGATGACTAAAACGACGTTCTACTTCGTGATTGCGGTGTTGGTGCTAACCGATGTTGTGCAGTCTCGTTACCAAAAGAAGCTGCAGGCCCAGCGTCAGAAGATAGCCAAGCGCTTGGAACAGTCCGCTAAAGGCAATTAATGCGATCCAACGTCAAGGGGTTGCTTAGCGGTCAGTAGCGCGGCGGCCTTCTTCGTTATGGCGCCGTTCCTCAACGTACCAATTCAAACCGGGCAGCCCAACATCACGGTCACGCCTGGGCGAGTCACGACGGTCATTAAAATGCTCATAGCGGCAACGACAAGAATTCGGTGTATTGCAGCCTTGCAATGGCAAAAGCGGTGCTTCAGCACTTAAAAACCGCTGCTCTCGTATGGATTTGGCCACTTTACAAGCCGCTGCTGACTGGCGTACTGCAACGCTGTGGTATTTACCTGCCATGGTCTCTTCGCTCCCTAACAAACTCAGGTTCCGGCTGCTGCATGGGCAGGCGGTAACTCAATGTAAGAGCATGTAAGGATACGCCTGTTCAGGCCGGTCTGTAAAACGTCTTGCTAGCCCTTGTGATTCCGGGCTGAGTAGGCAAACTTAAGCCTAATTGGGGACACTGTAGTCCAACTATCCAAGAGATCGAACAACTACTACCGGGGAGAACGGGCCGACTTAGGCTCACAACGCATGTCTAACGAACTCTATGACCACCTAAAAACCGTCTGGGAAGACAACATCGCGCCAGGCGCACCTTTTGAGATTGAGACCGTCGAGGTCCGTGGGGTACCAATCCGCACCTACAAACTCGCGCCACCCAGCCTGCGAGAGCTGTGGCTAGCATCTGCCCCACATGCGGACAATGACTACCTAGTGTATGACGAGCAACGCTGGACCTACGCCCAGGCACATCGCGAGGTCGCCTCCATTGCCAATTGGTTGAGCCAGCAAGGGGTTGGGGTTGGTGATCGAGTGGCCATTGCCATGCGCAACTATCCGGAGTGGATGCTCTGCTATTGGGCAATCACCGCCATGGGGGCAACCGTGGTGGGTATGAACGCTTGGTGGGTGGGGCCAGAAATGGTCTACGGCCTCAACGACGCAAAACCTAAGGTACTCATTGCCGACCAAGAACGGTTAGACCGCCTAGTTGAACACAAAGACGAGGTGCCATCCTGCATTAAGGTGGCGGTTCGCGTTGAAGCCGGTGCCCACGGCGACTGCACCCCATTCCCCGACCTCCTCAAAGCGGAGTCCAAACTACCCGAGGTGGCGGTAGACCCAGATAGCGATGCCTGTGTGTTTTACACCTCTGGCACCACCGGATTACCTAAAGGTGCACAACTTACTCACCGAGGGTGCGTCAGCAACGTGATGAGCATGGCCTTTTGGGGCGCAACCGTTGCTGGCGTGGCCGCACGACGTGGCCTGGCCGTGCCTGACCCGAGCCAGATGCCCCAACCGGCCGCGTTGATCACTACCCCGCTGTTTCATGTGACCGCCAACAACTGCGCGGCCCAAGGCATGACCTTAAACGGCGGCAAATTGGTCCACATGTTTCGTTGGGATGCGGGCACCGCGTTAAAGCTCATTGAAGCCGAGAAAATCACTGCAATGACCGGCGTACCCGTGATGTCACGAGAGGTGATCAACCACCCGGATTTTGCCAGCACCGACACTTCCAGCTTGCTGTCCATGGGCGGCGGCGGTGCTCAACTACAACCGGATCTAGTGGGTAAAATCGATAAGGCGCTGGCCACGGCTCGACCCAGCACCGGCTACGGCATGACCGAAACCTGCGGCATCATCACTTCGCTGTCCGCTGATTTCTTTGTCGACAAGCCCGACAGCGCCGGACCGGCAATGCCGGTTTTTGAAACCAAAGTCATTGATGCAGACGGTAATACGCTCAGCCCAGGCTCACTAGGCGAGCTCTGCGTTCGTGGTGCACAAGTGATTCGAGGCTACCTAAATCGCGAGGAAGCAACCGCCAAAGACATCGTTGATGGCTGGTTGCGCACTGGCGACGTTGCACGCATCGATGAGCACGGTTTTATCTTTATTGTCGATCGCGTCAAGGACATGGTGCTGCGCGGTGGTGAGAACGTCTATTGCGCCGAAGTGGAAGCTGCATTGTTTGCGCACGATGCGGTGGCTGAATGTTCAGCTTTTGGTGTGCCGGATGATCGTCTTGGTGAAGAAGTGGGCGCCGCGGTCGTTTGCAAACCTGGGGCTACATTGGACCCAGCGGAGTTACGCGACACAGCCGGTAAGCTGATGGCCAAACATAAGATACCCCGTTACCTCTGGATACTAAACCAAGCCCTACCACGCAATGCTTCGGGCAAATTCTTAAAACGCGAGTTACGCGAAAGCTTAGACCCGGCGGACGCCGTTTAGCAGCGGGCTAGAAACCAACGCAGACAACACTACCCCGAAACCTTCGGGGTAGTGATCGCTGGCATTTAGCATGCCATTGGATGGATCTAGAAAACGATCCGCAATACGCTTTCACCAACACAAGCTGGCTTATCTGAGCCTTTGATCTCACAGGTCAGCTCATTGACCACCTCAAGCATGGCGCCTTTGATCTCAACCGCAATAATTTTGCCGCGAGTACGAATGTGTGAGCCAACAGGCACAGGCGACGGGAAACGCACTTTGTTCCAACCGTAGTTGATACCCAACTTCATGCCTGGTAGCGCTGGTAAACCAACGCCGGTGCCGCCGGGCAAAAAGCTCAAAATCGATAGGGTCAGCTGGCCGTGGGCAATAGGCGCGCCAAAAGGCCCTTCTTTCGCTCGTTCAGGTTCCACGTGAATCCATTGCTGGTCTAGGGTGGCATCCGCAAACTGATTGATGCGGTCCTGGGTAATCTCAAACCAATCGGTTGGATCGGTGGCTTCGCCAATTTGGGCGGTTAGCGTGGCGCATGCGGACTCTAGATCGCTGCTCATAAGGTTTCCTTAGCTGTTGTAGGTTGCGGTTAACTTTCGGCTGGCTACGCGCCAACACAACCTTAAGTTTGCAGCAGATTGACAATCAAGCATAGCTTTGGCTCCATGTGGGTTGTTTTGAACCTCACCCACGCCTAAACGGAACCAAGCCTATGTCGAATTCTGACCACCTAATCGAGCACTACGCTGACGGTATTGCCACCTTCACCATGAACCGCCCAGAAGCGCGCAACGCCATGTCCGGCCAGATGATGAGCCAGCTGCAAGAAGCCCTACCACGCGTTGCGGCAGATCCAGAGGTCCGTGCGGTGGTCCTAACCGGTGCTTGCGGTGCATTTTGTGCTGGTGGTGACGTGAAAGGGTTTGCGGCGGACGCCGCGGGTGGCAAAAAGGCCAGCAAGCCCAAGCGCCCTGTTGGCCTAGAGCAACGTGTGCAAGGTCTGCGTAACGGCATGGAGCTGTCACGCTGGTTACACGAAATGCCCAAACCCACGTTGGCCGTGATTCCTGGCCCTGCAGCCGGTGCTGGGCTATCGCTGGCCCTAGCTTGCGATATGCGCATCGCTCTAGACACCGCCAAAATGACCACTGCATTTTCTAAGATCGGACTGTCTGGCGACTACGGTGGTTCTTACTTCCTGCCCTACTTGGTGGGCGCAGCCAAAGCACGTGAATTGTATTTCACCGGCGATGTGATCAGCGGCCAACAGGCCTTTGAGATGGGCTTGGTGAATCGGGTGGCTAGCGCTGCAGATTTTGAGCAAGCGGCTGCCGACTTTGCACAACAGCTCGCCAGCCTACCTACGGTGGCTTTGGGCTACATGAAGAAAAACCTAAACGCCTCTCAACACGGCTCGCTAAGCGATGTGTTTGACCTAGAAGCCATGCACATGATCCAGACCTTTGCGACGGAAGATCACAAAGGTGCAGCAGCGGCCTTTGTTGAAAAGCGCAAGCCGGAGTTCAACGGCTACTAAACCCCGCCAAAGGTTTAGCCTGGGGTAAACCCATTGCCCCAGGTATCGCGAAAGGCAAGCTTAGGCACGGGTCGGCGACTGATCGGCCCATGACCTTTACCCACCGAGTAGCCGATAGGCATCACCGCACAGGTGTACCAATCTTCCGGTATCTCGAGCAACTGCTTCACATCATCCTCAACAAAACACAGCAAGGTGGTCAGCGTGCAGCCTAAGTTTTCTGCGCGACAGGCCAACATGGCATTTTGCACCGCCGGATACACCGAACCACCACCAACAACCGACGGTCTTGGCAAGTTGGCATCAGTAATTGCCATGTGGTTTGGGTTAAAACAGAACACCAAAATTGCTGGCGCAGACCCTAAATGCTCACCTAAATGATCAGCGGCTGCCAACATACGTTCTTGCTTGGCAAGCGCTTCGCCCTCTAGACGGGCCAAATTCTTGCGCGCACCAACGCTATACTTCGCCCACTGGGGGCGATAGAGATCGCCCAGTGCTTGGCGCTTGTGTTCATCCAACACCAACATCACCCGCCAAGGCTGCACATTGCCCCCACTGGGTGCCCAAGCGGCCGCTTGTAGGACACGTTGCAACACGGCCTCGTCAATGGGATCAGGCTTTACGCGTCGAACCGCGCGTAAAGTGCTCATGGCTTCATAAATTGCGTCAGCAGACATTGCAAAAAGGTCCTTTTCGAGTGTTATATATTGTTACAGCACGCCAGCATTGTACGTGGTATCAATAGATATTAGCCTGCAACCTACAGACAAGACAGACCGATAATACGGAGATTAGATGCTAAAAAAGAAGGTTAGAAAGCAGTCTTAACTTCTTGTTTTATTAGCGTTATTAAGGAAGCCAATATGCCTAAGATCATCCTTCAGTGTTGCGCCGCATTATTGAGCGGCTTAATCATCGCGGCTTGCGGCGGCGGTGGCGGCGGTTCATCTGGAACGCCCGCACCCGTCCCGAACGCTAGAACAGCACCGGTACCCGACGGGGTTGTTGCAACCCAGGCCTACAAAAGCAGAGCCCAATATGCGGATGAACTGCAACGCTGCACTTACCTAGGCGGTAACACCGAGGTTTGCACCCTAGAAGAGCTCCCATTTTTAGGGCAAACCAATGCCAACCCAACCATCAACAACATCCTGGATCGCACCTTAGTTTCGCATACCTGGATGGGTGATAACTTCGAGTCGTTGTTAGAACTGATGCCTGCCGACCTGCTGGAAATGTTTCAATCCGTCACAGCCGTCGTCATTGCCAGCGACATTCGACCGGCCTTCTATGACCCAAACACCGGCGCCATCTATCTGGATTCGGATTTCTTGTGGATCACCGACGCCGAACGCAACGACGTTTCCACAGCGCCAGACCCTCGTGCTGCCTTTGGTGACGTCTTGCAAGTACGCCTGCCCTGGCGTTATGTCAAAGACAACGGCAGCTTTAGCATCACGCTGAATGCCGACGGTAGCCGGGACTTGGACCAAGTGGTTGTCATCATGGCATACCTGCTTTATCACGAGCTAAGTCACGCCCGGGACTTTATGCATCCCTCTAGATTCGCTGGATTGGACAACCGCCAAACCGCTGCTAGCTATCTGACCAGCGGGCTCAACTACCTATCCAACGACTTCACCAACTTCAATCCTCTGAACTCAACGGTCATGGACGACTTAGCCAGCGTCTCGTTCCGGGGTGTGACGGCAACCTCAACCCAGCGGAACTTTCAGCCTGCGGATTTGATCAGCGAGTATGCACCAGACGGTGCAATCCAGTACTACGCCTACACCAGCCAGTACGAAGACTTTGCCACCTTATTCGAAACCACCATGCTGTCCTTCCACTTCGGTTTTCACAAAGACACGGGCATCACCACCAATACGGCTTCTTCAGCCAATGGCGTTGTGGCTTGGGGGCAGCGCGGGCGCTTGGGTGCTCAGCAAGTGTTAGCCAGAGCGCGTGAGGTAGCCCAGGCTATGAATCTGTCCAACCTAGCGGACATTGAAGCGCACTTGAACTCACTCCCCTTGCCAACACAAATGCGGGTCGGAGAAACCTGGGGGCAGAACCTGATTCAGGCGCCACCCAACGGCGTTACCCCAAACCAGCAAGAAACGGACGGCATACGCAAAACCGGCGGGGTTGACGACTTTTTCGAGCGGGTCTGGATTCGCTAAGCAGCGGCTAGCGCAAAAGAAAAGGTAGAGCCTTTTGACAGCTCGCTGTGCACCTGGATATTGGAGTCATGCAACTCCAATATCCGCTTCACTATAGCCAACCCTAAACCGCTGCCATCCGGTTCTAGCTCGGGGTCTTGGTTAACCTTCGGCGCCTGCGCTACCTGGTAGTGACGATCAAAAATATGCCTTAGGTCTGCAGCGGCAATGCCGCAACCATTATCGATAACGGCGACCTCAACCTGATCTCCTTGTTGCTCAAGCTTTAAGCAAATCTCGCCATTGTCCTCGGTAAATCGTAATGCGTTAAAGACCAGGTTTTCGAGTACACGTTGGATCAAACCAATATCCGCATGCACCTGCACATCTACCCCATCCAATCGCAATTCAATGTTGCGCTCGCGTGCTTGCAATTCAAACTCCTGCACCACGTCGTGGAGCAATTCAGTGAGCGAGAAGTTCTCGGCCTGCAATTTCACCGATCCAGAATCCAATTGCGCCAGCTCAAACAGCTCGGTCACTAAGTGGCTCAAGCGTCGGCTATGACGGTGCGCCACGTGCAAAAACTCCAGGCGTTCATCGCTGCTCAAGCTGGATTCTTTGAGCAGCAAGGTTTCTAGGTAACCTTGAATAGAAGCTAAAGGCGTTCGCAGGTCATGGGAAACGTTGGCAACCAGTTCACGGCGACTGCGGTCAGCGCTGTCCAGCGCCGCATACTGCTCACCGAGCTTGTTGATCAACCCTTCGATATCCGTTTTGAGCCAAGCAACCTCTCGCGTTTGTGGATGCACTGTATCCAACAAGCCTTGCTGGGGCTGAGCAAAACCCGCTTGCCCAACCTGACGCACCGCATCTTGCAACTCGCTTAATGGCCGGGTGTAACGAAACACTAACCACAGACCTAAGAACAAGGCCATGGCTAAGGTGGCAAGCACCACCAGCGAGGTTAGCCGCCACACATAGCTGCCGCTAAACATCGCCAGCACCGAATCAAAGTGTTTACCACCCAAGACAACGTAGAGATAACCCAAAGGTTCATCACCACGCACAATGGGATGCACCGAGAAGGCTTTGGTCCCATTGGGGGACCGAGGGTCATCCCCTAAAATGGGTAAAGGGGCGCTCCCACCCATAAACTGCTGCAGGGGCGCGAGCGCAACCTGATGACGCAACACTGTTTCTGGCGGCATCGCGTGCGCTAGAATCTCGCCTTGCGAATCTAGCAGGTAAACCTCAACGCTTGGGTTCACCGTCATAGCCTGATCTGCAAGCGCGGTAAGCTGGTCGTGATTCACCCCGCCGCTGTCATCTAACAGGTCCAGCCGATCAACCACATACATAGCGATACTGCCATTCAACTCTTGGTTCACTTCTTGGAAGTAACGCTCGGTGGCATAGCGGCCACCCCAGGCTAAGGCTAAGGCCATGGCGGCAAGCAGCCCAATCAACGCTAAGGCTAAACGCTGGCTAAGCGACATATTCTGACTCAAGGTTGTCGTTAAACTTGTAACCCACACCCCACACGGTAACGATGTAATCCGGATCGGCTGAGTTTTGCTGCAACTTGCGCCGCAGGCGATTGATATGCGAGTTCACGGTGTGCTCGTAACCATCGTGACCGTAACCCCAGACCTGATCCAACAGCTGGGCCCGTCGATACACGGTGCCAGGGCTCGCTGCAAAAAACGCCAACAGGTCAAATTCTCTGGGGGTTAGCTCGATGGTTTGGCCACCCACCTGAACTTGACGCCTAGTGGTGCAGATGTGCAGGTTGCCCACCGTCATTTCAGCGGGCTCAGCCGCACGCCCTTGATCCAAGGCAACCCGACGGAATATGGCTCGCACGCGTGCCATCACTTCCATCACGCTAAAAGGTTTGGTCACGTAGTCGTCTGCGCCAACCTCAAGACCTAACACACGATCCAGCTCCGCCGACTTAGCCGTAAGCAACAAGATGGGTACCGTGGCACCTGCGCTACGCAAACGCCGGCAGACCTCTAAACCATCGATACCGGGCAAGCGGATATCCAGCATCAATAGGTCCCAGTGCTCCGCCTGGGCTAGCTGCAGCGCCTGCA
The DNA here is from genome assembly GCA_938036875.1 of uncultured Pseudomonadales bacterium. Taxonomy (GTDB): domain Bacteria; phylum Pseudomonadota; class Gammaproteobacteria; order Pseudomonadales; family Azotimanducaceae; genus CALHVX01. Next base: position 71,312 of record CALHVX010000015.1, read on the forward strand.
AGCCATTGCCCACCTGTTTGCAGCTCACCCCCAAGTCGCTCAGGTGCAGGCTCAGCAGCTCCGCTATATCGGGCTCATCTTCGACAATCAGGACGCGTTTACCGGCACCCTGCTCCAAACTTTCTGATACACCTTGAACTTTAGCTTGCAACACGGCCTCACCCTCCTAAACCCGCTGAGAATCCCCTCGGCATCCTGTGTCAGACACAGGCCGGGCTCAGGGGTTCCCGAGGCTTAAGTTTGCAAGACAAATATCACAAAGTCGTCACAGCACGCCTGCCCAGGATTTAAGGCCGGTTCTGGCCCAAGTGCACCTCTAGGAAATCCGCTAAGGCTTGAAAGAACTGGGTGCGATCCGCCTGCCGCGACAGGAAGTGGTCGCCCCCCTTCTGCTCGATGTATTCAAAGGGTTTGCCTTCCCGTTTCAAGGCCTTAGCGAACTTGCGCGCCTGCTGGACGGCCACCACGGTGTCGGTGTCACCATGTACCAGCAATACCGGCACGCCAATATGTTCCGCCTGATGCAGGGGCGAGTTTGCTCGCAGTTGATTGCTCGACTGGATGCGGTCTCGATTGCGCTTCACCAGCTCAAAGTCATAAATACGATTCACCAGCTTCTCAAGGTCCGCTATGCCGCCAACCGAGACAGCACAGTTAATCTGCTCAGAGAATTTGTAGGCTGCTACCAGGGCCGTATAGCCGCCGTAGCTGGCACCCACAACGCAAGTTCGGGTGGGGTCTGCTTGGCCGCGCTCGACCAGCCAATCTAAACCGTCAACCAAATCTTCTTGCATGCGCAACCCCCACTGCTTGTATCCGGCACGCATGTAGATTTGCCCATAGCCAACCGATCCTCGATAGTTCGGTTTTAGCACCCCATAACCTTGGCTGATAAAAAATTGGGTCCAATAATCAAACTCAGCGGAATCTCGGGCATAGGGACCGCTGTGCGGGAACAACACAAAAGGAGTAGCCCCGTTTGCGCCCTTAGGCAGCGCTAAATACCCCGGAATATCCAAGCCATCGCGGGACGGAAAGTTAACCGGCTGTAGATCAACCACTTCGTCATCGGTAAACGAATCAAACTTTGCACCAATCAAAACCGCTTTTCCGACACGCGAATTCACTAGGTAGTATTTTGGTACAACGCCACCGTGGCTCACCACCACATAGGTTTTGAACGCAGAATCGCTGGTTAGTATATCTAGGCTGGTGCCTGGCAAGCGTTGGGTTAACTCATCGAAGTATTGCTTTGGTTTTGCATCAAACCAATGGGTTACCGCACTGTGCCTTTGATAGCGAACCCCCGCCGGCCCCTGTTGGTTGAGGATCAACTGCCCGAACACATCAAATTCTGGATCATCGAATATTTTTTGAACCACAGCGCCGGTATCTAAGCGCACTTCATAGACACCATGACGATCTTTGCCGTTGGTCATGTTCATGTAGACGGTTTCACCGTTCGGTGCAAAGGCGAGTGGCGCCGGAGGGACTTCGCTACTGTAAGGGTCTGCAGGATATTTTGTGAGCCTACGCCCGTTCACCGCATACATAATGGGTGTTTCTTGATTTTTATAGCCCAAGGCTAGGCGAACGGTGCCGGAACTGTCAGCAAACCAACGATGTATTCTAGATTGCGGATTTCGCACTCGAACCAGGTCGTTGGTGTAAATATTCAACCGATAGATGCTCGGCCGATTAGGGTCATCGCGCTTTAGCTGCATCAAGATATGTTCGGGATCACTACTCAGCCAGGACAGCACGCTGTCTTGCAGTTGCGCATTGTATAAAATCGGCCGCCTATCCAAGCGTTTGGTTTTGGGGATCAATTGGCGCTGTTGGGTGCCATCATGATTCACCGCCAACAAGCGGGTGTAAATAATTTTGCCCGTGCGACCAGCGCCGCGATAAAAACGCATAGAGCACAACAAACGTTCGTTGTTGGCCCAACGGCACCAATTCACTAACCCTTGCTTCGGTGAGTATGGCAACACGTTTTTGGTGTCACCGCTCGCAACGTCTCGTACCCATACATCATAGGTATCGCCGTTGCTTTTGTTGTACAACAGACGCTTACCGTCGGGAGAAAGATCAAACCCATCGTACTGAGGCAGTTCACCTAACAGTTCTGACGCTGTGGCCATTCCCGAGCAGCAGAAAAACAACAACCAGGTCAACAACCCAGCCCCCAGCTTTGCTGGTATTAACCAGCCCGCGCTACCAACGCCAACTTTAGACCGAATGCTGTCGCATCGGCCTGCGCGGTCGAGTGAATTTTGCAACGAGTCCTCCCACAGCGTTGTATATCGAATAACCGACTTCGGCTTATGCACAAGCCTAGCCGTTCCCTGGGATCAACCCAAGTAGGTATGCGCTCCTGTCCGACATGTTTTATCATGGAATTCGATCCATAGCTTGAGATACCCATGCCCAATAGCACCAGCAGCCCCGAGCAAATCAACGAGATACGTCAGTCGGTAAAGCAACTGTGCGCCCAATACGGTGAGGACTATTGGCTAGAGCTAGACCGAACGAACGGCTTTCCCACTGAATTTGTGCAAGAGCTAACCACTTCAGGCTTTTTGACAGTCCTTATCCCCGAAGAATATGGCGGCGCCGGGCTGGGTGTTTTGGAAGGGGCTGCGGTCATGGAAGAGGTGTGCCGCGCTGGTGCTCACGCGGGCGCTTGCCATGCACAGATGTACGTCATGGGTTCCGTCCTACGCCACGGCAGTGAGGCTCAAAAAAAGCGCTATCTTCCCCCTATCGCGGCTGGTGAGTTACGGCTTCAAAGCTTTGGTGTCACCGAACCCACCACCGGTACCGATACCACCAGCCTGAAAACCACAGCCCAGAAACGCGGTGATGTGTATGTGGTGAATGGCCAAAAAGTTTGGATCAGCCGCATTCAGCACTCCGACTTGATGGTGCTCTTAGCGCGTACGACCCCACGTGACCAAGTGCAGCGCAAAACAGAAGGTTTAAGTGCCTTTATTGTGGACGTGAAAGCGGCTGAGGGAAATGGGCTGACCATTCAACCCATCGAGTCCATGATTAACCATCATTCTTGCGAGCTATTTTTCGACAACTTGGAAGTGCCCGCCGACCAACTGCTGGGCGAAGAAGGCAAAGGGTTTAAAGTCATTTTAGATGGCATGAACGCAGAACGTATTTTGATTGCCAGCGAGTGTGTTGGCGATGGCCGTTACTTCATCGACAAAGCCACCGCGTACGCCAGCGACCGAACCGTATTCGACCGCCCCATTGGGCAAAACCAAGGGGTGCAATTTCCTATTGCGCGTTGTTACGCAGAAGTAGAGGCAGCCTCGCTCATGGTTGAAAAGGCAGCTCGCCTATTTGATGCTGGCGAAGACTGCGCAGCGGAAGCCAACATGGCAAAGATGCTGGCCTCAGAAGCCAGCTGGCACGCGGGCGATGTGTGTATGCAAACTCACGGCGGATTCGCTTTTGCCAAGGAATACCATATTGAGCGCAAGTTCCGAGAAACCCGGCTCTACCAAATTGCCCCCATCTCGACCAACCTAATACTGTCCTACATCGGTGAGCATGTACTCAAAATGCCGCGCTCTTTCTAATTGCGCCGAGCTTTAGGTTGGCGCTGCAGCCGGATTTGCCGGTAAGTGCGCAAACCGTGCCGCATCACGTTGCTGGGCATACTCGGCAACCACAGGTGCTAACTCATCTGGGGCTGCCCCATGCAAGATAACCCCATCCGCGCCTAGGTCCAGCTGCTCGTTAATCACACGCACACAAGCTTGCGGACTACCGGTAGCTGCCGGAGCCAACCAAGCTTCAGGAATTAGGGTAGCCACTTGCTCAAGCTCAGCGGTTGTTGCTTTGTGATCGATCGCACCGGCGAAGTTTTTCACAATGGGGGCTGCGCGAAAGCGTTCTAACACCGCAGGATCCCAGTTGTTGGTGCGCACCATTAGATCGCCATAGGCTTGCAGATAAGTAGCCATGCGCCCAACGGTTTTCTTGAGTTGAATGGCGGGTGGAATGTGATCCCCTACCGTTGCTAAACAAGACCAAACACGCACGCTAGCCGGGTCTCGCCCGGCCTCTTCCGCCGCTTGCTTCACCGTACGCACACAGCGCGCTAAGGTTTCATCGGTAAAAAAGGTGTGTAACACCACCGCATCACAATAGCGTCCGGCAAACGCCAGCGAGTTGGGACCGAAGGCGGTAAAAGTAATGGGAATGTGCTCGTCGAAATCAGGGTCCAGACGTAACATGGGGTATTTACCAGCAGGACCATCGTGCTTGAGGATGGTTTCACCACGCCATAGCCGCCGCATCAGGCCTACAAAATCTTCCAGCTGTGCGGTTTTTATCCTAGGCATACCGTAGGCATCAAACATCATATCGATACCTCGCCCTAAACCCAGTGAAAACCGACCGCCGGTCAAGAAGTGCATAGTGCTGGCGTAGGATGCAGTCACTATCGGATGCCGGGTATTGTGGTTGGTTGCCGCCGTTGCAATGCCAATCTTCTCAGAGACCGCTCCTACGGCTCCAGATAAGGTGGCGGCTTCTTTGATATTGAAACGCTCGCTTATGAAGCAAGAGCCCAACCCCATGCGTTCTGCAGAAGCCACTTCTGCCAGCAAATCTCGGGGCGATTCGGGTGCTCCGGCTAACGTGTAGAAACCTAGCTCGTTCATGCTCATCTTGCTTTCCTATTCATCAAACTTGTCCTTCCACTTCGGCCATCCACTTCGTCCAATCAGCGGGGGCTACGGTGTGAGGCCCAGATAGTTTACCCTACCTGTACTAATGCCCCAGAAGCGAGGAAACCACCATGTCCATTGGTCGTCGAAGATTTCTGCAAAACACCGGTGCTGCCAGCCTGCTGCCCCTGGCTGGGACTGTCTCCGCTCAAAGCACCCCAAAGCAAGCCAGCAACGCTCGAGTACAACAATATCGTCGCTTAGGTCGGACTGAGCTTGAGATAGCCGACATTTCCTTCGGCTCCTCTCGCCTACGCTTGGGTGAAGAACATTTGGTTGAGTTGGCCCTAGAACGGGGCATCAACTACTACGACACCGCCGAGAGTTACGGCAAAGGCGACTCCGAGACCGTTCTTGGCAACGCGCTTAAAGGCAAACGTGACCAGGTCATTTTAGCCTCCAAACAATTCTGCGGCGCTACCACCTCAACCGCCGCCATGATGCATGAGCTCGAAGCATCTCTAAGGCGCCTTCAGACCGACTATATTGATGTGTACTTTAACCATGCGGTTAACGATGTTGAGCGTCAGCAAAATCCGGCTTGGGCTGAGTTCATCAACAAAGCGCGCACTCAAGGCAAGATTCGCTTTACCGGTATATCCGGTCATGCCGGGCATTTGATCGAGAACCTAGATTATGCAGTGGACAACGATCTGATCGATGTGATGCTGGTGGCTCACAACTTTGGGCAAGATCCCGCCTTCTACGAGCGCATGACCCGGTCTTTTGATTTTGTGGCCAAACAACCAGACCTGCCGCGCGTGCTCGCCAAAGCAAAAGCCAAAGACATTGGGGTAATTGCCATGAAAACCCTGATGGGGGCGCGTCTCAACGATATGCGACCCTATGAGCAAGAAGGCGCAAGCTATGCCCAAGCGGCGTTTCGTTGGACCCTTGCTAATCCAGACGTTGATGCCCTGATCGTGAGCATGACCAGCACCGAGCAAATTCACGAGTACTTGGCCGCCAGCGGCAGCGCCCCCAAAGACCAAGCCGCAATGAACAACGCCGATGTCGAGTTGCTACGGCACTACGCCGCCGTTAGCGGCGCCACCTATTGCCGCCACGCCTGCAACGATTGCAGCGGCGCTTGCCCTTTTGGGGTTCCCATTGCGGATGTGTTGCGCACACGCATGTATGCCACGGATTATCAAGATGTGCCTTTTGCCCAGGCGGAGTATGCACAGCTTGCCGGTGATGCAAGCCCTTGCTTGTCTTGCTCAGGTGAGCCTTGCGCTAATGCTTGTAGCCACGGGCTGAACATTGCCGAGCTTTGCGCACCAACCCATCGCATGCTGGCCTAACGCATGCGCGCACTGTATTACGAATGTTTTAGCGGCATCAGCGGCGATATGCACATTGGTGCTTTGGTCGATCTAGGTGTCCCTGCGGATTACTTCCATGAACAGCTTGCCCGCCTTAATGTAGCCGGCGAGTTTGAGCTACGCCTGCAACGCGCCAGCAAACATGGCATCAGTGGCACCCAAGCCACCGTGGTGCTAGCCCCAGATGCCGAACGTCCGCACCGGCACTTGCGGCATGTCAAAGCCATCATTGAAAGCGCAAACCTTGCGCCCCAAGTCACCAAGTTGGCCCTATCCATCTTTCAACAGATTGCAGAAGCAGAAGCCAAAATTCACGACATTAGTATCGAGAAGGTGCATTTCCATGAAGTAGGGGCCACAGACTCTATTGTCGACATCGTCGCCGCTGCCATTGGCCTGGACTACCTAAAGGTGGATCGCATTTACTGCGGCGAAGTAGAAGTTGGCGGCGGCACCGTGCGTTGCGACCACGGCCTGATGCCGGTACCGGCCCCTGCCACCGCGGCCATTCTGCAAGGCATCCCTTGCCACTACGGGCGAGTGGATAGCGAGGCAACCACACCAACCGGCGCCGCCATCTTAAAATCTGCCGTTGACGACTTTAGCGTTCCCCAACGTTTTACCAGCCTCAAGCAAGGCTACGGTGTTGGGCAAAAAGACTTCAGCATTCCTAACATCTTGCGTATCAGCCTAGGAGAAGTAGAAGCCGCTACAGCAACAACGGCTGACAACGCGCTAGCGTTCTACGATCAAGAGTCCAACTTAGAGATTGAATGCAACATTGATGATATGCCGGGTGAAGCCTTTCAACCCTTGCTAACCGCGCTATTTGCACTGCCTGTCTTGGACGCTTTTATCACCCCCATACAAATGAAAAAACAGCGTCCAGCACAAAAGCTCAGCGTGCTTTGCAACGAGCCAGAGCTTGCAGAAGTCTTGGAATGCATTTTCGCCCACTCCACCACCTTAGGTGTACGGACAAAACCTGTGCAGAAGTGGATGTTGCCACGGCAACAAGTGGCCGTACCCACCAGCTTGGGCAGGGTCCAGGTGAAAGTAGCAAAGACAATTAAAGGCGAGCAGCGCTGGAAGATCGAGCACGATGACATTTTAGCCTTGTGCACAGCAGACACCAACTACTTAACCGTCACCACCCAACTGCGCACCGAGGTGGCCGCGTTTTTCGATGCCAATCAAGATGCCAATGAAGACAAGACGAGCAAACCCACATGAGTACCGATTCGGCTAAGCCCAATTTAGCACAACTATTTGAACAGGTAGCCGCCGGCACTTTGTCTCCGCAAGAGGCGCTGACCGCCTCAAGCCAGCTAGCCACAGCCACAGCCAGCTTGGATCTAGGTCATACCACCTTAGACCTAGACCGTGCCCAGCGCACCGGCAGTGCTGAGGTTGTGTTTGGGCAAGGTAAAACCTATGACCAGTTGCAAGACATCACCACCGCTCTGCTAGCAGCGGGCCAGCGCGTACTAATTACGCGCCTAGATGCGGACAAGCTAGAACGGCTGCAGGCACACTGGCCCACAGCAGACATACACAGCAGTGCAGGCATCGCCGCTTTGTATCCACAGCACGAACAGCATCCATTGGTGCCAACTACTACCAGCATCGCCGTGATTAGCGCCGGCACTTCCGATATGTCGGTGGCCGAAGAAGCCGCCCTAACCGCCGAGTTCTACGGCAATCCGGTGCTGCGAATTCGAGATGTGGGGGTTGCCGGTTTGCATCGCCTGCTGGCTCGGGTGGACGAGATTCGTAGTGCCAGGGTGGTGATTGTGGTGGCCGGTATGGAGGGTGCCCTACCTTCGGTTGTGGGCGGTTTGGTGGACAAACCGGTGATCGCTGTCCCCACCTCCGTTGGCTATGGGGCTGCATTTGGTGGGGTTGCCGCCCTGCTGGGCATGCTCAACTCCTGTGCCTCTGGCCTGAGCGTGGTTAACATCGACAACGGCTTTGGCGCGGGGTTTCTGGCGAACCGGAT
>CALHVX010000016.1 GCA_938036875.1 uncultured Pseudomonadales bacterium
AAGGAAGACTTGGTTAGCGATGGCTGGACCGAAGCCTTTCGGCGGATGTTTGGGCAGTTGCAGGAAGATCGCCCGTCCAACTTGCGGCTGGCCGGTTGGGCTGTGCAAGGGGCCTTTACCAAAGAGATGTACGATCTGGGCGTCAAACAATACCTAACCAAACGCGCCATGGACTACATGGATGTGGAACGCAAAGTTGAACTGGCCGACTTCGCCAATATGGAGAAGGTTCGAGCACGGGCAGATGAAACCGTACAAGACCCAACCACAGCGGAATCGTTAAAACCCTACTACCGACAGTTCTGCAAACGTCCCTGCTTCCACGACGAGTACTTAAAAACCTACAACTTACCCAACGTTCACTTGGTGGATACCGACGGTAAGGGTGTCGATGAGATTACCGAAAAAGGTCTAGTATTCGACGGAATCGAATACGAAGTCGACTGCATTATCTTTGCCACCGGGTTTGAGGTTGGCACCGACTACTCACGGCGCGCGGGTTACAGCATAACGGGCGCCAATGGCCTGACGGTCTCACAAAAGTGGGCTGAAGGCTTACGCACCTTTCACGGTATGCACTCACGCGGGTTCCCCAATTGCTTCTTCTTCGGACCGGCGCAGGCTGGATTCACCGCCACGTACACGTTTTCCTTAGACGAAAACGCCATTCACCTCACCCATATCTTGAGTGAAGCGAAGAAACAAGGCGCAACACGAATCGAAGCCAGCCAAAAGGCCGAGGACGATTGGGTGCAAACAATCATCAATAAAGCACGATTAACAGAAAGCTTCCAGAAAGCCTGCACACCCGGTTACTACAACAACGAAGGGCACGTGAACGTGCAGCCGCAAAACAACTTCTATGGCGGTGGACCGATTGAGTTTTTTGGCATACTGAAGAAGTGGCGGGCAAACCCTAAACTGGCTGGATTGGAACTCTCCAGCTAGCGCCTACGCAATGCCGCACAATCGCATGGATGAAAGGGGCGGCATTGTAAGCCTGCGCTTCCGCATCGGTGAAATCTATGCCACCTAAGTCCCGGCGAAGATTGTCGCTTGCTTTGAGCTCAGGGCTAGTCGACGCGAACAGCATACAGGCGTTAAAAACTCGGACATATCTTCCTTGATATAGCCTTTGAAGTTGCAGTGAGCGGCCAATGCTTGAGCGAGCTATCGTACGTGTAACCGAACAGGCACATCCTTAATACCACGAATAAAGTTGTTCGGGTTGCGCTCTATCGCACCTACAACCTCCACCTTATCGAAGCGCTTCATGATCTCTTCCCAAAGCACGCGCAACTGCATCTCTGCTAGGCGGTTACCCATGCAGCGATGTACACCAAAACCGAATGCCACGTGGGCGCGTGCATTGGGCCGGTCGATGATGAACCTCTCGGCATCTTCAAACACAGATTCATCCCGATTTCCGGATAGATACCACATCACAACCTTATCGCCTGCCTTGATCTGTTGACCACCAAGCTCATAGTCCTCCAACGCGGTACGGCGCATGTGGATCACGGGCGTTTGCCAACGCACCATCTCTGCAACCATGTTTGGAATTAACGCTGGGTTGTCACGCAGCTTTTGGTATTCATCGGGGTACTGATTTAGCGCCAGAACGCCGCCACTGATGCTGTTGCGCGTGGTGTCGTTTCCGCCAACGATCAACAGCAAAATGTTGCCCAAAAAGAGCGCCGGATCCTCATTCATTTTTGCGGTTTCTGGATTGTTTTGCAGCATGGAGATCAAATCAAAAGAAGGCGGTTGGCCTTGTTTGGCTGTCCACAACTGGTAGAACGCACCCGCACACTCCATCAGTTCCTGGTAGCGGGTATCCATGTCGATACTGTCATCGCCGGTAACCTCTGGCACGGCCGTGGTGATGTCGGACCAATAGACCAACTTGCGGCGTTCTTCGTACGGGAAGTCAAACAAGGTAGCCAACATGCGGGCGGTAAGTTCAATTGATACACGGTCAACCCAGTTAAACGTTTCCCCTATCGGCAAGTTATCGAGGATATCGATTACACGCTCCCGAATCAGCGGTTCTATCTCCGCAAGATTCTTCGGTGCAACAGACGGAGAGACCACACGACGTTGTTTGGCATGGTTTGGTTCATCCATACCAATGAAGCTTTTGTTCTCCATCTGCCCTTCCACCGGCACCGGGTCAACAATGGCAATGCCGCCTTTCTCTGAAGAGAACACCTGATGATTGGAATCCACTTCCTTGATGAGGTCATGGCTCGAAACAGACCAAAAGGGCCCAGTGGAACTTTCGGCTTGAAAATGCACCGGGGCCTCTTTTCGTAGGCGCGCAAAGTAGGGTTGCCAGGTATCACTGCCATAAAGCTCTGGCTTGCTGACATCCAACTGATCCAGCGGAATGGCATTTGCTTCAGTGCTTACTTTTGCGTTCATGATTTGAACCTTCCTGTCTGATTACTTGAGTATCTGCTGCCCTAAAAGTTAACGCAGGCAATATCTACCTAACTAGCCCAGCCGTTGATTTAGTCCGGCAGCGTTGTCATGCAAAATAAGATGTTGATCCGTCAAGCTAACGCCATCTAGCTCCTCAAAGATATCCTGAGGATGCTCCATGCCTTCCATGTGGGGCCAATCGGAACCGAAGATCACGCGATCTGCACCCATGTGATGAGCCACATCAGAAATCTTGTCTTCCCAAAACGGGTTGATCCATACGTGCTGGCGAAAAAGCTCCGAGGGATCTTGCGCATAGTATTTGGGCATCCTAGCTTTGGATTGCTCCAACTTGATGAACAAATCGCCCAAAAAGGCAGAACCATTTTCTACTGAGGCAATACGTAGCTTAGGGAATCGCTCAAACAATTTGTCGTACGCCATGGTTAACAGGAAGTCGTAAATCGATCGCTCTGAGATAAGCCCTGCAACCGACGGCTTACGGCCACCGCCTAAGGCCGCTAGCGCGGCATTGCCACCATAACCATTGGCGGTGTAACCATTAGCGCCCACATGCGCAACTACGGTGATACCGGCCTCATTCACTCGCGCCCAAAACGGATCGAAACGTTCATCAGAGGGTGCAAAATACCCATCGCGGGTGCAAACGGGCGACGGACGCATAACCAGCACGCGTGCGTCGCGCTCAAGCGCCCATTCCAGCTCTCTACAGGCAAAGTTCACATCCGCCAGGGTAATGTACGGCGCCGCGAACAGTTTGCCTTGATAGTTCAAGCCCCAGTCGTCATCAAGCCAGCGGTTAAACCCCTCAAACAGCGTGCACATCGCATCGATGTCGCGAACCATGGGTTCTTCATAAAGAATGCCCGCCGTGGGGAATAGCCAAATGCCTTCAAGCCCCTGTTCTTCAATGCGTGCGACACGCGCATCACGGTCCATATATTCTGGCGGCATGGGGCCAAGCGCTGAGTGCGTCAGTTCTACAAAGGTTAAGCCACGTGGGTTGCCATGATAGTACTCGCGCAGCACGCCGGGCTTTGACACAGGGTTGAATGTCGGGTTGCCGACTGACTTATTCAGCCTTCCCGCCACCAGGTGAAATCTTTTGCCATCCTTCATCTCCACCCATTCAACACAGCGTTTCTGCATACGCTTGGGCACATAGCGGGTAAACGCATCTTCCGCTTCGTAGTAGTGGTTGTCCGCATCGAATAAGGGTCCGTCGTACTTCTGAGTTGGTGCGTTCATAAGCGTCCTTGGAGACTATCAACCGTTGACCAATATCATAGTTATTGCACTAACCCAAAGCAATAACTATGATACTAGTTAGTCAAGCTCGCCAGGGGGCCACCAATGCTAGACACCATGACAATCCGCAAGATGCCGTTCGAGTTTCCGGACAAGCTAGACCCAGTATTCATGAACAACGACCACAGGTTGTCTTTCAGCCTAATCGCCGGGTCCCTGCTGCTGCCGCACCTAGAGCCCTATCTCATCCGCTCGATGAAAGCTGCGGAACCGCGGGTTACCGATCCGGTTGTGCTCGACGGTTTGCAGAAATTTGCGAGCCAAGAAGGCCAACACTACCAGATGCACAAAAAGTTCAACGAAACCATCCGGCTGGCGGGGTTCCCAGGTCTGGAAGCATTAGAAAAAGAGCTATCTGATGACTACAAACGGTTTACCAAAACTAAGTCGCTACGCTTTAACTTAGCCTACGCAGAAGGCTTCGAGGCGATGACGATGAACGCCGTCAAGCACCTAATGGAACCCAATGGCTTTGGCGATGACCTACCCCCGTTTCTGCAGATGATTGAATGGCACTTCACGGAAGAGCTGGAACACCGCACCGTTGCCTTTGATGTTTACGACCATGTGTGCGGTGGTTACTTCTACCGTTTGTTTGTCGGCATTTGGGCGCAATGGCACTACAACAATTGGATGCGGCGCGTGGTGAATTACATGCTCAAAGCGAGCCCACAAACCACACCGGTGGAAAAAGACCCGGCCAAACGGACACCGGGCTCCTCAGCTTTAAAACTTAACGCGGTACGCACTCTGTTCCCAGGTCTGCTGCGCATCTACCTACCGAACTACACACCCCACAACGTGGAGATTGATCCCGGCATACAAGTGTTGGCCGACAAGTACTCAAAGATGGCTTTGGAAACCTCCTAACGGGGGCGCTAACTACAATCGCGGATCCAATTGCGACCCTCGAACCAACTTGCCCGGCAATGAACCCGTGGGCTTGCCGTCTTGATAAATGACCTCGCCAGAAACGATGGTAGTTTTGATGCCGTCCGCTCGCTGCAAGAACCGTTTTCCACCGGCGGGTAAATCCTGAACGATATGCGGCGTGTGTAGGTTGAGGTTCTCGAAATCAATGATATTGATATCCGCCTTCATTCCTTCAGCCAAGACACCGCGATCATTCAACGAGTACAGCTCTGCCGGTTGCCGGGTCAGCATGTGGATACCCTGCTCCAAGCTAAAGCGTTGTTGCTCCCTTACCCATTTGCTGAGTAGGTACAGATTAGCGCTGGCATCGCAGATAGAACCCACGTGTGCGCCACCATCACCCAGAGCGACAACGGTATTTGGGTGCCCTAACATGTCTGGAATATTCCCAGACATATTCGCCCCAGGAATGTAGATCAGTGCGTTGCCGTTGTTGGTCAAGAAGTAATCGTATAGCCACTCTTCTTGATCCCGACCTTCGGCCGCGGCTAAGTTCGCAATGCAAAGTTCCGGTCCGGGTAAGTATTCAATAGGCTCTGCAAGCACGTACATATTCTTAAAATTATTGCTCACTATTTTCACAAAGATGTGCGGATTTTCGTTGGCTTCGCTGAGTATTTTCGCCTTGGTTTCGGGGTCACCCAACGCTTTAATTTTTTCATCCCAGGGTAGCGAGTTCAGCGCCTTGAAGCTTGGCCGATCATAGAAGGGGCTCATGGAGGCTGGGTGCCCCATCATAATACCCACGGGTCGAGATAAAACTTGGCCACGAATATCTAGCCCTTGAGCTTGGGCCGCCTCGATGCGGTCCAAGTGCTCGCGCCAAAGATCCGGGGTCGTTTGAATATCCAGCAGAGTGAAGGTGCCCTTCGCACCGGTACTGGCGCTGGTTTCACTCAAAATGCTGAATTCGTCTTCCGCGTCTTTCCAGTCGGCAATAAACTGAAACACGTGGCCTTGCTCGCCTGACAGTGCCTGGGCCACTTGTTTAAGCTCACTGCCAATGGCTTCGTAGGTAGGCACAAAGGCGCCAGTACTCGAACGATGCACTAACGTTCTAGAGGTGGAAAAACCAAGGCCACCAGCGGCAACGCTGTCTGCCAGGAGAGCTTTCATTTTCTCAATGTCGTCTTGGTTCGCAGGTTCACGATTCACTCCACGCTCACCCATGACATACACGCGAAGTGGGCCGTGCGGTACCAGGGCGGCGAAGTCGATATCGTGCGGACGGCTATCGATGCAATCAAGAAACTCAGGGAACGTCTCCCAGGTCCAAGGCAAACCCTCGTGCATTGCAGACTCAGGTATTTCTTCCACACCCTCCATAAGTTTAACCAGCACATCACGGTCTTCTGGCTTGCAAGGCGCAAAGCCGACCCCACAATTGCCCATGACAACGGTAGTTGTGCCTAGACTCGACGATGGATTTAGGTGTGTGTCCCAAGTCGCTTGGCCATCATAGTGGGTGTGCACATCGACAAACCCGGGTGTGACGATCATGCCGGCTGCGTCCAATTCCTGGGCCGCTGTACCAATTAAGCTAGCTCCGATGGCGGCAACTTTTCCATTTAACACCGCAACATCAGCCTCAATGGGCGCTGCGCCGGTTCCATCAACTACCCGGCCATTTCGAATCAGTAGGTCAAACGTTGTCATGGTGTTGTCCTCGTTAGGTTTGCCGAAGCGCAAAACAATCCTGGATTATGGTGCCTACAATCACTCGGATTCTTCATGATCGTACTCCATCCGCATCAAGAAGCAATTCTGCAAGTTTTTCTCGTTGGTACGCCGCGTCACCCCATTGGGCTTGATTGTAAAGTTGACGCTTCAGGTAGATGTGCACAAAGCACTCCCAGGTAAAGCCGATCCCGCCGTGCAGCTGCACCGATTTTTTGGAGCCAAAACCTGCTACATCAGATGCAGCTGCTTTTGCCATGCGCGCATACTGCGCTGCCACTTGGGGTTCGTGGTCAATCGCACAGGCGGCGTTGTAAAAATGAGCGCGCGCGCGATCAATCGCCACCATAAAGTCTGCCAGGGGATGTTTTACCGCCTGGAAAAACCCCAGATTGCGGTCAAACTGTTTGCGAGTTCGCGCATATTCCGCCGTGGTTTGTAGCTGCCATTCTGCTGCTCCGCAAATATCTGCGCTGATCAACACCAATATGGCTGACGTTGCCTGGCGCAATGCTGGCAGTGTTTTTGCTGGCGGGCTAACAATCTGCGAATCTTCAATCAAGGTTTGATCAAACCGCAAGCTTGCCTGATCTCGGGTCAGATCGATGATGGCATTCGGCTGAATCGACAGGTCCGGGGCGTTTGCTGGAACACAGACCAAGATCCGGTTGTCAGCTGCCGATACATCACCTAATTGGGCATTCACTAAAAAGTAGTCTACTTTTTGCGCGTCCTGCACAAAGTGTATCTCACCCGTTAGCTTGTTATCTTTAAGTACAAGTTCAGCGGCATCATGAGACCACGAACCGTAACGATCACAGGAACCATAGCTGAAGCTTTTGCCCTCACAAATTAAGCTTAGCGCGGCGTCTGCGTTGTCGGTGCCACAAGCATCTAAGATATACGCCGTGCTTAAGGTGGCCAGCAACGGTCCGGGCAGTGCAGCGCGACCGGCTTGCTCCAACAAGGCAGCAACCGCAACAACGGGCAATCCCAAGCCGCCAACGCGCTCGGGTATGCCCACCATTAACCAACCGAGATCAACAATCTCTTGCCATAGGTCGGTGTCCCAATCGCACGCCGTGCCATGCTGTGGTTCACTGTT
>CALHVX010000017.1 GCA_938036875.1 uncultured Pseudomonadales bacterium
GTCAGGCCAAAGAAGCCCTTCTTCTCTCCACGCAGTGTCGGAAATAGGTAGCGCTCTTTCTGATCGTCGGTGGCTTCAAACATTTGCGCTAGGCCAGCACCACCAAATACACCATAACAGGGGGTATACAAGCCTGCGCGATGCTGCGCCATCTCGATAGCTAGCAGGGTTCGTGTCACCAGATCAATATCTGGACCACCGTACTCTACCGGTATGTCTAAGCCGTAAAGGCCCATGGCTTTGGTCTTAGCAGACAAGCGTTCGCGGTCGTGGGGCAACAACTCATCCGCATCCGGATCCAAGGATAGCTCCAGCGGGACAATCTCTTCGCGAACAAATCGGCGCACGTTGCCAATGATAAGGTCTTGCTCTTCGGTTAGCTCAAGATTCATAGTCTATGACCTGCGTTAGGCGCCCTTTGGGGTTAGCTTGCCAAAAGTGGTAGGCGTTTGCGAAATTGCTGGGTCGCGGCCAGCGGCGCGATGTACCATCACCAGCTCTTGGTAACGCGTTAGGTATGCCGTGTTAACCTCAAACCGAAACTGCTCTGCGTCAGTGCAGCTGAGCAGCGCCTCTGCAATGGCGCTGCGCAAACCATAGCGACTGCGGCCACCAGCAAAACCAACGTAAAGCACACCGCCTTGGGAATCACCCAACTCAAAAACGCCCATGTGTCCGGGTAGCTCAGCAACCCCGCCTACAGGCTGCCAAGCGTTGCCAATAGCTAAGCTCATTTTTCCCAGCTCACTTTTTCTTAGGCATGATAGATATCTCCATGGGCGCAAAGTGCTCCATGTCCACATCAATCAAGTAAGGACCCGTGGTCTTCAAGCTGGTGTTAAGCGCCTGCTTAAATTCAGCCACGTTTGCAACCCGCTCACCCGGCATGCCCATGCCATCCGCAATTTTAGTGAAGTCCATCTTGCCAAGATCGGTTTCATTGATGCGGCCAAACTTGTTGTCCTGCAGCCAGCGCAACACGCCGTACCCACTATCGTTCATCACAATCACCGTCAGCGGCAGCTGATATTGCGCTGCGGTGGCAAGCTCGGTGGCATGAAACATAAAGCCACCATCGCCGTGCAGGCAAAATGTGCGTGCACCCGTGCCAACCGCAGCACCCACAGCAAAGGGCAAACCAGGCCCAATGGCACCGGAAGAAGGGTTGATAGAGGTCCGCGGACGATAGATAGGAAACTGTTGATTACCAAAATTGTACGCAGCAATGGTGCTATCGCGAACCCATAATCCATCTTCAGGCAGCACATCGCGCATGTAATCCATCATCTCGGCGTAGTCCGGGCCTAAACGCTTGCGCATCGCTCCTTGAACACCATCCCGGGTTGACCAAACCTTGTCGTTAAATTGGCCGTCGTTGGGAATATCATCCGGTAGCGCCGCAGAGATGGCGCTGAGCGCAAGCTTGGCATCTGCACACATCCCTAAGTCTGCCGTGTGCACACGACCAATCATGTTCGGGTCGATATCAATGTGCAGAAAATCACCGGGAGGCGTGAACTTTGCTCCTTGGCCATCAACTCCAACCGCAAATTTGGTCCCAATGGCGAGGGTCAGGTCCGCCTCTAAAATTCCTTGGTACATGCCAGCACTGCCGTAGTAGTTACCGACACACAAGGGATGGTTTTCTGGAATCGAGCCACGACCGTCTACCGTAGTCAGCACCGGTGCATCCAGGGCTTCAGCAAGCGCGGTGAGCTGAGCCGATGCATCAGCGGCTACAACACCACCACCCGCCACAATAACTCGACGCTTGGCGGCAACCAGCCGCTCGACAAACTTGGCAACGATTTTCTCTTCAGGTTGAAACTGCGCTACTGCACCGCTGAAGTAGGATGCGGGCTCCACTTCGGCATATTGCAAATCAATGGGGATCTCTAAGGCACCCGGCGCTGGTCGGCCAGTGAACATATCTTGCACCACCGTGTTGAAGCACTGGGCTAGCTGACCTATATGCCGCGGACTCTCAACCCGCCGACACACGCTGGCCAACATGGGCACCTGATTTTCTGCCTCGTGCACATAACTTTGGCCTTTGCCGTAGAATGCCGTCTCGGCTTGGCCGGTGATGACTAGTACCGGGGAGGAAGCGTATTGCGCTTCGTACAAACCGGTGACCGTGTTTGAGGTACCTGGTCCGGTGCTGGCGATCATCACCCCCATCTTGCCAGTAGCCCGGGCATAACCATCCGCAGCGTGAGTGCCCGATTGCTCGTGGCGCACATCCACTATCTGGGTTTTACCTAAACGGTTGATGGCGTCCATGATTGGCATGTTGTGGATACTGACAATGCCAAAGACTGTGTCCACGCCCATGGCATCTAAACCGTGAGCGATTAAATCTGCACCAGTAAAACTCATCTGCAATCTCCCCAATTCATTTAGTGTCGCTCTTAAAGAGCTAATCAATCACGGCCAGTTATGGATCGTGCAGCTATTTGAATAGGGAAGCCTTACAACTTAATTCTATTGGGTTTCAGGCTCAGCCTAGCTGTACATGGTTGATCAGCTTGCCGATGGGATTCACCTCAATTTCTATGGTGTCACCGGCGTCCATAAAAATTGGCGGCTTGCGCGCGGCACCCACACCACCAGGTGTACCGGTGACCAACACATCACCCGGCTCAAGATCGATAAAGGTTGAGCAGTAATGAATAATCTCAGCAAAATCGAACACCAACATATCAGAGGTGGCATTTTGCATGACCTCGCCATTCAGCCGAGTGGTGAGTTCCATCTTGTGAATATCACCCACTTCGTCCAGCGTCATCATCCAAGGTCCAAAACCACCGGTTGCGGCAAAATTTTTGCCCGGCGTAAACTGGCTGGTGTGCCGTTGATATTCACGCACACTACCGTCGTTGTAAATGCTAGCACCCACAATGTGATTAAGCGCATCCGCTTTTGGAATGCGACGGCCACCTTTGCCAACAATCAACGCAATCTCACCTTCAAAATCTAAGCTTGCCGACTCAGGTGGACGCAACATGGGCTGCTCATGCCCCATCTGAGCCTTTGCGAAACGCGTGAAGATAGTAGGATGCTTAGCGTCTTGACCACGCCCGGTTTCTTCTTGATGTGCTTTGTAGTTCAAACCAACACACATAATCTTGGCGGGGTCGACAATCGGAGGCGCGTAAACCAGATCGGTCAACGCAATATCCGCGGTATCGCCGCACTGAGCGGCCAGAGACTCTAAGGCATCGGCGGCAATGGCTTGGCGCAACCCGCCAAGATCGCTGCGTGCACCGGCGTCAACAACGCCGGTACCATCGCTGGTTAGGTAACCAAAACTCACCTTGCCTTGTCGCTCGAACGAAACCCAACGCATTAGTCGAACATAATAACGTTGCGTGCAATCTCACCGGTTTCTAGCTGCTGCATCGCTTCGTTTACGTCCTTCAAGCCAATGTGTGCTGACACCAGGTCATCAAGATGCAGTCGACCCTGCATGTAAAAATCAACAAAGCGTGGCATATCAACACGGAAACGGTTGGAGCCCATAAAGGATCCTTGGATCTTCTTTTCCATCAAGAAATCTGGACCATGCAAGGTCACCATGTCCCCTGGTGGAATCATGCCGATGACGGTTGCGGTACCACCGTTGCGCAACATACCAAAGGCTTGCTCGGCCGTTTGCTTCAAACCGATCGCCTCGAAAGCGTAATGAACGCCACCGCCGGTTAACTCTTTAACCGCCTCGATGGGATCGTTTTCGCGTCCGTTGATTGTGTCGGTAGCACCAAATTTACGTGCCAGATCTAACTTGGAGGGCACCATATCAACAGCAATGATGCGCGACGCGCCAGCAATAGCTGCACCGTTGATGCAGGACAAACCGATGCCACCACAACCAATAACGGCAACCGTTGCACCTGGTTCAACTTTGGCTGTGTGAATCACCGCACCAACACCCGTGGTGACACCGCAACCGATAAGTGCCGCTCGGTCCATGGGCATGTCTTCGCGAATCTTGGCAACCGCGTGTTCATGCACCAACATCATCTCAGCAAAAGAACCCAGGTTGGCAAACTGTTGGAGCGGCTTACCGTTGTCGGATACGCGCTGCTCATCTTTGGTATCACGCTTGGTTTCTGGCTCTTGGCACAAGGACATGCGACCGGTCAAACAATGCTCGCAATGACCGCAGAACACAGACAGACAAGTGATGACATGATCGCCCGGCTTCACGTAATGGACATCACTACCCACCTGCTCAACAACACCTGCACTTTCGTGGCCAAGGATCATGGGTAGCTGGCCAGGGTAAGTACCGTTAAAGAAATGCATGTCGCTATGGCAAACGCCCGCTGCCGAGGTGCGGATCAGCACCTCACGAGGACCAGGCTTAGAAACCTGCACCTCTTCAATTTCCATAGGTTGATTTACTTCGCGAAAAATTGCCGCCTTCATGCCCTGCCCCTCTAATTCAAATCGCCTTCGAGTTTGCCCCAATTAGAGCCGGGGTTAAAGGCTTGCGAGGTCTGCGTTGACCAAAGCCGCAGCGGCGCTGACCGCAGCCGCCAAACCCGTGGCGTCAGCAACACCCTGGCCGGCAATATCAAAGGCGGTGCCGTGATCCACCGAGGTACGGATAAACGGGATACCTAAGGTTGCCGTAGTGCTGTGATGGAAATCGTGGACTTTGATCGCGATATGGCCTTGGTCGTGGTACATCGCCAGCACTACGTCAAATTCGCCATTGATGGCTCGATTGAAAACCGAATCCGCAGGGATTGGGCCGCTGGCATTGATGCCTGCCGCCTGAGCAGCAGCCACGGCTGGCGCAATTTGCTCAATCTCTTCAACACCCAACAAGCCACCCTCACCGTTGTGCGGATTCACACCAGCCACGGCTATGCGTGGATTAGGCAAACCCCAACGCTGCAGCGTTTGCTGAGTCAGCTCGAGCTTTTCCAACACCACATCGCGTTGGATGTAGCTAACGGCTTGAGCCAGCGATTTGTGGGTCGACAGGTGCACTACCCGCAAACCTGGGGTCATTAGCATAGTGGCCGTCCATTGGGCGCCGGTCAGGCGCGCCAATATCTCCTGATGCCCAATGTCATCCACATAGCCGGCCGCATGAATGGCCTCTTTGTTGATGGGGCAGGTCACCATAGCGGCCGCGCTATGGCTGACACAGAGCTTCGCGGCAAGCTCTACGGCCGCCACTGCAAGGGCACCACAGCCCGCCTGTACTTGTCCAAACTCAAAGTCTGCGGGCAAGGCCCCTAAGTCATACACCCAAAGCCCTGGCGCTAGATCTAAGTCAACCGGATTAACCAGCGCCTGATCGCTGGGGACCGGCAACGCTTGCAGTGGCGGCAACACAACTTGAGCGGCTGCCGCTCCGCGCTCCAGGGAAGCTAGAGAACCAATGAGCAGCAACGGCTGGTTGAGCTTAGCGAGATCGACACTCACCAGATATTTGGCCAGCACTTCTGGGCCAACGCCCGCCGGATCACCCATGGTGACGAGTAAAGGGATTGTCATGGTTGCCATTGTACCCAGCATTCGCCTGGGTGCCGCACTAGGTCTGGAAATAGCGCCAGAAATGGGCCTCGCGCTTAGTCTTGGGCACTTACAAAAGTAACTGTATATATATACAGTATCCGACCAAGTGAGCAGTCAGCACTAGCCGCGCGGATCAGATACAAGACCTCATGCAAACCATAGGCGAGCTACAACAGAATTTTTCGCTGTACGCTGTGTGTGCGCCATGCAAACGCATGCACGCGCTACCTTTGAATGACTTGGTTGCAACGCTGGGCGCGGACACGCCAATCAGCGCAGTGCGGCAGCGGTTACGCTGCCAGCACTGTCAGGTACGTACAGAAGATATTCGAATTGTCTTTACTGGACCCTGCAACAAAGCGGCAGGGTTTCACTATCGCCGCAGTAGTATAGACAGTGGCGTAGACAGCACAAAAGATCGTTGAGCGTTAGCCTTCGAGAAGCTCGGTGGACTCGAGCTTCAATCCAAAGCCTTCAACACCAACGTAGTCCACTTCACGACCCGCGATGATGCGAATTCGGCGCAGGCCAAGGTCACGCAATATTTGCGCGCCAACACCAATCTCTAACCACTCAGCGTGGCGTTCCGCTTCGCGAGATTCTTCCATCAGCGCACCAGAAGGCACGCCAACGTGGCCCGAGCGTAGGTAGATCAGCACACCAGAACCTAGGCTGGCAATGCGATCTAAGGAGACATCCAGCAAGTTGTTTTTATGCTCGGCGTTCTGAGAGCCGAACACATCGTCCACAAACTTCTCGCGGTGAATTCGCACCGGCACCGATTGGTCACCGCTAACATCACCAAAGATCAGCGCTATGTGTTCTGCCTCTTCAAACTTGGTCTTGTAGGCAATGGCTTTAGCCGGACCAATTCGCGTTTGCATGGAAAATTCTTGGGTTTTCTCGACCAACTGCTCACGCATCTGTCGATGAGCAATGAGATCGGCAATGGAGATCAACTTCAGCTTATGCTCAGCGGCAAACTCACGCAGCTGAGGCAGACGTTGCACTGTGCCGTCGTCGTTCACCAGCTCAGCCAGCAACGCCACCGGTGGCATGTCGGCTAGCTGTGCTAAATCGATACCGGCTTCGGTATGACCCGAACGCACCAATACACCACCTTGTCGTGCAACTAGTGGGAAGATATGACCAGGACGCACAAAATCACCGGCGGTGACGTTGCTATTGGTTAAGGCCTGCACCGTAGCCGCACGCTCTTCCGCAGAGATGCCCGTGGTCAGACCTTCTTTGTAATCAATGGACACGGTGAACGCAGTGCTCATGGGCGCGTCGTTGCGCGCAACCATGGGGTCCAAGTGCAGCTCTTTGGCGTAATCTTCTAGGATTGGGGTGCACAAGATGCCGCTAGTGTGGCGGATCATAAAAGCCACTTGTTCAGGGCGGGCTTTGGACGCCGCCATGATCAGATCACCTTCGTTCTCACGGTCATCGTCATCTACAACAACCACCATCTCTCCGGCTGCAATGGCTGCTACCGCTGACTCTATAGTGTCAAAATCCGCACTCATACTTGCTTCTCTTCTTGTTTTTCAGCGTCGCCTAGCCTAGCACGGGCACCTACTTTTCCCTGATGCATTGTGTTCACGCGTTAGGCGCAACAAATTCACTCTTGGGGACTTCTTGGAAATGGCGCACCCGGTAGGACTCGAACCTACAACCCCCAGGTTCGAAGCCTGGTGCTCTATCCAGTTGAGCTACGGGTGCTAATTGATCGGCGCGAGATTATAGCCGTGCTCTGCGAGCTTCGCACGCCTTAGTTGAGGTCACGCCAGGGTCCGTAGTTGCGCTCCAGCAAAGCAATGCCCTCTAGAGCGCCACGCCTGGGGCTATTTGGCCCGCAGCAAACGACCAGGCAACTCGCCTTCAGGCTCATTGTTGGTCAGCAACACCTGGCCATTCACCACCGTATGCTTAATTCCGGTCGCTACCTGCTTCAATCGACGCTCCCCTGCGGGCAGATCATTGACGACCTGGGGTAGCTGCGGCCCCACGGTGTCTGCATCAAAGACCACAACATCCGCCGCCATGCCTTCGCGAAGCAAGCCTCGGTCGTGCAGCTTCCACATGGTAGCCGTGTTGTAGGTGATTTGGCGCACCGCCTCTTCCAGCGTCAGCTCTTGGCGTTCACGCACCCAATGGCTAAGCAGGTGGGTTTGCAGGGAGCTATCCATAATCTGCGCAACATGGGCGCCGGAATCGCTGAAGGTCACCATGGAGCGAGGATGCTTCATCATCTCTAGGACATGGTCTTGATCTTCGTTGGCAATGGGCTGGCGGAAGAACATCTTAAAGTCACGCTCAAGCGCCATGTCGATCATCAGCTCAACCGGATGTACCCCGGCTTCTTTTGCCAAGCTCGCCATATCTCTAACGTCGTTAGACATATCGGACATGGGGTAAACGTACTCCCATTGGGGTGGCCGTGCTTCTGCGCCAACAACCCTAGGACCGGTGTACTCGCGGCTGGCGATCTCAACCAGCTGCGCTTTGATTTGCGGATCTGCAAACTTGGCTTTCTGCTCAGCTAGCGGCAAGGCTCGAATGTCACGCCACATCTCCCATTTATCGAATGGTGTGTGCGATTCAAAAGATAACAAGACATTCAACGCCCTAGTGTGCACCTGAGCGTAGATTTGCCCACCTTCTGCGGCAGCCTCATCAAGCAAATCAAAATAGGGACGCCAGATCTCGGGCGCCTGCCGAACGCTGAACATACCCCAGGTTTGGGTTACGCCAGATTCCACCGCAAGATTTTTCAGCCGATCAAAATACTCGCGCATTCGCTGGGGATCACGCCCGGGTGCTTCACCAGCAATTTCGAAGATACCCCGGCCTATGGCGCCCATGGAGTTTACGATGGCCCGTACTTCATCCCACTGCGCCACCCGACTAGCAACGGGCCGATCATCAGCCGTGGTGTGGTTAAAGGTGCGTGAGGTCGAAAATCCAATGGCGCCTGCGTGCAATGCTTCTTGCACCAAGTCGCACATGCGTTTGGTTTCATCTGCGGTTGCGGGGTCGGTAAAGGCGCGCTCACCCATCACAAAGGTTCGCAACGCTGAGTGACCAATGTAACCGGCATAGTTTATGCCTTTGGGTAGCGCATCAATGGTGTCTAAAAATTCGGGGAAAGTTTCCCAAGACCAATCGATGCCGGCCAACATGGCGTTGCGAGATAAATCTTCTGCGCGCTCCAAGTTCCGAAAGACTAGATCCGCATCGTCTTCGTGGCAGGGTGCCAGGGTAAATCCGCAATTGCCCATCACCGCCGTGGTGACCCCGTGATAACAAGAGCAAGAGCCTATGGGGTCCCAAAATATTTGCGCGTCCATATGCGTATGGCCATCCACAAACCCAGGGCTGACGATGTGGCCGGCTGCATCAAGTGTGCGCTTGGCTTTGCCATTCGGCCGACCGATGTTGGCAATAAGACCGTCTTGGATGGCAACATCTGCGCGGTATCGAGCGCCACCCGAGCCATCAATTACCGTGCCGTTTTTGATTAGTAAGTCGTACGTCATACCCTCGCCCCCAACAAATTTCTATAACCCAACCCTATCACTTCGCTATTACCAGCCCCTCTTTACCAACCAACAAAGGCGTTTTTAGATCGATCTTTGCGAACCCGATCTGCGCTGAATACCTGCCCGTTCATCACGATGTAGACGCCGGGCGTCAAGCTTTGCACCGCAGCAAATGCCATCCCAACGTTGAAGGTGGCGTCGGTTCGTGCGAACCGTGCCGGGCTGAGCGAGCCGGTAAGAACAATAGTGCGCTGGGGCTTCGCATCCACCAAACCCGCCAACACCCCAGCGGTATCCGTCATGGTGTCGGTGCCATGGGTGATGATGATTCGGCTTTCCGGAGCGTTGGCAATGCTTTTGCGGATCAGCTCCCGGTCTGTATCGGTAAGCTCCAAGGAGTCTTTACGCAGCAAGCCCAGGAGTCGATACGGCTGCCGAACCTTGGCTTCTCGCAACAGTTCAGGCAGCACCGATTCACCCACTGCAAACTCACTCATCGCGTCAAAGTACACTTTGTCGATGGTGCCGCCGGTCGTAATTAAGAGTATTTCTGACATCAAACCATGGTAACGCAGCGGTTCAGCAGAGTCGCTTCAACTTCCGTAGAATGCCTGCCCATGCAGCTATCTTGGCAAGAACACCCTGGGCAAGGCCCGCATTTACTGTTGGTCCACGGTTTTTTGTCCAGCCACTACCAATGGCAGCAGAACCTCGAGGCGCTTAGCGCTGTATGCAGGCCGGTAACCGTTGAACTATGGGGGCACAACCAATCACCCACCCCCGATGAAACAGCCGATTTCGCGCCCACAGCCTACGTCGAGCAATTTGAGCAAATCCGGCAACAACTAGGCTGCGACAAGTGGCTACTGTGCGGCTATTCGCTCGGTGCCGGGCTGACCATCGCTTACAGCCTGGCCCACCCGGAACGGGTGCTAGCTCATGCCTTCACCAATTCCACCTCGGCGTTATCAGACGCCGAGCAACAAGCGAGCTGGCAGGCCAGCGCAGAACCTAGTGCACGCTCAATAATTGACGACGGCGTTGCGGCCATGGAGCGACTACCCGTTCACCCGATACACGCCAAAGTGCTGCCGCAGCCCGTTAAACAAGCTTTGGTTGCAGCCGCCAAAAAGCACAATCCCCTGGGTATCGCCAACACATTGCGCTACACCAATCCCGTGGTCTCAGTGCGCGGTCAAATCCACGCAAACACCCGCCCTGTCCTGCTGCTATGGGGCAAAAAAGAAAGGAGATTCTTAAAGCATCAGAGCTTCGTTGCCGCTAACATGCCGCATCTTCAGATCGCCGAGCTCAACGCTGGACACGGCGTCAACATGGAAGCCCACCAAGCATTTAACAACGCGATCTGTGACTTTATCGTCAAGCACGGCCACCAGCCCAACAAACACTTAAAATGACAACAGCCCAACACATCGTTGATGAACTCATTGAGGAGCGCGCCGAAAGGTTGATGCAGCATCCACTGCTGTGGCGCCTGATCAAGCGGCTGTTGTATCCGGTTCTAAATTACGACGAAACCGTAAAAATAGTTGACGAAGTGCGTGAGCTGGATGGGGCCGGCGTGATGAATTACGTCAGCAACCGCTTAAACCTCAAACTGCAGACCCAGGGCTTAGACAACATCCCGAAAACCGGGGCCGCCGTGGTCCTAGCCAACCACCCGTCTGGCATCGCTGATGGCGTAGCAGTTTGGGATGCCTTACGCACAAGACGCGATGACCTCATGATTTTTGCGAACCGGGATGCCATTCGAGCAGCGCCAGGCTTAGCAGATCTCATCATTCCGGTTGAGTGGGTAGAAGAAAAGAAAACCCGCGAGCGTAGCAAAGAAACCGTTAAACAGATGGTGGGGGCATTTCGTTCTAAACGGCTAATTGTGATCTTTCCATCGGGTCGACTCGCCAAGCCAACGATTACGGGCTTGCAAGAACGCCCCTGGATGCCCACCGCGGTGAGCTTGGCACAAAAATACCAGTGCCCCATCATTCCCATGCACTTAGGTGGTCGCAACTCTTGGTTTTTCTATTGCATGTGCGTACTCAGTACCGAGCTACGCGACATGACGTTGTTCCGCGAGTTGCTTAATAAAAGCAGCACCGAGTATCGGATAAACGTTGCTGAAGCTATCAGTCCAGAGCAGGCTTGCGGCGATCACAAAGCGCTAACCATTGCCCTGCAAAAATTTGTTGCGCAAGACATGGCCGCTGGAGCGCGCAAATTTTTGGGCTAGCATTGCTGCCTAAAGTTGCCGAAACGGATAGTAGGCTTTGGTTTCGGTGTCACTGCAACTAGCTAAGATTGTCTCCGCCTGTTCTGCCGGACCCAGTGAAATTTTCACCTTTTGATCCGCATCCGCAAAAGTCACGTCCGCAGGATCACCCGCATTACCGCCGGCCACATGCAGCAAACGCAAGCCTTGCCGCGCCACCATCCCTTCTGCCGCTTGCACCACCTTAGGATACCTAGTGCGTCCACGCAGATGCGTAAAGTCCAACAAGCCTTGCTCCACCTGTTCAACAAAGGCTTGCGCCCCTTCAGGTTGCACACGACCGTAAATCACATTTTGCGGTATGACCAACAAGTTTGGTGCAAAGCGATGCCCTCCAAGATGGGTTACCTGCCAAACTCGATCACCGACTAACTCTCGTAAACGTTGATACAACGGCAAGCCAAAGCGTGAGCAGCACAGATCACGCTTACCGTTAGTACAAACCAAGTAGCGAGGTGCTGACGTAGGGCTTGGTGTGGCCTTACCAGAGCTCAGGTCGAGCCGACTTTGCACCAACCCCACTAGATCAAGGTCTAGCAGAAAATCGTAGCCGCTACCGCTGAACTCAAAGGTATGTCCGTGAGCGCTAACCAGCAACCGGGTTACATCATGGTCCAGCTCCGGCTGCCGCACCAATTGCGGCCTCAATTTGAGACCTAACTGAGCAAATTGCTCGGCAGTACGGGCAAGCCAAGCTTGAGTATCTGCGGTCAAGCTACCCTCGGTAATGGCCTTAGCGGGCCAACTGGCTTTGTACTCGAGCAACAACCAAACATCCACCTGCTCCGCCGTGCCTAGCATTGAACTGGACAGACTCTGCTCGCTGCAAAATACTCGCTGTGTTGCCACAATTAACCTCGTTATCTAATCAATCCACGCAAGCGCCCATCATGGTGGTCGCTAGGCGTTGGTGCAACATTGGCGGTAGACTCTCAGGCATCCGTATTGCCTAACGTTACTTGAGGGGAGAACCATGAGCCAACGACCACAACGCGCCCGACGCTGCCAACTGTCCGTACCCGGCAGCTCCGAAAAGATGATGCGCAAAGCCGCTGACCTGGATATCGACCATGTGTTCTTAGACCTTGAAGATGCCGTAGCACCCAGCGCCAAGCCGGATGCTCGAGGCAAAATTGTGGAAGCGATAAACTCTCTCGATTGGACACCACGGACCTTGTGCGTGCGCATCAACGATGTAGAAACCCAGTGGTGCCACGACGACATCATTGAGATCGTGACCGGCGCTGGTGACAAGCTCGACACCATCATGCTAACCAAAGCCAAAAGTGCCGCCGATGTGATGTTTGTACATTTGCTGCTCGACCAGCTTGAGCAAAAACTTGGGCTCAAACGCCGTATCGGCATTGAGTGCCTTATCGAAGAGGTCGAAGGCATGATGCAGGTCGAAGAAATTGCCGCCAGCTCAGACCGTCTAGAATGTTTAGTGTTTGGCATGGGCGATTACTCAGCAAGCCAGCAGATGCAAATCAACGCCGTAGGCGCATCCGGTAGCTACCCACCGGACTTGTGGCACTACCCGCGCTACAAAATGACCATCGCCTGCCGCGCAAACGGGATCGATCCGGTTGATGGCCCCTACGCCAACTTTAAAAACCCTGAAGGTTATCGCAAAGAAGCAGAGCGCTCATTTATTTTGGGTATGGTCGGCAAGTGGGCAATCCACCCAAATCAAGTAGTCACCGCCAACGAGGTGTTCACACCGGATGCAACCGCCTTAGCCGATGCACGCAAGCAAAAATCAGCCTACGACCAGGCGCTGCAAGAAGGGCTTGGGGCGATCAACGTCGATGGCGTGATGGTTGATGCAGCAAGCATACGCATTGTGCAAAACTTGATTGATCGCGCTGATCTCATTGGTATGTAGGGTCAGAGCAAAACAATAAAGGCAAAACCATGAGCAACCACTATCTAACCGAAGAGCGCTTGATGATCCAAGAGGTTGCTCGGGAGTTCACACGCAAAGAAGTATTGCCAGTGGCCAATGAGCTCGACCCAGTGCAGGGCGATATCCCTATGGATCTGCGCAACAAAATGGGTGAGATGGGCTACTTCGGCATTCGTATGCCCGAAGCACAAGGCGGCCTGGGCTTAGGCGTTTTCGAATATTGTTTGATCGCCGAAGAGTTAGCACGCGGCTGGATGAGCGTTGCGAGCATCATCGCTCGTGCCCCTTCGCTGATGGGGGTTGGAGGTTGGCCAGAGGCCAAGCGCCAAGAACGCACCGAGCAAGCAGCGCGCGGTGAATACCTGGCCGCGGTTGCTTTGTCAGAGCCCGATGTTGGCTCAGATCTAGCCGGTATCAGCTGCCGTGCGGAGCTGGATGGCAATGAGTGGGTCATCAGCGGCAACAAATATTGGTGCACTTTTGCTGACGGCGCGGATTACATTCAGCTACTAGCTCGCATAGCGGTTGCCGGTGAGGATACAACCAGTGGGCGCCAGGGTTTACGCAGCTTTATCATTGAAAAGCCGCGCGGGGAGCTACCCCAGGGTTGCTCCGGGTCCCCCATCCCGAAAATCGGCTACTTTGGCTGGAAAACCTGGGAGCTTGCATTCGATAACTGCCGTATCCCAAAAGATAACGTCATCACCGGCGGCAGCGGCGAAGGGTTTAAAAATACCGTTAATTTTTTAAACGCAGCTCGCGCGCATACCGCCGCTCGCTCCATTGGTCTTGCACGCGGGGCATTGGAAGACGCCATGGCTTACGCTCAAGAGCGGGTGCAATTTGGTGTACCCATCTCTGACTTTCAAGAAACCCGATTTAAGCTAGCACGCATGGCCAGCGACATCGAGGCAGCCCGTCAACTTATGTATCACGTGTGTACCTTGATGGATGATGGCGCAACCGCAGATAAAGAAGCCGCTATGGTCAAATGGCACGCGGCCGAGATGGCAGAACGCGTGACCTCTGATGCTCTACAGATATTGGGTGGCGCCGGTTACACCAAGCTCTACGCCGTGGAACGCTACTGGCGTGATGCGCGCCTAACCAAAATCTTCGAAGGGACCAGCGAAATACAACTCCGTATCATCTCTGACCGCTTGTTAGGCAAACCAACCCAGCGCGCTAACGCCTAAGATTCGAGCAAAACGATTGGTTATTCTCTGCAAACAGCCATTTAGTTCCAGTAACATGGGCTGATGCTCGAGAACCGCTCCGCAGCCCGTCAGCTACTGGCACGCCTTGTATTGGTGGGCTTGGTGCTGCGCGTTGCGGTACCTGCGGGGTTCATGCCCACCAACCTAGACGATGGTTGGTTCTTAAAGCTCTGCCCAGACGGCATGTCCATGAGCGTGATGATGGCCCTACTTGGGCACGATCATCACCATCATCATTCCAGTCAACCGGGCGGGGAAGACGCCGAGCCTTACCAACAGTGTGACCTCGGCGGCGGCTTAGCGGACGACAGCGCCTTACCTAAAGGCGAGCAATTCACAACCAACGGCTCAGCTACTCTAGCTCAAGCCCAACCATTGCAAGACTTAGCGCCAACCGGCACGGCTAGTGCATTCCAAGCCCGCGCACCACCCCACTCCCGGCACGATCAAAACACTTAACTTTTCTTTTTAAGCCATGTTTCGGGAGAAACGAATGCCGTTCACGTCAAAATTGGCGTGTCTGGTGCTACTGCTATCCGCCGGGATCGCAAGCGCTGACACGCACCCAGATTCACACGCCCCCATTAGTGTTATGGGCGATCACACACACAGCCAAGGTGAGTTCATGCTTGGTTACCGTGCTATGCACATGTCAATGCAAGGTAACCGTGATGGCACCTCAAGCATCTCTTCCGCAGAGATAGCCAGCACCGCAGCAAACCCGTTTGGCGCACCACCTACTTTGCGGGTTGTCCCCGAAGACATGACCATGACCATGCACATGGTGAGCGCCATGTACGCGCCATCTGATCGCGTCACGCTCATGGGCATGCTCAACTACAGCACCAAAGAGATGGACCACACGACCTTTGCCGGACCTAGCGGCACCAATGTATTGGGCGGTTTCACCACCAAAACTAGCGGTATGGGGGACACCAGTATTGCCGCGCTCATTCGCCTAGGAGATAGCCATCACAGCAAATGGCACGCCACTGTCGGCTTATCGCTACCCACCGGCGACATCGAAGAAACGGACGACATCCTGACACCGATGAACACTCGGCCATCACCCCGTCTACCCTACCCAATGCAGCTAGGCTCTGGCACCTACGACCTAGTCACCGGTCTTACCTACAGCAGCAATGCGGATCGCTGGGGCTGGGGTAGCCAATGGCGCAGCCTAGTTCGCCTAGGTGAGAACGATGAAGATTACACCTTGGGTGATGAACACAAACTGCAGGGCTGGTTGAGCTACCGCATCAATGCATCGCTAAGCCTATCGGCGCGTCTGGCTTATCTGGATCGCGGCAACATTGACGGGATGGACCCATTGATTAACGCACCGGTCCAAACGGCAGATCCCGACCGCCATGGCATGCAGCGTTTAGACTTTGGCCTTGGGGCCAACGTTTTGTTGCCGGGCCAAAAGCAGCGCTTGGCTCTAGAGGTCACCGCACCCGTCTATCAAAAGCTGGACGGACCCCAACTCGAAACCGATTGGGTACTGACCTTCGGCTGGCAATACACGCCATGACTTCCCAGGCGGCTGCCAAAACAACGGCGTTGGCAAACGGACCATGGATCAGGTCTGTATTGATGGGTCTCTATATCTTGGCCTTGGTCCAGCTCACCAGCTTTGCGGTTGGCATCGGTGCTAGCGCCGGCTTGCTGATTTGGGGTGCTCCCCTGCTGGTGTTGATCCCCATCGTTGGGCTGCATTTTTTGCAGCCCAACGAGTGCCGCGCTGGCTGGAGCCTGTTTACGGTTTGGCTAGGCTCCACCTATGCTGTTGCGGCAACAACCACCGAGATACTGGTGTTTGTCCTAATCACAGCCTTAGCGGTTGGCGCCTACTATCGCTCAACCTGGCTATTTGTGGTTGCCTGGCTTGGCCACGTGATCTGGGACTTCACCCCTCGAGAACTTCCGGAACTGCTGACGGACCTACCCATCGCCTGCATGATTTTCGACGGCATCATCGGCCTATATTTGGGCTGGATGACATGGACTGGCCGGATGAAAGCACCTCTTAGCAAGTGACACATGGCGCTATTTGCTAAGCGGGGGGTCCCCTGCGAGACTAAGGCAAGACCCTCCAAGGATGTATGCCAGTGACCGATTCACCCACGTCCGCTCCAGACATCAAAACGCTCGGCGCACTAAAAGCCACCGGTTACCAAGCAAAGCCAGTTAAACAAGAGCTGCGCGGCAACCTAATCACCAAGCTACGCACCAAAAGCCCATTGTTTCCAGGTATATCCGGCTACGAAGACACGGTGATCCCACAGCTTGCCAACGCGTTGCTGGGCCAGCAAGACGTCATCTTCTTAGGCGAACGCGGCCAAGGTAAATCTCGCTTGGTACGTGGTCTAACCAGCTTGCTCGACGAATGGATTCCGACGCTAGCGGCGGTGGAAATTCCAGAAGACCCGTTAGACCCGATCTCTGCCCAGGGTAAAGCATTGATCGCCGAACAGGGTGATGACGCCCCGATTGCCTGGGTTCATCGCGATGAGCGCTACGGTGAGAAGTTGGCAACCCCAGACATTACCATTGCCGACCTAATCGGCGAGGTAGACCCGATTAAAGTGGCCGAAGGCCGTTACCTAACCGATGAGCTAACCTTGACCTATGGTTTGGTGCCCCGACTTAACCGTGGGATATTTGCCATCAACGAACTGCCCGATTTAGCAGAGCGAATCCAGGTTGGGTTGCTGAATGTGCTGGAAGAACGCGACGTGCAAATACGCGGTCACAAGGTACGCCTGCCTTTAGACGTTTTCATCGTGGCCACCGCGAACCCCGAGGACTACACCAATCGCGGGCGCATCATCACACCCCTTAAAGATCGCTACGGTGCCCAAATCCGCACCCACTACCCACCAAGCATTAACCAAGAAGTGGCCATCATGCTGCAGGAAGCGGCTATTGCCGGCTGCGAGGGTTGTGAGGTGTCTGTGCCAAGTTACATGCAACAGATCATCGCAGAGATTACCCACACTGCCCGCTTATCACCCGACATCAACCAGCGCTCCGGTGTCTCCGTTAGAGCATCCATCGCAAATTATGAAGCCTTAGTAGCCAACGCATTGCGTCGTGCCCTACGTTTAAACGAGAGCCAGGTAGTACCACGCATATCGGATCTCGCATTTATTGTGCCGTCCTTCCAAGGCAAGGTTGAATTTGAAGCCATGGAAGAAGGCCAAGAGGACAAGATCACTGAACGCATTATTAACAAAGCAATACGCAAAGTGTTTGATGCCCACTACGATATAAACAACCTCGAAGGCGTAGCTACCGCTTTTAATGATGGCCTGGAGATCGATGCTGGCGAAGGTCTAGAGACCAGCGCCTATCAAAATATTCTTGAGCAGCTACCCGGGCTGCGCGATGTCTTTGTCGACCTTGCCAACACCAGCCCACAAGAACAAGCGGCCACCGTAGAGTTTGTGCTGGAAGGACTGCACCTGCACAAACTGTTGAACAAACAGCAGATAGGTGAACACAACACGTACACCGGTTAGGGGAATCTTGTGCCGAAAGCCAACGGTTTAACACGCTACAGCTTGTGGGACGGCAGCCAAACGCCGCCACTGGACGCAGACGCCATCATCGAGGCGCTATCCGAAGACCTGATGGAATACGGCGATTTGCGCTGGGCTATGCGCAACCTAATGTCGAGGGGCATGACCATGCCCCAAGGTGGCGCCATGCAAGGCTTGCGAGATCTTCTAAAGCAGCTAAGAGACAAAAAACGCGCCCAGCTCGAGCGCTACAACCTGGACGGCATGTTTGATCAGTTCCGCGAACGCCTTGATGCTATCGAAGCAGCGGAGCGCACTCGCATCAACGAATGGATGAACGGTGACAATCCGGGCACCGAGTTTTCCAACGACCTGTTCAAAAACATCGCCACGAACAATTCACAGCAGCTAGACGAACTGCCCGAGGACCTACCGAGTCGCATCAAGACCTTAGAAAAATACGAATTTCTCAACCCAGATGCACAACGGGATTTTCTTGAGCTGCTGAACGAGCTTCGGCGAGCCATGGCCAACTCGTTCTTCAAAGATGTTGAGAACATGGTCCAAAACTTATCCGACGGCGATATCGACCGCATGCAGGATATGCTCAAAGCACTCAACGAGATGTTAGTTAAGAAAATTTCCGGAGAAGACCCTGGGTTCGAAGACTTTATGTCGAATTTTGGTGATATGTTCGGTGATAACCCACCACAGTCGCTGGATGAACTGCTAGCGCAAATGCAGGCCCAAATGGCCGCTGCGCAATCGTTAATGAACTCCCTAAGCGACGAGCAACGAGCCCAACTGGGAGCGTTGATGGGAGACCGGCTGGGTGATCCAAATTTGCAATCTGAGCTAGCCAAGCTCAGCAAAGAGCTCGATTTCTTGAACCCCGAAGGTGGTCAGTACAAGTTCTCTGGCGAAGAGTCGCTCGGATTAGAGGAAGCCATGCGCTTAATGAGCGAGATGCAAGACCTCGATGCGCTTACCGAGCAAATGCAAAAGGCGGAACGTGCAGGGCAGCTCGATGGTATTGACAAAGATCTGCTGCGCGACTTGCTAGGAGACGATGCTGCCGACAATTTGGATAACCTCGACCAGCTCATGCAAGCCCTAGAGGAAGCTGGCTATGTGCGCCCGGGAGACAAAAATCGGTGGGAGCTGACACCCCGTGGCTCCAGGATGATTGGCCAAAAAGCATTGGGTGAAATCTATAATCGGCTAAAAAAACAGAGTTTAGGCAATCACGCGCTACCCGAAGAAGGCCGCTTCGGTGAACGCTTAGAGCAAACCAAAGAGTTTGAGTTTGGCGATTCATTTCAAGTGCACATGCCACGCACAATCCGCAACGCCATAGCGCGCAACGGCCCAAGCACACCGGTTAAACTGCTACCTCAAGACTTTGAGGTGTATCGCAGCGAGACCATCACCTCCACCGCTACCGCGCTGCTGGTTGACCTGTCTTGGTCTATGGCCTTACGTGGCTCATTTCAGGCGGCAAAAAAGGTGGCGCTGGCACTGCACCAGCTGATCACCATGCAATACCCCAAAGACAGCTTCTACATCATCGGCTTTGCTGCAACCGCCAAAGAGCTGCAACCCAAAGACCTACCTTACCTACAGTGGGATGAGTACGTGCTAGGCACCAACATGCAACACGCGTTGATGCTGGCAGAACGTAAGCTTGCCAGCCACAACGGCGGTACCAAGCAAATCATTATGATTTCAGACGGTGAGCCCACGGCGCACATGTTCAAAGGCGAGGCACAATTTGCCTACCCGCCAACCCAAGAAACCTTGCGCGCTACGCTAAGAGCAGTAAAACACTGCACCACCAGAGGCATTGCAATCAACACCTTTATGCTGGAAAGCAGCGAGCTCTTGCGCGCCTTTATGGATGAGATTGCGCGCATCAATGGTGGTCGAGTGTTTTACACTTCACCCGACCAGCTGGGCGAGTACATCTTGGTCGACTACGTACAGCACAAACGCAAAAAGTTAGGCCGTCATCAATAAGACTTGGGCAACTCCAAGACATGCTCTGTGACGTAATTGAGAATCATCTCTTGGGAGATTGGGGCAATACGCATTAGCCGAGCTTCGCGCCAGTAACGCTCTACGTGGTACTCGCTTGCGTAACCAAAGCCTCCATGGGTTTGCATGGCTTGGTCCGCGGTTTGAAAGGACGCATCGGCAGCCAACCATTTCGCCATGTTGGCTTCCGCCCCACAAGGTTGACCCTGGTCAAGTAACCACGCGGCCTTTCGTATCATTAGCTCCGCTGCATCCAAACGCATCTTGGCCTCACCCAGTGGAAAAGCCACCCCTTGGTTCTGACCAATAGGCCGACCGAACACAACCCGGTCTTGGGCGTAAGCCACGGCACGCCGCAAAGCGGCGCGTCCAATCCCGAGCGCTTCTGCTGCAATCAAAATGCGTTCAGCATTCAAGCCATCCAGCAAGTAACGAAAACCCTTACCCTCTTCCCCCACGCGGTCGGCAACGGCCACGGGTAAGTCATCGTAGACCACTTCGCAGGTAGCCACCGCGTTACGGCCGACCTTGTCGATAGGGGAAATATCAACCTCTGGTCGTTGTAGCTCTGCCAGCAGCAGGGTCATACCATCGGTACGTCGCTCGGATTTCTCTTTTGGCGTGGTTCGTACTAGCAGCAACACTCGTTCAGCGATTAACGCTTTGGTAGTCCAAACCTTACGCCCGCGGACTATGTACTGATCACCCTCCAAACGGGCCGAGGTTGTGATAGAGGTCGTATCGGTGCCTGCATCAGGCTCGGTAACCCCAAAGGCGACGTGCAAATCGCCGCTAGCTACTCTGGGCAGATAAGCCTGCTTCATGGCATCCGTTCCGTACTTGACCACCGGGTGCATACCAAAAATCGATAAATGTAGCGCGGTAGCACCGTTCATGGCCGCCCCGGACGCCGCCACCTCTTCTAGCACAATAGAGGCTTCGGTGATGCCACGGCCGCTACCACCATAGGCTTCGGGTATCGCAATACCAATCCAGCCACCCGCCGCCATCGCGTCGTAAAATTCCCAGGGGAACTCATGGCGCTTGTCTTTATCCGCCCAATATTCGTCAGGGAAGTCAGCGCACACCTTGCGCACCGCATCTCGAATTAACTCGTGCTCGTCTTCTATCTGAAAATCCATTGATCTAGGCTCTGCTGGAATGACTAGCCCTAACTTATCACTGACGCCTCACAGATGGCAGACGATGGCAGCGGAAGACGAAAGACGGTAACTTACAGCCTGCACCATTTTGGGCAGTAACGCTGGGGAGGGGATGTGGCAGGTAAATATTTCGAAGAGCTCAATGTTGGTGATGAATACGCACATCAGCCGGGAAGGACAGTAACGGAAACCGATAACTTGCTGTTTTCCACCCTGACGCTCAACCTGCAACCACTCCACTTGGATGCAGAATTTGCGGCCAAAACTCAGCATGGGCAGATCTTAGTCAACAGTATCTTCACCCTGGGCTTGGTGGTTGGCGTTTCTGTGGCTGACACCACCTTGGGAACCACGCTGGGAAACCTTGGGTTTGACAAAACCACCTTTCCTAACCCTGTCTTTATCGGCGATACCATCAGCGTCAGCACCCTCGTCAAGGACAAACGCGCAAGCAAATCAAAACCGGATCGTGGCATTGTGACTTTCGAACACATTGGTCGCAATCAACGTGGCGAGATCGTCTGCTCTTGCTTGCGCGGCGGCATGATGATGATGCGTCCACCAGCCAGCGCTCAAGAAGGTGCTCAATGAGTGAAGTAGACAACCGCACAGCCGGAGCCGACCGCTTGCGTCGCTCCTTGCACTTTGTGCCAGGTGCCAACGAAAAGATGTTGAACAAATCGTTAGCCACCGCTGCTGACAGTTTAGTCTTAGATTTAGAAGATGCGGTGACCCCAGAAAACAAGGGCAGCGCACGACAAACCGTCACCGAATGGCTCAAGGCGGTCGATTTCGGCAACAAAGAAAGAACGGTACGCATGAACCCGTTGCACTCACCCTGGGGTCGCGAGGATCTAACCGTAACCATGCAACATCCACCCGATGCGTATCTAGTGCCTAAGGTATCCACCTTAGAAGAACTAAACGAGATCGATCGGACTATTACGGCGCTAGAACATGAGTACGGTCATCCCAGCGGCCAAGTAGGTTTGTTGCTGGTCGCAACAGAAACACCAATCGGCGCATTGAACATATCTACCTTTAGCCAGTGTTCGCGGGTTATCGGTTTGTCATGGGGTGCAGAAGATCTGTCTGCGGCCTTGGGCGCACCACGCAACCGGCGACCTAACGGCGAGTATCTTGAGCCGTACAAGTATTGCCGGACCCAAACGTTGCTATGCGCGGCAGCCGCCAACCTACAACCAATAGATACGGTTTTTGTGGACATCAATAACCCTCAGGCACTCCAAGAAGACTGCCAAGAAGCGGCCTGGATGGGATTCACCGGCAAGATCACCATCCACCCTAACCAAATTGATGCAGTGAATGCTGCCTTTACCCCTTCCGTTGATGAGTTAGATTACGCCCAGCGACTGCTTGAGGCCTTTGCGGTTGAACAAGCGGCTGGGCGCATGGCATTTGCGTTTGAGGGGCAGATGGTGGATGTACCGCATCTAAGTCGAGCACAGCGTTTGCTTGAGCGCGCGGCTAAAATCAAAGCGCTAGCCGTAAGCTAACCCCAGATCAATATCTCCAAACAGACAGGCAACCAAACCATGAGTGAAGCAAAAACCGTTGAGCAACTCACGCTCGCAACGGAACGCATGCAAGCTTGGATAACAGATGATGGCATTGGTTGGATGTTGTTCAACAACCCCGCACGTCACAATGCGTTAGCGCTAGAGATGTGGACCGGTATTGGAGACATCTTAGAAGCCTTTGCCGCAGATGACCGCGTGCGGGTGGTTATTATGCGTGGAGCGGGCGGCAAAGCCTTTGTTTCGGGCGCCGATATTTCGGAGTTTGATACCAAACGTAGTAGCGCAGAGCAAAAGCGCAGCTACGGCCGGATTGCCGGGCGTGCAACACGCTGGCTCGCCAACATCAATAAACCGCTGTTGGCGCTCATCGAAGGCTATTGCATTGGTGGTGGCCTAGCCACGGCGCTAGCCGCTGACGTTCGCATTGCTACTGCCGACTCAACCTTCGGCATACCGGCCGCTCGCTTGGGCTTGGGTTATGAGTACGATGGATTGGCGAAGCTTGCTCGAACAGTAGGCCCCGCTCACGCGCGCGACATCATGTTGTCCGCTCGTTTTTTTCAAGCACCCGAAGCGGCAAACATGGGTCTCATCAATTTTGTGCAGCCACAAAGTGACATTGAGCAGTTCACCAAAGATTACGCACAACGGATCGCTGGCAATGCACCATTAACGGTCCAGGCAGCCAAAGCTGCCGTAAACGCCTTCGAAGCTGGTGGTGACAAAGAAACGGTTGCGCAAGTCGAAGCCCTGGTTAACCATTGCTTTGATAGTGCTGACTACGCTGAGGGCCGCGCTGCCTTTGCAGCCAAACGCAAACCTAGGTTTCAAGGCCGCTAGCTGCCAACCCGCTTAATTTCTGGGAAGTGACACCCAGTATTCGATGCAGCGGCAAAGGCATAAGCCGCCTGCTTGGACAAAGGCTCATTCGCCGCATGCCACTGGCTCACGATGAGCCCTGCCTCTACACCGGCCTGTAACCGGCTCGCAAAGGGACCAAAAATCACTCCCGATGCCATCTCCACAAACCATTCTTGGCTGCGTGCGTAAACCTTGTATATCCCCGAACCGCTCGGCGCTACTTCAAACTGTGCCATGCTTTACTGCCCTATTCCTTCAGCGCTTAATTTGACAGAATTTGAGCCTCGATTCTGTGCTACATGCTTAGATTCTGTCTTGCCTATGTAAGCAGTTGTTTGCGGCTGGCCACATTGGCCTGCCAAAGGTTGTATCATCCGCAACAGCTAATTCTTAGACCGTCAAAAGGACCGAGGGGATCCGTTATGTTTATATCTACAATAACTGCTAATTTGACAAGCAAATTCGCTAGTGCAGTCGCAACCACAGCCGCTAAATGCGTAAGCATTGCTTTGTTTGCAATGCTGGCCGGATGTGTAGCACCCGCAGGTGGCCCTCCCCCAGATACCGGGATGGACGTAACCGAATTTGCCCAGGAATACCAAATCGGCGTTGGTGACAATCTACGCATCGAGGTTTGGCGTAATCCTGACCTGAGCGTTAACGTGCCCGTTCGCCCAGATGGAAAAATTTCAGTGCCCCTAGCAGGCGACATCCTTGTTGGTGGTAAAACGCCAACCGCAGTAAGCACAGATTTGACCAAGAGCCTGTCAACCTACATTCGTGACCCTTACGTCACCGTTATCGTTACTGACATGGGCAGCGCCAACTATCGAAACCGGGTGCGCGTTACCGGTGCGGTTGACCGCCCCGTATCTCAGCCTTATCGCCAAGGCATGACAGTGCTAGATATGGTTTTAGAAGCAGGTGGTCCCAACGAATTCGCCAACATGAACCGGACCGTGCTCTATAGAGCTTCCGGTGACCGCATCGAGATTCGCTTAGACCGAATCCTGCGTCGTGGTGATATGGCAACAAACTACGCTTTGAAGCCGGGTGATGTGATCACGGTACCTGAACGTGTCTTCTAGGTCAGTGCTGACAAGAAGGCTTGCGCCTAGTTTTCGTAAGCCGCTGATAGCGGCCATCTCGATTGTTCTCTGCGCGCCAGCCAACGCGCTGGAACTAAATGCAGCAACAACATTGACAGCTCGGCACAGCAA
Source organism: uncultured Pseudomonadales bacterium (assembly GCA_938036875.1). GTDB lineage: Bacteria > Pseudomonadota > Gammaproteobacteria > Pseudomonadales > Azotimanducaceae > CALHVX01. The sequence goes on from CALHVX010000017.1 coordinate 24,837, forward strand.
CAATACCTTTCGGTCAGAGAACGATCAGAAGAACAACTTCTCCCTAGAGCCAGGCATATTGCTTGATGGGATGCATGACGGTCCAAACCTCCAGGCGGCATTGAACTACCAGTTCGAGCGACGGTTCCACACTGAAGATGGTAACTCGCAGCGTAACTTCTTCAGAGGTGGTGCTGATATTGACTGGATGCTCATTCCGGACAGGCTAGAAATAAATCTAGACCAATCCAGCACTGAAAGTACTCGAAGCGCTAGTCAATCGGGTACTGAAAACGACAGAGAAGTGACCGACAACCTATCCGTTGGACCAACCCTTTTCTTTCGGGTTAGAGATACCGATCGCTTGAGCTTCACCTATCTCTTCGAGGACCGCAATGGCATCCTCGACGAGAACGACAGTACTTCTAACATCTTTTCTGGTAGCTACACTTTCCAATTTAGCGAATTCTCATCACTGACGGCGGAACACCGCGAGGAAGACATCGACTTTTCTTCCGACCTAGCACGCCAGCTAGACGCCACCAAGCAGACTCTATCTTACGCTTATCGCAACGAAGGGGTTTGGCTACAAATTACCGGCGGTCGTTCTGAGTATGAGCGCGAAGGCGCCGAAGCTATTGAAGGCGACGTTGGCGAGTTCAACCTGCGCAAAGAAGCCGGTTTAACCTCCTTCACCCTATTTGCCCGGCGTGAAATTACAAACCAATCCTCGCGCTTGTTTCAAAGCTTGGAAGACATAAATTTTGATGACTTCATACTCTTTATTGATGCCAACATTGCGGAAGTCTTCATTGAAACTGGCTACGGTTTTGGCGTGACTCAAGAAATCGGGGCGACCCAGGTACGCTTCTCAGCAGATGTATACAAATATGACTACGAGTCGCTAGTCGCAGATCGCGACGAGTACCTAATCACCCTGGGTGCCGAACGCAGGGTTAACCGCAACATGTCATTCGATGTTGCGGCCCGCTATCGAGTTAGTGAAGACGATGATTTACCTGGGACACCACTAGCGCCGGCGGACCTTGGTGAACGGAACAAACTCTTTGTGATTCGTGGCGAGCTAGATTGGGATATCGCATCCAACTTCAACCTAGGTGTAGGCGTGGAGTATCGAAACAATGCAAGCGGATACAACGAAACAGTATCCTACGCTACGGCCACCTACGCTTTGTTCAGACGCCGCTAACGCGGCGCCTCAAAATCGGTTGCCACAAATCGCTAACCGAGCGACCGCAGCACTTGAGCTGCGGCATCTCGCTCAGCAAACTCTCCCTGCTCTAACGCTTGGGACAACGCCTTTTTAGCCTTGGCCTGATTACCTAACTTTTGGTATCCCACGCCTAAATGGTACAGCACGGTGGGGTTCTTCTTGCCTCGTTGCATACTGTTTTCTAAGACATCAACCCCGTCTTCCGCCGATCCCATTTGGATCAACACCCAACCATAGGTATCGGCTATATCGGCGTTGTCAGGCGCTGCTTCTGCAGCCTTTTTTGCAATCTCTACCGCGCGAGAATCGCCTTGCTCCATATAGATCCAAGCTAAGTTGTTAAGTACCACCGGATTACCACTGCTTTGCAACTTCTCGTAGTGCTCTTGCGCCGCTTCAGTGTTTCCTGCAGATAGCTGAGCACCAGCAAGCAATGCACGCGCTCCTTGATCGCCCTCGTTCTTTTGCAACCAGTCTTCTAACAATTGAGAACCTGCGGCATTATCTTTGTCTCGAAACTTCAAGGTCGACAAGCGCAACACGCCATCGCGATTGCCGGCGGCAGCTAACTGCTGGTACAGCTTTTGCGCCTCTGGTTGTTTACCTTCCGCTATGGATATATCCGCATCTAGCAGCGTGGTGACATCCGTAGACACATCTTCAACCTTCTTTAGCTGGTTCAAGCGACGCCGTGCAGAAGTTAGCTTGTTTTCTGCCAAGTCAAAACGTGCAAGGCGAAGCAGCGCATTTGCTTGCGGCGTCTCGGACAGCTTCAACACCTGTTCATAGTTACGCCGCGCCATGGTGCGATTGCCAACCCGAAGCTGCAAATCCGCCAACATGCCGGTTAGCGCAAGATTTTTCGGGTTGCTTGAAAGCAAGGTTTGCAGCTTGCCGATAGATCGCTCAGCACGCTCCTGGTCGCCAGATTGCAAATCTAGCTGTGCCTGCAAGGCCAAGAAATCAGGGTGCGCTTTATGCAGTGCTAGCGCCTCTGTTATCGTTGTTTGAGCCTCATCTACCAAGCCTGATGCTGCTTGCAAACGCGCAAGCCCAAGGCGGCTTTTCAACGAGCTTGCGTTTCCAGCTACAGAGCTTTCCAAGTAGCGAATAGCCGCAGGAATATCGCCATCTCGGACAGCAAGTTCGGCTAAGCCAACCAAAGCCCCTTCATTGTGTTCATCACTTTCTAAAACGCGCTTATAGACCGCGCTTGCTTCGCTACGCGAGCCTTCGCTTTCAAGCAGACGTGCCAAGTTATTAGCCGCAGGCTCAAAACCAGGTGATTTCTCAAGCGCCTTTTCGAAATCAACACGAGCGCTATCTTTATCCGCTTGGGCTAATGAAATGGCGCCACGCAGGTTATAGCCAATGGGATTATCCGGGCTCTTGGTGACTATCGCCTCTACAGCTTTGCTGGCTTCGGCATATTTACCTTCCCGCAGTTTAAGCATGGCAATTAGATAGTCACTCTGAAACTGGGTCGAATCAACACTAATGGCCTCTTGCAAGGTGGCTTCCGCGCGTTCTTGCTTGCCCGCAGAAAGCAAGGTTAGCGCAAGCTGGTTGCGAAACGGAGCCATATCGGGCGCCAATTCAACCGCTCGTTCTAACGCGGATGTGGCCCCAGAAAGATCACCGGAGCGCAACTTCGCGGAGCCCAACATCGCCAACACTTGTGGATCTTGGGACACTGATTCAGAGCCGTCCAACAGCTTGATAACGCCATCGAGATCACCACGGTCGAACCTTACCGAAGCCAGCAGTTTTCGCACCGACTCGTTGGATTCGTCCCGACCCAAATAACGCTGGAGGTAGTCCTCTGCTTGGCTAAATTGACCTAACTTATATTTCACCAAACCCATCAGATACTGCGATGGCCCATGCTCTGGGAAGCGACTGAGAACCGCGCGCAGAGATGCTTCTGAGGCTTGCACTTCGTCCTGCTGAAAACTGACTAAGCCACGAAGATAAAGTGCCAACGGATAATCTGGGGCAACTTCCAGCACCTTGTCCACAGCGGCGCTTGCAGCCTCAACATCACTTTGCGCTAGCAAGGTACGTACAACACCAATGGCACCAACAACCCGACCTCCGGGCAAACTATCCGCCGTCTGAAACGACGTCATAGCATCCTGATGCGAACCCATGACCAGTTGCAATTCACCTTGTCGAAGCCAAATCTCAGCATTGGTTGGCTCAAGCTCAAGCGCTTGCGCAAAGTGCTTGCTCGCCCTGTCAAAATCACCAGCATTCCAAGCCAAACCAGCTAAACCCGCTTGGCCCATCGCGGCGTTTGGATAGGCTTCAAACAGCGGTTTTGCCGCGACGGGGTCTCCAGCAGCCAAATAGCCTTCGGCTAGGATTAAGTCCATCTTTTCCGATCGTGGATCGATGGCCTCAAGCTCTCCAACGACTTCTTGAATGCGACCAGTTCGCAGCTTCGCCAGCGCAACCGCCGCGATCAAACCATCGCTGCTAGCGCCTAAATCTAGGGCTCGCTCGTACTCACCCAGCGCGGCGGCATAATCCGACTGCTTGGAATGAATATCACCGAGCATGACCCGAGCATCGGCATATTTTGAGGATTTTTGTAGCGCATTTTTGGCTTCAATCAGCGCGGCTTCGAAGTCGCCTTCAGCAAAATGGGTGCGGGCAACCGCCAAATGTTCTTCAGGGGTTTTGTTGCTACAGGCAACTAGGGTTACGGCCAATATGGAGATCACCAATAACCGCAAAAACGAATTAACTAACATCATAAGAACTTTGCTTTAAACCCAGGTACCACAATTCTAACGAATTGTGGCTAAGGTTTCTCTGATGACTCAAAGTTCACCATGTGTAGCCTGAAAGGCAGGTCTGGCGGCGTTTGCAGCGCCACCAAACCGGCAAAACCAGCTCTAGCGGCTGGTTATGACCACCTCATTTGACAGCGCACTCTGGATGCCAGCAGCGGTTACAGCACTCATGGCCATGTAGTAACTGCCCGGTGCCAAATCTAGCTCAACCTCAGTCGCTTGTGGATCAGCAACAAAAGTGTCATCGCTATAACTGCCAGACTGCTCACCGTAGAATATGCGATAGCCAGATAGTCCTGATATTGGTGTTCCATCGGTGTTCTCAGCGGGCGCTTGCCACGCGACGGTCACTCGGTTCTCCAAGTTGACCGTAACCAGCGACTTCGTAGATCCTTGCGGACCGCTGCAAGTCAGCTCGAAGGACGTGCTTTCACTGATAGGTCCCACTTTAGTGCTACCGGAAACACCTTGAACACCACCCCAGCCGCGACCGGCAACACAGGATTCAGCATTGCTGCTGGACCAATTTAGGGTCACAAAATCCCCGCTGGTCACGCCGGTCGCAGAGGCTCGCAAGCTAATACTAATATCAGCTTCGTCGGCAACCAAGCCAGATCCAGCTCCTGGCTCTGGCAAGGGGCTCTCAGTTTTAGGTGCATCGACAGCCCCTCCAGCAAGGCTACCGCCGCTTTTTGAGCCACCTAAATTACCACCGGTGCCCCTATCAGCAACCCCGTTATCCGTCTCAGTGCCGCCGTTGCGGCCATTGCCGGTTTCTCGTCCTAAAGCAACATCCACTGGATCTGCAACAAACTGACCACCTTCGCTGCTTACAAGAACTTTGATTGAGGCTTTATTTGTGCCACCAGCACCGTAGCAACGCAATTCAAACTGAGTTGAATGCTGCAAATTCTCTGCAAAATATCGGCCACTGAGTGAAACCGGACCTTCCCAGTCTTCTGAACCAGAGGCCAGACAACGATCAGCAGATGAACTCGCCCAAGACACTCGGGTTGACTGACCTTGAACAACCGCTACTTTCTCCGCGGTTAGGGATATGAATGGAGCTCTTTGTGCACCCTGCTCGCGCGATGCCTGAGCCAGGTTGCGAGCGGCAAGACCATCTGAGTTCGCCAGGCTTGCGCCAAGCTCTACAAGTGCGGTTTGGGCATCTGCACCAAGTTGGCTACGCATGCGTGCACGCAATTCAGCGGGCTGGGATTCAACCAAAACGTCAACTACTTCTAGCAGAGCTGCATCGGTACTATCCAACGATTGCACCAACAGCAGTGACTCTAAAGCCTGATTTACCAATGAATCCTCTAAGGGCACTTCGGTAACACTTGGCGCTACCGCGCCGGGCTCAATGATTGCCAATACAGCTTGATCCATTAACGCATTCGCCGAAGCACCACCAACCTGCAGGTCGCCCGACACAACTTCAAGCATGACGGCCGCTTCGGCGGCACGATAGGCCGCACCGCTAGGCATCACGCCTTGTGCCGAGTAACCATCAATCTTGCCGCCAAAGGCTAGATCGCAACCTAACTCAGCAACAACAGAATCTGCATCAACGATATCAGAGGAACCTTGGTTCATTGATGCGACGGTGCGTCGCACAATTTCACCCAAAGCTTCGGTAGCCAACACTACATTTGCTGCATTTTCAGCATCAATTGTTTGCGTCATCGGGTCCGCCAGCAATTCAGCGTTCATACCCAAATCAATCTGATCACGCGAACGTTGCCAAGTTTGCTTCAGCCCCTGGGTCGATAGATCGTTATCCAAGCAACGCGCAGTAGCCACAGTTAACGTGGTTTGCGGGGTTAGGTTGACCGTAGAATCAGCGTTTGTGTTAGCGACAGCTACCAGCTCAAAATCTAGCTCACGTCCGCTGACCATATCCGTGCCGCCGCTCGCGCGGATAACAACGGGTAGGTTAGTTCCAGCGGGAATTTCGAAAGCGTATTTTGCAGCAGCATCGCTAGTGGTGGTACCAATGACCTGGCCATTTGAATCTTCGAAGGTAAGGTCAGCATTGGCTACTGGCCCATCACCAACACTGCCTGCAATTGCCAGGGGTGCCGAAGCTTGAGTGGGGCCGCTACTTCCACCATTTGAACATGCGGTTAAAACCAATATTACAATTGCCACAAGTCCCACGCGGCAGCTTGTAAGCGTTTGGCGAGTACTACTCATATCTCTCTCCGATTCGCTTTAAGCTCCTTTCGTACTTGCCAAACCTCTCATTCAGCTAGGCACGAAACGATCCTCTCGGGGACAAAGTGTAAGCAGATTGTGAATAAATCCTGTGTTGTGCTCCGCAAATTGAAGATATCTAGAGTTCGTCCGGGCCTACAAAACGAGAATCACTCGACGTTTTGAGTGCTACTATCTTGTGCCACTGATCACATCAGGAAAGGTATGACCGATATCTCGACAACCGAACCCACCAAGAAAGGCACGGCCGCAGTCACCGCAGCTGTACTCATCATCGGTAACGAAATCTTGTCCGGTCGAACACAAGACACCAACCTGAACCATCTGGCCAAAACCTTAGGTTCATGGGGCATTCAAGTGCGTGAGGCATCCGTCATTCCCGATATAGAGGAGACTATTGTCAATAGTGTTAACACCCTCCGGCAGCACTTCGACTACGTTTTTACCACCGGTGGCATAGGTCCGACCCACGACGATATAACAGCGGAATGTATCGCCAAGGCATTTGAGGTACCGCTAGTTATACACCCTGAGATAGAAGCGGTTATTCGACGCAGAGAAGCACCGGAAGACGTTATGCAAAATCGCCTGCGTATGGCTAGGGTTCCACAAGGCGCTAGGCTCATTGACAACCCAACGGGTGGTCCTCAAGGTTTTGCCTTAGCCAACGTGCATGTCATGGCTGGCATTCCGCTGGTGATGCAAGCCATGCTGAGCAGCTTAGAAGGCAAGCTCAACACTGGTGCCATTGTGCAGTCGCGATCCATTACCGCTTATTTGGGCGAAAGCCAAATTGCCGCTGAACTCACCGCCATTCAAGATCGCTTTGCCGAATTGGATGTTGGTAGCTACCCCTTCTTCCGAGATTCTCGCTACGGCACCACCTTGGTGATCCGTGGCACCAACTTAGAAGACCTCGAGGCGGCTGCACAACTAGTTCGCGACATGGTTACAGCGGCCGGAGGTGAACCATTAGATGCACAGCGTTGAGGTATGCCGTTGCAACCTTAATCTTGTGGCTTCTTAGCGGTCCATCACTTGGCTTTAACGATACCGAGCTAGCCAAGTACCAAAGCTTGCAAGGCCACAAAGCGATGGCGCATGCTGTGGGTGAAAACAGCCCAGCAAACTTCAGCGCCAACGAGGCAAACGAGCTAGTCGCAGCCGCTAACGCAATTGCATTGTGTCAACAAAACGCAGCTCAACCCCAGCGCTGCGAGCTCGTGCATCTAAACAATGAAGCGATGACAACCGGCGCTAGCCTCAAGGCAGAACTCAACAGTAAGCTGGGGAAGCAACCACATCCACTGTTTATGTGGCGCTACAGCAACGCAAAAACCACCCTATTTCTCACCGGCTCTGTACACGTATTAAAGCCCAGCAGTTATCCTTTACCGGTACAATTCGAAGAGGCATTTAGCCAGGCGCAAACTCTAGTACTAGAGGTTAACTTAGCCGATCTAAACAAAGCGGAGTTGCAACAAGCCTTTCAACAAAGGGCTTTGTTGCCAGCACAACAAAGCCTGAGCCAACAACTCGGCCCGAATTTAACAAGGCGGGTTGCGACGCAATTGAGCCGCTATGGTATAGAGATAGCGTCGCTGTCCCGATTCAAACCCGCAGCCGTGACACAACAATTGGTCATGCTACGGCTAGTTACCATGGGCTACCCCAACAACAGCGGTGTAGAGCAACACTTCTTAGCTAAGCTGAACGGGCGACGCGTCCAGGCATTGGAAACCATCGGTGAACAGCTAGATTTACTGTTCAACCAACCGATGCCGGTTCAAATTGCATTGCTAGAGGAAACCCTAGAGCAATTCGACCAAGTGGACCAGCAGATGAGCGAGTTGGTTCTGGCCTGGATGGCGGGCGATGACCAACGTATGTTGGCTGAGTTTAAAGCCCAGGCTGGCAGTTCAGCGGAGGCAAAACTGTTCTACGAGAAGCTGTTGGACGATAGAAACATAGCCATGGCTGACAAGATAGCAGCCCTGCTCGACAAACCAGGTACACATTTAGTTGTTGTAGGTGCTGCACATTGCGCTGGAGACAAAGGCATCGTTAGGCTTCTTAAAGAACGGGGCTTAGCGGGCCAACGCATCTGGTCGAATCAAGAAATTCGTCCAGCAACTACACGACAGCACACACAACATTAACAAACAAAGGGGAAACACCATGAGCTTTGCAGGAAAGAAAGTCCTAGTACTAGGCGGCACGTCTGGCATCGGTTTAGCAGCGGCCCAACAGTTTCATACTGCCGGTGCCAGCGTTGTGGTCATCAGTCGAGATAAAGACAAGGTGGCTAATGCCGCTGCTAGCGTTGGCGATAATTGCACAGGTGAGACCCTGGATGTGCTCGACATGGAGGCTATGCGAGCACTATTTGCAGCGCACGCCCCATTTGACATCATGGTCAATGCGGCCACTGGCGGTGAACGTGCCACTGGCCCTTTTGCCAAGATGGACCTAGAAGGCTTCCGCGGCTCGTTCCGCAAGCTCTGGGGTTACACCAACTCAGTCCAAGCGGCGCTACCTCACCTTGCCGACGACGGCAACATGGTTCTAGTGAGCGGAGCACCAGCACGCAAGGCCCCACCGGGCTATGCCGCTATCTCAACCGTTGGCAACGCAGTGGAAGGTTTCTGCCGAGCGGTTGCAACAGAAATTGCACCAAAGCGACTCAACGTTGTGTCACCCGGCATTATCGATACACCTATGTTTGCCGTAGATGGCGCGGCGCGCGATGACTTCTTGGACAAAGCCACTGCCAACAACTTGATTAAACGGGCTGGTACCGCTGACGAGGTAGCCAGTGGCATTCTGTTTGTAGCGGGCAATCCGTTCGTTACCGGAACCACCGTAGATGTCGATGGCGGTATGCTGCTGCCTTAACTCGGGTTGTAACTGCAGATAAGTTGCAGCGGATAAGGTTTTATCCGCTGCACACCCAAACCCGCCTTACCCCTTTGGGCTGCGGTTAACCAACCTCGTCTTGCTCCTCCACGCGATAGCGCAAGTCGTAGTTCTTCAAAGGTAATTGTCGCACCCGAGTTCCGGTTGCATTAAACACGGCGTTAGCCAGTGCCGGCGCAATACCTGGCGTGCCTGGCTCCCCGGCACCACCCCACGCAACACCACTATTGATGATATGCGTCTCAATGGTGGGCGCTTCGTTCATACGGAGCGCTTGGTAGTCATGAAAATTGCTCTGCACCGCAGCACCGTCATCGATGGTTATCTCACCGTACAACGCCGCCGTTAAACCGTAGACAATGCCGGATTCGATTTGCGCTGTAAGCCCATCAGGTGACACGGCAAACCCTGCATCCACTGCAGCAACCACCCGGTCAACCGAGACGTTACCGTCGACAACGGTCACCTCAACCACCTGTGCAACCAAAGACCCAAAGGACTCTTGTAGCGCAATGCCACGGCCGCGCCCTTTGGGCAACGGGGTACCCCACTCGGCTTGCTCAGCCGCTAACTTCAATACCGCCTGATGCCGAGGCTTGCCCGACAACAGCTCCAAACGCAGCTCAAAAGGATCTGCATCACTAGCTGCCGCCACCTCATCAATAAAAGATTCGGTAAAGAAGCCATGCTGAGAGTGGTCAACACTGCGCCAAGGACCAAATGGAACATGGGTTGGGCTACTCACATGCCCTATGTCTTGCGCTGCTATCGCATAGGGAATGAGTGGCGCTTCTGCAGGCTCATGCTTGTCGACGTAGCTGTTTTCCCAAGCAATAGGTTTACCTTGCGCATTTAGCGCCGCACGAAAACGGCTTTGAATAGCAGGTCGGTAGTTGTCCTGGCGCATGTCCTCTTCGCGAGACCAAACCAACTGCACCGGCCGGCGCACTTTATCTGCAAGCTGAGCGGCCTGTATAACCCAATCTGGGGAGGCCTTGCGACCAAAACCCCCACCCATAAAGTGATTGTGGAGCGTGACATCTTCAACATCCAACGACAGCGCTTCTGCCACTGCATGTTTAAAGCCAAGAGGGTTCTGACAACCCACCCATATCTCGCAAATGCCGTCGTGTACCCAGGCAGTGGCATTCACCGGCTCCATGCAAGCGTGCGCTAGATAAGGAACCCGATAGTCCGCGGTAACCACCTGATCCGCCGCCGCAAACGCGCCAGCGACATCACCCGCAGCAAGGTCTGATTTGCGCTCGGTGCCCGCATCTAAATCGCCCTCGAACTGAGCAAAAATCGATTCCGAAGAAACCTTGTCTAAACCTTGGGTATCCCACTGCGGCGATACTTTGGCTAGTGCTTGGCGGGCTTGCCAATAGCCTTGCGCCACAACAGCTACGGCATTATCCAAACTCACCACTTCAAGCACACCCGGCTGCGAGCTAGCCGCGCTGGCATCTACCGACTTTAACTTGCCACCAAAAACCGGAGCTCGCTGAATGGTGGCATACACCATGTCGGGCAGACTGACATCCATAGCGAACTGGGCTGTGCCATCAACTTTTGCTGGGATGTCCCGGCGAGGCACGCTTTTACCCATGAGCTGGAAATCTTTCATCGGCTTGAGTTTGGGTGTCGCCGGTGGTGTCATCTCTGCCGCCGCAGCCGCAAACTCACTGTAAGGCGCGCGTCGATTGCTAGCCTCATGTGTGATGTAGCTGTGGCTGGTGGCCAGCTCACCAACCGGCACCTGCCAGGCACTGGCCGCTGCACTAAGCAGCATCTGTCGAGCTGCTGAACCAGCAATTCGCATACCGTAGACACCGGTGGTTCGAATGCTCGCGCTACCTCCAGTGACTTGAAGGTGCATGGATTTGGTAATTTGAAAAAATAGACCGTCTACCGTGGGTACTAAAACACTCGGTATCGGCGCGTCACCGAGGATAAAACCCTTGCCCATGGCGTAGTTGGCGTATTCATCAAAAGCCGGCGCCTCCATAAAGGTTGTGGTGTCCCAATCCGCATCCATTTCGTCCGCCAGCATCTGCATCAATGCGGTTTGCGCGCCTTGACCCATCTCTGAATGAGGCACGATAACGGTTGTGGCGTTGTCTGCACCCAGCTTCACCCAGGCATTGACCAACGTTTCGTCAGCACCAGTCACTAACGGTGCCAGTTTGGGTGCGCGATGCCCCATACGCAGCGCCACACCGACCAATAAACCGCCACCAGCAACAACGCCCGTGGTGAGCACCGCACGTCTTGTCCACTTACCCATGCTGCACCTCCAAGCTTGGGTCAAAATTCTGCACTACCGCTTGGCCTGCTGCACGTTTGATCGCCTTACGAATACGCCCGTAAGTGCCGCAGCGGCAAATATTGCCAGCCATGGCGGTATCAATATCCGCATCCGTCGGTTCTGGGTTCTTGGCCAGCAACGCAGCAGCAGACATGATTTGACCCGACTGACAGTAACCACATTGGGGCACTTGCTCGTCAATCCAGGCCTGCTGCAGTGGATGAGGATTGTTCGCTACGCTCCCTAAGCCTTCAATGGTAGTGACGTCTTGACCTTGAGCAGAGGCTAGCGGGGTCACACAAGCACGTACTGGTTGGCCATTGATATGGATCGTACAAGCGCCACACTGAGCCATGCCGCAACCAAATTTAGTACCGGTCAGCTGCAGTTGCTCTCGCAGAACCCACAACAGGGGGGTCGCTGGATCGACCTCCACTACTTGCTGGGTCCCGTTAACAGTAAAAGTGGTCATCAACGGCTCCTGTCCTACCCAAAGTAGGCTAGATAATAGAAGCCGTTAGTATGTCGCAAAGCAGCGTTTTGGTCACTGGTTGCCAATCTGTATCAGAGTTTCTCCGGCGACTCACTCTCGGGGTGACCTTCACCTTCAGACTCATGAGCAAAACGGGAGATCAAAGGTGCTAGCACCAACATAACAAGCCCAACAACACCCGCCACTTTAGCAACCAAAGCAAAGGTGTCGCTATACAGGGCTAACGTATCCCCCGCGGCAACAGACTGTGGGTCGGCGCTTGCTAAGCTGGCAATAAAACCGGCAACGTAATGCGCCACCGAAGAGGAAAGGAACCACACACCCATCATCAAGCCAACCACTTTGCCAATGGCCAAACGCGTTACCATCGACAACCCTACTGGAGACAGGCACAGCTCGCCGGTTGTGTGCAAAAAATAGGCCAGCATAAGCCACAGCATCGCCACCTTGCCTTGACCGTCCGCTAACGAGGCACCATAGACTAGGGCACCGAATCCAAGACCTACCTGCAATATCGCCAGACCAAATTTGGCCGGCGTCGAAGGCTCCCAACCGCGTTTCGCCAAATACACCCAAAGCATAGAAAATAAGGGTGCTAGCAAAATAATAAAGGCGGGATTAAAAAACTGCAGCTGAGAAGCGGCCACGGTAAACCCAAGAATTTGCCGGTCTACGTTGCGATCTGCAAATAGGTTCATTGAGCTTCCGGCCTGTTCGAAGAGAGCCCAAAACACAACCGAAACCGCAGTAAGAAAGAGCAATAGCAATAGACGGTCTCGGGCAACGCGTTCTTGTTGCACCGCAATGCCAATCACCAAGCAAACCACCGCAGCACTGGTCCAACCTAACAAGCCAGACACGACCGCCTGATTTTGGATCAACCACCAAAACACGCCTACTGCTAGCACAGCACCCAGATAAATTGCCCAATCTCGGCGCAAGCCAAAACTGTTAGCCGATTGCAGCAGCGCAAGATCTGGTGCCTCTCCAGCGCCTTGCAGCAGATGCTGGCCCCGAATGAAGGTAATCAAACCGATCACCATCCCGATACCAGCAAGACCGAAGCCGTAGGCCCAACCGTAGGTCTCCCCAAGATAGCCACAGGTTAGCGCAGCCAACATAGCACCGACATTGATACCCATGTAAAACAGGGTGAAACCGCCATCACGACGCGAGTCATCAGCCGTGTAAAGCGCGCCAACAATACTGGATATACTGGGCTTCAAAAAGCCAACACCAACAATGATGAGCGCCAATGACACATAAAGAATTTGCAGCGCGGTTGCATCCGCCTGCACCACCCCATCAACCAAACGGGCTGGCTCCCCCTCGAATGCCATACCTAGGTGACCACAACACAACAGCACCGCGCCAAAGATAACCGAGCGCCGAAAGCCTAAATAGCGATCCGCAACCAAACCACCCAGCACTGGTGCCAAGTAAACGAGCGCGCCGTAGCTGGCATAGATACCGGTTGCTATGGTGTCGCTAAACAAGAAGTGCTTGGTTAGATAAAACACCAAAAGACCGCGCATGCCGTAATAGCTGAAGCGCTCCCACATCTCTGCAAAGAACAAAACAAAGAGTCCACGCGGATGGCCAAACCAAGTGGTATCGGTATCGTTTACTACATTCATGGAGCAACCCTGCTTAGTGTTGGGCGGTTTAGTTAAATCAAGGCTTCCAGCTATCGCGCAAGGTGACCGTACGATTGAAGGTGCGTTCTAGCTTGCTATCGCGGAAAAAGTATCCGGTGCGCTCAAACTGGAAGTGGCTTGCCTGGGCGGTTAGCAGGGCTGGCTCCAGGCGCGCGCTAACTTCAGTTAACGAGTTGGCATCCAACGCATCCAAAAAATTGTCCTTGTCTGGCGATGCATCGCTAAAGAGACGTTCATACAAACGCACGGTCACCGCTTCACTCTCCTGCGCGCTCACCCAGTGGATGACCCCTTTGGGTTTCAGGCCGCTGGTATCTTCACCGCTTTTAGAATCCGGGAAGTAAGTACATTGCAGCTCCTGAATTAGACCGTCCGCATCGGTGATGACCTCATCACAACGAATGATGTACCCATAGCGCAAGCGCACCATTTCACCCGGTGATAGGCGCTTGTACTTTTTCGGCGGCTCGAGCTCAAAATCCGCACGCTCAATAAACAGTTCACCTGAAAACGGAAGTTCTCGGGTGCCTAAACTCTCGTTCTGCTGGTGCCAAGGTGCGGTCAACTGCACCGGTCCGGCCGTGTAATTGGTGATAACCACCTTCAACGGTTCCAGTACCGCCATGCCCCGAGGCGCACTGGCCTCTAAGTCTTGCCGAACGCAATAATCCAGCAAGCCCATCTCAACCAGGTTGTCTTGCTTGGTGACACCAATTCGGCTACAAAAATCTCGTATAGCGGCTGCTGTCACCCCTCGGCGGCGCATACCGGCGATGGTCGGCATACGCGGATCATCCCACCCATCCACATGCTGCTCGGTAACCAATTGCAGCAACAACCGTTTACTCATCACCGTGTGTTCAAGCCCAAGCCGCGAGAACTCAATTTGCGGTGGATGCCAATTGGCGCTGATATTGTCTAGCACCCAATCGTAGAGCGGTCGATGGTCGGCAAACTCCAAGGTGCAAAGCGAGTGGGTAATTCCCTCCAACGCATCGCAAATGCAGTGGGTATAGTCGTACATAGGGTAAATGGGCCAAGCATCCCCGGTACGTTGATGATGCACCTTACGAATGCGGTACAGCACCGGATCACGCATATTGATATTCGGTGACGCCATATCAATCTTGGCCCGCAAGACATATTCACCGTCGGCAAACTCCCCTGCACGCATGCGCTCGAACAGGTCTCTATTCTCTGCCGCGGACCGGTCGCGATCTGGGCTATTACGCCCAGGCTCGGTTAAGGTGCCACGAAATTCACGCATCTGCTCAGCATTCAAGCTGCACACAAAAGCCTTATCGGCATCGATGAGCTCTAAAGCAAAACCATACAATTGCTCGAAATAGTCTGACGCATAAGTCAGGCGATCACCCCAATCAAAGCCCAGCCAGGCAACATCTTCACTGATCGCCTCAACAAAGGCCTGATCTTCTTTTACTGGGTTGGTGTCGTCAAAACGAAGGTAAGTTTTACCCCCATGCTCCGCCGCCACCCCAAAATTGAGGCAGATGGATTTGGCATGACCAATGTGCAGGTAGCCATTGGGCTCCGGTGGAAATCGGGTGACCACACTGGTGTTGGTGCCACTGGCTAGGTCGTGGGCAATGCGCTGACGGATAAAATCAGAAGTTTCGGCGTCCATTAACAGATGTTCCTATGCTTAGGCCGCGTAGTGTAGCCGATGCTGCTACTATGATTCCGCATCTTCCGACAGCTAGTGAGGCTGGCATTTGACCCTCTTTCACGTTCAGGGCGAGATAGAAATTTGACGCAGCGGCTACTTTTGGGCTGCTGCGCTGCCCTGCTTGCAGGTGTAGCACTGACCTGGGCACACCACCAACGTGAGCCCCAATGGCGCATCGCCCAAGGAATGGCAGGCCAACACTGGTATCGATTGGGCCTGGAAACAGCGCATATTGGCTACCTAGCCAGCCAGACTCGGCCGGGCAGCGACGGCGGCTGGATCTTCAGCAGCGATCTACGCTTTGCCATGAGCGAAAGTGCCCCAGTACAGATTCAACAGACCCTGAGCTTTGGCCCCAGCGCCCCTTACCCTTTGCTCCGGGCCGATTACTCGCTGCGTCGAGGATCCAACCAGCTGCTCGTGAACGCCGTGGCTGACAATGGGCAAACGGGCAGCTACCAAGTGCGGCTCTCTCGCAACGGGTCCGAAAGTAGCGAGACCACCGAGTGGTCCTACACCCTCGGTGACTACCTAGCCTTCGAAACCTGGCTGCAGGACACCAATCCAGGCCCGGATTCGCGACTCACTATCCGTAGCCTAGATCTGGAACGTTTGCGACTAACCCCAAAAGTGATGCAACTCGAAGATCATAACGAAGCCGGGTACCGAGTCTCCAATTCAGCACCCCAGTCCGACTCAAGCATCGAGTTACAGCCAAATTTTGTCCCCAGGCGGATGCAACTGGCGGGGCTATTCGAGCTGGAGCTGAGTACCCAAGCCCAAGCACTAGCACCGCGCAGCGCGCTCCAGCACGCCAGCTATTTTGTGCCCTTAGACAGACCCCTGCGCAACCACTCTGAGCTCACTCAACTGCAACTGGAACCTCAGCCCAGCTCAGACAACAGTTGGCCATCACCACTAATACTCTCCAGCAACAGCATTAGCTCCAACGCCAAACCCGCAGCGCACGATCTGCAGGCCACCGCCGACTACCCTATACACGATGCTAGGTTGCAAACCTTACTAGGCTCTTTAGATCTTGCAGGCAATGCCCAACAAAACACCGAGCGCCTCACGCGTTTTGTGCATCACTTCTTAACCTATAAGAACCAAATCAACTCAACGCCGGTGTTGGATTTGTTGGATCGACCCGAAGGGGATTGCAGTGAGTACGCGGAGCTATTCACCAGCTTAGCCCGAGCTGCCGGCATTCCTAGCCGCACAGTCTACGGCCTGGCTTACACCGATGAGCCAAGCCCAGCCCTGAGCTTTCACGCCTGGAACGAAGCCTGGGTCGACGATCACTGGCTATCCGTTGACCCTACCTGGAACCAGGTATCGATCGACGCAACCCATCTGTTGCTTCCCACCAATGAACGCGCTGCCTTGCGCCTGCTAACCGGGCGCAGTGAGGTCCGCTTCAGCGTGCTGGCAACCCAGTATGCAAACCTCTCACCCGGCAGCTAACGTTCGCTGGGCGGCAAAACCTCTCGCAGCAAACCCTCTTGGGTGACAGAGGCCACCAACAAACCTTCGCGGGTGTAAAACTCCGCATGCGCTAAACCACGAGAGCCTGCCGCAGCACTAGTGTGCTTATGCAAGAGCAGCCAATCGTCGTTCAGAATGGGTCTGTGCAACCAAATCGCGTGATCTAAGCTTGCCATCTGCAAGCGATTGCGCGGTAGGTCAGAGTTATGCGGCAGTGAGGCGGTTGAGACCAACCCCATGTCTGATGCGTAGGCCAACAGCACATGACGTAGCCGCATGGTCATATCCGGGCTCGGTTCGGTACTGGTGTCCCGGGCGCCATCCGTTGGCGGCAACGGCACACGGAATTTTATCCAAACCGGGTTCCAACGCCTGGGGGCACGCCAAGCGTCACTACCAATGGGGAACACGGATCTAGTGAAAAAAGGACGTGGCTTGCCCGCCATAGGGGAAAGCAAACCCGCCACTTGCTCGTCATCCGCGGTGTAGCGGCGAGCCACATCCACATCGTCTTCTAACTCTTCTGGTGGCGGCACGTTAGGCATAGGGTCCGCATGCTCCATGCCACCTTCGTCTTTTTGAAACGAAGCGCTCATGCTAAAAATTGCCTGGCCACGCTGGATGGCAACCACCCGGCGCGTGGTAAAGCTACGCCCATCGCGAATGCGATCCACCTCGTAGAGCACCGGCAGCTTGGCGCTTCCAGCGCGCAAGAAATAGCCGTGCAGCGAGTGGATATTCAGCATTGGGACCGTGTGGTATGCAGCCTGTAGCGCCTGAGATAGCACCTGCCCGCCAAACAAACGGTTGTAGCCGGGTAACGCCGGGGTCTCGTTCGCGCCCCGATATAGATTTTCTTCAATTTTTTCGAGCTGCAACACATCCAACAGCTCCTGGGCACGTGCTTGCAGACCGGCGTTAGACCAACGGTTGGTATCACTTATGGCCACAGGAGGTTTCTTGGTCGGGCTCTTCAGCGGTTTAACTTGCTTACCCTTAGGCGCTTTCTTGTCTTTACTCACACTGTGCTTCCGATTGGGTATCCAATTCTCAATGCCTAATCCTGCGCCATGCGGATCAGGTGTTGCAACCCAATAGGCACTGGCGTTAGCATGCAGGACTTGATTCGAGGGCGTGCCATGATAAGACACTATCAAACCAGCAGCCGACCGCATTGCATATACGGTTGCATCCACCATAGGTGAGTTCGTCCTCACATCGTGGCACTACTTTAAACACCCCAATTTCGAAAACCCAAAAGTAGCTTCCACCACCGGCCAAACCCAAGACCGCTTCTTCAAGCCTTCTTAGTCACAGCCAACCCAGGACCCGCTCATCGACAGCGGGTTTTTTGTTTCTACATCTGTAAATCAACGTCCATCTACAGCTGTGCTACCCGCTGCTAACGTCGGCCCCTCCTTAAGCTTAGAAAGGGGGCCGGTTGAGAAATCGATTCGGAGAATCGCAGCATGTTAAGCACAACGTACGATGGGCAGAGCCAGCTGTCCGACGCTAGAGCTACCGGCACATCCAAGCCTACCTATAGCCTTTGGAGTATCACCCGTGGCCAACGCGTTACCTATGTCCTGGCGATCTTGGCCATGGTTGCCACCAACTTTTTTGTGTTTGGCGCACCGCTAATTGGTAAATACGCCATTGATGTTGCGGTAGCCGGTGACTTCGAAGCGGCAGCGCCAGTGCTAGGCACTTGGGCGCAAGAGCTGAAAGCTAACGCCAGCACCACAGACCAAATTGTGGCCTACCTTTGGTTATCTGCAGGTTTTGCTTTATTTATCACCTGTATTGGCGGTTTGTTTATGTACTGGCGCGGCCGGTTAGCGGCCTTTGCTTCTGAGCAATTGGTGCGCAGGCTGCGCGAAGAGCTGTACGCCAAGCTTCACGACCTGCGTGCTAGCTTCTACGACGGTTCGGATACGGGTGATCTGGTGCAGCGCTCCAGTTCGGACGTGGAGACCCTACGCGTGTTTCTCGCTAGCGACGTGATCGAAATTGGGCGTGCTTGCCTACTACTCATCTGCGTGTTGCCACTGCTGTTTTGGCTAGATACCCGCCTGGCCTGGTTGTCGTTGGTATTGATGCCAGTACTCATCATCGGCGCCTACCTGTTTTTTCAGCGTGTGCGGCAGATCTTTCAAATCACAGACGAAGCAGAGGGCGCCATGACGGCGACCCTGCAAGAAAACTTAACCGGCATACGTGTGGTTCGCGCTTTTGCACGACAAGAATTTGAGATCGAGAAATTTAGCGAGAAAAACCAAAACTTCCGGAACCTTAACTACCGATTGATACGACTTATGGCGTTGTACTGGAGCATCTCCGACCTCTTTGCGATGAGTCAAATTGGTATCGTGTTGATCGCTGGGGCGAGCTTTGTGGTAGACGGCAGCCTGACCGTCGGTACCTTATTCGCATTCTTAACCTATGAATCCATGGTTATCTGGCCAGTAAGACAACTGGGTCGCGTTCTGACCGATAGTGGCAAAGCGGTGGTTTCTCTTGGTCGTATCAACGAGGTGTTGTCAGAGCTGATCGAGGAGACCAAAACGATTCCCCCGGGCGGTCGCAGCAAAGGTCAACTAAGCCTGAGAGGTTTATCTTTTGCTTATGACCGCAGCGCCGCTGCAGACCAAACCAACGTCTTGTCTGATCTCACTGTTGACATCGCCAGCGGTGAAACCGTTGGGGTGGTTGGTCCTCCGGGATGCGGAAAGTCGTCGCTCGTGCGTCTGCTGTTGCGCTTGTATCCGTACCACAGCGGTAGCGCCACGCTTGATGGCAACGAGATATCCGAACTGGATCGCCACTGGTTACGCCAGCAAATTTCTGTGGTTCTGCAAGATCCATTTTTGTACTCCCGCAGCATTCGCGACAATCTATTGGTAGGCCGTGCCAATGCCAGCGATAAGCAAATCGAGGAAGCCTGCGAGCAGGCCTGCATTCTCGATGCTATTCAGAGTTTCCCCGAAGGCTTTAATGCCATGGTGGGCGAACGCGGTGTGACCTTATCTGGTGGGCAAAGGCAGCGACTGGCCCTAGCTCGAGCTCTCATCAAAGACCCCAGCGTGCTGATTTTGGATGATGCCTTGTCTGCGGTTGATGCAAAAACCGAAGCGAGCATTTTGGCAGCACTGCGCAAACGCAAAGGGCGGCAAACCACCCTGATCATTGCGCACCGGCTCAGCAGCGTGATGCATGCGGATCGAATTTTAGTGCTGGCAGAAGGCGCAATGGTACAACTCGGCCCGCATGAGCAATTAATCACACAACCAGGCCCCTATCAGCAGCTGTGTGAGCTACAAGGCATCAGGACCAAGCTGCACAAGACAGAATTGGAGCAAAGCGGTGGATAACTACGACGACGAAAACTACAACGACGGCTTTGATGATGATGCGCTTGCGGCCAATCTAAACTTGGATCTATGGAAGCGGCTATTTGGCTACGCCAAAGCCTACCCCAAAGATCTTGTGTGGCTGGGCATCTTTGCCTTTGTCACCGCCTTGATGGAGGTGGCCTACCCGCTAATCACAAAGCTGGTGGTGGATGCCGTAGCAAACGTTGAACCAGGGTCCAGCGTTAACCTATGGCCTTATGCCGGCTTGTATCTCGCTTGCACTGTGGTTATTGCGATATCCATAGGCGGCTTCATTTGGATCGGCGGTAAAATTCGCACCCACGTCAGCCACGATATTCGCCGGGATGGGTTTGCTAACTTGCAGCGTTTATCTTTTGCGTTCTTTGACTACCGCCCAGTCGGTTGGCTCATGGCGCGCATGACGTCCGACTGCGAGCGCCTGTCCAACATCCTGGCGTGGGGGTTTTTAGACTTGGTTTGGGGTACCACCATGATGATCGGAATAGCAGCCGCCATGCTGGTGATGAATCCCAAGCTGGCTTTGGTAGTGCTGGCGATATTGCCGTTCTTGGGATGGGTCTCTGCCAAATTTCAGCGGCGCATCTTATCTAGCGCTCGACAGGTACGCGCCACCAACTCGCGCATCACGGCGTCTTACAACGAAGCCATCATGGGCGTTCTTACCAGCAAAGCCTTTGTCCGCGAGCAAGCGAACGCGGACCAATTTGGCGGGCTGACAGAAACCATGTTTGAGGCCAGTATGCGCAACCTAACCCAAGCCGCCGTCTACGTGCCTATTGTTGTCACCTTAGCCAGCTTAGCCACCGGCTTAGCTTTAGCTTTAGGCGGCATTGATCTGTTGGGCGGTGTCATTACCGCAGGAACCTTGGTTGCTTTCTTAGCTTACACCCGACATTTCTTTGAGCCTGTTGAGCAGTTGGGCCACTGGTTTGCCGAGATGCAAATGGCCCAAGCCTCTGCAGAGCGCATCTTGAGCCTGATTGCCGCACAGCCTGAAATTCAGGACTCGGCTTCTGTGCGTGCGGCCATTGCGGCGCAACTGGGGCAAGACGGTAAGCTGCAGCAACAACAAGCAGCTGATGGCGGCACCGCGCAGATCAAAAAAATTGAGCTGCGCAACTTAGGTTTCGCCTACAGCAATGGCCAACCGGTCTTAAAGGACGTCAACCTGACGCTTCAGCGCGGCGAAACCTTAGCTATTGTAGGTGCCACCGGCGGTGGCAAAAGCACCTTGGTCAACCTCATCTGCCGGTTCTACGAACCCACCGCAGGCCAAGTGCTCATCGATGGCGAAGACTACCGCAATCGCAGCTTGCACTGGCTGCAGTCGAATATGGGGATGGTGCTACAGAACGCCCACGTTTTTTCCGGCTCCATTGCAGAAAACATTCGCTATGGACGGCTTGATGCAACGGATGAGGAGGTTCAAGAAGCGGCTAAAACGGCAGGTGCCCACGACTTTATCAGCCAATTTGAGGATGGCTACCAAACTCAAGCTGGCGAAGGTGGAAGTCGTTTATCCGCGGGACAAAAACAGCTGGTGTCCTTTGCTCGGGCGCTGTTGTCTGATCCGCAAGTGTTGATCATGGACGAAGCAACCTCCTCTGTTGATACGCAAACAGAGCAACGTATTCAACAAGGTATGGCTGCAGTGCTGGCCGGACGGGTTGGTGTGGTGATTGCTCACCGGCTGTCAACAGTGCGCAACGCAACCAGCATTGTGGTGATCGATGCAGGGCAAATTGTTGAGCAAGGTAACCATGCTGAGCTGATGGCCAAACAGGGTCGCTACTACGAACTTTACCAGCACCAAAGCCAGAGTGAGGCTTCAGCGCAGCTTGCTTCAGAAGAGGAAGTCAACACAGGTTCTAACCAAGTGGGTGGCAACGAGTTACCGGCTGCAACCTAGGCGCTGCCACAGGATCAACTCATGCCCTACCCAGCCTGTGGGTAGGGCTCAAAGTAAACTTGCTGCCAGGCGTAGTGTATTTGCGGTACGTCTAGGTGTTCGGCTAAGACAGCGTGAAGCAACCCCAATGGCTCTCGCAACTCAATCCGCCCTTGTGCAAAGCTTTCTATTGCGCTTGCCACTGCCTGACGTTGAGACTTTTTGGCTAGCACTTTTAGGTAACCCAACAGGTGTTGCAACACATTCACATGTCCAGCGCGGGTGGTCGGTTTGCTTAGGCCATCCATTAGCAAACCAATATAGCGTTCCGCCAGGTCATTGGAGTAAGGCCGGAGCTGGCTGAGAAGCTGGCCTGCTTGGCGATAGTGCGTCTGGCTATGCGCCATCAACAAGTATTTATAACGGCTGTGGAAACTCACCAAAGCGGCAGCGCTTAGCCCCGCCTGTTGTAGTTTTTGCCAATGTGCATAAGCGAAGGTCCGGGCAATAAAATTGTGCCGCAACTCAGGATCAAAAAGACGTTCGTTTTCTTCTACCGGTAGGTGGGGGTGCAGCCGCGTTAACTCTGCAGCGTAAGCGCCGCGGCCAACTCGCTCCGGGGCGGCTAACGGGTTAGAGGAATTTTGCACCTTCACCGTATATAACCCACAGCTTGGAGAATTTTTCATGAAGATATAGCCGCTGATCTCACCCAGCAGAGACGCTTGTTGCTGCGCATAACCTTGCAATGCAGCGGTATGGTCGTACTGCTGGTTATCAACCTGAAGAACCGAAATGGTTGCCCCATCTGTTGCACGGTAAAGGCCAATGGGCGGTCGCGGCACACCCATACCAATCCCAACTTCAGGACACACAGCCTGGAAGGCAAAATACCGGGCTAGCGTCTCGCCCGCCAACTCCGCCGCCGCATCGCTACCATCGTAACGCACGGCCTTACCCAGCAAACACTCACTGATACCCAGCGCTAAGGGAGATGCTGGTCGGTCAACCATCAGCTCCCCCTGCCGGCAAGCAACACAGTTTAGCCACGCGTCGCAACGAAGGGCCACAGCGCATCTGCGCCGCCAGCAACTAAGGAACGCCCCAATACCTGCTGCCAATGGCTTTCGCTGCCGTACTCATCGCGCCAGGCCCAAAGCCGGCGCGTGAAGTGGTGCAAACGGTGTTCGTATGTAAAACCCATAGCGCCGTGCACTTGGTGAGCAAGTTCAGCCACAACACCTGCCGCCTCCCCTACCCGCGATTTTGCCGCCGCTAGATCCGCAACAAAACGATCGCTACCTAGCGCCGCCACCGCAGAATCCGAAGCACGAATGGCTGCGGCCACTTCGGCAGCCAAGATTGCCATATTGTGTTGAATGGCTTGAAACTTGGAGATAGCCCGGCCAAATTGCTCTCGCTCATTAACGTAGGCAAGCGACATAGCCAGAATCGTTTCTAGCGCACCTGCCATTTGCACCGTTCTTACTAACGCTAGCTCTTCGAACGCACCAGGGCGGTCAAAAGATTTTGTGACCTCAACACCCACCAGGGCATCGCGAGCTTCGCCAGCAATATTGTTGCCATGTTGTTTGGCGGTTGCTTCGCAAACCAGTACTTGCGGGTTGCTTGTGGGCACGGCCAAGCCATCAAACTCGCGCGGTTGCAGCGCTAGGATAATGTCGGCCTGCCTGCCCCAAGGTACTTGCACCACATCATCGCCTTTGGCAAGGCCCAAGCTGACCAGCTTGTTGGCACTATCAATACCGGCGTCCGCTAACCAAGCTTTACCCAGAACCGTTTCTGCTAGCGGAACGGGCAACGCATGACGCGCTCCTGCACGAAAAACCGCATACCAATCTGCCGGCTCCAAGCCCAGTTCAGCAACACACAAATCGTGTAAGCCGTTCTCAACCAACAGCATCCACAAAGCGTAGGGATACTCGCCTAGCTCCGCCGCATCTAGGGATTCTTTGCTGCAGTGGTCTGCGCAAATTCGTTCTACGGTTTCTATTAGTAAACTAGATGTACTCATTAGCGTAACCCCAACCCACGGGCGATCACGCCACGTAATATTTCCCGAGTACCACCGCGCAACGTAAACGCTGGCGACAGCAACATCGTGTCTCGATAAGCTTCTTGAAAACGGGACAAAGCCGCACCGTGCGCGGCGCCGGAAACCGGTTCTGCCAACGCCAAACGAGCAACTTCTGGCAGCAGCTTCTCAAAGTTGTTGCCTAGCTCTTTGACCAGAGCTGCTTCGACTACAACCTCTTTTTCTTGCTCCAACATACCGGCAACCGAAATTGACATGCGCCTTAAGGTCATCAAGTGAGCGGCAAGGCGACCGATAGCGGCCGCAAGCCCAGGTGAGGGTTCTGCTGGCGCTGCACGCACCAGCTCAACAAACACACGAAATGCGGATAGAAAGCGTTCCGGACCGCTTCGCTCATAACCAAGCTCACTGGTCACTTGGGCCCAGCCGTTACCCGGCTCGCCAACCAAGCGATCCGCTGGAACAAAGGTGTCATCAAACACCACCTCATTGAAATCTTCGGTTCCAGAAATGTTACGGATAGGGCGGATGTTGACGTTGTCATTGCGTAGATCAATGAGCATCTGAGAAAACCCAGAATGGCGATTGTCTGGGTTTTGATCGGTGCGAACCAAAGCCACCATATAGTGGTTGCGATGGGCATCCGTCGACCACAACTTGGTGCCATTGATAACCCAACCATCACCAGATTTGTCCGCACGAGTGCGCACAGACGCTAGGTCCGAACCAGAGTTAGGCTCACTCATGCCAATCGAGAAGAACGCCTTGCCCTGGGTCACTTGAGGCAAATAGGTTTCTCGTTGCGCTTCATTGCCAAAACGCAGCAATAAGGGCCCAGATTGACGATCAGCGATCCAGTGCGCACTCACCGGTGCACCAGCGGCAAGCAGCTCTTCGGTGACAACATAGCGGTCAAAAAACGAGCGTCCACCCCCGCCATACTGTTCCGGCCAGGTCATACCAATCCAACCACGCGCGCCAAGCAACGCGCTAAACTCCGGGTTATGGCCCGCAGTGAAATCAGAATTGGGGTGCTGTAGATACTGGCTGTGTTCAGCCAAAAATTCTCTTACTTCAACTCGTAGGTCATCGCTGCGAGCCGGCAAGCTCAATTGATCGAGCTGCAACATGGGTTGATCTCCAAATAGATGGACTTCTAAGGCAAGCCTTCTACGTTAGTGCTCGCTGCAAGTCATTGCAATGCCCCAGCACAGACAAGAGCCCCAAGCAGGGTGCCGACAAAGCATTGCCCTATCACACAGATTCTTTCACTATAGGCGGGATGCAAAATGACCATGTGCAAGCAATCCTAAAACCCGTGCTCACCGACGTGCACCAACGGGCAACCGTGGCCGGGCGCTTCATCGATAAAGACCAATACCAAATCTATGTGGCCACCCTGTGGGCCAATATGGTGCTCAATCCCAGTGATATCAACTTGGAGCAGTCGGATCTGGAAGGCGCGCATGATGTGCTTAACGCCGAGATTGGCCAAGTGCTGGGCCCCAAATACGACTTGACCGAATGTTACCGTTACCTGAACAGCAAAAGCGGCGAGCAAGCCATGCAAAGTGCTCGCCTAAATCAAACCCACAAAGACATGTTGCTCTACTTTGCTTCGATGATCCTAGACCCAGACGGCCACAAACGCTGGCTCGACGAGATCAAAGAAACCTAGCTGCCGCCTTGCGGCTGGGTCATCTGGCCCTGCAAGCACGCAACCAAGCTCCGGTTGCTGCCTTGGTGCCGGTGTTCCCACAGAAAGATACCCTGCCAAACCCCTAGCGCTAGCTGACCCTCAATCACGGGAATGCTGAGAGTGGTTGCCGTCAATGCCGCTTTGATATGCGCGGGCATGTCATCTGGCCCTTCCGCCACATGGGTATAAAGCGGGTCTAACTCCGGAACTAGCCGATCCAACCAGCGTTCCAGATCCTGTTTTGCGCTCGGATCGGCGTTCTCCTGGATCAGCAGACTAGCGGAAGTATGTTGCAGAAAAAGTGTGACCAACCCCTCAGATAATCCGGCTTGAACAACAATTTCAGCAACTTTGTGCGTGAAGTCGAACAGACCTTGTCCAGATGTAGATACTGCAATACGACGATTTACGATTGTGTTCACCATTGGGTCAACGGAAGCGATCCAAACATTGATACTTGCCGAGCATAGCGTCGGCAAAACAAGGATATCAACCGCTATGCTGCGATGCGGCACAAAATATCTAGCCACCGCCGTATCCATCACTGGGAGCCTTACCCTGAGCGGTTGCAGCAGCTCGGACTATCTAAATATAGCCAGTGATGCCGTGGGTGACAGTTTGATTTTGAGTTTACTAGGCATTGTGAGCCTAGCGGTTGCTTTGGGGGGACTGTGGCACCGGTTCCACAAGAACAAGCCAAACTGGCACGGAGCCTCGCTGGGGACCTTGGAGCTAACCAACGACGGCGAGGTGCTATTTGCCAACGAGCGCGCGCTAGAACTGCTGGAAACGGACCAAACCCAATTGGTTGGACGCTCGATCCAAGATTTTGTGAGCAAAGATCAATGGCAGCGCCTTCGTTCTGATGATGCAACACCGGAAGACGGTCAACCGATCGAGCTACAGCTACTAACCGCCACCCAGCGCAAACGATGGGTTTTGATCGTGTTAAGCGAACCGGCTGTCACTGGCGGCCGCAGCATACACCCAAACCGAATATTGCAATTTTGCGATGCATCCAACCAACTGGCCAAGCAAAGTCGTTTTCGTGGTCGTGCGTTAATGCACAAAAAGCTGCTCGAACAGAGCCACGACCTCTTCATTGTGCTGGACGATGAATCACGCATTGTCGAAGCCAACGATGCCGCACGCGGTCTCATGACAGACTCAGTCGAAAAAAACGCTGGAGTTCATGGCGTTGCTATAGCGGAGTTCGCAGCCCCTGGAGACCGGGAGCGACTTGCCAAAGAAATCGCAGAGTGCCAATCGTTGAGATCGGTACGTAACCTGAAAAGCTTGTTGCTGTTTAGGGCACGTGCCACAGGAACAAAGCCTGTTTACGTAGATGCCAAACTTGTGCCGTACCGGCTCGACGGTGAAAACATGGTGGCGCTCTGCGCAAACAGCGTGAACGGTTACGTCACCAACGAAAAAGCCCTGCGCACCAGCACCCGAAGGTTTTCAAAGGTCTTTCAAGAGAGCCCTGATGCTATTGCATTGCTCCGCCAAACCGATACAAAATTTTTAGACTTCAATCCGGGCTTCACCCGCTTGCTGGGTTACGAGCGCCAAGACGCTATCGACAAATCAGAGAGCGAGGTCAACCTTTGGGCGGATGAGGAGCAGCGGCAGGCGGTTACCGAGCGCCTGAACAGCGAACACGAGTACAACGAAAACGAAGCCTGCTTACGAAAAGCTGACGGTAGCGTTGTTAAAGCAGACCTGTCTATTCGACAAATGACGATCGACGGTGAGGAGTGTCTTCTCATCATCGCCCGGGATGTCACGGCCCGAATAAAAAATGAGGCTGCACGGATCGAAAGCGAAGAAAAATTCGCTCTGGTCTTCCAACACAGTCCAGACGGTATCGCCATCATCCGCAAACGTGATGGCATGATTTACGATATTAACGACGTTTTAACTGAAGGCTCCGAATACACAAAAGAAGAGCTCATCGGCAAATCCCTGCTTGAACTCAATATGGTTGCAAACCCGGAAGCCTTTGTAACCATGGCTAGCAAGCTACAAGAAAACGGTCACTACGACGCCATAGAAATGCAGTTCATTAGCAAAAACGGTGTCATTGTACCTACCTTAGTTTCAGCCAACGAGTTCGAACTATCCGGCGAGATGTACATTATCGCCATAGCCAAAGATATGCGCGAAGTACGACGGGTAGAAAAGCAGCTGGAGCTAAGCGAGCAACGCTTTAAAGGCTCCTTCGACAACGCACCCATCGGTATATTCTTGGTTGACGAAGAAGGAAAAATTTTCCAAGCAAACCGCTTTGCCCAAGAAATGTTGGTGTACGAGGCAAGCGAGCTACCCAACATGCACATCTCTCGGTTGGTGCCAACCGAAGATCGCTTACAGCTAAAAGAAACGCTAACGCGACTGCAACTCGGCACGGAAAAAACGTCGCTGTCGGAACGGCGCATGCTGTGTCAAAACGGCTTAGAGCTGTGGACAAATTGTCAAATAGTGCTGCAACGCGATGGCGATAGCGAGTACTTCATCATCCAAGTAGCGGACGTTACCGACATCAAACTCAGCCAGCGGCGCATGGAGCGCATGGCTTTTTACGATACGCTCACCGACCTAGCTAACCGCCGACTCTTCCAAGATCGTTTAGCCCAGGCTATCGATCATTGCAGCCGCAAAGAAACCACAGCCGCTCTACTCTACTTGGACTTGGATCAATTCAAGCGAGTCAACGACACCTTAGGCCACGAAGCAGGAGACAACCTGTTGCGCCAAGTAGCCAATCGGCTAACCGAGTGTGTACGCACTGAAGATACGGTTGGTCGCCCTGGGGGAGATGAATTTACCATCTTGCTGTTTGACGTCGCCAGCCCATCTGATGCCGGGGTTGTTGCAGAAAAGATCTTAGAACGGCTACGTGAGCCCATCACGCTATCTGGACACAACTTGGTCGTGACAACCAGCATCGGTATTACTGTCCTACCCACAGATGGTAAAGACGCCAACATCTTAATGAAAAACGCCGATCTTGCTATGTATCGAGCAAAAGAACGCGGGCGCAACAACTATCAATTCTTCCGCGAAGAGATGAACACCAATGCAATCAAGCGCCTACGCATTGAAAACGAGCTACGCGAAGCACTAGAGCAAGAAGAGTTTGTACTTTACTACCAACCCAAAGTCGATATTGCGTTGCAGCGTATGGTTGGGGTTGAAAGCCTAATTCGCTGGAACCACCCGAAGAATGGCTTGCTGCCGCCAGGCGAATTCATCGATATTGCGGAAGAAACCGGCGCTATTGTTGAAATAGGCAGTTGGATCATCCAAGAAGCTTGTCGTGCTGGCCGCAAATTACGTGAAGCCGGAGGCGACGACTTCACCACGGCAATCAATATCTCGCCACGCCAGTTTCGCGACCCGAACTTGGTGAACTTTATCCGCAAGTGCCTACGCGAAAGCAAGCTCGATCCAAGCAACCTCGAGATCGAGATTACCGAAACTATGTTGATGCATGATGTGGAAGCCGCTTCAGAAACAGTCCAGCGACTGCACAAACTCGGGGTTAACATTGCCATTGATGACTTTGGCACGGGCTACTCATCGCTCAACTACCTTAAGAAGTTCCCCATCCAAACGGTTAAAGTAGATCGCAGCTTTGTGATGGACATACCGTCCAACCAAGACGATATGGCAATCACCGCCGCGGTGATCGCTATGGCGCATCGCTTAAATATGCAGGTTGTCGCAGAGGGCGTAGAAACCCGAGCGCAGCTGAAGTTTCTACATGAAAACGATTGCGAATATGCCCAGGGTTACCTGTTTAGCAAGCCTGAACCTCTAGATGAAGTCATGACCATCTTAAACCGGCGCAAGGTGAAACGAACTCCTACGGCTACTGTGCAACATGCACTGCCCACCAGCGCCAGTGAAGCCAAGACCCCGGGCAAAGCGCACAATACTTAGCCGGCGATCTAGTCGTCAAAATCTTCGAAGTCGTCATCGAAAAAATCTTCTTCTGGTGGATCACCATCAAAGATTAAAAACTTCTGGCGTTGATAGTAGGCTTCTCGGGTAAACACATAGGGATCTAGTGATGAATCACGTGCATCCGTTATGGTCAACAATTGTGCACGAGCATTAAGCAACCGCAAACCACGTATCCAGGGTTCAAATGCATCCCCCAACAACAGTTGCGGTATCATCATGCGTATGGCCACCGAAGGTAGATCACGTACCGAAGAAGGGCCTAGAAAGGGTACGTTCACATAAGGCGTCTGCGTTGCACCCCAAACTGCGAAGGTTTGGCCGAGATCCTCTTGACCCGGTTGCAAGCCAATGCGCTGGCCCACGTCAAAAATGCCGCCTATCCCTAACGTGGTATTAACCACAACCCGAGTAAGGTCAGTCGCCCCACGCTTAGGCTTGCCTTGAAGGAAACCGTTAAGCGCGCTATCGATGCCTAATAAGTTGGAAAACACATTATCAATTGCTGTGCGCCACCAATCAGGCGTGATGTAGGCATAACCACGTGCCAAGGGTGCCAAGGTTTTGCGATCGATCCAATCCGTGGCGTTATAGCTAGCTCGATTGAATCCTTCCATAGGATCGCTAGATTGGTAGTCCTGCTCAGGCACACTGGCACAGCCTCCCAGCCCCAAACTCAACATCAAGCTAACGATCAATATGCGAATGTCACTCAAAACTACTGCTCTCCATCTGCTTATTGCAAAAGAACTATTACCTAAAGCTTCTGCCAAAAAATGATTCTACCCGCCCCTTTTACGCCAAGGTGTCGCCAGAATTACAGTGCGCCTCAAGCAAACTAGACTCAGACAAATGTGAATTCTAAAGAGCAAAAGTGTAACGCTAAGCGATCAACGAACAAAGACCAAACTCAGCCAGGGGATATAGGTAATGAGGCCAAGGGCAAGAAGCATCACCAACATAAAGGGCCAGCAAGCTGCATAGAGCTCCATCAATGGCTTTTTGAATCGATAGCTGGCAATAAATAAATTCATGCCAATTGGCGGTGTGAAGTAGCCAATCTGCATATTGGCCAGAAAGATAATACCCAAATGCACCGGATCAATCCCGTAACCCACAGCAACGGGCAGCAACAACGGCACCATGATAACTAGAGCAGAGAAGACGTCTAAGATCGCGCCAAGCAATAACAGCAAGACGTTAAGCAAGAGCAAAAACATCAACGGGTTCTTGATGTTTTCCTGGGTGATTTCAAACAGTTGCTGCGGAATTTCTGCATCAACCAAGAAATTGGTGAAGGCCAGAGCCACGCCCAAAATCAGCAAGATGCCACCAACCATTGCCATGGATTCTTTGATAACCCTTGGCAGCGCGCTGACTTTTACCTCGCGGTACAACACCACTTCTGCAAGCAATACATAAGCAGCGGTAACCGCTGCCGCCTCTGAGACCGCAAACTTGCCCGCGTAAATACCACCGAGCACAACAAAAGGTAAAGGCAACTCCCAACGCGCTGCCCACAAAGCCGAACGCAGCTTAGCCGCGCTGAAAGGGACCCTAGGTAGATTTGCATCACGTAGATGCCACAGCGTCCAGACGATTAGCAGCCCGAGCATGATGCACAACGGCAGTAAACCGGCGACAAAGAGATCAACAATGGTAAAAGGTTCGCCCACATCCATTTGCTGCGCGATAATGCCGTACAAGATAAGCGGTACAGAAGGCATCAACAGCAAGCCTAAGCTGCCAGATGTTGTGACCAACCCTAAGCTGTAACGTTCGCTATAGCCTTGCGACGTAAGCGCCGGCAGCAGCAGTGCACCTAGCGCAACAATAGTTACCCCAGAAGCGCCGGTGAGCGCCGTGAACATAGCACACACAATAAAGCCAACAATCGCTAAGCCCGCCGGCATGCCGCCAACAACCGCTTGCGCCAAGTTCACCAAGCGCTCGGAAGTTTTCGCTTCAGCTAACAGGTAACCGCTTATCGTGAACAGCGGTAGAGCAACCAGCATGGGTGTATCGACAATTCGATACAACTCAATGGGGACAATGGTTGGGTCGATATCAGCACTAACAAAACCCAACATAGCAGCGGCGATGAGCACTGCAAACAACGGTGCGCCGCACAGTGCGGCAACCACAATTACAACTATACCCAAGGTGATCATGGCAACCACACCGTGCGTAAGGCGTAGCGCAAGGTCAGTATCACGGCGCCAAAAGGTAAAACCGATTCGCAAACCCAAGCCGGAACCGATGCAAACGCAAGGGTCCCATCTTGATACTCAAACAACACAAATTGATAGCTATAGTAAGCAAGAAGGCCACACATAACGCAGGTAAAAGCGTTAGCAAAGCGTTGGACTACCTGGCTGCTGCGCGGGCCTAAGAACCGAGATATCGCATCAATGCGAATGTGTTCTTCGCGTCGAGCAGCCATCATGGCACCCACCATGGTCACCCAAAACACCAGCACCCGGAGCAGGCCATCGCCCCAGACTATGCCGGTGCTAAAAAAGTTACGCGCTAACACTTGATAGGCTGCCAACAACAGCAGCCCCAACACCAACGTAACCAGCAGGCTGTCCTCCAACCAGTGGAGCCAGCGCAATAACCTTTGCGCCATACCTCTAGCGCATTTCCGCCAGGTAACCCTGCATTTCAGTCCATGCTTGTTTCGATACAAAACCCTCTTCGACCAGTTGGCCGTTGGCTTTGTTTGCTACCGCTTGCCACTCAGCCAGTTCTGCTTCGGTTGGCTCATTCCATTTAAGGCCTTGTTGCTCAAGCACCAAGGCAGCTTTGGCGTTGTCTTCACGACTACGCGCATTGACCTTCGCCACCGCCTGGCCCATCAAATCACGAGTGATTTGCTTGTCCGCTGGGATCACCTTCTTAAACTGCCGCTCACCAACAGTAAGCAAACCGTAGGTGTATAGCAGAGGTAATCGGGTTAGGTTTTCAACCCGAGTGTGCCACTGCAACGTGATCGCACCCACTGGTGGCGCCGCAACCGTGTCGATCAAACCTGTCTGCAAACCGCCCAGCACGTCAGCTATGGTGAGCGGAATGGGACTCACGCCAAAGGCTTCTAAACCCCGTGCGGTACCCAGGTCACCGTCCGGTGTCCAGACCTTCTGTTTGCGTAAATCGCCGACGCTCGAAATACCCCGCTTGGACATCATGTAGGCGAAGCCAATCTCAGCGATACCAAAGCTGACGTAACCTTTCTGCTCCAGGCCGGCCATAATCTTAGGATCCATTCGCTCGCGCACATAATCCAACTCAGCATGGTTCCGAAAGACCAAAGGTAGTCCGTATAGATTCAAATCTGGATAGTTTTGCGCCAGCACACCCACGGTTAACACCGCACCATGCAACTGGCCAACACGCATCTTGCGCAACACCGCCTTGTCGTCCCCCATGACGCCGCCAGGGTAGAACTTAAACTTAACCCGGCCTTCAGTGCGCTCGGCAATATCGGTTGCGGCTTGTTGCAACTCACGCATCCACACTGAGCCAGCCGGCGAGACCGTTGCAATTTTTAGGGTTACCGCCTGAACGGGTGCCGCCGCATAGGCCAAGGCTAGCCCGATACCCAGACCTACCAGCTTCAACCGGGCCGCAAATTTGCTCACCACCCCGGTCGCCCTGCCTAAGTTGGTCTGCCCGCTAAAAATACGCATCCGCCGTCTCCATCAGTGCCCTGGCTCGTTCTTGAGCCACAGTGTTCGTTAATGTTAGACCACTTACCTGAGGATTAGTGCTAAGTACTTCCGCAAGCAATTTGTCATGTAATTCACGGTCAAACTGAGCGCGGGCATATTCCTGCGCGTACATCACCTTAACCATTAAGGCAGATTCACCCGCAATATCGAGAGCCGACTCAAAGTGCCTCTTTGCAACCTCAGGCCGGCCACCAACAGAGGGTGGCAGCAGAACCTCAAAGACACCCATATAAAGGTGCGGGCCACCGTTGTCGAAGGTTGGGTCTAACTCCAACATACGAGCCATTAGCGCTTTCACTCGACCTAGCTCCGCAATCGCTGCAAAGTCATCACTGTTAGCCTGCATCCACCCTGCCCAACTGGTGCCCAGGCCATACACTAGCGGCACATCTTTCTTGCCTAAATCCGCAAGCCACGCTTCATACTCCGAGTATTTGCGGGTTCGCAGGTCACAGCCATCGTCAATTCCTAAGCACACAGACCGCTCCGACATCGCCAACGCTTTCGCATTGAGCAGCCGCGCACGCTCAGGCTCTTGCACAAAAGCGGTGGCGTACGACGAGTTCAACAAGGCCGCTTGCTTCAACAGCTCAGGGCTAGAAGGCTCCGAGCCAAGCAAACCGTCAATCAAAATTAAGTACGCAGGTGCCCCATCACGCACCGTCGCTAGGTCTGGGTTGTCCAAGATGGCCGTGGAGAGTTGTGCAGCAAAGTCTTCGGTTACCGTATTGATGACGGTTCGACAGCCACCTAAACCTGGAAGAATCAGCAAAGCTAACAAAGCAACCAACAGACGCTGGACGCGCGTTACAACACGTGGGGCATAGAATTTCATGGGCAATCGTTACTCAGGAATGATCGATTTCGGACGTAGTATCTTTTGATGAATTGTATGTTGATAAATTCTAGGGGCAGTAGATTTTGGCATTGTCGCTGCCGTATTGATAGCCACACTAACAGTGGCGCAGCACTGCGTCTATTGAACCCACGAAAGCACCCAGCATAAAACTTAGAGAAGCGCACCAGGTAAATCGTTCACCGCAACGTAACTTATTTTAGCACTGTCTGAGTAAATCGAACGGCAATAGTCAGATGTTTTACGTTGAAGACCACCTTTCACCAGCTTAACGCTACGTTGCTGGAGCACAGTTTGACGTTGCGCTGCCGCCGCTAAGGCGCGCTGATAAGCCTTTGCTGACAACACCGACCCGCCGTCAGCACCATTTTCCAGATGGCCAACGTATTGGGTGAGCGCCACCTGCCGGCTCAAGTTTCGCTCCAAGCGCCGCAAGTACCACAACGCTTGCTTGTTGCTTTCGGACAAGTTTTCACCCAGCAGCTCCAACTGGCCCACCAATTGAGTAACCCGCCGTTGCCAACGTAACAAACGCTTTATCGACAAACCGCCTAATTTTTGGCGTTTGAGGTTACTTTTACTAGTGCGCTTGGCCCGCCGATAGGTCCTGCCAAAACCGCCCTCAACAATTATTTTATTGGAGCAACCTCGCGCACCGAAGGCTAGTCGCCAAGCTTGGGACTCCACCTGAAAGAGACGGCCTAAGGGATTTAAATTGGGTTTAGCAGAGCTTACCGGTGCGCGCAGCAAGCTGCTCCATTCATCCATCACCTGACGAAGCGCGGCTCGCGACTTGCTGCTACCGGCGCGATCCAACAAGTCTTGTGCCACCCGCGCGAAGCTGACTTGAGCCGGCAAGAGCCTGTGGATTTGCTCTATCCGGGCGGCCGCTTCTCGAAACTGAGATTTGCCAACACGCTTGCGTACTAATTGCCAAGCAGCCATGAGTTGGTCTGTTGCGCTACGCAACTCACGCCACTGCAGATCACTAAACCCATCGGTCTGGCTGAGGATCAGCAAACAGCGACTGTTTCGATGAAGTGCTTGGCTCACCACAAAATCTAGCAGGCGCATGTGAACCACGTCTGCGGAGCCACCGGCTGCGTCGTTTGCAGACCCTGTCAAAGGTATGCCTAAAGACAGAGAAGAAGACGCAGCAGAGCCCTGGCCGTCGCCAGCATCACTCCCTGCTTTCGTCAGACCTTGAATATCTGTCATGACCGTCTGTCTAAACCACCTTTTAGGATTGCCGTACTATCAAAGCGAAGCCAAGGACCCAGCGTCAAACTATGCCACTAGTGCATCTGACTCCGTATACTCAGACCTACCTATCATAACGAATACGCAACGAAATGGCCTATTTAACTGGGGACAGTCCATTGATCAACATTGGCCCGACCGCCGGTGTCGGACCCTTTCTTGGCCTTCTCTTGAAACACCAAATCGAGCGATAAAAGCATGGAAAATCTGGTACTTACCGATATTACAGACCGAGTAGCCACGGTTACCTTAAACCGCCCAGAGGCACTAAACGCCCTATCCACCGAGTTGCGGAACGCTATATCTCAAACTTTCGAAGAACTGTCCGACAATAATGAGGTGGAAGTCATTGTACTGACCGGTGCAGGGCGCGCTTTCACCGTGGGCCTGGACCTCAAAGAATTGGGCAAAGAGCGGTCATCAACCACCAAACCTTACCCCCGCAATCTCATCGATATCATGGCCGCGGTGCCCCAGCCCATCATCGGCGCCATCAACGGCTACGCTATCACGGGCGGCTTTGAGCTGGCGCTTATGTGCGACTTTTTGCTCGCTAGCCCCCAAGCAAAGTTTGCTGACACCCATGCTCGCGTCGGTGTGGTTCCAGGCTGGGGTCTATCTCAGCGGCTGCCCAGACTTATTGGGCTAAATCGAGCCAAAGAGCTATCGCTAACAGGCAACTTCTTGGATGCCCCAACTGCCCTAGCCTGGGGTCTGGTGAATCGGGTCGTAGCGGCTGACGAGTTGCTCAGCACCTGCCAACAACTGGCAAGGGACATACTTACCACCGACCCAGCAACTCGAGCCGAGATGAAGCGCATTATGGAGGCAGGTTGGGAAGCTGACTTAGCCACCGGTTTGCAGATAGAACGCCAAGCGACCTCAGCTCACGACCGCGCTCAACGCCCGTCCCAACAAGTGGCTGAACGTCGAGCCAACATTCAAGCTCGAGGTCGAGAGCAATCTAAGGGTTAATCTTGGCCTATCCCTGAGCAGGTGCGGCGGCTGGCGTGGCCTCAGCCGCGCGTGTTTTGCGAATGGCGGCACAGGCAGACCCTGCATTCAGCGCCCGGCTTGCCATCCCATCAGCCACCACCGACAACCCGCCGGTAGAAATGGCCGCACCAATCGCCACGCCACTTTTTAGCAACCCACCCGCATCCGCTGCGGGTTTAGGATCGTTTAAGCGCCCGCCAAGCTTCAGAAACTTCACCAAGCTCCCAACGTTCACGCCAACCCCAGATTTTGCGACGGGAGAAAAGGTAATGCTCAATTGCTCTTTGTTCAGGTCAACCTTGCCATCCCCAACAATCTCCATCTTGGAGGTTTCCATCACCAGCTGCTTGCTAGTGCTTAGTACCCCTTGCTCAACACTAAAATGCACAAGCGCACACTCTAGCTCTGTGGTGGGATCTTTTTTACTGAAAGGGTTCAGCTTGTTCAGTGTTTCCATCAGCAAATCCGAGCCAGCCAGCTCAATAAAGTCATTCATCAGCCGAGCCTCATCCACAATTACCAATATATCCCCCTGCAAAGCAGCAGCGAGATCGTGTGCGGAGCGGCCGTCGGTTTTAAGCTGCACATCTACCTCTAAGGCCCCACCTTTGAGCTCTTCTTGGGGCACAAACCCAAAGCTCTCCAACTCAACGTCGTTGACTTGCAATGACACCAGCGCGGCAACAGCATCCGCAGCCGTATCTTTGTTAGTAAGCCCAAGCTCAACCGCGCCACTAAAACCGCCGTTGCCAATGGTTGCGGCAAAGGGTTCCAGCTTTAACTGACCATCTGCACTGTTGAGTTGCACATTGAAATCGGTGAATACCGCATCCTGCAACTTTAACTCCTGGGCGGTGAGGGCAACGTCAACTTGAGCTGCCTGCAACCAACTCCAGTCTAAGGGTTCCTCGGCAAACACTGGCGCCGGGTCTGTTTTTGTTTGTGCTTTGTCGACATCAACAGGAACCTCAGCCTGTTCAGCACTTGCTTCTGGAGGGGCATCGGATGAGGTCACCAAAGGCAAGTACAAGCGTTGCGCTTGGAGATCTGCTGTTACTTTGAGCGGCCCATCAAATGCAAGGTTCAAGGCACCTGCAAATTGATTGGTCGGGGACTCAAAGTTCAGCGCCGACAGCGCCAGTGCTGCAGCGCTCGCCTGCACTTCACTAGCCAACGTTAACGGGAACAAATCCGCATCAACATAAGGCTGCACCGCAAAGGCTGGCGGCAGACCTTTACTGCTTAGGTCCAGCTGACCGTGCCAACTGTCGGCGGCTTTGGTTGATAAAGTTTCTAAGGTGATCAAAGACTGACCAATCTCAGCCGTGCCATCCACCTGCCAGGCGCCCGCCGGCGTTCCTCCCACAAGGTTTAGCGCAAAATCCAGCGGCGCATCCCACCCCGGCGCTTGGTACTGACCCGTTAACTGCTGCAGCTCAACACCATCGCTGCCACCAACCTCCACCACCTTGATCGTACCCGCCAGCTGAGGCAACAAATGTTTGTCAGCACCTAAGACAACATCAACGTTGCCGCTGCGCAACAAGATAGAAGGGGTTTTGCCCCCAGCCAGCTCACCGACCAGAGCAAGCCTGGTTTGCATCTCATCGGACTCTAATGAGCTGGCGCCTCCTTGCAAATCAAAGCCCAAGGTCTTTGCGCTGCGAGTTAACGTACCCGCCAACTCAAACGCGGTACCCGCTGCTTCGCCGGTTGCGGTTAACGCGATGTCTTGGGCTTGCTCGCCGGCAGCCTGTTGACCCGCATTAAGCTG
Source organism: uncultured Pseudomonadales bacterium (assembly GCA_938036875.1). Classification (GTDB taxonomy): domain Bacteria; phylum Pseudomonadota; class Gammaproteobacteria; order Pseudomonadales; family Azotimanducaceae; genus CALHVX01. The sequence continues at coordinate 63,239 of CALHVX010000017.1, forward strand.
AAGCCGCAACACCGGTGCCGCAACACCGTCTTGCTCAACCAACAACTCCCCAACGCGCACTTTGGTAAAGGTGAGGTAGCTCAAAAAATCTAAGGGTGTTGATTTGGCATCGGTGGACTCCTCGACAACGGTTTCTTCATCAGCGATCTCAGCTGCACCAAGTTGCACGTCAGCACGGTCGACCTCAACCAACCAAAACGGCTCATCCGTCCACCAAGCGCTAAAGTTTGCTTGGGTGCTTACATTGGCAAGCTTCACCCTTTGCTCCCCGGGTAGATCCAGATCAAGCGCCCCCACTTGTAACTCCAGCGGATCAAAATGCACCGACATCCCATCAGCGCTCACTAGAACATCGCTTTGCACAGCGTTTGCCGCTGATACCAACCACTGGGGTTGAAAGCGCACAACCGCCACGAGCACTAACACCAACAAGACTATCAATGCCAACAGGTAGCCAAACAATTTGATCAACATAACCGCTCTCTAAAGATGGCGCCGGAGCAGCGCTAGCGCGCCATCCAGCCCAGGATAAGAATCCAAAATTAAATACAAGGGGATGCTGCTCACCAAATCAGACATATCACCACGCTCCTCAAAGCAGCGTCGCATTGAGCTAGTCCGCGCAAAGGCCTCTAACTTAGGGGCAATACCACCACCCACATACACGCCACCGGTTGCGTAACCTAGCAAAGCTAGGTTGCCCGCAGCGGAGCCTAGAAAACCAAAAAACATATCTAAGGTCTGATGGCACAAGGGCACTTGTGCATCAACCCCTTGATCGCTGATCCACTCTGGTGTGACCACCTCAACCGGATAACCCCACAGCTCAGCCAAGGCTTGATACAAGTTCACAAGTCCTGGTCCAGACAGCACTGTCTCCCAAGACACATGTTCAAATCGCTGTTGTAAGCGCTGCAAAACGGCTAACTCAAGCTCATTGGTGCACGCAAGATCCGCATAGCCACCTTCGGACGGCAGCACGTTAAAACGGCCGTCATCTTGAGGCAATATCAAGCTCATACCAAGACCGCTACCAGCGCCGATCACTGCCTTTACGCCCGCCCGGGGCTCGTCGCCGCCCAACTGGGCTAAGTTAGAAAATGCCGGCACCCCATGGGCCAAGGCATAAAAATCGTTAACCAACAACATGGGGCAAGCAAAGGCCTCAGCCAAGCTCGCTTGCTCCAGCTCTAACGTGCCATTGGTAATCTTTATGCTGCCATCTTGTGACGGACCGGCCATAGCAACACAGCCAGCGGCAAACTTACCCAAACCTAAGGCTTGCTCCACCTGCGCATGAAAAGCACGGCCATCACCCAAGTCTGCGGTAGGCAAGACAACCACATGGCTAACCCCCGCTTGCGGCTCGGCGATGGCAAGTCGGGCGTTGGTAGCGCCAATATCGGCAACAAATATCAGATCAGCAGGCATGCGGGGCAGTATAGCGTTTACGCCGTGTCTATAATGCGTTTTTAGGCCAAGGAAACGACCAGATGACCATCAGCGCAGGTTTAGGAATCGCAAACTTTCCCTTCGCCGATGCGCGCGGTTTTTGGCGCTGGGTTGATCTTTGTGAGAACGGCGGCCTGGACTCGCTGTGGCAAAGTGACCGCCTTATCAGCAACGAGCCAAACCTCGAGGTGATGAGCGTGATGGCTGCCCTAGCGGGTGGTACCAAACGCTTAAAATTTGGAATGAACGTTGCCAGCTTAGGTTTGCGGGATCCGGTGCTTATGGCCAAAGCCTGCGCCACCATCGATGTGCTTAGCAATGGTCGACTGCTGCCCGCGTTTGGCATTGGTAGCGCCCGGTCACGAGACTATATTGCCACCAACACCCCCACCAAAGGACGCGGTGCAAGGTCAGCAGAAGGTTTAGAGGTCATGACCCGTCTATGGTCAGAACCAGAGGTCACCTTCGCCGGTCAGTATTACCAGCTAGATGCAGCCAGCATTGCACCCCAACCGGTGCAACGGCCCTTGCCACTTTGGGTTGGCGGCTCGGCCAAACAAGCTATCGAACGCACTGCTCGTTGGGGCACCGGTTGGCAAGCGGGAATTGAGTCACCCAGCGAGGTTGCTCCGGTAATCCAGGCGATTAAAGCTGCGTTACCAACTTACCAAAGAACCATTGATGAAGACCACTTCGGCGCAGGCTTTGCCTTTAGGTTTGGCTCCGCAAAAGACGCGGTGGTGACCAACTACCAGGACTTTTTAAGCAAAAGGCTACAAAAAGATCCCGCAGACTTTATGGCTGTGGGCAATACAAGCGACATCCTGGCCTTGGCAACTAAGTTTCATCAAGCTGGGGTACACAAGTTCATCTTGCGCCCCCTTGCGGTTGACGCCGATGATGTTTTGCACCAAACCAAACTCTTTATCGAGCAAGCGCTACCCGGATTTAAGTCGATTGGTGCCTAACCCCGCATGGATCCCAAAAATTCTAGGGTCCGGGCGTAAGCGCCGTCTTCAACATCCATAATGGCGGCGTTGAAGTGGGTGACACCCATATCTTCTAAGCGTTTGATCTCACCACGAAGCCGATTTTCATCGCCCACAATGGCAATGTCTGCTGGGCCCGCCGCACCTTCGCGATCCAACATGGCACGATAGCTGGGCAGTTGGCCGTAGATGGTTAGATTTTCAGCAATCTTGGCTTTAGCTGCATCGATATTGCTGGTCAAGGCTATTGGAAAACCACCGACCACTTTCGGATCGGGTTTACCAGCGGCTGCAGCAGCACCGTTAAGCTGCTTAATAATGTGGCCTTCCATCGTTTTTGGCCCCACCATCCAAGTGTTGGTGCCATCCGCTACCTCACCGGCCAGCTTCAACATGATCGGACCCAACCCTGCGATAACCACCGGCACATTGTCCGCCCCGGGTATGTCGAGCTGAACGCCATTGACCTGGTAATGCTCCCCGTTGAACGCAACCGCCTCACCATGCAGCAAAGGGATCAGGACATTCAGATATTCCCGCATGTGCCGCGCCGGCTTGTCGTAGGAAAAGCCCAACATGTCTTCGATGACCACCTTGTGTGACAAGCCGATACCCAACACAAAGCGATTGTTTGCCGCAGCAGCCGTGGTGAGCGCTTGCTGGGCCAGCGCGGTTGGATGGCGCGGGTAAGTGGGTGTGACCGCCGTGCCAACACCAATACGTTTGGTTTCTCGCCCGATGATGCCAAGGGTGGTGATGGCATCAAAAGAGAAGATATTGGACAGCCAAACATCGTCAAGCCCGGCCTGCTCCACGTTTTGCGCCATTCCAACCACGTCATCTATGGTTGCCCTGGTGCCATCTGCCCCTATCATTACCCCAATTCGCATGCTTACTCCCCTCTCCTAGATCAAATTTAACGTAAAAATTTCGCTGCATCGTTCACCAAGCACGCCAGCAACGCAACCGGCCCTATTGGGCGGTCATTTGGGTATCAGCAACACAGCACAAGCACTAGCAGCAAATTGAACCACAAACCGGCATAATCGACGGCTTTTCGACCTATAGACATTGAGGCACACATGGCACAAGACACCATCGCAATTCTCGGCGGCACCGGCGATCTCGGTACCGGACTAGCAATCCGCTGGGCCAAGGCGGGACACAAGATCATTATCGGCTCCCGTACCCTAGAGAAAGCTGAAACCGCAGTCACTAACCTGCAAAAAACTAGCCCAGACACACCGGCTCAAGCTATGGAAAACGGCGACGCGGCGGCAGCTGGCGACATCGTGGTGCTCACCGTGCCAGCAGATCACCAGCTATCGACCCTAGATAGCGTTCGCGACAGCCTGAAGGGCAAGATCCTCATCGACGTCACCGTACCTTTGGTTCCACCCAAGGTTGGCACCGTCCAGTTGCCCCCCGAAGGTAGCGCTGGCAAGCGGGCTCAAGACCTCTTGGGCGACGACGTTATGGTGGTTACCGCCTTCCAAAACATCGCGGCCCATTTGCTGCAAGAAGACGTCAAGATCGAGTGCGACGTGTTGATTGCTGGCAACAAAAAAGCGGCGCGCGACAGGGTGATGGAGCTAGTTGAAGAAGCTGGCATGAACGGCTGGCACGCTGGTCCTATCGAGAACTCGGCGGCCGCTGAAGCGCTGACCTCTATCTTGATTCAAATCAACCGCAAACACGACATCAGCCATTCTGGCATTAAAGTTGTGGGTCAAGCTGACCACTAGTGTCTAGCTTCAGGGTAACCCCAGTTCCCGGCATGCCCCTAGTGGTGGCCGGGGACAACTTGGCTGAGCAAATCTGCACCGCGCTAGCAGCACAGAACATTACTCTGGGCAGCGGAGACATTGTGTGCGTTGCCCAAAAAGTGGTCTCCAAGGCAGAAGGGCAATTGATCCCGCTCGCCTCGGTAACCCCTTCTGAAGAAGCGCTGGCGCTGGCAGCAGAAACCGACAAGGACCCCCGCTTAGTGCAGCTCATTTTGAATGAGTCCACCGATATACTGCGTAAACGCCCTGGGGTTCTCATCGTGCGCCATCGCCTAGGGATGGTTGGCGCGAACGCGGGCATTGATCAATCGAATATTGAACATGAGGGAGGCGAAGCCGCCCTGCTGTTGCCGGTTGCACCAGATGAGTCCGCCAAAGGTTTGCAGCAAAGCCTACAAAAGACCTTCGGCGTTGGCTTAGGCGTGGTTATCACCGACAGCCACAATCGACCTTGGCGACTTGGCACCATCGGTGCGGCCATTGGTTGCGCCGGCTTAGAAGTACTAGAGGATCATCGCGGCGGCCAAGATATGTACGGGCGCGAACTCAAGGTGACCTTAATCAACCGCGCCGATGCCATCGCCGGCGCTGCTACTTTGGTGATGGGTGAAACCATCGAAAAGATTCCACTAGCCGTGGTCAGCGGCTTACCCTTAGCAGATCCCGACTTTGCAGCAACCCAGTCGGCAGCAATGATTAACCGACCTTTAGCCGAGGACTTGTTTACCTAATGAGCCAGCAAAATCCAAAAATTTTGGCGCTTACCGGCGGGGTCGGTGGTGCCAAGTTAGCGTTGGGGCTAGCCAATTTACTAACGCCAGATCAACTGATGCTGGCCGTTAACACCGGTGATGATTTCGAGCATTTTGGTTTGCATATCTCACCCGATGTAGACACCTTGACCTACACCTTAAGCTCCCTGGCGAACACCGAATACGGCTGGGGTCGCCAAGATGAAAGCTGGGCCTGCATGGAGTCGATCGCGCAGTTGGGCGGCGAGACTTGGTTCAACTTAGGGGATCGCGACCTGGCCCTGCATCTGCGTCGTACCGAGATGCTGCGCCAAGGCCAAACCCTTAGCCAAGCCACCACGGCAATTGCACAAGCTTTGGGTATCCGACACCCGATTGTCCCGATGAGCGATGACAGCGTGCGCACCCAAGTGCATACCAAAGATGGGGAGCTACCTTTTCAACACTACTTTGTGCGCGATGCGTGCAAACCCAAAGTCACCGGCTTTGAATTTACTGGCATCGAGCAAGCGAGCGTTCAGCCCCAGCTGCTGGAATGGCTGCAGGATGCCACCGCGGTCATCATTTGCCCGTCTAACCCCTTTGTCTCCGTTGACCCCATATTGAACTTGCCCGGCATGCGCGAAGCGCTGGCCAACTCACCAGCTAAAGTCATTGCGGTATCCCCCATTGTTGGTGGCAGTGCCATCAAAGGACCAACCGCAAAAATGATGCGCGAGCTCAACATTCCGTGCATGGCGGATGAAGTGGCCAACCACTACGGAGGCTTGCTCGACGGTTTTGTTCTCGATGAGCTGGACAAATATCTCCATGGCGAGCTGAACGTCACCACCGCGGTAGCGCAATCCGTGATGACTTCACTCGACGACAAGATCAATCTAGCTCGCACCACGTTGGCGTTTGCTGACGATCTCAACGGAATCTAGGTCATGTGGGCGCTGGTCCCGTTAAAATCCCTGGGCAGCGCCAAGCAGCGTCTGTCGAACACCCTGTCCAGCGCGGAACGCCGGGACCTCATGCTGGCGATGGTGCGTGACGTTCTAACCGCGCTGAAACAAGCACAGCAACTAACCGGGGTGTTGATCGTGTCCCGCACCAACGAGTCCATTGCTCTGGCCCAGGCATTTAGCACCGAGCGGTACGCGGAAAGCGAAGGCGGCAATCTATCTGACGCCCTCACCGAAGCAGCAGACTATGCCACCAACATACTAGGCGCCCGGGGGGTCATGATTATCCCTGGGGACGTCCCGCTGCTCACCGCCGCCGAGATTGACGCCATGCTAGAGCAACACGAGCAGGTCACCGTGGTACCGGATAGCGACCACGTTGGCACCAATTGCCTGGTCTGTAGCCCGGCAAATTGTCTTACATTTCAGTTTGATGGGCGCTCCTTCACCCCTCATCTGGAATCCGCCGTGATGGCCAATTTGGACCCAAAAGTCTTTGAAAGCCCCGGTTTTGGGCTCGATATAGACACGCCAGCTGACCTCACAACCCTCCTAACCCGCCATCCAGGCAGCCAAACAGGCACATTCTTAGACAAATCGGGTATAGCCCGGCGTCTGAAAGGTCAGGATAATGGGGCTACTGAACGAATTCGGGGAACCGATGCTAAATCTTGATCAAGTGCTCGCTGACTGCATAGATGGCCAACCTCTAACCCGTGCTGATGCACTGGCTCTGGCAAACGAAGAAGACACTGCAACGCTTGCAGCGGCAGCGGCAACGCTACGCGATCAAGGGTTCCACAATGTGGTGACCTACTCACGCAAAGTGTTCATCCCACTGACCCACTTATGTCGTGACGTCTGCCATTACTGCACCTTTGCTGAGGTCCCACGCAAGGTCCAAGCACCCTACATGAGCCTTGAGCAAGTGCTTGAGGTCGCGCGCGAAGGCGCCGCCATGGGCTGCAAAGAAGCGCTATTTACCTTGGGCGAAAAGCCTGAGCTACGTTACAAAGCGGCGCGTGAAGCCTTGGCCGAGATGGGCTTCGACTCAACCTTGGACTACTTGCTACATTGCGCCGAGGCGGTTTTCAAAGAAACCGGCCTGCTACCCCATCTAAACCCAGGCAATCTAACGCCTGAAGAGCTGACACGCCTGAAAGCGGTGTCTCCGTCTATGGGCATCATGTTGGAGTCCGCCTCCGATCGTCTGTGCGAAAAGGGTATGCCCCACTACGGTTCTCCAGACAAAGTACCCGCGGTACGCCTACAAACCTTAGACGATGCTGGCGCCGCAAAAATTCCGTTTACCACCGGCATTTTGATCGGCATTGGTGAAACTCGCCTGGAACGCATCGAATCGTTGCTAGCCATACGTGACGTGCACAACCGCCACGGGCACGTACAAGAGATCATCGTGCAGAACTTCCGCGCTAAAGAAGACACCAAGATGTCTCAAGCGCCGGAGCCGGACCTAAACGAGCTGCTGTGGACCATTGCCATAGCGCGCCTTATTTTTGGATCCAGCATGAGCGTCCAAGCACCACCCAACTTAAGCCCAGGTGTGTTGCAGCAAATTGTGAATGCAGGCATTAACGACTGGGGTGGTGTGTCACCGGTTACCCCAGACTTCGTGAACCCAGAAGCACCTTGGCCACACCTAGAAGATCTGGCACGCGAGACGCGTTCTTGCGGTAAACACCTGCACGAACGGCTAACGGTTTATCCAAGCTATGTTCAGGATTTAGATACTTGGGTACACGAAGATCTGCATATTGCGGTGCTAGACTTTGTCGACGCCGACGGTTTTCCGCGCACAGACGCCTGGGCACCCGGTGATCCAAATACACCCCCACCAACCGAATACCTAGAGGCTATTACCACCGCTCCACGTCAAGTCTCGGCCGACATCACCTCCATCTTGGCAAAAGCGGCTAAACACGAAGACCTCACCGAGGCGGAAGTGGTTCGCTTGTTCCAAGCACGCGGAGACGACTTCAATGCGGTCACCCAAGCGGCAAACGACGCAAGGGCTCAACAAAACGGCAATGTGGTTAGCTATGTTGTAAACCGCAACATCAACTACACCAACGTTTGCTACTTCAAGTGCCAGTTTTGCGCTTTCTCAAAGGGCAAGCTGTCCGAGAACCTACGTGGCCGACCTTACGATTTGTCCCACGAAGAGATTCAACGCAGAACCCAAGAAGCCTGGGCACGTGGCGCCACCGAAGTTTGCATGCAAGGTGGCATCCACCCGGACTACACCGGCGATACCTACACCGAAATTTTGAAGGCAGTCAAAGCGGCAGTGCCCGAGATGCACATTCATGCCTTCTCACCGCTTGAAGTTTGGCAGGGTGCAGCAACCTTAGAAATTGATCTCCCAACGTACTTGGCGCAAGTGAAAGCAGCAGGTCTAGACACGCTACCCGGCACTGCAGCAGAGATATTGGATGACGAGGTCCGGCAAATCATCTGCGCTGACAAGATCAACACCCAGCAATGGCTTGACGTGATGGAGGCGAGCCACAAAGCCGGCTTCAAAACCACCGCTACCATCATGTACGGCCATGTCGAAAAGCCCGTGCACTGGGCGCGTCACTTGCTGAGAATCCGCAATCTGCAGCAAAAGACGGGTGGTTTCACCGAATTTGTCCCACTGCCCTTTGTCCATATGGAAGCGCCCATGTACTTAAAGGGCAAAGCGCGCAAAGGACCCACCTTCCGCGAGGCAATCTTGATGCACAGCGTGGCACGGCTAACCTTGTGCCCACACATCCCGAATATTCAAACCAGTTGGGTGAAGATGGGTCACGAAGGTGTGGTGGCTTGCTTTAAAGCGGGCTGCAACGACATGGGCGGCACCTTGATGAACGAGAGCATCTCCCGCGCTGCGGGCACCTTGCACGGCCAAGAAACGTCTCCAGAGGAGATGATTGAAATGATCGAAGCCGCGGGTCGAACCCCCAAACAACGCAACACACTCTATGGCGACGTGTCTGATGAGCGTATTGCCGCAGGCAAAGATGCAATGGAGATAACCGATATCATCAATACCCCGGCGCGCAAGTACGAACGCAAACGCAAAGGTCCATTGATCAAACCCGGGCTTATCGATTTAGCAGACGCATCCGGTCAGAAGTAGTCGAACGAAGACCTAGACTAAGACCCAAACTAAGACCGGGCAAAATTCGCAGTAAGGCGAGGCGTTAAAGAGGCATCGGCGCAGCAGTTTGCTTCACAGGCAGGTTCGATTGAATCGCAGCGGCCAACTCCGCTAACTTGTAGGGCTTACGTAAAAAGGTAGAGATACCAAGCGCCGTAGCGATGCGCACGTCATCTGGCTCCAGCAAACCGCTAGAAACAATGGCTTTTTGCTGGGGCTCAATGCGCAACGCTGCCGCATAGGTCTCATGCCCATTAAGACCCGGCATCGCCATATCCAGAACCAACAGCGCAAAGCGTTCTTTACGCATGAGTGCCAGCGCCTCGTCACCTGAACCCGCAGTCGTCACCGCGTAACCCAACACCTCTAACATAGCGCCGAGCACGTCTCTCTGGCTGGGCTCATCGTCTACAACCAAAATGCGCTGATTGCCATCCTCAAGGTTGTCATGTCTGCCAGACTCATCCATCACCAGCTCCGAAGCTGGAAAATACAGATTAAACACCGTGCCTGCAGATGTGCTCTCCACCACCGCGTGCCCGCCATGGTCAGCCAAAATATTCCAAACCGCCGTCAATCCTAGGCCGCTCCCGGTATGCCCTAACTCTTTGGTGGTGTAGTAGGGTTCAAAGATACGTTGCTGCTCGGCTAGCGGTAACTCAGGACCATTATCGCCGACACTCAAAACAACGTAGCTACCCGCTTGCAGCGGTATGCTGCTTTGATCCCCCAACCTTTTACAGCACGAGGAGATTAGCAACTCACCACCAGCTACAAGCATCTCAACGGAATGATGCAACAAGTTAGCCAAACATTTAGTCACCGAAATCGGCAAGGAATCGATATAAGGCACACCTGCTTCCAGCGCCGTGGATATCTTGATTTGGCGGTTTGCCGTTTGCAGCGCGATGCCTTCTGACGAGCTTAGGTAATCGTCAACAATCTCGTTAACATTGACTTGCTCCTTTGTTTTCGGATGCGGCCGTGCCACCGCAAGCAAATCATCAACCACACTTGCCGCACGCAAACCGGAATCTCTTATGGTGAGCAGCGCATCACTCATGGGGTGAGCATCACCGAGCTGCGCTAGCAGGGTATCTGGATAGCTAACAACACCCGATAGGATATTGTTTAAATCGTGTGCTACCCCACCTGCCAAAACGCTTAGGGATTCCATTTTCTGAGCCTGGCGGAGAGATTGCTCAAGCTTCAGTCGCTGCGCCATCTCAGCACGCAGTTCAGCCGTACGCTGCTCAACCAACAAACCCAGATGGTCGTTGGAATCGATCAAGCCTTGCTCAAACTCGATGAGCCGGAATTCAGATTCAATTTGCTCTTTAAATTGCCGCAACAAACTTTGCTGGCCGCGCGCGTGGTCTCTTGCTCTAGTATCCAACACGCACAAGGTGCCAAACTTGCTGCCATCCGGCCAGAACAAAGGCATCCCTAAGTAGTGCACCATGCCCAGGCTCAAGTCAGGGTTGTGGTCCCAGTCCGAATCGCGCAGCGCATCAACCACCTGCAGCTCATCGCTAGTCTCCAACACGGTTTCACAATAAAGGCCGGAGTTTAGGTGCTCAGTAGCACCTTCTTGATAGGGGTTGGCCGAGTTTTCGCTTGCAACCAACACCTCAATCGTCGACTCATTCAAGCGCATGATTAGCGCCGCTGGCACGTCAAAGGTATCAGCGGCCAAATTTAGCAGCCGGCGCCACTTAGCGAGAAACTTGATTGGAATACTTTCCATCGCTCGTGCCTCCCTGACAACTTAATCCGCAACCAAAAACCGCGTACAAAGGACTTAGCAACCCACCAATCCTGCCACCCTTGCCCTCAAAAATCGACAATAGTTTTGCTATCTTTGCTGCAGGCTAAGCTCAAGTTGCACTTAGCCATCGCTGCCCGCCCGCTCTGCTTTTGGTACCGCAAGCACCAAAGGCAACAGCAAGGTTAACGCTAACACCGCTGAGACCACCGCTAGCAACCATAAGACCGCAGGCATACGCCACAAGTCGTAGGCGTAGCCAATTAACGGCCCAGTCAGCACAAAACCCGCACGAAAGCCAAAGCTTGCAACCGAATTTGCGGTTGCACGAAACTCGCTAGGCACCCGCCGATTCAAACCGTCACGCAACACCACCAAGCCCCAGCCTCGAGCTAGGAAAAAAGTGCTGACCGCAATCAGTCCGCCAACCCTATCAAAGCTAGCCATACTCATGTAGCCAACGACCGGCAAAAGCCCAATCAGCACTAGCAGCACGCGCGAACCAAGCCGGTCTTCCACGCTATGTGCATACCGCCCAGCAAAGGTTGCAATCAAGGCATACACCGCCCACAGGTAGCCAAAGTGAACCAGGCCAATACCCTGCTGCTGCCACAGCTCTTGGATCAACCAAACCGCATAAAAAGTGCTCAATGGCCAGAGGCACAAAGCTAGAAGACAACGCCTGAGCAATTCATCCGTATTCCACAGGTGATGCAATATGCTACGCACATTCTGCCAGTGGCCGTCTGCCGACATGCTCGCCTGGGGTGGCTCAACCAGAGTTAAAGCAACCAATAGTGGCAACCAGCCAACCACTGCCTGCACCCAAACGGCTTCTGGCATGGACCAGTACAACAGCAACAGAGTGCAAAACACTCCCGCGGCAGCTTCAGACAAGGTTCTAACCGCAAAGAGCTTTCCTACCACCTGTCGTTGTCGATGTTGCTGGCTTGCCTCGCGATCCAACATTTGCTGTTCGCTTTGGGTTGACGCCGCACGTTGGGCCCGATGCTCACCTAGCACTAACTCGGTGTCATAAGCCAACGCCAAATCTGCACCAGACACTAAGCTATGGCTGATCGCCAAAGCCGCCTCGAACATCGCCAATGTCCAAAACCCATCGGCCACCAACAACAACGAATGCCCAATGCCGGCAAACAATCCACCGATGATCAAGGTACGCTTTCGACCCAATAGGTCAGCGACATAACCCGATGGCACCTCAGTGACCAATACCAACAACGCAAACACCGCTTGCAGCGTAAAGACCTCTTGCATCGACAAGCCTTTACTTTGAAAGAACGGCACAGCAATAGGCATGATCACCATAAATACCTGGCTGAAGGCCAGCCATAGCACTCGATGGCGATTGTTGCGCAAGCGCTGCGCAGCTGGCTCGCTGAGCCTTAGGTTACCCTCCGATTTGCTCTGCTGTGGGTCGGTCGTATTCACGGCTTTCTCCTTGTTTGCGACCTTTGATTAGGATTTTTCTCCCCCTAAAAGCAAAAAACCCCGGAGGCGAGAGGCGCTCCGAGGTTTGCGTTGCTGCTTGTTTTGAAAAGCGGCTAGCCAGCTCGGGGCCTTACAGTTTGGCGACCAATAAAGGTCATTGATGACAGGGCCACACACAGCACATCACCCAAAAAATACATGGGGTGAGGCCAAGAGGCGGAGCCAGAAATCGGTAAACAACTTAGTCGCAAGGTATTTCTCTTTAATTCACGGAGGCTTTGGCGGGATAAGCGAGCTCAAAAGCTCGGGCCAACCAAAACTGGGCGCGCATGTTGCCGCTGGGGCACAGGCAAGTCAACCGCTAGTCGAACCAAACTGCAGGCAGTTCACATTTGCGTCGTTGCAATAGGGTCGCCGACCCAATCTTTGAATTGGCCTAGCCGCGCTGAAACCGGCATAGTTCCATGCTTACTTTGTGACCTCAGGGAATCCAATGGACGAAATATTGTATGACTTTGGTACCGGCCGGTCTGATCCCAGCACCTTCCCTGTTGCCGCACTCCAAGCGGCGGCAACCAAAGTTATTGCGGAGCAGATCGAACCGCTAACCAACTATCCAGGTGGCCTAGGCCACGAAGGCTTACGCCGGGCGATGGCCGAGCGCGAAAGCAGCCGTGAAGGCGTGCCGGTTGATCCAGACCACATCATTCTAACCAACGGCTCTATGCAAGCGGTCACCCTAACCGCCGAAGCTCTGCAGGTAGACAAAGGCGACACCGTGATCGTTGAAGAGTTCTCCTACCCGGGCACCTTGAGCGCCTATCGCAGCCTAGGGTATGAGATGCACGGCATAGGGCTCGATGAAGGTGGCATGCGCATGGATCAGCTGGAAGATCGTTTGCAAAGCTTGGATGCCAAGGGCAAGCGACCGAAATTTATATACGCCATCTCTACCTACCAAAATCCAACCGGCTTTGTGATGCCCAAAGCCAGACGCCTGGAAATGATTGATCTTGCCGCACGCTACGACATCCCCATCGTTGAAGACAACTGCTACGCCGACGTGCACTACGAAGGTGAGGTAGAACCTGCCATTTTTGCACTGGACGACAATCCCCAGCACCTTTACTTGGGTTCGCTGTCCAAAATTCTAGCGCCAGGTTTGCGCTTGGGTTATGTGCTAGCGAGACCACCAATGCTTGATAAGGTGTTGGCACGTCGACACGATGCTGGCAGCAACGTACTAGCCGCCGCCATTGCTGCCGAGTTTTACAAAGACGGGATCAGCGAGCACGCCGCGGTCTCTAACCCGGTGCTAAAAGGCAAACGCGATTTATTGCTGGATGAATTGCAGGACCATATGAGCGAGCTATGCGTTTGGTCAAAGCCGGTTGGCGGCCTATTCATTTGGGTACGCCTGCCCGATGATGTGAATTTGAAGAGGCTGATGAGCGAAGCCGCAGCACGTGGTGTTAAATATTTACCCGGCATCAGCTTTCACTATGAGTTTGCTAAGGCACCCTACTTAAGGCTCGCCTTCGGCCACCTAAACCACAACCAGATAAGTCTGGGCGTACCGGCACTAACCGCAGCCATTCAAGCCTGTCGTACCAGCAACGAGCCCGTGGCCTTTGACTCGCTGTTTGATTGATCAATCCAGAGGTTTGCGACCTCGTTGCGAATAGTTCTGCAGATATCGTTGCAACCGCTGCAGCTGGCCCAGCTGAACCTGATCCACAGGTCCAGCTAAAGCTTCCAGGCCAGAAAAGCTGGCTCCACTAACCCGATAGCTATAGCTGAGCACGGTTTCGTCACCCAATGGGGTCAACACAAACTCCATAACGCCCGTGACCGCCAAGCCTTGCAATGGGCCCAGCCCACCCGCTAGACGCAATCGCTTGCCCGGTTGGGCAAAGATCACCCGCATATGCTCAACCGAGCCGCCATCGGCGATCAGCTCACAAAAACAGCCGCCTGCCTTTGGCTGTAAACGCAGATTTTTAGAGCGGCCAGAGTAAGTGTGTGCGCTATCCCACCAATGTTGGATCTCACGTGTGAGTGCTCGGTAAGCCAGCTTGGGCGACGCCGCTAGACGTAGCTGATGTGTTGAGACAAACCCACTGCTGTTGTTTTCTTCCAGCTCAGCGCTAGCCCCGCCAGACAAAACAAGTGACATCAATAGGGTAACCAGCCAGGCAATTCGATTCGAGCGGAACAAGCTTGCTAGTCCTGCACCGGCCGACGGCCTTTCAGGAAGTCACGCACACGATCTAAAAAGGTATCAAATTTAAGATCGGTAATTTCGCCCGCATCAAAAAACATACCGTCGCAAGTGGCACAAGCTTCAAACCAAATATGGGTTTGCTTGTCATCCGCCGTTTTTTGCATCAGGCCGTGCCCTTCGGGGCATTGGATATTATCTAGGCCATCTAGCGCTTTGCCGATTTTAGGGTCACCAATATCCAGCTCTGCTTCGGCCATCCATTCGCGCTGCACTTCAATCACGACATCGGGTTTACACCATAAGCCGGCGCAGCTATTGCAGCGATGCACAACAATGCGCTCACCATAGGTCTTAGCTTCAAGGGTTCCGGTACATTTGGGGCAATTCATTTGTGGTGCCTAAAGATAAAATTCCAGCAAACTTAAGTGGATAACTTGCTACCCGGTGCATAGTAGCGCTGGTGCCATATGCCATCACCCGCTTCATCTGCGACTGGCATCCGCCAAGTAGACAGTTTTGCAGTAGCCAGGTTCAACCGGAACAAAGCTCTTGGCTGATCGATGGTGTTTTCGATATAGGCATCCGCTTCGGCGGCAGGCACATAACGCCCCGCAATACGACGGTAGAGGTCACGCCATTGCGCATCCGCGCCCACATCGTGCAGCAACTCAGCGCTGCCCTCAGCCAACACTTTACGATACGGCAATGGTTGCTCATCAATGCATAAGGCGCAGCGCGAATCGCGACGCAAGCAATCGAACCACTCCGACTTAGCTCTTGGGGTGAAGTAGATGGCATCGTCTTCGTGGGCAAACCAAATGGGTGTCACTAGCGGCGAGCCATCTTCGCGGGTGACCGCAATACGCATGACCACCCCGGGCTCAGCAAGGAAACTATCGCGTTCGCTTAACGTTAATTTAGGCAACCAAAGCTCTCCTTAGCACCGCCGGATAGCCCGGTTGTATCTCCATCCGTGGCGCCAAGCCTTGCTCCAACAAGCGCTTGTGTAACGCAGGCAATCGGTAGCAGGGCGCATTGACCAGCAAGTGGTGCTCCAAGTGATAGTTAACAAAATAAGGTGCAATAAACACACGCTCTAGAAAATTGGCATAGGTAGTACGGGTATTGCGGAGCCGATCGTTGTTGTCCGGTACCGCTGCATGCTCACCAATGTTGCGCAAGCGGGTGACAAAACGATTCCAAGTAAGCGCGGGCACCCACCACAACAAGAAGTACAAATACCACTTGCCGGAAGCCACAAAGCCCGCCAGAAACACTAGGTTGATCAAAAAGTTAGGGCCCATGCGCCGCAGGCCATTGGCAAAACCCGGCGCAAAGGCTTCACGGATGCCGGCGCCATACTGCTTGAACCCAGTTTGACCGGTTAGATCACGCCATACCTTACGTCGAAAGCTAGAGCGGCTGATGGGAAAGGGCTTCGACAACGCCAGATCTGGATCATCCTCTTGCTGCGTATAGCGGTGATGCTTCATGTGATATTTGCGATAGCCATAAACGCTACCACCCAACTGAGAACGGCTAAGCAGCCATTCGCTCACCCAATCGTTGACCTTTTTACTGTTGAACAAGGTGTAGTGGGCACCATCGTGAGACAACACAAAGAGTCCCAACTGGCGGGTCCCAATGACGCCAATAGCCAACAAGATAGTCAGCGGGTTGGTCCAGTACCAAACCACAGCCCAGGTGGCAAAAATAACTAGCCAACAATGGGTCACCAGCCAAGCACCGCGCCAGTCCGACACCCGGCGGAACTCAGCTATCTCCTCTTCGCTCAATAGGTCACGCGGCGTCTGAATGGACGCCGCCACCTCCGCTTCAGCATCACCAGGCGAGCCAGGCTCACCGGCATAACCTAGATGTTGGGTATCAATTGGATCTGCCATCAATGCGTTCTCAATAGGGTCTGGACCGAGAACGGCCAGTTTATCACGGGCCGATCCAAGCTAATACGCGCGACAAAGGCCGCAAGTGACGCTTCATCCCACGCAACCAACCTTTTTATATTATATATTTCAATAACTTACCCACCTTGCGCCGGTTGGGATAGCCCTCCCTTTTGCTGCCTAGAGGCGCCAATTTCACCCGGGCACACAAATCAGCACCAAACCGAGCTCTTCAAAACGGCTATAATGGCCGATTGCCCGCTACCGTTGCTGCCCATGAGTGCACCTGAACTAGCCCTAGAATACCCTCACAGCGAACACCCCGCTGTCACTACCACTGTCGAGTTGGCGCCAGGCGTACGCTGGCTGACTATGCCCATGGGCGGCTCTTTAACCCACATCAATTTATATTTGCTGGAAGACCATCAGGGTTGGTGGGTGGTAGACACCGGCCTAAGCGATACCGCCACCAAAGATTATTGGCACGACCTTTGGGCCAAGGAGCTCGGCGGCAAGCCCGTGGTTGGGGTGATTTGTACCCACATGCATCCAGACCATATCGGTCAATCAAAAATGATCACCGATGAATTCAAATGCCCGCTCTACATGACGCGCGCTGAGTACTATCAAGCACGCAGTTTTTCAGGTAGCGGACCGTCACATCACAGCAGTTGGCAAGGACGCATCTTCTACGAACAGGCGGGCATGCCGGGTGACTACTTAGAGCAACTGCAAAAGATGTGGAGCCAACGTTCCAGCAGCGGCATGTCCATGCCAGAAATGCCCACCGGCTATAACCGCTTGGTTCACGGACAAGAGTTGAGCATTGGTCACCACAAGTGGCAGATTGTTGAAGGCTCCGGTCACTCACCGGAACACGCTTGCCTGTACTGCCCAGAGCTAAAGATCTTTATCTCTGGCGATCAAATTTTGCCCATCATCACCAGCAACGTTAGCGTGCATCCAACAGAACCAGAAGCCAACCCACTCAAAGATTGGATGGACTCTCACGACCGCTTGTTGAGTTTACCGGACGACCTCTTTGTCTTGCCCGCACACAATTTGCCCTTTAAAGGCATACGTACACGCTTACGCGAGTTAATCGATCATCACGAAGACCGCATGCTGGCACTAGAAGAACATTGTGTTGAGCCATCGGTCGCCAAAGATTTGCTGCCGGTACTGTTTAACCGAGAGCTGGATCCACGGCAAATGATGATGGCATTGGGTGAAGCCATTGCACACGCGCACCTGCTAGTGCATCGCAACCGCCTATCTCGTACCTTAGGGGAAGACGGCTGCTACTACTACCGCTCCATTGATCCCACGCTTGAGCGTCGCGCGCATCCTGACTCGCACAACAAGCCAAACGATCAACCCATTATGGTCTAACCGATCATCACGCCGAAGCTTGAGCCACGCTAATGGCCGGTAACAAAGATCTGCGAACCAAAATTCGGCGCCTCATGCACCGCATGCTGGTTTGGGGACGAGACAAAGTACCAATGGGGATTCGAACCCTAGTGGGTCTACTACTTTGTGTAGGCGGTGTCTTCGGGTTCTTGCCAATCCTCGGATTTTGGATGCTCCCACTCGGACTGGCCTTCATCGCCTTGGACGTACCGCCATTGCGCAGCCGCATAGACCGCTGGATACTCAAATTAGAAACACCGCTGGAAGAAGAACCTAAAAACGGCTCAGATTGAGTCTAGCGATCGCCTACATCTAACCAATAAGAGCCTTGTGCCAAGCGTTTGACGTGCCCAGCCGTTGGTGTCGCAAAGTGGGTCCCAATGATCAGGACGTTCGTGTCCACATATTTTTCCAGCAGCGTTTCTCGAGTTTGCTGGCCTTGCGCTTGATCACTATCGGCTGACGAGCACCAATCTGTGCATGTCATCTGGCATGGGTGATGAATGCAATCCCCCGTTATCAACGCCTCATTCGAACCCGATTGAATGTGTACGCTGACATGACCGGGTGTATGCCCGGGGGTTGGTTCAAGCCAAACCTCATCACAGACCTTGTGGTTTTCGCTGACCAAGTCCACTAGTCCAGCCTCTACCACCGGACGTACCGAATCGGCCAAGACCGAGCCGTACACCTTCTCATCTTCGTTCGCATCCCAATGACGCCACTCTTTTTCTGCCAGCAGGTAACGCGCGTTCACAAAGGTTGGTACCCAATTGCCGTCCACCAACATGGTGTTCCAGCCAACATGATCAACATGCAGATGGGTACACATAACGGTATCAATGGACTCTCGAGGGTATCCGGCTTTTGCCAGATCCTCTAGAAAACTTGTTTGCAAATTGCTCCAACTGGGAATGTTGCGTTCTTTGTCGTTGCCAATACAAGTGTCAACAATGATGCGCCGGGCGCCGGTATCAATAACAAGCGCATGGATGCTCATAATCAGGTTGCCCTGCTCATCCATAAAATGGGGCTGCATCCAGCCATGCTCAAGACAGGCTTCCCGAGTAGCGGTGGGCAAAATAAACTTAGTCCCCCCCGCTATCTCCATTTCGACGATGCGAGTGACTTTAACATCGCCAACCTGCCAAGTTTGGGTGGTTCCCGTGACTGCTAGCATGATCTCTTCCCGATTCTAGGTTTCGCTCCATGTTACTGCAGAACTCGCACAATTGGAGCAGCTTACGCTTGCCGTTACCCAAGCGCCTCGCTATGGTCAACCTAGCCATATTTCAGCTAGAACGACTGCACCTAACCAGCTGGAATCTAGCACCAGAAATGATGAAGGAATGAGGAATAATGGGGATACTCGATGTTGCCTCGGTACTTGCTGAAGTACCCATGCTGCTTAAACTCAAGCGGGGTATCAAACCTCGACCTCGCGATACGCTCGATTGTTTTGCGCGGCGGGTTGAGACCAACGCCACGCGTTTCTCGAATCGCGCCGCCATTGCCTTTGAGGGCAACGAAGTCACCTGGCATGAGCTGAACTCCATGGCCAATCGCTTTGCTGGCTACCTAGCCGATCAAGGGGTGACCAAAGGCGACACCGTCAGCGTGCTCATGGAAAACCGCATTGAGTTTCTTGCCACCGTGATTGCGTTGAACAAACTGGGCGCCATCGGCGGTTTGATCAACAGCAACCTAACCGGCAAACCGCTCACCCACTGCATTACGGTTACCGAGTCCAAAAAATGTATCTTCGGTGCCGAGCTCACACAAAATCTAGCTGATGCCAAAGCCGACTTACCACTGGCCGAAGGCCAGGACTACCTGTACTTAAGTGACGCCGCAAGCGATACCCCCTGCCCCAACTGGGCCACCGACCTAGGAACACAGAGTCGTAGCTTTGATTCAGGCAACCTAGAGCAAACCGACAGCGTTACCCTCGGCGACAATGCGTTATACATCTTCACCTCCGGCACAACGGGTTTACCTAAAGCGGCAGTGCTCTCCAACGCACGTTTTTTAACCACCGCCACCTTGGTGCACCAAGCGGGTTTACGCTGCACCGAACAAGACTGCATCTACATCTGCTTACCTCTGTATCACGGCACCGGGCTTATTATCGGTGTTGGCGCGGCGCTATCTTCCGGCGCCAAAATGTTCGTGCGGCGCAAATTTTCAGCCAGCAATTTTTTGCCCGAAGTACGGGAGCAGGGTGCCACTTGTTTAATCTACATTGGCGAGTTGTGCCGCTACCTAACCAACTCTACTGCTGGTGCTGATGACCATGTAAACCCACTCAAAGCGATGATGGGTAACGGGTTACGACCAGACGTATGGATGGATTTTAAATCACGCTATGGCATTAAACGGGTCACCGAGTTTTATGGCGCCAGCGAAGGCAACGCCTCCTTTTTGAATCTACTGAACAAAGATCAGACCATTGGCATGACCAGCAATAGTGTGGCATTGGTGAAATACGATGTAGACGCAGACGAAATTGTTAAGGATGCGCAGGGTCACTGCATTGCCGTTGAACCAGGCGAGCCTGGGTTACTCCTAGGTGAAATTACCGAAAATTCGGCATTCGAAGGGTACACCGACCCAGAGGCTACCGAGAAGAAGGTCATCCGCAATGCCTTCACCCAAGGTGACGCTTGGTTCAACTCAGGCGATCTTCTTAAAGTGATCGACGTGGGTTACACCCTAGGCTACCCCCACTACCAGTTTGTTGACCGGGTGGGTGATACCTTTCGCTGGAAGTCTGAAAACGTCTCCACCAACGAGGTGGGCGAGATTATCAACGCCCATGCGCAGGTTAAATTTTGCAACGTCTACGGCGTTGAAATTCCAGGTGCCGACGGTAAAGCCGGCATGGCGGCGATCACCTTGGCCGAAGATGTGGAGCAGCTCGACATCAGCAGCTTGGGTGCGCACATAACCGCAGAGTTACCCGCCTATGCCCGTCCAGTATTCTTACGAATTCAACCGGACATCGACGTTACCGGCACGTTCAAGATGGTGAAAGGCGAGTTACGCAAAGAAGCCTATGATCTAAACCGGGTGAGCGATGTCATCTACGTAATGAAACCAGGCTCAACCGACTACGAAGTTCTCACTACCGAGTTCGCTAACCAGTTAGCAAGTGGTCAAGGCGGTTATTAAACAAGTGATGCTAGAGCCCTGGGATAATGCTAAACCGCGTCTTCTACTTACCATAGAGACGCTTCGCCCATAGCGTCAAACCTTCGGTTACGCTAGCAAAGTGATCGCTATCCAACTGGGGAATGCCGGCCAACTCTTGGCTTAAATGATCTCGTACAATAGCGGCCTTGGCCATGCCACCCGTGAGGTACACAACATCCGGTGGCGCCTCGCTTTGCGCTAGCACCTCGCGAATCAGCCCTTGCAGATGATCCAACAAACGTTCGCTAGCCATACCAAACTCAGTGCGCGAGGCCGGCAGGCGAAAGCCGGGCTCCACAAAATCAAGGTCAACCTCGGCATTGGGATGCTCCGATAACGCAATTTTTGTCAGCTCAACCTGTCGTAGCAAGCGATAGGTACCACGACCAGCGCGCAGAGCCAGCAGGCGCTCAAGTTTTTCAGGGACAACACTTAAAGCAACCAACTCCTGAAGTCGTTCGCCGCAAGCCTTAGCATAAAACCGTTGTTGTGCATTCACGTCGTTGGTCGAAACGGCATCCACCAAATAGTTATTCGCAACCAACCGGCCGTTTCTGAGTTCAGCACCGTAGCCTAGCGCCGGCATAACGGCTTGCAAGGCTAAGACTTGATCGTAGTCATTACCGCCCAAGCGTTCTCCAGAGTGGCCCAAGACATCTTGCACGCGATCGGACTGCAACGCCTGCTTGGGTCCTACCCGAACAAAAGAGCAATCGGTTGTACCACCACCCACATCAACCACTAGTACCCGCTGCTCTGCTGACAGCTTTGATTCGTACTCAATCGCAGCGGCCATGGGTTCAAACAAGAAGTTCACCTCGGCAAATCCGGCTTCTGCTGCCGCTTCGGATAACATCTCTATGGCCTGGCTGTTTTCCGCATTACCACCAGCCGCCTGAAAATTCACCGGGCGGCCAATCACCACTTGATCTATTTCGGCACCAAAAGCCGTTTGCGCGCGTTGCCGAACGTTGGCCATCATGGCCGCAACAATAGACACAAAACGCTGCTTAACTTCGGGCAACAAGCCCGGTGCACCGAGAAAACTCTTGGGGCTTTTTACGAAGTAACCTTGGGTTGGGTCAGCCAAATACGCAGCCAATGCTGCCTCACCAAAGCGCAAGTCTTGGAACGACTGGCTATCCATATCGAGTTGTTGCTGCGCATCGTGACGAAAATCTAAGTTCGCACGTGGCGCCCACAGCGTACTCGGGATTAGGCTCGCATCCCCTTCTAGGGGTGCTACTTGCAACCCTGAGTCATGGAAAACGGCTAACGAGCAATGTGAGGTCCCATAGTCAAAACCAGCAAACACAATCGGTACCCTGCAATTTAAGATGGGGGCCGCGCAAGCTACCACTACTGCCAAGCAAAAAAAACCTCACCCGCTCAAAAACGGGTGAGGCAATCGCAACGGCTTACAGGAGGGCATCGGGAAGTTGCCGTGGCGATAGGACAACAGGCCGGTTACCATCACAACCACAAACTACTGAAATGGGCCGGCGTGCTATCTGGTTTCACTATGGCTTACTCGCACTGAACCCAAACTGAAGGGAAAATCGCGATTGTTAGACGGATACAGTAAAGACGAATTTGGCATGCGCAGCAGCGAAGGCCACGGCATTGTCCACGACGTATACACCCGGGGTAGCGGGCCCGTGGTCATGGTCATCCAAGAGCTACCCGGCATAGGCCCATCGACACTAGCGCTAGCAGACCGCCTGGTGGAGTCTGGTTTTACCGTTGTTATGCCGCATCTATTTGGGCCACTTGGCGAAATTTCTCTGGCCGGCAATATGGCCCGCGTGTTTTGCATGCGGCGTGAGTTCCGGTTGTTCGCAAAAAAATCTGGCGGCCCCATTGTTGAGTGGCTGCGCGCTTTATGCCAAGTGACTCGTGCCAAACATGACGTACCGGGTGTTGGAGTGATCGGCATGTGCCTGACCGGCAACTTTGCGATCTCATTGATGGCTGACAATGCGGTCTTAGCCGGGGTGGCGTCACAGCCGTCCATGCCTATCGGGCGGTCACCGGAAGCGCTGCATATGAGTGATGCAGAGATTGCGGCGGCGCGAACCAAGCTCGACGCAGTAGGCCCAATGCTCGCTTATCGATTTGCCGGGGATAAGCTCTGCAAAGCAGAAAAATTTGAGAGCCTTAACGCAACCTTTAACGATGACAGAGAGCGTATCAAACTCACGACCATTGATGGTCCTGGGCACTCCGTGTTGACACTAGATTTTGTGGCGGGGGATGGTTCACCAACCCAGGCGGCGCTGGATGAAGTGATCGGCTATTTTGGGCAGCAACTCTCCGACTGAGAGCGTTCGGTTAAAGCGCCTCGATCGAGTTCAGGTGCTTATCAATTTTTGCGATGTACCGATTCGCTGCTTCGTGATGCTTGCTATAACGACCCACATTGTAGGCTTTAAGCGCGCAGGTGTTGTCGCCGCAGATGTCGCGTAAGTGGGCCAAAACCTGGGCACCACAGTAGATGTTCTCTGCGGGATCCGATAGATCGCTAGCCCCGCAAAAGCTGCCCCACATCTCGGGCCGCACTTGCGCCGGACCTAGGGCACCCACATGGCTGCGGACTTGCTTACGAAACGAGCTCTCGGTGAGCACCAGCGAGGCAATGAGCTCTGGCTCGAAATCGTGGCGCTCTGAAGCCTCCAAAATCCAACCTGAAAATTCCTGTGCTGTGGTTGCTCGAACCCCAAAGGCCCGAGTGACCTTGCTGGCAAACTGGTTTACCTCAACCCCCCAAGGGCGCTGATTCACTGGCTTGGCTGGTACGGCAAAAGCGAGCAGTTCATAGCGGTAGTCGGGGGTCACTAGATCTTGCAGAGCGGGACGAGCGAAGGCTAGTGTAACAACCGCTACCAAGCCCACCAAAACACCAAGAACAGGACGCGAAGGCCATACCCTACCTAAGATACTGGGTGCGCTGGATGCCGAGGCATCACTGTCGAGATTGTCTGGGGCAGTTATCACGTTGCTCTCTAGCTACCTTCTCTCTAGCCACCAAAATCGTGGACTTAAGCATGGTCTAAGTTGGCAGTTGCCTGCTAACCCAGTTCTCTATTCTAGCGTTAGCCGAGCCAGGGATGAAGCACTGTCTGCCGCTATCCCTGATCTCTAACGCCGACGCATCTTCCGCTATCTCGACCCCAGCTTTGTAAGGAGTCGTAAGCCGCACACTAATCGTATGACATAGGTCACAGATTTGCCGCGCTTATGGTCATTAAGGCTGACAATCGAGCGTCAGGGCTTAGCCAGCCCGCAAGCTCGCGATGATTTCCTGACGCTGCTGATCGTCGGAGATAGGAAAACTAGCTGACGTTCTATCCGCGAAGTCACCATAGCGTTTCAGCATTTGCGGCGCAATCTCATTCGGCTCACCCACCACGGCAAATTCGGCCAAAATATCATCCGTGATCAGCGTCCCCATCTCCTGCCAGCGCCCTTGCTTCGACATCGCATTCAACTCAGATTGCAACTCACCGACGCCAATGCTCTCCAAAACCCCGCGATAAGCCGGTGTTGACCCGTAGAAGGCAATGCGCTCCGTAATTGCCTTTTTGCTTGCGGCCATCTCAGCGTCATCACGACCCGTGACAACCATGGGCGAATACGAAATCTCAAAGTTGTCACGCTTACGGCCACCCTTGGCTAGCCCAGCCTCAATGGCTGGCAAGGTGGTGGCCCGAATAAACGGCAAGGTGCTGAACGGGTGAATAATCATCCCATCAGCAACTTCCCCGGATACCTCGGTCATCTTTGGACCAACCGCAGCCAAGATCACCTTGGGCGCTCCGAACTCTTTGTTTTCTGGCGTAAATGCTGGGGTCATCAGCGTGTGCTTGTAATGCTTACCCACAAACTGCAGAGGCTCACCCTCATACCAATTGGCCCAAATGGCTCGCATGGCCAGCACCAGCTCACGCATTTGTGCTGCTGGAGCCCCCCACTGCATGCTGAAGCGTTTGGTGATGTGCGGTTTGATCTGAGAACCCAGACCCAACGTAAATCGGCCTTTGCTGTACGCGTTGAGATCGTGCGCAATGTTGGCCAAGTTCATGGGTGAGCGGGCAAAAGCCACGGCGATGGAGGTGGCAATCTCCAGCTTGCTGCTGTGCTCCGCAGCCAGCAGCAACGGAAAGAACGGATCGTGATTCATCTCCGCTGTGCGCACACCATCGTAACCGGCCGCCTCAAGCTTCTTAACTTTGTCGGCTATACCTTCTAGCTTGTTGGGTAACCCAGCATCTACTTTCATCGCTTCTCTCCTAACCTTACCTATTAGTCTTACTAGCCTGCGTTCAAGTCTTTGATGATTTTTAACCGGTCAGCCTTGGGAATAGTGGCGTAGGCTGCTGAGGTACGATCCACCAAATCGCCGTAGCGTGACGTAATCTGACCAGCAATTGTGTTTGGCTCACCAACGACCGCAAACTCCTTGAGAATATCGGGGGTAATCAAGTTACCCATCTCTTCCCAACGCCCCTGCTTTGACATGGTATTTAGCTCAGGCTGCAACTCACCTGCACCAATGCTATCCAACACAGGCTTGTAAGCAGGCGTTGAGCCGTAAAACGCAATTTGCTTTTGCGCTGCTGCAGTAGCTTCCGCCATCTCTTCTTCCGTTTGACCGGTTACAACAAACACGGGGTAGCTGATCTCAAAATCAGCACGGGACTTACCACCTTTGGCAAAACCACGCTCCAGCGCAGGCAAAGTAACTTCTCGTATGTACCGCTCGGTGGTGAACGCATGGATGATCACGCCATCGGCAACTTCACCGGCAACCTCGGTCATCAACGGTCCCACGGCCGCCAAAAATACACGTGGCGCACCGTATTGCGTATCCGTTGGTGTGAACATCGGCGTCATCAAGGTATGGGTATAAAATTTGCCGGTAAACTCTAACGGCGTACCCTCATGCCAGTTGCCCCAAATCGCGCGCATCGCAAGGATGTATTCGCGCATGCGAGGCGCTGGGTTCGACCAAGGCATGCTAAAACGCTTGGTGATGTGTGGACGAATTTGCGAGCCTAAGCCCAACACAAAACGCCCTTTGCTTGCCGAGTTCAGGTCGTGCCCAATATTCGCCAAGGTCATGGGTGAGCGACTAAATGCCACCGCAATACTGGTCACAAGGTCCACGCGCTTGGTGTGCTGAGCCGCAACCAATAGGGGGAAAAAGGGGTCGTGGGATGTCTCAGCCGTCATTACGCCGGAATACCCCATCTCTTCAAGCTCGGCCGCTTGTGCACCTACTTTGTCTAATTCAAATCCAACGCCGCCATCAACTTTCATTGACCTTCCCCTATCTGTTATCTAAAAGTGGTTACCCAGCTAGCCGGGTATTCTTATTTCTACGTAACTTTTTGGTTTTCTTTTTTCTATTTTTTTCTTTCGTTGCTGGACGCGGGGCTACTCGGACTGGGGCTTCAGCGCATCAGGTCGAACCACAGTGCCTTGTGCCGCAGTACGCAGCAAACCATCGTAAGGCCCCACACCGTCTAAGAAGTAGCTAGGGCGAATATCTGTGGCCGTAAACTCCAACGCATAGAACAGCTCGTTAGGGTGACGCACGCGATCTGCTTCACCCGGCGTGAGCGCCAAAAAATGGGTCATGATGGCGCGAGACACCACACCGTGAGTCACCAGCACCACCGACTCGTCCGCCGTTGAGTACAAGCTCTCCAAAAAATCTTCAATCCGGCTCAGCATGTCTGGCAGATTCTCACCTTCCGGTGGGCGGTGGTTATAAGGATCCAAACCACGTTCGCGCCAATGCTGTGGGTACTTGGCCTCAATCTCATCAATGGTGAGACCCGACCACTCGCCACAGTCTCGCTCGAGCAGCACATCGTTAACTTGTATCTGCGCAGACAAAAACGAGTTCAGTAGATGCGCGGTTTCTTGGGTCCGCCCGGAAGGCGAAACCACCATACGATTGGCACCACCTAGCTCACGCAGCTTGCGCCCGTGTCCAAGTACCTGTTCTTTACCCAGCTCGGTCAAAGGGGAATCCATCCGCCCTTGCATCCGTTGCTCTACATTCCATTGCGTTTGACCGTGGCGCACCACGTAAAGTGTTTTCAATCAGTCCCCCGACGTTCGGTAATCACCGAATTCCTTGTCACGCTGCGACAGCGCTTGGGTTAATCCTTTGCGTATCTCCGCAAAGTGGTCTTGTGCGGTTTTGGTAAACATCGCTAGCTGTTGCATCTCGGTGCCTGCGCGAATGCCTGCGCGAACCCCCATGGCATCCATCTGTCGATGTACCGCTCGTTTGTTGATTTGTTGCACATCCGTTGGCACCTTCGCGATGCGCGAAGCAACCTTCAGCACCTCCGCTTCAAGTTGCTCCGCCGCAAAAGCTCGGTTCGCAAACCCAGACTCCGCCGCCTCACTACCCGACATATGGTCACCGGTTAACATCAGCTCCATCGCCCGACGCATACCAACAATCCATGGGTAAAACTGGTTATCTGGCGGGCTAATAGTGCGCACCACCGGATAACCGATCATGGCATCTTCAGCCACGTAGACTAAATCGCATGCGGTTGCCAACTCAGTGCCGCCAGCCAAACAGTAGCCGTGCACCTGAGCGATGATCGGTTTGGCCATATCCCACATGCGAAAAAAACCATCAACCACGTGCCGGGGCCAGTTGCTTAGACCACCAGGTGTGTAAAACGGCTGGCCCTGAGCAGAATTGCTGGTTAGATCGTACCCGGCCGAAAAACAGGGTCCGGCACCACGAATGATCATGCAACGAATGCTGTCGTCCTGATCTGCGGTTTCTAACGCATGAAACAGCTCAGACCGTAACTCGTTAGATAGCGGGTTACGTTTGTCAGGTCGATTTAAGGTAATGCGTCGAACCGCTGGGAGCGGTTCATCAACAATTATCTTGGTGTATTCCGAAGTCATCGCCGCACCTATTTTAGTTGAAACTTATCGCCCGTGAACGCATTGAAGGTGCGCTCGAGATCGTTAGCATCCGCCGCCATGGGGGCAACAATATGGGTGTGTACACCACCATCCGCGTCGGCCTGGATCCGCTCACGCACTTCGTCTTCGGTGCCAATGATGGCAATTTCATCAATCATTTCATCACTCATGGCGCTGGCGGTCTTTTCTCGATCTTTGGCAGCCCAGCCTTCGGTGATCGCCTGTGCAGCATCTTCATAGCCAGCCCAAGCCAAAAACTTGTTGTACACTGGTGTGGCGTAGTAAGGGCCAAAAGAGGCACGGAATATCGCGCGACCACGTTCCTTGTCATCGGTACAGAGCACCATGGCACGGTTCACAATCTCCACGTCTTCCCAATTCTTGCCGGCCTTTTGCGCCCCACGCTTCACCGCTTCCATCATCTTGGGTAACGCCCCTTTGGGCCAAAGGTTAAAGATCACCCCATCACCGATCTCAGCCGCCATCTCAATCATGTTTGGACGTAAGGCTGCTAGATACAGGGGCGGCGGGTTAGCGCAAGGCGCCTGGCGATAGCCCTTGCTATATAGGGTATCTAAATCGGTAAAGTTCGACTTTTCGCCGGTAAGCATGGACCGCACCATGATGGCCGTCTCTTTGACCCGAGTTAGCGGCTTATCCAGCGGGATGCCATTGAACTGCCCCATAATCGTCTGGCTAGAGGAACCCAACCCCATAATAAAACGGTTCGGCATAACCTGAGAAATCACGTCAGCGGTGGCCGCCAACACGGCTGGGGTCCGGGTATAGACGGGCGTGACAGCAATGCCCACACGGATACTCTTGGTGTGGTGGGCAATGGCTGCTACCTGGGTCAGGCTATCTGGTGCGCCAGAGTCCGCAAACCATGCGTCCGCGTAGCCATTTTCTTCCGCCCATTGGATGCGCTCAATGGTGGATGCTAATTTTGGTCCGGCGGGCAAAGTAACCGCCATTCGTTTTGTTGGTGCCTGGTTTGTAGTTGACACGGAGGCCCTCTCCTGAATTTTAGATGCAAAAGCCCATTTTCAGGGGATAACCCTCGCGATTGTACGCGCCAGTTACCACCCCCAGGCTCCACCCTCTAGCCTCGCACTTACTAGCGCCTAAGATCAAGGTAGTCGTGCTCCATGGAAAAGTGCTAGCAGCACGCTGGAAAGAGACTAGCCGCCAGCTAAACCGCCTGTGTATCCTTCGCCCCAATATTGAATCGGAACCTGAGCATGAGCCCTACCCCTAGCGATACACCTGAATCCCATAGCGATGTCGAGCTGACCGCCGTCAGGGCAGCCCACCAGTTCGATGAGCCTGCGCTTCACGCCTACATGCTCAGCGAGGTCGCCGGCTATACGGGCGAACTCAAGGTAAGCCAATTTGAGGGTGGCCAATCCAACCCGACCTTCTTGCTAGAGGCCGGCGGCACCCGCTATGTGCTGCGCAAGCAACCGCCGGGTGAATTGCTACCCAGCGCGCACCAGGTTGACCGTGAATACAGAGTGATGCATGCCCTGCGCGACACGCCCGTACCCGTGCCAAAAATGTACGCCCTGTGCGAAGACACCAGCATTATCGGCACCAAGTTCTACATTATGGAGATGGTAGAAGGCCGCTTGTTCAACGAAACTGCCCTACCCAACCTACCCAAAGCCGATCAAAAGGCCATCTATCTGGATCTAGCGCGAGTCTTGGCAGAATTGCACAAGGTGGATCCCATCGCTGCAGGTCTGGAAACCTTCGGCCGCCCAGGTAACTACTATGAGCGCCAAATTGGGCGTTGGACCAAGCAGTACCAAGCCAGCAAAACCGAGCAAATTGACGCTATGGATCGGTTAATGGCTTGGTTACCCAACAACATACCCAGCGAAACCCAAACCGTCATTGCCCACGGTGACTATCGGGTGGGTAATGTCTTGATCCATCCAACCGAGCCTAAGATTGTCGCCGTACTCGATTGGGAGCTATCCACCTTGGGTGACGGTCTCGCTGATGTAGGCTACGTATGTCAGGATTATCATGGCGATTCTTACACCGACGAAGGATTGTCCAAGGTCGATTTCGCTACGTCAGGCATTCCTACCGAAGCAGAATTTGTTGCCGAGTACTGCAAGCATGCAGGCCGCGACCCCATCGCCAATTGGACCTTCTACATCGTCTACAACATGTTTCGTAGCGCTGGCATTATTCAGGGCGTCTACAAACGCGGCCTAGATGGCAACGCCAGCTCAGAAAAGGCGTTGGAATATGTAGACGCAGCACGGCAACGTTCCGAACGCGCGGTTGTATTGCTGGACGAGGCAGGACTTTAACCCGGCAACCCTAATCGCGGCAGTGGCGAGACACTAAGGAAAGTCGCTGTCGCCAGCTGAATGCAAACTGAACGACACCATTGCTAGCCGAGCCTAAACCGAGCTTTTTTTGCAAAGTGCGAACCTTGTCCGGTTGGTAACAAACCGCAACCACTTCTACATCTTTACTCCACATTCTGCACATAGGGTGAGCCGACCTTAACCGTTTTCAGGTAAGCAATATGAACCCTTTGAATAGTCTCGCTAGGCTGAGTTGCCTGCTGTTTTGTACCAGTGTCGGACAACCAAGCTTTTCCCAAGACGTGAACGCTACTCTGGCCGATGAGCAAACTGACGCCCAAAACGCTCGCCGAGCCAATCCACTCAGCGAGCAAAACCAGACCTCGCCCGTTCGCAAAATTGAACGAAACAGACAACGCGCTCGTGATCCAGAAAATCCAAACGCAACCGACAGGAGCTACGATGGCAGCGGTAACAACCTAGCCAACAACAATCTAAACCGTGCCGACACGCCTTTGGCTCGATGGGTAGAGCCAGCATACGGTGACTTGGTTGAATCCCTAGCCGGCCCGGATCGCCCCAGCGCACGCTTTATCAGCAACGCTTTAAGCCGGCAGCAGGAATCTATACCCAACCCTGCTGGGGCAAGTGATTTTTTGTGGCAGTGGGGCCAGTTCATCGACCACGATTTCACCTTGACCGACGGCGTTGACCCGGCCGAACCCGCCAACATAGCCATACCAAGTGGAGATCCCTGGTTCGATCCAACGGGCTCCGGTGCGCAAACTATGGCTTTCAATCGCTCGCTATACCACCACGACTCTGGCACAGGCAGTGCCAACCCACGCGCCCAGATCAACGAGATCACTGGCTGGATCGATGCCTCTCAAGTCTATGGATCAGATGCAGAACGCGCGGCAGCCCTAAGAACCAACGATGGCACTGGTGCACTACGCACCTCTGCGGGCAACCTATTGCCGTTCAATGAAGACGGCCTATCTAACGCGGGCGGTTCGGGTGCCAATTTGTTTTTAGCTGGTGACGTCCGCGCTAACGAGCAAGTTGGTCTGATGACAATGCACACATTGTTTGTCCGCGAACACAATCGCTTGGTAGCCGAGCTCGCCCAACGCCAACCGGAACTCTCTGGCGATCAGCTCTATCAAAAGGCCCGGCGCCTAGTGGCAGCTCAGCTACAGGTTATTACTTACCAAGAATTTCTGCCTTTGCTCCTCGGGGAACGGGCTATACCCGCCTACCAAGGCTACAGCGCAGATCTCGACGCGAGGATTGCAAACCTCTTTTCCGCCGCCGCCTTTCGATTGGGTCACAGCATGTTGAGCGCAGAGGTCTTGCGACTTGATGCGCAAGGCAATGCCATAGACCAAGGTCCTCTAGCACTACGCGATGCTTTCTTTGCCCCTGATGAGCTAATCAATCACCAAGGGATTGAGCCGGTGCTGCGTGGTCTGGCCAGCCAGGTATGCCAACGTATCGATGCACAAGTAGTGGATGAGGTGCGCAATTTTTTGTTTGGCGCACCTGGAGCCGGCGGTTTCGATCTGGCGGCCCTCAATATTCAACGGGGGCGAGACCACGGCCTGCCAGACTACAACAGCGCACGTCTTGCACTAGGGCTAAGCGTTCACACAAGCTTCGCTGAAGTATCAAGCTCACCTAGGGTCCAAGCGCAACTGGCTGCCGCTTATGGTTCGGTGGATGACATGGACGTTTGGGCTGCTGGACTTGCCGAAGATCCACGACCTGGTTCAATGCTAGGCGAGTTGCTTCACGAAATTGTGCTCGGTCAATTTTTACTGCTCAGAGACGGTGATCGCTATTGGTACCAACGCAGCTTTGCTGGTGAAGCCTTGGCAGCGCTAGAAAACACCAAACTAGCGGATATCATTCGGCGCAATACCAGCATCGATGGCGAGATTTCTGACGATGTGTTTGTGGTTGCCAACAATCAACGCAACAGCGGTACTAGCCGCGATCGAAACGAGGACTCAGGACAAACCAGAGCTTCCCGAAGTCGGCGTTAGGATCAATGCCACAGCAGTTGGTGCTTGAAATCTAACTGGTGAGAACAGGTGCTTGGGACCAAGCACCTTAGGAGCATGCCAGAGCAAAGCTGCCCTGGCAGGTTAGCGCTTTCGATCGCTATATCGCTAGAGCATAGACTCCGCCAACAGCTCCAACGCTTGCGGTTGGCCAGAGCCAATCAGCATGCTAGAAACATGGCCTTTCTTGCCCGCATCACGCCAGCGCTGCAGTCGATCTTTGATCCGATCTGCTGGACCCACCAAGTGGCAAGCGTCAATCAGCTCCGCTGGAACGGCAGCCATCGCTTCGTCTTTACGGCCTGCTAGGAACAAATCTTGAATCTTGATCGCGGCTTCTTCAAAACCTAAACGCTTGGCGTAGTCGTTGTAGAAGTTCTTGTCGCGAGCACCCATGCCACCAATGTAGAGCGCCATGTTGCCGCGGATTGGCACCATACATTCTTCAACGCTATCACCCATAACGCAGCTGACAAAAGGTGCAATGTTGAACTGGCCTAAGTTTTTGTCGACGCCGGTAGCAGCTTGAGCCTTAGCAAAACCTTTGTTGATCGGCTCTTCAAACACGTGATACTGCTCAGGGTCCATCCACACAGGGAAGAATCCATCCGCCACCTCAGCAGATGCGGCAACGCCCGCTGGCGTTATCGTGGCGGCATACACAGGAATGTCTTCTTCGCAGTGCAGAATGCTTTTAAGCGGCTTACCCAAACCCGTTGCACCAGGACCGGTGTAAGGCATTT
The DNA here is from genome assembly GCA_938036875.1 of uncultured Pseudomonadales bacterium. Classification (GTDB taxonomy): domain Bacteria; phylum Pseudomonadota; class Gammaproteobacteria; order Pseudomonadales; family Azotimanducaceae; genus CALHVX01. The sequence continues at coordinate 96,378 of CALHVX010000017.1, forward strand.
GGTACATGTTGCCATCAAAGGTTGCAGGCCCTTCGCGGCGGAAGATCTGCTTCATAATGGAGATGTACTCTTTGAGACGCGTGACCGGCTTGCCGTAAGGGGTGCCATGCCAGCCCTCAACCACTTGGGGACCCGAGGCGCCAACGCCACAGATGAAACGACCGCCAGAGAGTTCCGCTAGGGTCATTGCGGTCATTGCCGCCATAGCCGGTGTTCGCGCAGGCATCTGCATAATGGCGGTTCCCACCTTCATCTTGGTCGTATTTGCCAGGATCCAGGTTGCCGGGGTAACGGCATCAGAACCATAGGCTTCAGCGGTCCAGATGCTGTCATAGCCAAGGTTTTCTGCGTGTTGCACCTGCTTAATGGGGATATTGATTTTGCGGCCTGAATAGCCGGAGATGAGTCCTAACTTCATGATTTACCCTTGTTTGCTATTGAAGATCTGTCGTTGAAATTTGTCGATTAAGGTTTGTCGCTAACAATGCTACCGAAAAGCTGCAGGCTACGAATCGATGGGGTGAACCAAGGCTGAGACAGGCTTTAGCTCCAGAATCACTTGTCATCAGAACCAGGGTGTTTAGGCAGAATGCGCCTGCTGTAAATAGGCAATGATATCGGCGGATTCATATAGCCACTGAACGCTCGCGGATTCACCCTCACCACGCTCGATGCGCAAACACGGGACCTGTCGGCTACCCCCGCCAGCTACCAGAGCATCGTAGGCGCTACGATCTTGCAAAATGTCCTGCATTTCCATCTCAATGCCGGCCTGATTCAGAAACTGCCGAACTCTCGCGCAAAATGGGCAGGAATCGTATTTGAAGAGTTGATAAGTTTCCATGCGCCACCTTTCTTGTCGTCTAATTGATGTCCATTAAAGTGCCTAGGCTAGCTGGGCCGGACATAGCCCATCATTATGCCATGGATACCTAGTGGCGACGACCAATCCCCAGTGAAGTGGCAAACGGCTGGTACCGAGCGATACAGCTCCATGCGCCCCGAGTTGCAGAACCAAAAAGCTTCAACCAGCCTTGGCAATCCAGAATTCAGGCAAATTCGAGCCAATTTCCGTTGAATCTGCACAGCACCGTGCTGGTGGCTAGCCCAACGCCCCGGTACCATCCCTCTTTTGCCTCCTGGAGATATCGTGGCTAAATCTGGTAAGAAGTCCGGCAAAGTAGATACCGTCCGCTACCTAATCATCGGCTTCGTGGCCCTGATTGCACTGAGTGTGATCGGTTACGGCTTGCTGCACAGCACCGGGGCTGCCGTTGGTGAATTTGTTGAAGGCGAACACTACGACATCATAGAGGATGCGCCTCGCCGCCGTGCCAGCGACCCAATAGTGGTCACCGAATTTTTTAGCTACGGCTGCATACACTGTAAGAATTTTGATCCGTTGATCGAGAAATGGAAGCCAAGCCTACCTGCTGGCGCCGAGTTCCAGCGCGCGCCTGTCAGTTTCTCACCCGCCTGGGAGTTACTATCCCGCACCTACCTCGCCTTCGAGGCCATGGGCAAATTGCCAGGAAACCACGAGCGCGTCTTTCGGGCGATACATGAAAACGGCACCCAATTTCTATCCGCGGATCAATTGGCTAACTTCGCAGCTAAAGGCAACATCGACAAAGCGGAATTTTTGGCCGCGTTTAACAGCACGGCCGTGAATCGCCGTCTGAGCCAAATCGAGACCGCAATGACTAACGCAGGCGTTCGCAGCGTGCCTCAATTGGTTGTTGCCGGAAAATACCGTATCAACAACGATGTTGGGCGCAAGATCTCGCTGGCTGTGGTTGATCACCTAATTGCGCTGGAGCAAGGCTCCGCACCTTAGCTGGCTAGGGCCAACTAACGCGTTCTTTATGGGTGAATATCAGGCATTAATCCAAACCCTCGCGCTAACGATGGGGGTTGCTTGGGCCAGCGGCTTAAATCTCTACGCTGCCATCGCCGTATTGGGTTTAAGCAGTGCCACAGGTTACGTCGCGTTGCCGGATTCACTAGCGTTGGTTGCCGACCCTTTGGTGATCTTCGCGGCTAGCGTTATGTACTGCATAGAGTTCATGGCGGATAAAACACCCGGTGTCGACACAGCTTGGGATGCTATCCATACCTTTATCCGCATTCCCGCTGGCGCTATGCTCGCCGCCGGTGCTGTTGGAGAGGTCACGCCGGCGTTCACTGTCGCAGCAGGTTTACTCGGCGGTGGTGTGACTGCTGCTACTCACGCTACCAAAGCGGGAGCGCGAGTCATGATCAACACCTCACCTGAACCCTTTTCAAATTGGGGGGCATCCCTAGGCGAGGACTTGGCGGTGTTTGCAGGTCTTTGGGCTGCGCTGTCACACCCACTGCTATTTGTCGTGGCATTTGTGTTGTTTATGCTTAGCCTGATCTGGGTCATGCCAAGACTTTGGCAAGGCATTCACAGCCTAGGCCAAAGGCTCGGGCGCAGTTTAGGCTTAATCCCCGATAAACCGGTCACTTAGCCTTGCTACGAATTGCCTTCAAAAGCATCGCGTGGTTGGCGTTAGCAACAGCCCTGCTGTTGGCCGGCTACCTTTGGAAGCTCGACCGAACCATAACCGAAACATTTGAAGGCCGACGTTGGTCTGTGCCTGCCGTGGTGTATGCACAACCACTAGAAATCTATCCAGGGCTTGAGCTTAGCCAAGCGGATTTTATCAGCGAGCTAAACCGTGTGGGCTACGAAGCCGCTGGTACGGTCCGCCATCCCGGACAATTTAAGATTGGACCGCAACAGGTACAGGTCCACTTGCGCAGCGTGCAGTTTGTCGAGAGCAAACGTGCCACCACCACGGTGACCGTAGACTTCAACCAGCAGCAAATCAGCAGGATTCGTAATCTCCAAGATAGCGAAGAGCCCTTCCTACGTTTGGACCCTGCCGTGATCGGCAGCTTCTTTCCAAGCCACGGAGAGGACCGGGTCATACTTACTCCTGAACAAGTGCCGGCGTTGCTGCGCGATGCATTAAAAGCGGTTGAAGACCGTAGCTTCGATACCCATCACGGTTTTGACTTGCGCGGCATAGCCCGTGCATTTTGGGTCAACTTACAACAACGCAAACTTAGCCAAGGCGGAAGCACGCTTACTCAGCAACTGGTCAAAAGCTACTTCTTAGACAATCGCCGCACTTTGCAGCGCAAGCTACGCGAGTTGGCCATGGCGGTAATACTTGAGGTGCGTTTCGAAAAAACCGACTTGTTGAACGCTTACATCAACGAGATATTTATCGGCCAGGCTGGCGTGCGTGCCATCCACGGGTTTGGTTTAGGTGCACAGTTTTACTTCAACCGACCTCTTAGCGAGCTAGAACCCGCCGGCATCGCCACTTTAGTCACCATTATTCGCGGCCCCTCTTACTACAATCCGTTTCGGCATCCTGAACGCGTTCGTGAGCGACGCGATCGCGTGCTAGAGATCTTGCATCAACAGCAGCACATAGACGACGTACAACTAGCCAAGGCACTAAACTCGCCACTAGACGTGGTGCGCGGTGCGCGCAAAGGTGGCACCTACTACCCCGCCTTTATGGATTTGGTGCGACGCGATTTAACCACCCAATACGTCGAGCAAGATCTAGCGAGCCAAGGCTTAAAAGTCTTCACCACCTTATCTCCGCGTTTGCAGGATGCTATGGAAGCAGGCATTAGCAACACGCTTGAGCGCTTGGATAAACACCCCAAGGTTCGCTTGCAACAAGAATCTGGGGTGACCGAGCAGGCGTTGCAGGCCGCTGCGGTGGTCACCGATGTGCAAACCGGTGAGGTCCTTGCGCTTGCTGGTGGACGCGATGCCGGTAGCGATGGATTCAACCGCGCATTAAAGGCTAGCCGTCCAATGGGGTCACTAATAAAGCCGGTGGTCTACGCCTTAGCATTGGAAGATGGCGCGCATTTGGCAACACATCTGCAAGATCAGGCGGTGGAAGTTAGCCTACCCAAACAAGCCGCATGGACACCACAAAACTTCGACAAGACTGAGCACGGTCAAGTGCCACTCATTCGAGCACTGGCTGATTCGTTAAACCTGGCGACGGTCAACCTAGGTTTGCAACTAGGTGTTGCCCGTATTGCCCAGCGTCTCGCTGCGCTCAGCGGCAAGCCCACCAAAAACGCCTACCCATCGCTATTGTTAGGTGCTGAGCCACGCACACCACTGGAGGTAAGCGAGCTGTACGCGACCTTTGCCAGCGGAGGCTTCGTAACCAAGCCGAAAACCGTTATCGGGGTACTCAACGAACAAGGGCAAGAGCTATCACACCATCAATTTCAGCTGGAGCAGCGGTTGACCCCCACCACCGCAGCGCAACTCACACGCGCGATGCAAGCGGTAATGCAGCAAGGCACTGGGAAAAGTTCACGCCATGCAGGCACGCAGACCGCAGGTAAAACGGGCACCTCAGATGACTACCGTGATAGCTGGTTTGCTGGTTATGATGCCTCTCATCTAACCGTGGTATGGCTGGGCCGTGATGACAACACGCCAGCGGGCCTGACCGGTGCAGGCGGCGCGCTGAAGGTATGGGATCAAATCATGGCCGACATTGGCAGCAACCCACTTAATCAAAATGTCGGCGCTGGAGACATTGCCAGCCTAGCCGTCAGCGAACGCCACATTGATTACAGCACCGGCTTGCTGCTTGAAGGAAACTGTCCACTCAGCAACACTGGCGCAGATGTAAGCCTGTTGCTACCGCTCGACGCGCAGCTGTTGGTACATCCCGGTTGCACCAGCAAAGGTGGGTTCGGCAAACGCCTACAGCGTTGGTTTGGCGCCACACCCGATTAACTAAAGCAGAGGCTCACTTTGAATTCATCATCCCTTTCATTCCCCCCTTCATTGCTACGCCCATTTGCATTACTAATATTGTCCGTCCTTTTAGCCGGTTGTATCGGCGGCGGCGATACCAACTACCCGAGCACTCCTCCTGTGGTTGCGGTAGAAGACCGTTCAACTGTTGGCAACAACAACACAAGCGCCGCATCGACGGATCAGAGCAGCACCAGGGGTACCGCAACGCCTAGCCAAGCGGAAGTCAGCAAGCACAATGTGACCCTAGCATTGCTCGACAAAAGCGAAGCGGCACGCAGCCAAGGCAATCTAAAAGAAGCAGTAACACACGTTGAGCGTGCTATCCGCATCAATCCAAGGCGGGCGGATTTGTGGGTTCAACTGGCGCAGCTACAACTGGCGCTTAACGAACCGACTATCGCCGAAGGTTATGCTCGTAAGGCAATCGCTTTGGCTGGATCACGAATAGATTGGAAGCGTGATGCCTGGCTGGTCATCGCCGATGCCAAACAAGCACAAGGCATGACCGGAGAAGCCGACGCCATACGCCAGCGCTGGCGTACCGCCCAAGGTTAAGCTGGCTCAGCGAGCTACCGAGAACAACCGGTCGCGATCTAGCTGGAACCGCTTGCCGGCCATGTAGAAGCAGGGAATGCACAACAGCGACAATAGGGTGAAACCTAATAGGGTCATAGAGTAAGGTTCAGCCACGCCAGATGAGGCAAGTTGATCAACGACAACACCACCTGCCGTAACCCCAATGCCAAGCCCAACAAAATTTAGCGACAAAATGTAGAACGCAACCACGGTTGCACGAATTTGCGGTGGAACCAACTCTTGTACCGTCGAGAAGGTGGGGCCATAGAAGCAGCCCAACTGAAAGTAACCGACAAAGATCCCAATCCAAAACCAGGCACTTTCTGCTGGCACTACTCGGTAAGCGATGTTCAGCGGCGCTAAGATCAATACGATCCAAAACAAAAACATGGCGCGGCCTTGACCCGTAGCACGCAAAAAAGCATCACCACCCCAACCACCAAACAGATTTCCCATGATTCCAGCAACAATGGCAATAAGCCCGGTAATCTGCGCAATTTCGTCGGGATCAAAACCACGCTCATTGGCGTACCAAAGTTGGTCAAAGGTTGCTGCTCCCAACATGAAGTGCAACGCTACACCGCCTGCAATGGTGAAGCAAAGGGCCGGTGAGGCGCGTAAAGCACGCCCTAGAGTGCTAACAATCTCCCCAAAGCTCTGCTTAGATTGAGCCGGCTGGTCTTGGCCTTGATCTTGGTTAAGGGCAAGATCAGCAGAAGCCACTCGCAGATGTTTACGCGGGGTTTCTTTTATAAATAGCATAATGATCGCCAGGCACACACCCACGGCACCCAACAAGTAGAAACAGTTGCGCCAACCAATGGCTGGACCCAAGTAACCCGCAATGAGCAAGCTGGCCCCAATGCCAAGCGGCACACCCATATAGTAGATACCGGAGGCCAAACCTAGACGTGCGGATGGAAATCGATCGCCAAGGAGCGACATCGCTGTTGGCGTCATAATGGATTCACCAACACCAATAAACATTCGCGGTGCTGCCAACGAGATAAAGCCTTTTGCAGCTCCAGACAGAGCGGTTAACAGGCTCCACAACGCCAACCCCGCAGCGATCAAGCGTGTACGGTTGACGGTGTCGGCCAACACCCCCATAAACAACCCCATCACCGAGTAGAAAAAAATGAAGACTAATCCGGTGAGCAATCCAAATTGAGTGTTGGTCAGCCCTAGCTCGGGAACAATAGAATTTGAAAAGCTGGCTAACAGCTGTCGGTCTACAAAGTTCATGACGTTCAAAAGCGTCAGGAAACCCAAAAACACGTAGCTACCTTTGGTGACCTTCTCGTCTACTGCTGCTGCCATCTCTCCCCCTCGTGAAAGCTTGCAAGCTACTACTCCAGTAGCGTTAGCCAGTGTACCACCGGAACTTGAGCTGCTGAGCCAATATGGAGCTGGCAGCCCACGTTAGCCGTGGCAATGATATCTGGTGCTGCTGCTTGCAGCGCTGCAACCTTCTGCTGCTGCAACTGCTCCGACAGCTTCGGTTGCGTAATGGCGTAAGTTCCGGCAGAACCACAGCAAATGTGCGCATCAGCTACGGGTACCAAAAGATAGCCTGCAGCGGTAAGCAACTTCTCAACCTGACCGGTTAGCTGCTGCCCGTGCTGCAAAGTGCAAGGAGAGTGCCACGCCACCTTTAACTGAACCCCAGTCGCGTCCTTAGATTCTGGGGCAGCTTGAGCTGTAACCCCCTTAGGTAGGCGCGAAGTGGTTGTCAACGGTAAAGCGCTTAAGTACTCGCTGGCATCAACTAACTTCTCTGCAAGCTTTACAGCCTTGGGTAAATAATCAGCGTCTTGCGCCAATAGGCGCGGATAGTCTTTTAAGGTAACGCCACAGCCACTGGCGCTAGAGATAATGGCGTCTACCTTATCGAGCCAAGGTCCCACTTGATCAAGCAACGCGCGCATATGCCCCAGCGCCCCATCACCATCGCCTAAATGGAGCGTTGCTCCACCACAACAACCATCTTCAGCTATACGTTCGACACGCACGTTGTGATTCTGGAGTAACTGCTGCAAGTGACTATTGGTGGACGGCGTTGCCGCTTTTTGGACGCAGCCATCCAACAACAAAACCGAGCCCACTTCATTGTCTGCAGTTGGGTTTAACTCTAGATTTTTAGGCGCAGCCCGGTTCGACTCCAATTTAGGTAGCGGACGGCGCAACATGGCGGGTAACAACCATCGAAACCAATTGCCCAATCGGGCCCAACGGCGAAACCGGGTGGCATTCGGAATCAACCAGACCAGGCCAGAGCGCTGTAACCGCTGGAACCAGCCACGTTTAATCGCCTCACCTACATGAGTCTCTCCAGCCAGGTGCTCGCGACCAATTTCTAGCAACTCACCATAAGCTACCCCTGAAGGGCAGGTGGTCTCGCAGGAGCGACAGGTTAAGCAACGATCCAAGTGGGTTTGCGCTCGCTGGTTAACCGAATTGCTTTCTAAGAGATCTTTAATCAAGTAGATACGGCCACGTGGTCCATCCAACTCATCACCCAAAAGTTGATAGGTTGGACAGGTGGCATTGCAAAACCCGCAGTGCACGCAAGAACGCAAGATGGCATCTGCCCGTTGGCCTTTATCCGTTGCCAAAATATCCGGATGCAGATTAGTTTGCATGTACGTCCAACCCTGGATTGAGTATGTGTTGACTATCAAAAGCAGCCTGCAACCGTTGCAATACGGCTTGCCCCGCAGCAGGAACAATAGGTCCCAACCCTTGCCCGCCCCCAAAACGTCGTGCGTGCCCGCCTAAGGTTTGTACTCGCGTTAGCAACTCGCGTGGGTCATGCTCATGGGGCAGTTGAACCCAACGTAACGCACCACCCCACTCCACCAAGGTCGGGTAAGGCAATGCTAGATCAGCCGCACCGAAAGGCACGCTTACCCGCCAAAGTTCTTGCATCTGCTCGCTGGCGCCAAAAAACTCATGCTTTTGGTCACGCAGCGAGCACCAATATAAATCTGCATCGCTAACGCGCGGCCCTAGATCCACGCTGGCAGCAGCAACCACGGCTGCAGGTCCAGACAAACGCACATAACAAGGGGCGTCCGGCAAGCTAGGCTCAAAGCTCAACGCGGTCACCGGCAACGACCCAACAGCAAAACGTCTCAACCAAGCGTAGGCATCTGGCTCAGAAGCAAGAGAGGTTCGATGGGTTGCTTCAACCATAGGCAGTGGTGCAAGCCGCAAGCTTACGCTTAGCAAGACGCCCAAGGTACCGCAGGCACCAACCTGCAATCGTGACAAGTCGTACCCGGCAACGTTTTTCATGACCTGGCCGCCAAAACTTAAACGCTCGCCCATACCATTGAGCAGTTCAACTCCTAATACCGCATCACGTACACCGCCGCGCCAAGGGCGAGCAGGACCAGCCAGACCCGAGGCGACCGCACCACCAACCGTTCCAAGCTGATCAAACTCAGGTGGGTCAAAGGCCAGCATTTGCTGCTGAGCTGCAAGTACCGACCGCAATTGTGCCAAAGGCGTCCCTGCACGAACGGTCACCACCAATTCATCTGGTGCATAGTGTTCAATCCCGACATGCTCGCTAACAGACAACATCTGCGCTGCGTCGCTCATCGGCGGCAACCAGCGCGCTTTGCTTGCCTGGCCCACAACGCGCAGGGGTTGTTGCTCCGCACAAGCCTGCACCACCATCGCTTGCAGCCGTGGTGCATCGTTGTTGTCATGTCCCAACATGCCCGCTAAAACCTAGGTAGGTTTTTGAACGGCACATGACCGCCGTGAACATGCATACCACCCAGCTCGCTACAGCGTTGCAAGGTGGGAATCCCTTTGCCGGGGTTCAGTAGCTCTTGGGGATCAAACGCCGCCTTCACCCGAAAAAATTGCTCTAGCTCCGCACTAGAAAACTGGCTGCACATGGGGTTTAGCTTTTCTAAACCAACCCCGTGCTCACCAGTCACCGTACCGCCAACAGCCACACAGAGCCTTAATATCTCATCACCCAAGGCTTCAGCGTCCTCTAGCTGGCCTGGAACATTAGCATCGTACAAGATCAGTGGATGCAGGTTACCGTCCCCCGCATGGAACACGTTAGCAACCCGTAGACCGTAGCTAGCCGCTTTGTTGGCAATAGTGGTCAGCACTTTGCTCAGCGCCGCGCGGGGGATTGTGCCGTCCATACAGTAGTAGTCTGGGCCTAGCTGACCCACCGCGGGAAATGCGTTTTTGCGGCCGGCCCAAAACTGTTGTTGCTCCAGCGGATCTCTAGCCACACGAACTTGTGTTGCACCCGCTTGCTGCAGGACATCTGAGACCAAGCGTATAGACTCAGCCAACTCTATCTCATCGCCATCGAGCTCACAGAGCAAAATGGCCGCCGCATCTAACGGGTAACCCGCGTGCACAAAGTTCTCGGCAGCACTGATGGCCAGTTGGTCCATCATCTCCAAACCAGCCGGAATGATTCCGATGTTGATGATTTGGCTCACCGCATCTGCAGCTTCCGCAAGCTCGGCAAAAGCGACCAACAACACAGCCCGTTGCGGTGGTGTCGGCAACAGTCGAACCGTTACTTCAGTAACAACGCCCAGCATCCCTTCACTTCCGCACATTAGCGCCAGCAAATCATAACCCGGATCATCTAAGGTGGCCCCACCCAGCTCAAGTAGCTCACCGTCCATCGTCAGGACTCGCAACCCTAAAACGTTGTTCACCGTCAGCCCATATTTTAGGCAATGCACACCACCAGCATTTTCTGCCACGTTGCCACCAATGGAGCAGGCAATTTGCGATGACGGATCTGGGGCATAGTACAAACCGTGCGGCGCAGCGGCTTCGCTGATCGCCAAATTGCGCACACCCGGCTGCAGGCGCGCCGTAGCGCTAACCGGGTCGATGCTCAAAATTTGGCGCATCCGTGACAAACCCAGCACGATGCCCTGGGCAATAGGACGTGCACCACCGGAAAGACCAGTTCCAGCGCCGCGCGCCACGACCGGAACATCGTGTCGTGCGCAGATCTTTAGCAGATCACGAACCTGAGCTTCGGTTTCTGGCAAAGCAACCGCCCATGGCACCTCCCGCAATGCGGTCAAGCCATCGGTCTCATAGGGTTTTAAACCGGCAGCATCCGTGATTAAGCCATCGGCGGGGAGCTGGGCAGCCAATAGCTGCAAAACGATAGAGCGATCCATTGCTACATTGTACCTCCACAACGAGGTACCGACACTAGGGGATAGTTAGCTGAGCCGGGAAATTCAGCTGGGGGTTACTTGTGAGGTAGGTGCAAACACATCGAGATTCGTTTGAACCAAGAAAAGGCTGGCGATATTCAGGCGAATAGCAAGCTCAACAACTAGACCTTAAACCAACAGGGTTTTAAAAGTGGTAGTTCAAACCAACGTAGACGCCATCCACATCGATCTCAGCCGAATCCACTTCATCAAACTCATCAAGCTCTAGCTTGAATGCGCGATAGCCAACCTCAACACCCAAACCTAAGGCAGACTCCCAACCTACCTGAGCATTGGCGTCCAGCAGTTGGTTACCGTCGTAAGACATACCTTGGGCTTGTGCACCGACCCAAAAACCGGTCAAAGGTAAATCCACTCGGGCCTGTGCGTAAACCATGGGGATCACCCCAGAGAATTCCGCGCTAGCGTTGGTTGTACTGGAAGAAACCTCAACAAAGCCGTCCACATAGCGAGCGGCCAACCCCAAATCTAAGGTTAGATAATTATCCAACACTTCGTAGTAGAACACCGCGTCCGATTGGGTAAGGTCGATATCCGTTGCCACCTGTTCTGCTACGGTGAAGCTATTCCCATTAAACTCGATGGTACGGGTCAACGCGTTGTCACCACCCAATTTGATTTCAGCATGTTGGACCCGAATATTCGGCAGCATGGGCACCGGGTGCTCTATAGCAACGTAGAACATATTGTTAGAGTCGTCATCCATACCCAGATCGTCTTCAACGTCTAGATCGGTAACACCGGACGCCACGTTGCCAGACACATTTTGCTGCCAACTTGCGACGCCCGCGTAGATACCGAGCAGGGTATCGGCGGATGCAGGCACTGCTGCGGCGCAAAGAGCACTGATTAAACCGGCAGATAGGCAAGAACGCAGCATGAGCAAACAACCTTTGGATAAGATGATCTTAGTATAGAAACTTGGAGTGGATACGCCTTGATGCAGCGCACCGTTTAGGCGCATTTCTCCACCGTTTATCCATTTTTCGCCTTTATGGCGAACTAGGTCACACTTAGAATGCGACAGCTTAGGTGCTCATCGCGCAAAAACTCCAAACCTAGGTCTCAACGGCTAGCGGTACTGGTTCGCTAGGTCACCAATAGTTGCAAAGAACTCTTGTTCAACATCAGCAATGATATCGGCTACCGGGCGGACCGAGTCGATACGGCCGGCTACCTGACCGGTCAGCGCGATGCTGGATTCCATATCACCGCCAAAGTATAGGTCCGTAGCCTTGCCGAACTCGGTCATGGCATTGGTATCAATGGCCTTTTCTAAGCGGGTTGTTTTCTCGGTACGCAACGCACGCAGCGCTGGTGAGTGAAAGCGATTCAAGAATACGGTGTCTGTCTCCTTGGCGTTCACGATACCCTTCTTCCAATTTTCATGTACTGGGCTCTCAGCGGAAGAAACCATGCGGGTGCCCATCTGTATACCCTCAGCACCCAAAGCAAAAGCGGCAGCCATGGTTTTGCCATCCAAAAAACCACCCGCAGCGATAATCGGCACATCTACCTTCGACCGAATCAACGGCAACAAGACCATGGTGGACACCTCATTAGGGTTTTTGAAACCGCCGCCCTCGCCACCTTCCACAACCAAACCATCGACACCGGCCTCCACTGCCTTTAGCGCCGCCCCCAAGCTTGGAACCACATGGAATACAGTGAGTCCCGCAGCCTTCAACTCACCGGTGAAACGCTCCGGGTTACCAGCAGAAGTGGTGACAAAGCGAACGCCTTGATCAATAACAAACTGGACAATGTTCGGATCACGAACAAAAGCTTGCGCGATGTTCACCCCAAACGGCTTATCCGTCAGCGTTTTCATCTTTTTGATCTCTTCTCGCACCGCGTCCAGCTCGCCAGAAGAGGTTTCGATAATGCCCAGTGCACCAGCATTGGATACAGCTGACGCCAAAGGCGAACGAGCAATCCAGCCCATAGGGGCTTGAACGATGGGGATGTCGACGCCCAGCATTTGAGTAATTCGATTGTTAAAAGGCATAGACACTCCGGTCGGTGAACGATCAAGCAAGGTTAAGGTGGGATTGTACGGGCAGCACAATGGCCGAACAATCAACAAACTTGGCGAGCGCTAAATCTTGCCTAGCCCGACACCCGGTTAGCCAACTGATCCAAAAGCAACTCGGTTTGGTCAACCATAACCTTGATGCCATAGTGCTCCTCAATGCTTTGACGAGCGTTATGAATCCGCAGCTGAACCTCAGCGCCACCCGCTTCGACGGTCACGAGCGCCTGCACCAAAGCTTGCACCAACGCCGGCTCCGAAGCACCCGACACTAACCAGCCCCTGCGACGAGCGTCCGCTTCGGGCCCGGCCAGCAGCTCAACCACGCCTCCAACCGCGGTTGCAACAACCGGCACTTCATAGGCCATGGCTTCTAACACTGCATTGGGAAGACCCTCAGCCGCCGATAAACTCAGTAGAACATCGACCCCACCTAGCAAGCGTCCCACGTCCGCGGTGTGCTCCAGAAAACGACAGCGCTCTAGATTCGAAGGCGTTGCCAACACTTGATTCTGCGCCTGCCACTGCTGAGGTAGCGCAGACACGCCGGCACCTGCAAAAATTAGATGCAGCCCCCGATGCTGCTCTAACAACTGAAGACCAAGCTCCTGCCGCTTTTCTGTAGCCGACCGCGCCAAGACCAAGGCGACATAACTCTCATCGGGCAGCCCCAGCTCTGCGCGCAATGGATTTGGTGTCTTCGGGGTTGCTAGGGCCGCATCTGCATCAGGAAGTTGCACGCCGTTGGTAATCACCGAGACGCGCGCGCCGCCAATACCTTGGGTTTGATAATAGGCCTGCACCGCCTGGGCATTAGCAACCAAGGCATCCGCACGAGCAAGCAAACGTTGGCTCAGCCACAAACCAAACCGAGCGAACCGGCCGGTACTGGTATTTGCCGCCCGCAGACCCCAAATCAAAGGGGCGCCTTGCTTGGGTTTGGCAAGCGCGCAAAAGGCGTTCGCAATATCCAAAAAGCTATAAACCACATCACTACGATGAAATGCAGCACGCAACTCACGCCAACCCGCAACGCAGTGCCGCAGTTTGGTGATCTGCAAGGCTTGAACCTGTACACCGTCAGCAACCGGATAATCATTGGCCGTGCCTCGCCCCAAGAGCAAAACGCGCACTGCATGCCCACGTTGAACTAGCTCAGAGCTGAGATAAGCCACTTGGCGTTCGGTACCACCTTTAGCTAGGTAACCTAACACCAACGTAATGTTCAAGGGTTTAGCTAGCCTGACGTTGGTCTGGTAGCTGGTAGCCCTTGGCGTCTAGATCGGCTCGCACCACCTTCTTATCCATTTTGCCCGTTGAGGTTAGCGGCACGCTATCCACAAAGAGCACGTCATCCGGCAACTGCCATTTGGCAAACGCCGTACCGCAATGTTCCAACACCGCTTCTGCTGACACCTGCGCTCCGGCTTCGAGTACCACCAACGCCACCGGGCGTTCGTCCCACTTGGGATGCGGATGCGCTACCACACAAGCCTGGGCTACCCCTTTGAGAGCAACAATATGATTCTCAAGATCTACCGACGAGATCCACTCACCACCACTTTTCACCAGATCTTTGGATCGGTCGCTGATGATGAGGTATTCCTCTGGGTCTATCTTGCCCACGTCACCGGTAATCAACCAATCACCGTGAAACTTCTCTGGCTGCGGGTCGTTATAATACTCAGAGCAAATCCAAGGGCCCCGAACAAATATTTCACCGACACTTTCACCGTCGTGAGCAACCGGCTCAAAGTTCTCGTCAAATATTTCCAGCTCCAGCCCTGGCATTAGCTGCCCGGCTTTCGCCACGTTCTCAAACTGCTCATCCTCGCTGAGCTGCAACTGCCCACGCTTCATGACCCGCCGTGACAAGGTAGCCAACGGCGACGTTTCAGTCATACCCCAACCTTGGATCATCTCGGCGTCCAACTCATCCCAAAACCAGCGAATTAACGAAGGCGGCGGTGAGGATCCACCACAAGTCAAACGGCTGAGCTTAGACAAGTCGTACTTACCAGGTGAGGCTTCATATAAACCTTTAACCCCTTGCCAAATAGTAGGTACACCAGCGGTCACCGTTACCTCTTCATCCGCCAACAGCTGAATCAATCTCGCTGGGTCCATAAAACGATGCGGCATCACTTGCTTACAACCCAGCATGGTTGCCGACCAAGGCAAGCCCCAACCCATGGCATGGAACATCGGGACTATTCCAAACAAGGTATCGGTTCCTGACAGACCCATGGAATCGGTCATGCACTGAGTGATGGTGTGCAGGTATTGAGAGCGGTGCTCGTACTCAACCCCCTTGGGGTTACCCGTGGTGCCGCTGGTGTAACAGAGCCCAAGCGGAGAGGTCTCCGGAATATTCGGCCAATCATAGTTGGTCGGCTTACCCGCTATAAACGCTTCATAGTCGATCGGGTTAGGTAGGTCTGTCTTCCAGCCCTCAAAGCCTTCTTCGGTGGCAACCACCACCTGCTTAACGCTCGGCATGCGGCCAATCAGCTTTTCTAGCAGCGGCAACGTGTCCGCATCCGCAATGATGATCTTGTCCTGGGCGTGGTCAATGATGTACTCAAGGTCTTTATCTGACAGGCGCACGTTTAAAGTGTGGAGCACCGCACCCATACCGGCTGTGGCGTGGTATGCCTCCAAATGCCTTGAGCCGTTCCACATAAAGGTGCCAACCCGATCGCCGATCTCAATGCCGGCATCGGCTAGCGCATGGGCCAATTGATGCGCGCGATTACGAGTTTCTAAATAGGTTTGCCGCCGCACACCCGTTTCGGTGGCGGTCACAATCTCTTCATTGGGTGCAACTTTGGCACCTCGATCCAGCAAACGAGACATTAGTAGTGGTGTGTTTTGCATAGCCATGGCGGCAGTGACCCCCTCAAGTCAGAATAGTCGTTCTAGGTCGATCTTTGGTATAGACGTCTTATGGAGACATCTTTTGGTTACGTCTTTTGATGGCAAAAGCTTAGCAGATGCTAGGCCGCAAACGCCAAATCGGATGCTAGGCGCGCACGGCAGTGAGCAAGCTGGCGAAGTCGCTCCACTTCACTCCAACCCAACAGCTCAGCGGCGATATCCGCAATGGCGGGCAATGCCGGCTCCGCCTCTGCAGGTAAGAACCAAGCCAGGCGCAAACGTCGATAGACCACATCTTCTAAGGATTGAGCGCCCTCAATTTGAATCGCCCAGCGAACCTCCTGCGCAAACATCGAGGCAGAAATCGGTTCAGGTGAATCACCCAACATGACACAAACCTCATTACCGTATAGGCGCACCAAGCGCTCGGCAATGGCTTGGGGCTGCTGATAGCGCACCGACACCTCTTCAACCAGCGCGGGTAGATCCGGAATATCCCCCCCAACCAGTGGTTGCTCAGGCCCAGCATCTAGGTCACGCCCCAAGGCTTTACCAACCTCAGCAAGCACAGATTCTGCCATCTTGCGGAAGCCGGTAAGCTTGCCGCCCGCAATGCTGATGAACCCATCCACAGCCCAGATTTCGTCTTTACGCGACATCTCCTTAGGCGCTTTACCCGGCTCGTTCACCAACGGGCGCAAGCCAGCCCAAGAGGCCACCACGTCGCTTTCGCTCACCGCAGATTTCGGAAAGTAACGCGCTAAGGGTTCTAGCAAGTAGGCAACGTCAGCCGCGGTAACCTCCGGCCAGGTCTGCGGACCACCCTCGTGGGGAGTATCTGTAGTACCAATATAGGTGTGGCGACCTCGCGGAATCACAAACAACATCCGGTTGTCGGTTGTGCCAATCATGACCAGGTTTTTTACCGGCAAGGTTTTGTGGGGAACAACAATATGCACACCTTTAGACAGACGCAGTCGCGGCGGCCCTACTTTGGTTGGGAGCAGCGATTCGGCCCAAGGCCCCGCCGCATTCACCACGCTGCTGGCCGTAACCGAAACCCTTGCACCGAAATCGGCATGGGCTGGATCGCCCTGCGAGCTGGTTAAGGTAACCTGATAGCTGGTTGTATCTTCTTGTTCGAGCGCCGTGATATCCGTTACCTTGCAATAGCTGCAAAGCTGCGCGCCATGAGACACGGCACTACGCAAGGTCGCGAGCACCAGACGTGCGTCATCGGTGAGATACTCGCGGTAAATGCAAGCGTAAGGGTACTCTTCCCAATTAAGATCCGGTTCAGCCGCTTGGACATCCGCATCCGCTGAGTTGCTAAACCGATCGCTATCGAGCACCGCCCCTAGAGATTCGTAGACGCGAACGCCAACCCGGTATTTTAGCCATTCAAACATCGACTTTGCGGGCAACACCATCCAACGCGGCTCTGCCAGATGCGGTGCCATCTCATGTAGTATTTTGCGCTCCAGCGCTGCCTCTCGTACCAAGGCAATATCACCCATGGCCAAATAACGTAGCCCGCCATGAATCAATTTTGTGGACCGGCTGGAGGTACCAGAGCCGTAGTCGTTAGCTTCCGCTAGCAACACCCGCAAACCGCTGGCCGCCGCATACCGAGCAACCCCCGCGCCCGTGATACCGCCACCAACCACAACCAAATCGTAGTGATTGCCATCAAGCCCACTAAAATCTCGTGTTAGTCGCGGATGCTTAGCTTGATCTAGATGGAGGTTCGGCACTTAACATTCCTATTAACGATGGTCGACTGGGTTATCTGGCTGGGGGCCAACAAAGAACTAACGACAAGCAACAGGCAAAGCCCCTCAATACGAGCCGACAACTAAAGCTGAGCGGCCAAACGGAGGTTAAACACCACATCCGCCGAACTTCGAGAGCGAATATCTTCGACCAAACCTAAGTCTAAAAATAAACGTTCGCGAACCCTAATGCGCGCACCCAAGGTTCCCTGCACAGCTGCGCCCTGCGCTTGCTTGACCGGCGAATCAATTATCTCAGTTTGGCCCGCCAATTGGGCATGCAGCTGAACGTTAGGGCTAAATTGATAGTACAGCCCAAATTGGCCAAAACCGACCCAGTGGTTCTGCCGCCTGGGCGCCAAATCACCCTCAGCCAGATACGCGGAGCCAAGCATCAGGTGCAAACCAATACGATAGGTAGACAGCAACGAATGCTCACCGTACTCCAGCCAAACAGCAAGATCGGTACCACCTGAGCCGCTGAGGCTTGCCACGGAACCCGTGGGCAATTTTAGTTGAGCGCGGGCGGCTAGACTACGTTTGGGGGTATCAAACCACTGATAGCCGAGCCAACTACGAACATCGCCGATACGGGTTTTGGAATCTTGAAAGTTTGCGTAAATCTCGCCATCAACCTGCACTAAATAATCGATGCGGTCGTCCGCGGCAATCGAACGACCACCATCACGAAACCCAAACAAGTCATGGAACTGCTCGATAGTGTTGTCGAACACACCACCGCTATGCAAAACCACGGGAATTGCAGCACCCCATTCCCAACGCTGCTGCGAAGCATTCGTGAAGCCGCGCCGGATACTGTAATTGGCCACCGTTGTTTCACCATCAAGGAAAACCGATGTTTGCGGTGCACGACCGGTGGTAAACAGGCTCGCATGCTCGATGTTGAGTGCATATTCAAAGGGCTGCGTGTCAGCGGACGCGGAGTGCCATATCTGGGAACCCAAACCCGCAGGTATCCCATAAAGATGTGCTATTGGTGTGATATTGCGGACTTGCAGCGGACCGATCCCTTGGGCGCTGGCAGCGTATACCTGGCTACCTGACCCAAGGGCTAATGCCAACAAGCCTAGGCAGAGCCAAAGGTTCTTGTGCAACCGCGCATGGCAACAGGCGGGGAAGCGTATTTTGGGGATAAGCGGGTGCAGCATGCGTATATTCTACGCCCTTTGCACAAGCACTAGGAGACAACTTAGCAAAGCTGCAACCTGAACCAAGCCCCAATCAAGACGGCGGTCAAGGTCAACCTGTGAGGCGGTTCTCGGTGTTGGGTTTGTTGGCTAGCGTAACCCGATTGCGACCCGCATCTTTAGATGCGTAGAGCGCCTCGTCGGCTCGACCAACAAACTCAGTAGTGGTTTCACCTACCGCTAGTTCAGCCACACCAAGGCTAATGGTAACGCTGAGTGGACCGTTGCCTTTGTCATCGGTGAAGGATTGCGCCTCGATAATCGAGCGCAGCTGTTCTGCCACCAAGGCACCACCCGAACTAGGGGTAGCGGGTAGCAGCACAGCAAACTCTTCACCACCGTAACGAGCGAGCAAGTCTCGCCCTTTGAACACCTGCTTCATCTCCTGTGCGACAAAGCGCAACACCTGATCGCCCACAAGGTGACCGTGGGTGTCATTGAAGTTCTTAAAATGATCAATATCAACCATGATCAAAGACAAAGGTAACTGGTTGGCTAGCGCTTCCGCGGACATGCTCTTCAGCGCCGCATCAAAAGCTCGACGATTCGCTACCAAGGTGAGCGAGTCGGTTTGAGAATCGCGGCTCAACCGGTCCACTTGCTCACGCAAAGCGGTTAGCTCATCCGCCATCGAGGCAAGCGACCCTTCAACCTCGCGACTGCGCTTTTGCGTGACTTCGGTTTCAGCCACTAAGGTAACCACCAGCGAGCGCAAATCGTCTTGCGCAAGCTCGGAGGTTAAGCTGAGTCCAGACTCTTCCAGCACCTGCGCAAAGTGTCCAATGTCGTTCCCCAAAGCGCCAAGCTCTCGGAGCACAGACTCAACGGTGACTTTGACCGCACCTTGGATACCGTCCACTTCAGCTCGGTGATCGTCGACAAAATAGCGTTCATAGATGGACCGACAGGCAGCCGGAGAGAAACCACTCTCAACCTCCATCAGTGCATCAATCTCATCCTTGAGCGCTTCGTTACCCGCCGCGACATACTCGAACCACACAGCGTAATTTTGTGGGATCGTCGGAATCCCGCGTCGACTCATCAACGGCAACACTTTTTTGCAGATTGCTACAGCGTCGTCTACGGTCGTTTCAAAGATGTTTGACATATTTCCGGGCTAACAGCCACCAAGGATGTCTTAATCCTAGGTCAAACCCGGTATTTCGCCACAAAAAGGCCGCGACTTTACTAATTAGCCACAATCAACGAGCACTAGGCCGCCGATTCGGCAACTTTCTTTGCCCATTTATAGTCCGCCTTACCATTGGGGGCTCGCTGTACCGACTCAACCATAATGACCTGCTTCGGCACTTTGTAACCCGCCACATGCTCTCGGGCATAAGCCACAACATCCGCATCGGTTAAGGCGCTGGCATCCGCCGCCGAGGCTACTGCTACAACACGCTGACCGAAACGCTCATCCGGCATGCCAACCACCAAACAGTCAACCACCCCAGGGCAGCGTTTGACCGCCTCTTCAACCTCTTCCGGAAACACCTTTTCACCGGCCGTGTTGATACAAGCACTGCCCCGACCTAGCAGCGTGATGCTGCCATCGGCTTCTACCGTCGCATAGTCACCAGGAAAGCTATACCGGACCCCGTCTACTTCACGGAAAGTCGCAGCAGACTTGGTTTCGTCTTTGTAATAACCCAGGGGCACCATGCCGCTGGTTGCTACCAGGCCAATATCACCAGACCCTGGTTGCACCCGACTGCCATCGTCCGCAATCACCAGCACCCCTTCATTCAACGCAAACTTAGCGGTATCTGCGGTGGATTCCCGGGTTGTTATTGAGCTGCCCATGCCACCTTCAGATGAACCCATAATGTCGGCCAACACCATATCGTGGTGACGCAACAAACCTTGCTTCACTTCCGAGCTCCACATGACCCCACTGGAGGTCATCTGCTTCAATGAATTTAGGCTGTAGGGATTGTTGCGCTTGTGTGCGTGATCCAACGCATCCAACAAAGGCTTGGCGAAAGCATCGCCCACAATCACCAGGTCAGTCACCTGATGCTCTTCAACCAATCCCCAAATCAAGTCTGGGTCTAAACCCAGCTTTGGCGAGGTCACCACCGAACCACCCAGGAAGCTAGGCACCATGGCACCGAGCCACATACCAGTACCATGCATCAAGGGACAAGCGGGCAAGTTAACCGGTGGCTCCTCTATCGCGCGGATATTGGCTTCAACTTCATCCAGGTTGGTAGGAATGGGTAAGCCACGACTCTGAGCACCCAACGCCAACATCCCACCGCAAAAGGCCCCAATGTTGTACATCACCCCTTTGGGCATACCTGTAGTACCACCGGTGTAGAGCATGTAGACGCCATCCGCGTCGCGCGTGATGGGCGCCATGGGTTGCGTATCTCGGATCAACTGCTCATAGGCGCTGGCAAAAGCCAGCAATGGCTCGGTGCCATCGTCAACCTGAATAAAGAGTTTGAGGTTGGGCAGACGGTCTTTAATCTCCCAGATACGCATGGCATAGCTACTTTGAAAGACCAAGGCTTCGGCGTCAGAGTTCTCAAGGAGGTAGACCAACTCGTCGGCTTTGTAGCGATAGTTAACGTTGATCGGGCATGCACCAACCTTAAACACGCCGAACTGGGCTTCTAAATATTCGTTGCTGTTGTGTAAGTACAAACCAACCTTGCTGCCTTCACCGATGCCATGAGCGGCTAGTGACCCCGCCAATCGAGCGGCTCGTTCCTCGTATTCACGCCAACTCCGAGTGACCCCGTTGCAAATCAATGCTGGCCGCTCTCCAACTGTGGCCGCAATTCGCTCCCAAACCGTCGCAAAATGAAAGGTCATACCTTGTCCTACCCTATGGTTATCGTTTATCCCCACCTGGGTTCTACCGCTTGTGATTGAGCACTGCAAGCGGTGTCGGTTTGGCCAACCATTAGTGAATCTCACAACAATGCCGTCACCCGCCCTAACCTCCTTCCAGTTACCCCAGCATCAAACCGCGCTAAGACCCTACGCATGCGGTCAACCCTTTGTTTCACAAAGAAATTATTTTTATGCACTTGGTCACCAAAGATGGCACGGCTCTTGAATACAGTCATAGTGAAAGGTCAGGGTGCAACAGGTTAGTGGCGTAGAAGTCGCCGTCTAAACCAACCAAAGCACCAGCTAAGCCAACGAACAAAAGGAGCCATCGTTATGCAATCCCAATTACGCTTATCCAGAATCGCTCATCCACGTGCTACTCAGGGCGCCATGGTCCTGCTGCTCACCGCTTTTGTCGTCTTTAGTGCAGCGGCCGGCATGCTGGGTTAAATTTGATAGTTAATTGCTATCGTTTTTATAAAATCAATCGATTTTATAACTAAACCAAACTAGGCCAAAGTCTCTTCCTCAATTGGTACTGCACTGGGCAGCACCATGACGGGAAGGAGCAGCAACATGTCGCAACAAAGCGAAATCAACATTGGGTTAACCAACACCGAACGTGAGCAAGTGGCTACAGGGCTAAAACACCTCCTAGCCGATAGCTACACGCTCTACCTAAAAACCCATCATCATCATTGGAATGTCACGGGCCCCAGATTCAGGGACCTGCACTTGTTGTTTGAAGAGCAATACACCGAGCTTGCCACCGCCGTGGATGAAATCGCCGAGCGCATCCGTACGTTGGGGTTCGCCGCACCTGGCACCTACCGTGAGTTTCACGAGCTCACGCGAGTGCAAGAGCATGAGGGCTTGCTAGATGCAGATGACATGCTGGCAGATTTAGTGATGGCGCAAGAAGCTACGGTCACCAGCGCCCGAGCGCTGTTACCGCTAACGCAAGATGCTGGCGATGAAAGCAGCGCCAGCCTCATTGCGGATCGACTAGCCATTCACGAAAAAGCCGCTTGGATGCTGCGCAGTATGCGTTAACCAGACACACAGCCAGTCACCGGTACCAAACAGGGCATCGGTGGCGGCTGTTGCTTGGGCAGATCGCTCGCCAGCTCCGTAAGATCCTCAGCAATGCCTTGCATCACGTCGCTAAATTTTTCTTCTTGAGTTGAGGTTAAATTGCTGAGCAGCCAGGCGCTCACTTCCGCCGCCATACGACGATTGGCCATGGTTACCGCCTCAAACTCACCATAGTAGGCCTGCCGATTTGCTGACAGCTCCACCATAAAATCGGCAAACTGCTGGGCGCTCACCTCTTGGGCACCCCAGCGCTGCAACCGCTCAAGCATTTGCGCCTGCCAACGCGCACGATACGCTACCCACAAATCTCGTTCCGAACGATAGTTAAGCGACATGGCCTGCACATATTCCCGTTGCTCTGGCGTAAGCCGCCCGATGAAGCGTCGAAAGCCTTTGACCACCGCCTTGCGCCAACGCTGTTGATCTTGGGTTAAGGTTTTATCTCGCTCGTCTTCTAAAAACTCAGCGTTGGCTTTAGCCAGCCGCACCGGTAGTTTTTGCCGCTGCTTAGCAGACAGTGAGAGCAAAATTTGGGTAGCTAGAGGTAAGGCCCGCTCTTCGATTTCAGCACCCCATCCTTCAGCCGTCTGCGCAAGCGCTGCAAACTCATCCGTGGTGATGCCTTCGAGTGCACGCTGAGGCATGCTGGCAAACAGCTCAGCGTACATGGGCAGCTGCGTTTGCCGATGCCAATAAAGTACGTGGGCCAGTTGACCATCAAAATACGCCCGCTGCGCTTTATCAAAATCCACAAAGTCAGATACTTCCCAGCGAATCAATCGGTCCGCATTGTTGTAGAGCAGTTTTACGCTGCAGCCACTCATCAGCACAAGCAACACTAGCCATAACCCAATGCTAGAGGCGTACTTCGACTTAATTCTCAATGGCCTTCCCAACTGGACTGGATTGCAGAAAATTTGCGATCCATTGGCCAGCAATCTTGGTATCCAATGGACAACCTAGGGTTCCAAGACCTTGCGCAAGCACTGTTGGCCCTAGGGTCTCAGTTCGCAGGTTCATCAGATCGCCAGCATAGGCCGCGGAAAATTCTGGGTGGCTCTGCAAACCCAGTGCAATGTTGCCCATAACAAATCCCGCCACTGGGCAATGTTCAGTGCTAGCAATGAGTTGCGCACCCTTTGGAAGCGCTTGGACTTGGTCTTGATGGCTAGATAGCATGCTCAAGTTATCAGCCGGCGGCTGCATCCATAGCATTTGGGCGAGAACAGCATTTTGGTGCACGCCAACCGCCCAGCCATTGCTAGCTACCGCCACATGACCACCAAAAAAATGCGCCAGCAGTTGATGACCAAAGCAAATGCCCACCACCTTGCGCCCAGCGGCCATTGCCGCACCGACAAACTCAGCAAGCTCAGCGATCCAAGGTTCTTTGTCATAGACGCTGCTTTTGCTGCCCGTGATTAAGTAGCCAGCGTAAGCACTAGGTTCTGGGTATGGCTCTCGCTGAACATCATAAGAATCAATTTGCTCAGCAGCCATGCCAGCATCACCAAGCAGCTGCACAAACATACCAGGGTAATCACCATGCCGGGGTTGATATTCCGGCACCACAGTGTCCGTTTGCAAAACGGCAAACTTTAACTTTTGCCCTGGAGTTGTTGATGAATCCAATTTTTATCTCGCCGCTAGTCGTTTTAAACAATCTCAAAATAACGGTCGAGTTGCCAATCATCGACCGTTCGCTGGTGCTCGGCTTGCTCCCAACGCCGACTGTTCGCAAAGTGAGAGACAAAAGCGGAACCGAACGTTGAACGAGCCTCACTGCTGGCACTTAAGCGCTGGGCCGCCATGGCCAGATCAGCAGGGAATTTTGCTTCATCTCCAAGGCTGGCTTCAAGCTCGTAAGCATTGCCGATCACCGGCTCACCCGGCTCCAATTGCTCTTCTATGCCCAACGCCGCCGCCATGGCTACCGCAGCAGCCACCAAGTAGGGGTTGGCATCGGCGCCACCAATGCGACACTCAATACGCTGTGCACCCGCCCCTTCAATAACGCGCAAGGCTGCGGTGCGGTTGTCCACACCCCAGGTTGCTGCGGTAGGCGCCCAGGCGCCACGGACCAAGCGGGTATAACTGTTCACCGTTGGCGCTAACAAACACAACCATTGGGGTAGATACTTTAGCAAGCCACCTAGCGCGTAACCTTGAACTGAAGACATGGTATGCGCACCACCAGCATCGTAAAACTGATTAACTCCCGCCGCATCCAACAAGCTGAAGTGAAAGTGCCCACTTTGACCAGGATACTGCATAGACCATTTCGCCATGAAGGTGGCCATCATGTCGCGCCGCTGAAAAAACACTTTGCAAAAAGTTTTGAACAAATTGGCACGGTCAGCTGTTTCCAAACCATCCGTGGGTGCAAGCGCTGCTTCCCAGACACCTGGACCGGTTTCACAATGCAACCCTTCAACGTCTAGCCCAAGGTCTTGGCAGTAGTTCATCAAGCTAGTAAACAGCGGCGCTTCGGTGCTCGCACGCAGCACCGAGTATCCAAAGTTGCCAGGGGTCAAGGGCACCAAATTGCGGTAGCCCTTTTCTCTCACGGAACCTGGGGTTTCGGAAAATACAAAAAACTCGTACTCAAAACCTCCACGCAACTGAAAACCCAAGCCAGCCAAACGGTCCAACGCACGTTGATACAAATTGCGTGGGCAAACCGGATGTGCATCACCCTGAGCACCAACAAATTCACCCAAGAAAAATGGGACGTTATCTTCGGCAAACCAACGTTCGCTATCGATAAGCAAACGAAAGCGCGCATCCGGAAATCCCGTGTGCCAACCTGTTAAACTTTGCCCTTGCTCGGGTGATGGTAACGCATACAACTCATCCGCCATGTCCCAACCTAAGATGCAGTCGCAAAACCCGCCACCATTGCGCAACAAACTAGCGAACTTGTCCAAGCTCACATATTTGCCGCGCAAGACACCGTCGAGATCGGTGAGACCCAATCTAACTTGCCTAACGCCCCGCTCCGCATAGGTAGCCAAACGCGCATCTAGCAATGCAATCGGGTCTTGTGTAACCGGTTTTCGTTTGTCTGACATAACGCCGATCTCCGCTCAGGCATACTCCACAGGAGGGAACACGCCTGTGGATAACTCTTGGGATAACTTGAGCGCAAAGATTACAAGATTGCCGCCGTTGTCGGGAGCGCTTCTCAGCATTGCGGCAAATAAAACACAAAATACATGAAAAACAGTAGGTTACGATAAAAAACCAGGCCGTCAATAAAAATCACAAGCGCCAAAAGAAGGCAAGAAAAACCGAAAAATAATTGTGCATAAAACGCGCGACTTAGCTTGCAGCTACCTGGATGGTTCAGGTCTTAGAGCAGGGCTAGGAACCGCGCTTGAGGTTGGGGTTGGATTAGGGAGCGGCACCAGGTCTTCTTCACGCTGGTCTAAGGGCAGCTCGATGGCGATATCGGGTGCTGTAAAGGGCGTGATCTGAGTGAACACAGCCGGGTCCAACCGCCAGTTACGGGCATCCAGGGGCGTTTTGCTCGGCCCTGTTAGCTCCTGTACTGCACTAGCTGCCTCAGGCGGCTGTGCCTGTGCCGCCCAGCCGGGCAAGGGGCTGAAGGCCAGAGAAGTCGCAACCAAGGGTCCAAGCCAAACAAAGCAATTAGTGCGCATATTGAAGTGTCCAGTAGATTCTAGAGCCTTTCTCATTTATACCCGACGAAGAATCACCGGCCAATGGCCAAGCAATACTCAAGCGGGAGGTAAAACGATCCCGCCAGTCAGCGTTCCAACCAAAGCCAAAGCTGGTGAGCTGACCCCAACCATCATCACGATCATTAAGCACCTCGCCATAGCTACTATCCAAAAACACCAAGGCTTCACCAACAGGTAGGGCAGTGCGAAGCTCCAACCCAAGCTGGACCCCCTGGTCCGCAAGATAGCTCGCTCGGTCAAATGCGCGATTGTGATCCGGACCACCTAAACCGAGCTCACGGGTTGCAGGCAGTTGCGACCCAGCAAACTGATTGGCCAGACGTACAGCGATTTTTTGTTGACCGGGTAACCAAGCAATAGAAAAGGGTTTCCAGGCAAACAACTCTGAGTGAAGACGCCAGTAGCTTTGTTGTTGACCAGAAAATCGCCCGCTAACCACCGTACCCAGCTCAGCGCTGATCAAACCTTCAACGTAAATTTGCAGATCGTCCCACAGCTGATGGCCGCCCAAGCCCGCCTCAACAAACCAAAATTGTTGATTGCGAAGATCACGCCAGCGCAACTCATGTCGACCAAGGCGTGCAAAAGAGCGCAGGCTCCGCTTGCGGCTTTGGTATTGGGTGCGAGACAAGCCAACCTCAAATAACCGACTATCCCCGCCCAGGTCTAAAGCGCCAGCATTAACGTCGTAGCGATTGTTACCCAGCATTAAGTTGAGCTGCCAACTCCCATCGAAAACCGGCGTTTGGTAATCCAAGTTTATGAACTGCTGATCTGCAGGATCAAAGCTCGACAACACTTGCAACTGCAAGTAGTCACCCACCCCACGTGGGTTTAACCAGCCCAGCTGCGCTACTAGCCGATCATTGCCCGTGCTGTCATACCCATGGTTATCAATACGCAACAGCGCGTTAAAACGACGCTGCTCTAACACATCAACATTTAAGGTGGTGGCACCCGGCTCCGAGCCGGGCTGAAAAGCCATCTGTGCTTTTAAGCCTGATAGGTCTTTGAGCGCAGAAAACCGGCTTTCCATCTCCGATTGCAGCAGTGGTTTACCTAACAGATCCGCGAAGGCCTCTTGCACCAAATCTGTCTCACTGCCACGCGCTACAACCTCACCCAGCACGCCCGGCAACAGTTGCAACAGCACCACTCCATCGAGGGGTACCTGGGGTGGCAACACGACCACCGCCAAAAAATAGCCTTGCTTACGAAAGTGGTCCTGGACTCGCGCGGCCAACTCCTCAAGCTCAGCAACCGAGACACCACGGCGTGCGCGTTGCTCAGCGATGAGAGATATCAGGTCTTGCGCCGCTGCGGGCGCTAGCGTGGCATTGGCATCACCTACGCCCAAGGCATTGAGAAACCGCCCCACCTCATGCAACTCGGTTTGGCTAAAACCGTGCTCAGCCAGCGCATGGCGCGCTCGGATCTCACTTAGCGTTTCGTCAATTAGGCTTTGCACAACAACAGGATCAACCTTGGAATCCAACACCGAGCCCTGCATCTGCACTTGCGTCACTTGCAGCCTGGGACTGGTCTGGGGATTGGGGTCACGCTCGTTGCGTGGACCAATGTTGTTAACCACCGCAGCCATGCTCTGCATAGCAACAAAACAAAGCACGACAATTAGGCTCAACAGCAGCCAATTGCGCCAGCCGCCCGCAGCTTGCGCTGCATCCGCTTTGGTCACGGCTGCAGCGTCTTTTTTGTCTTGCTCTAAGAAGGTGCTGGTCAGGCTTGCACCAGCCAGCATGGACCCTGCTTGCGGCGACCGGTTGGGAACAACGTCGGCTCTACGTTGGGTATCATCAACTTGTCGGTCGTTGCGAAAATTTTGAATCACCTCTCGGCGCGCACCCAAATAGTCTTTTGTCGCCACCTCTCCCGCCGCGTGTGCTCGTGCCAAACGACGCAGTCGGGCTGTTGGTGCAGAAAGTGACATTAACGACATGCTTAGCCTTATCCCCTAGGAATTTCGCGCAAGATGCGCAATCCGGTGACCTCATCACCTGCCGTTGCCACATCGCTAATGCTATCGGCGGTGCAGCTGTCTAGCGGGTCTTGATAAGAACCGCCAGCGGCTTTTGCGCCATCGGCCGTCATCACCCACTCACGCACATTGCCCAGCGCGTGGATTAATCCGTACTGACCCGCCTGCCCTGCATCTACCGCCAATGGTGCTAACCCTCTTTCTACACCGGCAAGTTGTACACGGCAATTACGGTTAGGATCTGCAGCAGCTGCGACCGCTTGGTGCCACTCGTCCAGCGTTGGCAAACGGTAACGGTAACCCGTGCGTTCGGTGAGCCATTCAGTAAAAGCAATCGCCAAATTTAGTGGCATACCTACCGCCGGAAGCGATGTTTTTTGCTGAATCTCACATCGCTTAGTGGCCCCGCAAAATTGGTTAAACAACCCAATGCTCACCTCTTCTTTGCCAACCGCAAAGTCAGGCTGGCTATCAAGACCGGGGATAACAACCAGCTTGGGACCCAACAAGACCGCCCCTTGCGAATCGCTGCCTAGACTGTCTATACAATAACCACGACGACCTACCTGAGCCCCATTACCCACCAGATAAGTTTGAGCACAACTGTCTAGGCGCAGCGCGGTTAGGTTCGGCAACAATCCAAACTTTGCCAATGCATCAACCTGAAGTTTGGCGGCTCGGTCCTGATCAACCGAGCGCAATTGATTCACGCAACGAACCATCTCTGCATCAACACGCTGCAGCCCCACCGCTTGTTGAGATGGGAAAGCCCGAACCAGCTCGCGATAGCGACCGTGCACGGCACCAACGTCAAGCCGCAGACAAGAACCGGAAAACAAGCCGCTAAGCGACTGGGAAAACTGGGCTTGTTGAACCAAGGTTTGTGCCTGCTCGGCAGATTCTTGCTCATCGTCGCGCGCACCTACGAGATCAACGCTGAGTCGGTCGAGCACCGAGTACATGAACATACGCGGTGACAAACGCTTGAGCGCTTCTTCGGCTAAGTTTAGCTCGCGCTGCTCAATAGATTCACTAACCATGGATTCCAAGACATCCACCGCCGCTAAGTTCAACTCAGCCCAACGGGGATGCTCAGGAAATTCAGACGCCGCTAACGAAAACGCGCCTTCCAGCTCCAGCAAATAGTCAATGGAAGGTTCCGGCTGCGCCAAGATATCCGTAATATTTGATTCAAGTCGTTGCTTCAAAAACTCAGCCGCTTGGTCAAGCGGACCAAACTGCACCCCTTTGCGGTAACGACTCAAGGCCCTAGTCAAACGCGGTTCCGACACAACCGCATCGGTGTAAACCGCCAGCACGCGCTGAGAGAACCCTCGCGTTAGGGATTCAGAACCATCTAAGCCGCGTAGCGTCTGCATCTCAGCACGCAACGAGTTATGCCAGCTGGTGTTAAATTTAGGTTCAACCAGCAACGCATCTAGCCTCACCGCCTGAGCATCCAACAAGGTGGTAGCTCGCACCTCCTGCTTCACCTCGGTAAGTTCCGCTTCGTCTTGCATCGAGTTAATCGCCAGTGCAAACACAACCGCAGCTGCAGCAATGATGCCAATACGACCTTGCCAGGCGGTAACTCGGTTGAACGCGTGTTGAACCTGAGCAGCATCTTGCGGTCGAGATACGCGCTCAAAAGCCAAGCACTTTTCTAACGCTTGCCATTTAAAACGTGATAGCCCTTTAGGGCGCTGCGCTTTGCGGCCTTCGGCCTGCGCCTCTTTAGCGGACAAACGATCGTACGGATGACGTCCAGTTAAGATCAGGTAAATCACCACACCAAGCGCATACAAGTCATCGCTAGTTTCTGGCGTCTGCCCTTGCAACATTTCTAAGCTGGCGTAAGCCGGCGTTAGCGCCGCCAGCCGCTGAGGGTCAAACAAGGTAGCGTCGCGCTCGTTTTGCCCCGCGTGATTGATTTGTACCGCACGTGCGATACCAAAATCCAAAATTTTGGCACGGTTATCATCCGAAACAAACACATTGCCCGGCTTGAAGTCCGCATGCACTACCCCGGCTTCGTGCGCATGGCGCAGCCCGGCAACCAAGCCATCAATGATTGACCAAGCCATTTCATCAGGTAAACCATCCGGGAACTGCTCAATCAATTTCGCCAACTCACGACCCTGGAGCATCTCCATCGTCATAAACGGCAGATCACCATCTTTGTCAAAATCAAATATCGAAACAATGTTCGGGTGCGACAAGGTTTGTGACTTTGACGCCTCTCTCTCCAACGCCATGAAGGCTTCAGGATGCTGACGGAAATCGTGATTTAAGACTTTGACCGCAACAAAGGGTTGCCGATCGCGAGCCTCAACCTTGCGTAGGTCACGTGCTTTGTAAACGGTGCCCATACCACCGCTACCCAGTTTTTCTTCCAGCACAAAACGCTGTTTCAATATTTTGGGCGTCTCAACAAACTCATTTGCAGCATGCGAGCTACTTGACCCAGAACTGGGGTCCGGCGGTTTCATCGGACCGCTTGGTTCTCGCAAGATGGTGACGTCCGAATCGTTACTCATGGCTGCAAGCATCAGGACTTAGGTGAGCAACCACAATGGATACGTTGTCGCGCGCTGGGCTGGCCAACGCAAGCTCTAACAGCCGATCCGCCATTAGTTGCGGGGAGCTACCACTCAAGCACTGGTGAATATCATCCAGCGCAACTTCTCGATAGAGCCCATCAGAGCAAAGTAAAAAAGTGTCGTGAGGTTCAACATCAAACACCGCAATGTCTAGGTGCAACTCCTGTTGGCTACCCACGGCTCGAGTGATGACGTTGGAGTCTGTTGCGAGCAACTCCGCTTCACTCATAGCCCCGGATTCAAACAGTTCAAAAGACGGGTTATGGTCACGGGTTACTTGCTCCAAACGACCTAGGCGGTAGCGATACAAACGGCTATCGCCAGCCCACAACGCAATACCCACCTGGGTATCCGCAACCAAGGCAACAACCGTGCTGCCAATTGTCGCTCCGTCACAATGCACACGCGCATGGGCACGTAACGCATCATTCACCGTTAGTATTTCTGCTTCGATACCATCAACTCGATCCGCTAACGAACCTTCAATCGGCATCTTGGCTAATGCGTCGCAAATGGATTGAGAGGCAAAGTCACCTAACGCATGGCCACCCATGCCATCGGCCACCACCCAAAGCCCAGCCTCGCTGCGCGCAAGTACCGCATCTTCATTTTTTTTCCGGCGTTTACCGCAATGCGTTTGGGCTGCAGCAACCCAAGCCGTTGCCAACGGGCCAGCCGTCTGCTGCACCGTTTTTTTGGCATCCAAGCTTGCTTCCGTCATGATTCCTGCACACCCGGCCGCAACAAACGAAAATGCACGGCATTGGCTTCGGTTGGTTGCTCACCAAGGCTGATCCAACCAGCACCCCAAAGCCGCATTTCACCTCGGTGCACTAGGGTGACCTGCTCATCTTCTGTTTGAACGTAGGTGCCGTTGGTACTGTGATCAACCAACACGAAGTTTTGCGCTCGCTCCTCTACGTAAGCGTGAGTGCGCGAGGCGAAAGGAAAGTTAAGATGCAGCTGCGCGGAAGGTTCGCGACCCATAACGGCACGCGCCGGCGCTTGGCCTCCGACGGCTAGTTGTGTTTCTTGCCAACTCAAGACTAACTGTGAGTCTTCCTGCGTATCCATGTTCTGTTCGACCCGACAGATTAGTTGCGCGCTGCGGCTGCGCGTAGCTCCCACAATGTAGCTCCTACAATAGAGCACGCTCTGCGCTAGGGTTGAGAGCTTTGTCACAAAGCGCAAGCCAATCCAGTCTACTGGGAACTAGGCGACGCTGGAAGCAGCAGCGGGAACTGGGGGGTCGGGTGCTGGCCTGAGTGAAGGCGGATTAACGCCTGTTGCTAGTGCAAATAGGCAAACAAACGCCGGCGATATGCCGTGGCCAATTCGTGACCTTTGCCCAACAAAGTAAAGATTCTGAGCATAGTGACCCGACCAATATCGTCTCGAAACTCACGATCGGTTTGCACGATGGTCATACATTGGTCTAGGGCTTGTTCATATTCACCCGCTACAACGCTGCGTACACAGATCGCGTAACAAGCCTCAAGATTCTTAGCATCGGCTGCCTGTTGCTGCATCAAGCTTTCTAGGTCCGGCAAGGTCAGCGCTTCATCGGCAAATTGCAGCCGCATTTCTGGACGCTCGCGCTGGTCCGCGCCTTCTGTGATTGATGCCAGCACCGTACGCGCCTCATCCAGAGTTCCCTGCTGAACCAACACGTCTGCAAGCTCAACCCGAAAGCCCATGTTGTTCGGCTCTTCATTGATGGCTTGCTGCAACATGGCAATAGCGGTTGGGTAGTCTTTAGCGTCTAGAATCGCCTGCAGCTGCCCCTTTAAGGCATCAGCAGACGATAAGGTTAAACGGTCCAACAGCTCGCGGTAGGCACCATCGGCTTGAGGGCCATCCAGTTGATCGGCAATTTGGCCACCGGATACGACACGAATACTGGGCAAACCTTGAACACGCAAATGCTGCGCCAAGGTTTGGTCTTCAGATACGTCAACCAACCCCAACAGCGCTTTGCCTTGATAGGCAGGCATTAAGTCTTGCAGTTGCTGCCTAGCTGCAGCCGAAGGGGGTACTTGATCTGCCCAAAACAACAGCAGTACTGGAACCTGCTGGGAGCGCTCAACCACGTCACTTTGAAAGTTATCCGGCGAGACAGCGAATACTACGCCGCCACTTTGGCCAGGGGCTGAGGGATGAGACTGGTGGCCTTCAGGGCCTAAATTACTGCTGTCCACTACGGTTCACTAGGTTCACAAGACCCGGCTATGGTACACGACTTAGGAAGCGTCATTCTCGTCTTGTGCCATCAGCTCAACGCCGCCGGTCCCCGTGATAGCTGCCGTAAAGTCGATAGGTCGACAGCAGACCTCACAGTCTTCGATGAAGTTAGTACTGGTCTGCCCTTCCAAGGCACTAAGGTCCACTACAATGGAAATGGGCTCACCGCAGTAGGGGCAGTAGGTCGGTACTTCTTCGGTTATATACATGCGCCAAAGGGTCCAGAAATTACGCTTGGCCGGAAAATGCTATCCACGGATGGCCATCCGCTTGGGTTGCGAACTCTAGCGACTCAACCGTTGATCGCAGGGGTTCAAAAATAGAAGCGAGCTTCACCAGATCATTGTTTTGCTCGCTGACATGGCCGATCACAACGTGCAGTTTGGGGTGGGCAATGTGGCTAAGCAGCATGGCCGCTTGCTCGTTAGATAAATGTCCTAGATCTCCAGCCACCCGACGCTGGACAGACGGTGGATAACGTCCAGCAAACAATAGGTCACGGTCGTGGTTAGCCTCCATCAGCAACCCATCTAGCTGCTGATAACTTTCAATCACATGAGGCGTGCAATGCCCAAGATCCGACAAAACGCCCAGACGAACTCCATTCGCGGAAAAAACAAACTGGGTTGGTTCTCGAGCATCATGGGGCACAGTAACGGGCAGCACATCCACCCCATCAACCTGCAGGATTTGGCCCGGGGTTAAGGTGTTAGCGTGCAAACCACCCTTAACGGATTTTCGCGTGCCATGACTAGCGAACACGGGTATCGAATATTTGTGGGCTAGGGCCGCAACCCCAGAAGCGTGATCAGAATGCTCATGGCTGACAAAGATGGCGTTTATATCCCCGGGACGTAAACCCAGGTTGCGCAGCCTTGCGGTAGTGCCACGCATAGAAAATCCGCAATCAACCAAGAAGTTAGCGCCAGCTAGGCTTACCACCGTGCCGTTGCCTTTGCTGCCACTACCAATAGAGGCAATGCCCGCATCACCTTGCAGCGCTAGCGCTTGCAGCTCTGTGTTATCAAAGAGCTGCCGTTCTGCCAACTCACTCAACCGGCATACTCACGGACCAACACCAACACTTGCTGCGCACGCTCACGATCTGGCGCCTTCTCTTGCGCATCTAACACCGACAACCAATAGGCTTCACGCGGACTGCCTGGCACTTCGCGCAACTGCAACAAGTACTGCTCACCTTTGTTGCTACCTGAGAACAGGCGACTAAAGAAACCGGGCTCTTCACCAGTAAAGGTCTCTTCGGTTAGCTTAACTAAGTATCGCTGCTCACCGCGCTCGCTTTCTAGCACCTCAACTTCAGCGTTGCCTAACGCTTGCCCAACGCTAGCCCAAGCGCGCTCTAAGTCTAGATTCAAACGCAACACCGGCTCACCGCTGTCATCACGTTCCATCACCGACTTAGGGTCTGTTTGAATATCGGCTGCAATCATGGACACCAATTGCTCAGACACCTTAGCCGCAATGTAAGCACCCACTTCTTGCAACATATCCGCTTCTACTTGATCAACGCTAGATTTCACTTCAAGCAAATTGGCTTGGTACTTGGGCCGTGGAAGCTCCAGCGGTGCCTCTTCTACCGCCATCGGCGCCTCGAAGATACGGCTTAGATCAGGAATCACTGGCGCAGCCATCAGCGGAGCCGCTGGCTGACGCAAGTGGCGTAAATGGATTTCGGACGTACGGTCACGTAAACCACGTTCAACACGTACCAAGATGCGATCAATAGCAGCGGGCTTATCAGTATTGTTTTGCTCTAGCAAACGCCGCACCAAATCGCGATGTGCGGTGCCATCCACCAGCAGCCACTCCGTGTCGATACGACCGTCCCTGGGCACCTCGTTGATGACCTGCACACCGTTTTCTGCAAAGAACTGCTTTAACTTTGGCCACACCGTCGTCGGCTCTTCAGGCACAACCAACCAACGCCGCTCACCGATCCGCTGCATGCGAACCTCTTCCGCTTTTTCATCACCGTAAATGGCATCAGGCAAAGGTGGGCGGTCTGGGTAGTAGTTAGCATTGGTTTGTTCCGGCGTTTGCGGAATTGGGAAGGGATCGGATACAGCCTCTTGATCCAAACCCTCAGGCACCTGCAATTTGGAGCCCGCTTTGGCATCTAAATAATCATCGCGAGGGTTAACAAAGACCCCTTCGTCGTCACCAAACCAACCACAGCCGGTCAACCCAGTACTAAGACCAATGCTAAGCAACGTTAGGGTTGCAATAAGTTGCGTTGGAAATTTCATGAAGTTAAAGAGCTCCTAGGGTGCGCAAGCGAGCGGTTAGCTCCGCATGATGCGGGGCGGTGAGCTCAAGCAACGGCAAGCGTATACCGCTTTCAATTTTGCCCATGCTGTGTAGGGCCCACTTAGTTGGCGTGGGTGATGACTCCACAAACAAAATGTCATGAATCGGCTGCAGCTTGGCATCTAACGCCTGGGCTTTGGCGATGTCGCCACTCAAATATGCATCAACAAAGTCAGCCATCATGCGAGGCAACACGTTGGCAGTCACCGAGATGGTGCCGCTGGCACCTTGCTCCAACATACGCAGGGTTTGTGCATCTTCGCCAGACAACAAGATAAAATCGTCTGCTACTTTGTCACGGATTGCGGTGATTCGTTCCGGATCGCCGCAAGCTTCCTTAATACCAATCACATTGGGTAAGGGTGCAATCTTGGCTACCGTTTCCGCTGTCATATCACAGCCGGTTCGAGGCGGAACGTTGTATAGCACCAAGGGGCCGTTACAGGCTTTAGCAATGGCTTCGTAGTGCGCCACCAACCCAGCTTGGGTTGGTCGGTTGTAGTAAGGGGTTACCAGCAAACAGGCATCGGCGCCAAACTTCTGCGCCGCCTGGGTTTGATGTATGGCCTCAGAGGTTGAGTTCGCACCAGTGCCAGCGATGACGGGCACCTTGCCCGCCACCTGCTCAACCGTTCGCTTGATGACCGCCAAATGCTCGTCGACATTGAGCGTCGCCGATTCACCAGTAGTCCCCATGGGCACAATGCCGTGAGTGCCTTCTTCAAGATGCCAGGCAATTAGACGATCTAACGCATCCCAATCTACCTCGCCAGCCGCCTGCCCAGGGCCCTTCATCGGGGTGACCAACGCCACAATACTTCCCCTCAACATATGCCCACTATCCCCTTAAAAGACGCCAAAAAGATCACCACAATGACTAAGTTATTAACGCGCGCATGGTACGTCTAACATCGGGCTAGGTCTAACCCCAGTCCAATCTCTAGTCCAAATGCGTTGCGCTCGCTTCTGCCAAAGACTCATCCGGCCAAGCGTTGTAGATGGCTTTGACCAAGGTCGCCAGGGGAATCGCAAAAAACACGCCCCAAACGCCCCACAGCCCACCAAAGGCTAAAACCGCAACAATGATGGTTATGGGATGCAAATCGACGGCTTCTGAAAACAGCAGCGGCACCAACACGTTGCCATCCAACGCTTGTATAACGCCGTAAGCAATCATCACGTAGGTCAACTCTGCGGACCAGCCAAACTGGATGATGCCCACGATAAGCACGGGTACGGTGACTACCGCCGCACCAACAAACGGGATAAGGACCGACAGGCCAACCAACACCCCAAGCAGCGCCGCATAGTTCAGGCCGAGGAAAGACAAGGTGATAAAGGTTGCTGACCCAACGATCAATATCTCGATGAACTTGCCACGCACGTAGTTGGCCAGCTGCGCGTTCATTTCGATCCCTACCGCGGTAAGCACCGGGCGCCGTTCTGGCAGCAACGAGCCAAAAAACTCTTTGAGTTGGTGCCTATCTTTGAGGAAGAAAAACACCGAAATGGGGACCAAAACCACGTAGATCAACAAGCCAACAAGCGACGGTACCCCGCCGACCACCAGCTCCAAAGCGGTGGTGCTGGCAGACCCGACCTGTCCAGCAGCGGATTCCATCCAGCTAGCCGTTTGTTCTGGTGTCACCATATCTGGGAAGGCTTCGAGCAGCTGGCGCGACGCCTCTTGCAGCCGTTCAACGATATTCGGCAAGGCGGCAACCAGTGCTTGGGTCTGGCGCACCAACAAGGGCACCAAGATCACCAGTAAAGCCACCATGACGCTTAAAAATAGGACAAACGCAATGCTAACCGCAGCCAGCTCCGGAACTTTGAAAGCCTTCAAGCGCTCGACCAACCCCACCAGCAAAAACGCAATCACCAGGCCGGTCAACACGGGGGCCAAAACCCCGCCGAGGGTGAACAAAAGGACAAAAATGACAACACAGAAGACCACCAAATAAATGGCTTCTTCGTTGGAAAAGTGCCGGTTTATCCAGCTACCGATGACTTCAAGAAAACGCATTAACCAACCTTTTTTTGCAGCAAGTAGACAAAAACCTCCGGTTCACCGGCCTCGGTTTGGCTATTCAGCAGAAGATGGCCACTTTGTTTGGCAAAAACCTCGAAGTCCCGGACCGAACCAGGATCGGTTGCTTGAACCTGCAGCAAAGCGCCTGCTTCCAGCTTATTCAGGGCTTGCTTAGCCTTCAGCAGTGGCATTGGGCAATTTAGGCCCCGAACATCGAGCTGGGTTGCTTGCGCGGCTAATTTTGCCTGCGTAGGGGAATCGTTGTCACGTTCTGTGGTCATACTCAGGGTTACCAGCGGCCTTGTTCTCAGTGGCCTCAATACAAATATCTCGCTAGGAAACGCGAGGGGGCCAGAGTGTTAATCTATGAACTCCTATAGTACGCGTAACCGCTATGCCGCACAGCGCTAGATCAATAGCTAAATCAAGAGATAGCTCAAGAATCATGCCCATTCAGGCTGACGCCAACCCTAGGGCCTACTGCCGTTGCGCCTTCCCCGCGGTGCTGAACCAATGCCTGTGGATGGCAGCCTGCCTGACCTTAGCTATCCTATTGGCCATAACTACCCCCGCAGCTCAAGCGGAGTTACCGGATGCCTTGCCAGAGCTTGGGGATGCCTCATCGAGCATTATCTCACCCCAGCTAGAGCGCAAGATCGGTCGCGACTTCCTGAAGCAGATCAACGCTGGATTACCCACCATTGAGGACCCCCTGCTCAAGCACTACACCCTGCGGCACATGACCAAGTTGGCGCAGCATTCGGAGCTGGACGACAAGCTGCTAAGCGTTGCACTCATTGATAGCGATCAAATCAACGCCTTTGCCGCGCCTGGTGGTGTCATCGGCATCAACCTAGGGTTGATGCTCGCCGCAGAGGATGTCCACGAATATTCCGCGGTGCTGGCCCACGAGCTTGCACACCTCAGCCAACGGCACTTTGCCCGAGGGATTGAGGAGCAGCGCTCTCAAGCGCTACCAAACCTGGCAGGCCTACTAGCGGCAGTCATGATCGGGGCACTGGGTGGCGGCGAAGCAGGCATTGCCGCTATCTCCACCGCTCAAGCCGCCGCTCAAGCAAACCAACTGCGTTATTCACGTGGTCGCGAGCAAGAGGCCGACCGCATTGGCTTGAATACCTTAGTCAACGCCGATATGGACCCTAACGCCATGGGTCGTATGTTTGAGCGCATGCAACGCCAGTACCGTTTCAGCAGGCGTCCACCGGAATTTTTGCTGACCCACCCGCTAACCGAATCGCGGATCGCAGACGCCCGTGGCCAAGCGCAACGCTATCCATCCATCGCCTACGACGATTCCGAAGAATTTCACCTGATGCGCGTGCGGGCACAGGTTTACTACGCACAGTCGCCACAGAATATTGCCAAGCAGTTTCGCCGCACCCTACGGAGCGAGCCGAACAATCGAGTTGCGCAATAT
The DNA here is from genome assembly GCA_938036875.1 of uncultured Pseudomonadales bacterium. Lineage (GTDB taxonomy): Bacteria > Pseudomonadota > Gammaproteobacteria > Pseudomonadales > Azotimanducaceae > CALHVX01. The sequence continues at coordinate 135,207 of CALHVX010000017.1, forward strand.
GGGCTAGCACTAGCGCTAGCAGAAGCAGGCGAAGCCACGGAAGCTTTGGTTATTGCGGACCAACTCTTTGGCAACCAGCCCGATCTGTTGCTGAGCGTGGCTGCCTACGCCGACCTGTTGATCAAATCTGAGAAGATCGACCAAGCGCTACGTTTGCTGTCCCATCAATTGGTTCTTAACCCGGACAACCGCCCGCTCGCCATGCTTTACGCGGATGGGTTAGCCAAAGCCGAGGAGTACGACCAAGCGCAGGCCGTGCTCGCCCGCCAAAGTGTGGTCAATGCAAACGATGCGGACGTTTGGTACAACTTGGCCGAAGTGGCCGGGCAAGCGGGCGACATTTTGGCGGTGCACCAAGCGCGTGCAGAGTACTTTGTACTACACGGGTCTTACCAGCGCGCCATCCAACATCTGGAGTACGCCCGGCGCTTAGTGCGTGGCAAGGCAAACCAGCCAGAGTTAGCGCGCCTCGAGCAGCGAATCATAGATCTGCGCACCAGACTCCGCGCAGCCCGGAGTTAGCCTTACGCCGGCGAGCTAACCAGCTTTAAAGGCCAACATACGATTGAGCGGCAACATGGCACGCTCACCAATCTCAGGGTCCACCCGGATCTCGTTGGTCGACATGTTGTCATCGGACCGTAGGCACTCCGCCAGCTTGCTAAGCTCGTTCATCGCCATCCAAGGACAATGGGCGCAACTGCGGCAATCTGCCCCATCACCCGCGGTTGGGCACTCTAAGAACCGCTTGTCTGGGCTCTCTTGGCGCAGGCGATGAAAGATTCCACGATCGGTAGCGACGATGAACGTATCGTGGGGTAGCTCTTTGGAGTATTTGATGATTTGGCTGGTTGAGCCTACGCCATCGGCCAACTCAATGACCGCCGCAGGCGATTCTGGATGGACCAACACCCCAGCTTCTGGATACAGCGCCTTCATATCAAACAAGGCTTTGCTCTTGAACTCTTCATGCACAACACAAGCACCGTTCCACAGCAGCATGTCTGCACCGGTTTGCACCTGGATGTAGTTACCCAAGTGCTTATCTGGTGCCCACAGCACCTTTTCACCTTTGGCCTTTAGATGCTCAACAATGGGTAAGGCGACGCTGCTGGTCACTACCCAGTCAGATAGTGCTTTAACCTGTACCGAGGTGTTGGCGTAAACCACAACGGTGCGGTCTGGGTTGGCTTTGCAGAACGCCTCAAATTCATCCGGAGGGCAACCCAAGTCCAGGGAACATTCCGCTTTTAAGGTCGGCATGATCACCCGCTTTTCTGGTGACAATATCTTGGCTGTCTCACCCATAAATCGAACCCCGGCGACAACCAGGGTTGCAGCGTCATGCTCTTTGCCGAAACGTGCCATCTCTAAGGAGTCAGAAACACAACCACCAGTGGCCATGGCCAAATCTTGGACATCGGAATCCACGTAGTAGTGGGCGATCAGGGCTGCTTTGCGCTGGCTCAGCAAATCCGAGATCTCCTCCATAAGTAGGTCTCGCTGTGCTGGTGCCAGTACCTCTGGCTCATACAGGGGTACCTTGTCAGATGGCAGGCAGTAATTGGCTTCGGTCATGTTTGTGCTCTCAACGCGCTATGCTTCCCCAAATTCTAACCCGCAACCGCTTGTTATGCCGAATTTGTCGCCATCCATTCTTTTCTTGCTCTCCCACCCTGAAACCACGGCTAACGATAACCACCAGCGACTACCCGCCGCGTTTGCCCAAGCCGGTTGGGATGTGGCTATCGCCAGCCACCGCAGTTTGCGGCTTGCAGACGGGGTTTTGGAGTGCAGCGCGGGCAAGGTTGCCCAGTTCAGCCGGATTTGGTTGCTGGGTTTTGGCGATGCGGCCAGCTTCTTTGACCGCATGCAGTTGCTATTGACCTTACCCGCCCAGCGTTTTGTGGTCACACCCACCGCGCTGCTGTGTTTGCACGGCAAGTTCCAGCACTTAACCCACTCACCTACCACCTACGTCAGCAACAACTTGGCGTATTTGCTAAGCCAATTAGTCCCTGGCGAGCGGTGGGTCGTGAAACCTACGGCCGGCAGCAATGCAGACGGGGTACGGTTTGTGGATACAGTCCAAGGTGCAGAGCAGGCGTTGGCGCCATTGCTCACCAACCATCGGTACGCCATATTGCAACGTTACGTGCCTGCGATAGAGGCGGGTGAAGTCAGAGTGTTGTGTGCCGCTGGCACACCCATTGCCAGCTACTTACGCGAGCCTGCCGCCAACGGCCTGACCAATCTAAGCCAAGGCGCACAAGCTAAGCGACTAACACCCAAACCCGAAACCTTAAGCCTGGCGAGCGAGATCGCAACCGACTTGCTGGCCCAAGGGGTTGCCTATTGCGCCGTTGATATCGCTGGGGACCAGCTTATTGAAACCAATATCGCCAACCCAGGAGGTCTGGGGACCCTGGCCGCCTTAACCGGCCACAACATAGCACCCAAAGTGGAAGCTGCGCTTAGTGCATGGTGGGCTCGTCACCCACAACCGGAGGCACAGACCCCGCAGCAATAAGCAGGTTCAGCTCATCAAGTCGGTCTTGTCGCTCATCGATGTCTTCGATGAGCTGCCTAACAACGCGTTGCTGCTGAGGGTGGTCTAGCAAACGATGGGTTTCAAGATTTTCTTTTAAACGCTCAAGCTCACCTTCAAGGGCCGTTGCCACCGCCTTGAGCTCACGCATATCTGGCTGATGCTCGTTGTTGTCTTGGTCATCCATCGCAATCTACTCTGTTGCTAGCCTGTCATTAACCACAGCTGATCAACCAAGCCTTAACACCAAAGCCTAACATCCAAATTAGGCAGTACCGCCATCAACCCGGAGCAGAGCGCCAGTGGTGAACGCGGCGGCATCAGATGCCAAGTACAAGGCAGCACCAACAATCTCGTTGGGTTGGCCGCCACGTTGCAACGCTAGGGTCGCTTTTGCGTTGGCGTTAAAGGCCTCTAAATCCCAGGCCTTGGAGATATCCGTTAGGAAGGGACCGGCAATAATGCAGTTGGACCTAACCTTGGGCCCATAAGCGAAGGCAAAGCTGCGGGTAATGGCGTTCAACCCAGCCTTAGCGGCGCCGTAGGGCTCTGACCCCGGGCTTGGGTTTAACGATGCAGTAGAGCTGATGTTGATGATGCAGCCGCCAGCACCCGCCGCCATACGCTCGCCGATCAAGGTACCCAGTCGAAATGGTCCTTTAAAGTTCACGCCCATGACCTTATCGAAGAGCTCTTCAGAGATATCGGTTAGCTTCTCGTATAAGGGTGACATGCCCGCGTTGTTGATCAAGATATCCACCTTGCCAAATTCTGCGTAAGCCGCATCCGCAAGCTTCGCTAAATCATCCCAATGCCCAACGTGACAACCGTAGGGCAAGGCTTTGCGTCCCATCGCCCGAACTTCTTCGGCAACTTGCTCGCAACCTTCCAATTTGCGCGAGGCGATAATCACATCAGCCCCACGCTCGGCGAGCGCTAACACCATCTGCCGACCTAAGCCCCGCGAGCCTCCGGTGACCAAAGCCACTTTGCCCGTAAAATCTAAAAGTTCGTCTGTCATAGTCTGTTTTCCAGCAACCGCAAAATTGATCCATGTGTCAGTGCAGCCGTAGACTGGACCGCAGCAGAATCATAACAATCCTAAGGGGCAACGCGATATGGGCAAGCTAGATGGACAAAGGGTAACGACAACCAAGACTGGGCCGCTTGCCGGGTTCCGAGTGGTTGACCTATCCGCGGTAGTTTCTGGGCCGCTCACCGCCGCCCTGCTGTGCGATCAGGGTGCCGATGTCATTAAAGTGGAAAAGACAACGGGCGACATCCAGCGCCATGTGGGTAGCAAAAGAAACGGATTCTCTGGCTTCTTTCATGTGCTCAATCGCGGCAAACGCTCCATCGGTGCTGACATCAGCACCGATGCCGGTCGCGATATTGTGCATCGCTTGGTCAGCAACGCGGATGTGGTCATTCAAAACTTCCGCCCCGGTGTGGTGGATCGCTTGGGTATCGGCTTCCAAGCCCTGAGCAAAATCAACCCAGCGCTAGTGTATCTATCCATCAGCGGGTTCGGTCCAGATGGACCAAACGCCAAAGACCGTGCCTACGATCCAATCATCCAGGCCTACTCAGGCATCGCTTCGGTGCAAGGTCGCATTCACCCAGAACACAGCGACAAACCCGAACAGGTCAACATGTTGTTACTAGACAAGCTGACCGCCCAAGCTGGCTGCCAAGCCATTACTGCAGCCCTGCTAGAACGCAGCAACAGCGGCCAGGGTCAACATATCGAGCTGTCCATGTTAGACACGGCCATCGCATTTTCTTGGGCCGACGTTGCTGCGGACCTGATCTTGCAGACGGATGCAAGCAACCCAGCCACAGCACCCGACACCGTAGAGCAACGCCCGCCCATCGGCGCATCTGGCAGCGTGCAAGAATTTACCGACGGTTGGGGTGCCATCATGACCTTGTCCCAAGCCGAGTTTGAAGGCATGTGTATCGCCTACCAATTACCGCATTTACTAAAAGACCCACGATTTTCATCTTTGGATGCGCGCATGAACAACCGCGAGGCGGCGCGAGAATTGATGCAAGGTGAAGTGGCAGATGCTGCGCGCAAGCTTAGCGTAGCCCAAGCCCAACAGCTGATGCGCGAGCACCAAGTTCCGTTTGCTCGGGTTCGATCGCTGCCTGAGCTACCTGATGACCCGCAAGTACAAAACAACCAAATGTTCAGACGCTTAGAACACCCCGTTGCCGGTCCGTTGCTTGATGCGCGGCCTGCGCCACGTTTTAGCCGTACGCCGGCTGCTCCAGGTGCTGCCGCTCCAACCGTTGGACAACACACCCAAGAAATATTAGCCGAGCTTGGTTTAGCTGACCAAACGGCCAGCTACTACAAAGAGGGGATTGTTGTTTAGCTGCCCGGGGATTTCAGGTGCGCCTGCTTCCAGGGCGGTATCGCATCAAAATCAAAGGGGGCAATACCTTCATCGGTGATTTGCCAAATGCTGGCATCTGCTTTGCCAGCATCTAGCTCTAAAAAGCCAATGGTGCCGTAGCAGGTATCGTAGTTATGTGGGTAGGTAGGCGAGCCCGGGTTAACACAAAACACGTCTGCAATTTGCGCGATGCATTCTCTATGTGTATCGCCAGAGACAATGACGTCTGGGCGTTGCTCCGGGAAAAACCGTTCGATCCAACGATCTAAGGTAAAATTGGGTGGACGCTCGGGCACTGGCACATAGTGGGTGATGCCAACCCACAAGCCTTCTAAATTTAAAAGCCAAGCATCTTTCACGCGCGGATCATCTGGCTGAATGTCGCGCCCACCGCTACCGTCTTCGCCGTTACCCCGAGCACAGTACACGGGGGCAATTTGCTCCAACTGGTCCAACACCCAAAACTCGTGCACATCCCCACCATGAAAAATCATGTCCACACCCGCAAAGGCCTCAAACACCTGAGGCCACAACAACTTGCCCGCCTCAGGGAGATGAGTATCCGAAATCAAACCAATTTTTAGTGCCATCGCTCGTCGCTGCTCCTAAGGCTGCTTGTTGTTTGCCGTTAAGGCTCGCCCAGCCCCTTTGCGCCCAAAATCTGCGGTGAAGTTCTGGCCATCCCACAGTTGCTGACCTGCCACAAAAGTCCCAGCAACAACGCCACCGGAACGATTGACCAACTGCTCGCACCCAAACTCGTCACGATGAATCAACTCAATGTTGGCATCACCGTCATAGCTGCGCAGCTGTTCAGGGTTGAGCAAGGTTAGATCCGCTGCTGCACCCACTTCGATGGAACCCGCGGCTAAACCAAAAAATGCCGCAGGTTCTGACGTTAACCTGCGCAGCATAGTGCTAAACAAGGCTTCCGAGTCTTCTAGACCAATGCGCAAGGCGCGCAGATTACCGTCGTAAAAGGCCATATTGGTCACGTGCGCGCCACTGTCGTTGAAGCCTGGCAACAAGACCGGGTCGAGCAACAATTGTTTAATCACCTTTGGGTCGCGGTTAGCGTTGACGTAGTGCCAAATCAAGTCACGGTCAAAATGACGCAATAGGGCAACAAAGAACTCGCCGTCGCAGCGCACTGCTGCGCCTATCTCGTTGAACGCGCGGTTTTGCTCTGATAACTCAGGACCTTGGTACTGGGCTTCGGATGCACACCAAACCAGATAGTCTGTGTAAACCTCCGCCATGCTCCGCCCTGCCCACTGAGGTACCGGCGAACGGTAAACCACCATGTCGGCCAAATCTCGAGTCAAAAATTCGGTTTCCATCCGCAAACGACGACGCAAGTGACCAAGATTCCAACCGGACTTACCCCTTGCCCACATCTCACGAAACGCTTCCACATATTCCGGTTGGGATAGCACTGCAACCCTGGCCGCGCGATCGTCCAACTCGGTCTCGATCAGCTGCCGCATCAGCGGATTTGCTTCGGCCAACGGGCTTACCGCCCCTTCAGACCAAATCTTGAACGGAGCGGCCAAGGCTTGCATGCGAAAGTGACCGTCCGCCAGGCTTGAGTTCAGCAAACGTGAGAACAACAACGCCCGGGCTTTAGTGCTGCGGTTGTTGACCGAATCGATAGCAGCAAGCGCCGTGATCTTTAGCGGCTTGCCATGCAGGCGTGCGCTGGTTAGCGCAAACAAGCGCAGGGTCAACGCACTATCATCGGTCGCCGGGGTCATTTGCCAAACCCGGTTGTGTTCACGCACAACATCGGTCAACTGTTTGTATTCCGGATATTTGGCGTACTGGGTCGGAATACGTTTCGCTAGGTTCGGCTGGTTCGCTAAAAAATGCAGAGGCAACCCGTCCGTGGAAAACCCAACGTAACCCTGGTGCATGCCTTGCTCAAGCAATTCGGTCATACGACTGAGTTCAGCCGTTGTGGGTTGCCGATTGATGCTTGCATCTAACCCCATCACGGCAATGCGTAGCATTGAATGGGGAATCAAAGGGGCAACGTTTGGTCCTAAGGGCAACTCGTTGAGGTGGGCTAGATACTCAGCGCTGGTCTGCCAGGTGGCACGTTCAGCCACTTGTTGCAGCACCGACTTCGGAATGTTCTCAACCCGGGCAAAGCAGTCCACGATAGGATCTTGCTGGCCGTCCCTTAGTGCGCCGTAGGCCAAACCTATAGAGCAATTGCCAACCACCACCGAGGTAGTGCCGTGGCGTACTACTTCAGGTAGACCTGGGATCAGCTCAACCTCTAGGTCTTCATGGGTGTGGATATCAATCAAACCGGGCACTAAAAATTGGTTTTCCGCTTCTATGCAAGTGCGGGCCTGAGCGATGGGCAGCTGCTGACCAATAGCGCTGATACGACCATCGGAAACGGCAACATCGGCCATAACGCCTGGGCCACCGCTACCATCAAATAGCTTGGCACCGCGAATCAGTAAATCCCAACCCATCCCTACAACCCCTCATCAACCCGTCGAATGCTCGGTGAAAACAACAACAGCAGCGCTACGGCGACCAAAAATGCACCCCCCGACGCCATAATGCCCCCAGCCACACTGGTGTATTCAGCAATATAGCTGATAGGAATAAGACCCAGGGGCATCAAACCGTGGGACATCATATCAATGCTCAAGATACGTCCACGCATATGGTCGTCTACCTGCATCTGGAGCAAGCCGCGATTCAACGACATGTTCCAAGCGCTAACCCAGCCGGTGAGCGCCATCACCAGCAATGCGGCTAAGGTGGTTGTGGTAAACCCAAACAACAAGGTTAGACCAGCCCAAGCAAAGGCACTCACCAACAGCCACAACGCCTTGCGCTTCAGCCCGCCCATGGTGGCGAGCATCAACGAACCGATGATTGCGCCCAAACCCATTGCAGACACTAGGTAACCCAAGTCTTCCGGTCCTCCGCCCAGGATGTCTTGGTTAAACGCGGGCAGCAAGGTGTTTACCGTCATACCAAAAAGAAAGGGCACTATGCCAAGCAAGATCAGACCGAACACCGGTGGATGCGCCCAGACATAGCGCAGCGCATCCGCTACATCGGTCCAAGGCGACTTGTCATCGGGCGGCTGCACCTGCCCAGGCTTGGATACACCCAGCATGGTTAGGCCGCTAATGAGGTACAGACCGGCGATTACAAAATACAGGATGCCAACGCCGTAGGTAGATGACGTGTCCCCATCAGCAAAGTAGGCAATCAGCAGCCCAGCCAAAGCCGGGCCTACAATCCGCGACAGATTCCAGGAAGTGGTGGTGAGCGCCATGGCCGTGAAGATCAAGCGCTCGGGGATCAGCTCGGGGACAAAGGCCTGGCGGGCTGGCATCGACAACGCAAGGATCGAACCGTTAAAGAAGCCAAACCAAATGAAATGCCAGAAGGTCACCTGATCGTTGAAGATAATGAGGGCCATGATCAGGGTCGCAATGGCGTTCAGCAGTTGTGCTAGCACAATCACCCGACGTTTCGGTATTCGGTCCGCTAGCACCCCACCCCACAGGGCAAACAACACCGTAGGCAACATAAACGAGATGGTGACCCAACCTAGATCCAGCGGTGATGAGGTTAAGGTGTAGACCAGCCAGCCGCGCGCGATGATCTGCATGTTCATGGCAAACGAAGAGCCAAGGCTGCCGATCCACAACCATCGAAAGTCGGGAATCTCCAATGCAGAAAATATGTCGCGAGAGGCCAAATGAGAGCCGACTAGTAGGGATTTATAAGCATACCACGCAACAAGGTTAGCCTCGGCAGCAAAGCTTAACCAACATCTGAGGTGCGGCGGTGTTGCACGGAGTGCACCGCTCAACTAGGCTGCCTTAGTCAAGAAATGGGGGCCAACGTTGGCCGAGCAATTGTTACATCGCACGGGCAAAACGCAAAGAGACAGGCCCAAAGCAGACCTAGCTACCCGCTTTATCGTCCACTGTTTACTCATCTCTACGCTGGGTTTAAGCAGCCACGCCACTTTTGCACAAAATTCAGATAATTTCGGCTTAGGCCAGCTAACACAAGAGCAACTGCTCGAGGCCGAGGCCGATCCCGAGACCGATGCCAACAAACGCGCAGAGCTTACCTTGTGGTTAGCCTATCGACTACGCAGCGACAGCCAAAGCAGCCAGTCCTGGCATCAAAAAAGCCAAACCATGCTGAGCAACTCCGATACCTACCACCCAGATCTACGCCTGGTTGGCCAGTTGCTCACCTGCGATCTGCGGCAACGAGACGGTTTAATGCCCCAGTCGACCTGCTTGGCGCTGCACTCTCAAGTAGACGCCATGTCGAAGCCTCAGCTAACCGCCATCGCCTGGCATCTGCTGAGCAATCTATACCTGCGTTCTGGTCAACTGGTTCAAGCATTGGAGTTCAACCAGCGAGCACTGATGGCAGCCGAGCGCTCGGGCCTACGGTCGGAGTTGTCAGAGATCCACAACTCCCGCGGTGTTACCTACCTGGAGTTAGGGCTGCCAATTCAAGCATTCGCACATTTTGAGTTAGCTCACCAATATCTAGCAGACACACAAAACCCTTCAATCGGTCGTATTCTGGCGTTTAACCTTGGGGTCAGCCAACTTCGCGCCAAGCTCTACGAAGAGGCCAAGCAAACCTTCGTTGCCGCCCTACCCTGGGTTAGCGAAAGCGGCAGCACGAACTGGATGACCATTGCGTTGACCTATCTAGCACGAGCCGATATTGGGCTTGGCGATCCAGATGCTGCGATTAGTCGCCTGCAACCACATCTGCTGGCACATGCCAAGGACATCGATAGCAACACCCATCTCAATGCCGAGGCAGCGTTGGCAGAGGCCCTCTTGGCCCAAGGCAAAGTCGACCAAGCACTGGCAAAACTTAAGCTAGCGTTGCAACAAGCAAAAGCAAGCAACAACAAATCTCGAGCAGATCAACTGCAATTGATTCTAGCCCGAGCGCACAACCACGCTGGCAATCCAATGGCCGCACTGGACACCTTGGAAAAGCTAAAGCCTAACCTTGACCAAGAAGCACCAACCGACAGCCTGACTCAAGCGCTAAGAATTAGCGCCTCTAGCCACGCCGCTTTAGGCGACTACGCCGCAGCGTTTGCCGAGCAAGCTCAAGCTCAAGAGGCAGAACGCCTAACAGAAAACAGTAGCTTCAAAACTCAGCTATCGCTTTTGCACGCAAAGCTAGACCGAGATACCAAGGCACACGAGTTGATGCTCTCGCAACAGCGCGAACGCGAGCTTTTCATGCAGACCCGGCTAAGCCAAACCGTGCTGGTCGGCTCCTTGTTGCTTGGTGGGCTGTTGGTCTTAGTTGTCTATTTGCTGCTATCTAGAATTTTCCAAAAACGGCTGGCTGAGCGTGAGCGTTATGCTAGCTCACGCTTGGAAGCCCAAGTTGTGGAGCGTACCCAAGCCCTTGAATCCACCATGGCAGCACGGCTCAACGTTGAGGAAGATCGGCGGCTGCTTCAGCAAAGCTTGTTTGAAGGCGAAAAACTTCGGGCGCTGGGGCAGTTAACCGGGGGCGTTGCGCATGATTTTAACAACCTAATGACGGTGGTCACCCTGAGTGCAGAGCTCCTCAAAGATGACCTAACAGAAGATCAAACCCGGGCTGAGCAATCGGTCAATGATATTTTACGTGCCGCTGAGTCTGCCGCCGACATCACCTCTGGCCTGCTGGCTTACGCTCGCAAGCAGCCGCTCAAGCCTGAGCGCTTAGAGTTGCAGGAATTTACCAACGAGTTGCTGCCAATCTTCCAACGTAGCCTGGACGAAAATATAACCTTGCGCATCAACGCTCCCCAGCGCTGCCAGGTAGCCGTTGACCGCTCTCAGCTCACCACCTGCTTGCTCAATCTATTGTTAAATGCCAAAGAAGCGCTAACGGAAGGCGGCGCTATTGTGATCACGGTAGAAGCGGCGCCTACAGAGCAAGGTGAGTTTGTGCGCATATCGGTGACCGACAATGGGCGTGGCATGCGCGCTAATGAGCTTAAGCTTGCAACCGATCCATTTTTTACCACCAAAGCCACCAACCAAGGATCCGGGCTTGGGCTTAGCATGGTGTTTGGGTTCGTTAAGCAATCCGGTGGCGACCTAAATATTACCAGCACCGAAAATTTAGGAACCGAGGTCACCATTTCGCTGCCAACCGTGGACGTGGATAGCGAGCCCGAAAACGACCTGCTGGTGACCCAACCCATGGCCCTACCCGCACATGCCAAAGTCTTAGTCGTGGAAGACCAAAAAGAAGTGCGGGATGTACTCCAACGGCTGCTGGAATCACTTGGGCTCGACGTATCCATCGCCATCAGCGGCGATGCTGGCAAGCAAATGTTAATCGACAACCAGGTACCTGACCTACTCATCACCGACATCGTGATGCCCGGTGATACCTCCGGTTACGAGCTTGCCGCCTTTGCACAGCAGCGCTGCCCAAACTTGGCCATTTTAATCATCTCTGGCTACTCAGAATCCCATGACAACGAATGGCCGTTCCTACACAAGCCCTTTTCGCTTAACGAGCTGCGGGACAAAGTCACCCGGCTGCTGGCAGCTCAAGCCAGAAACACCACTACCCCAGCGGTGACGCCGCTGCCGTCACACGCCTCAGGCTAAGCATAAGAAAACACATAGCCTGCATCGCTGCTCACGACATAGCCGGCGGTTGGCGTGGCAAAGTGGGTTCCAATGATCAACGTCTGCGTGTCGCTATAACGAGCCAAAAAAGCGTTGCGAGTGGTAACACCCAAGTTGCCATCAACATCCGCTAGCGATGCCCACTGCGGGTGCAAAATTTGGCAGGGATGATGGATCATGTCGCCGGTGATCACCGCGGATTGGCCTTGGGATTCAATGCCTACGCTCACGTGCCCGGGCGTATGCCCTGGTGTCGAAATCAAACGAACGGCGTTGGTTACTTGGTGGTTAGCAGGCACCAGATCCGCTAAGCCCGCAGCAAAAATGGGTTGCACCGAATCTTCCACCACCGGGCCATACTCTTGCTCTTGGGTTTGCCAGTGAGCCCACTCTTGTTGTGCATACAGATAACGTGCGTTGCCAAAAGTTGGTTGCCAAGCGTCATTCTGCCAACGCGTATTCCAGCCAACATGGTCCACATGCATGTGTGTGCACAACACCACATCCACCGCATCGGGATCAAAACCCAAGGCTTGAAAGCGTTCCAAAAAATTCGTTTGCATTTGATGCCAGCGGGGATAAACACGCTCTTTGTCGTTACCGATGCAGGTGTCCACCACAATCAACTTGTCGTCTGCTTCAACCACCAACGCATGCATACTGAGGATTATGCGACCCTGCTCATCGATAAAGGGTTGTAGCCAGGGTACCGCCAGCATCAACTCGGGTGTTGCCTGAGGCAATAAATGTGGACCCAGTGAGGCGGTCGTTAGCTCTACTATTCGCGTAATTTTTACACCGCCAACCTGCCATGTCAGAGGTTGCATCAGCCGTTGTGTAGGGTTCATCTTGTCCACCTAGCGTCATATGGTTATCGCATGTTGTCAGAGACGGTGGACCGGGTAAAATGCGCTAACCACCCTCAGTTCAGGAACAGCCATGCAGTTTGGAGATGTTAGCGTTAGCCATCATGGTCATGTTGCCGTGCTCGAGATGCAACGCCCCCCCAACAATTTTTTTGATGTCCATCTGATCAACCACCTCGCGGATGCATTTGATGCACTCGATGAAGATGACAACATTCGGGCACTGGTTCTAGCCTCTCAAGGCAAGCACTTTTGCGCGGGGAACAACTTTGCTGATGCGAGCGGGCAAGAAGAACGAAAAAAACGCACCATTGCCAGCGGCAACCCGCTGTACACCGCTGGGGTCCGACTTTTCAAAAACGCCAAACCTGTGATTGGCGCTATCCAAGGGGCAGCGGTTGGTGGCGGCTTTGGTCTGGCCGTCATGCCCGATTTTCGCGTGGCTTGTCCCGAGGCGCGCTTCACCGCCAACTTCGTCAAGCTCGGTTTTCATCCTGGCTTTGGCCTCACGCACACCTTGCCAAAAATTATTGGTGAACAAAAAGCGAACCTGCTGTTTCTCACCGGGCGTCGAATCGGCGGCGAGCAAGCCCAAGCTTGGGGCCTGGTGGACAAACTGGTTTCAGCAGAAACTTTGCGCGAGCAAGCCATTGCCTTTGCTGCCGAGATTGCTGAAAACGCACCGCTTGCACTCAAGAGCGTTCGCGCCACCATGCGCCAAGGCATTGCCGATGCTGTGCAGCGGCAAACAGACCATGAATACGGTGAGCAATTTCGCTTACAGCAAACCAATGACCACAAAGAAGGTGTGTTGGCGGTGGCAGAACGCCGGCCAGGCAAGTTCACGGCAAGCTAATCAGGCTCAGTTAAGCCGTGTTAGCAACGGCTGGTATCTGAGTGTTATTGCGCTCATCCAGTTGCCTGCGGATCTCGGTGCATTCTTCTTCGTTGAGCGAAAAACGCCGAAACATGAGTGCCGCCATCAAGTAGCACGCGAGGGGCAGCAAGCCATACAAACCAACCATGGTGAGCTGTACCTTCATGGTCTGCTCCACATTGGGCACAAACCCGGCCAAACTTAGTGCTATGCCGGTCAACATCAACATCGCCCCGAGCGCACACTTGTACACAAAATTCCAAGCGGCAAAGTAGGACCCTTCTTTACGCTCACCGGTATGCAGCTCATCAAAATCAATCACGTCACCTTGAATGGACGGGCTGATGGTACCCCCAGCACCCGCTGCAAAACCCGCAGACGCTGCCAGAACAAAGATCAGCCACAATCGCGCTGTTAGGCTATCTAAGAACGGCAGCGCAAACATGCCACCAAAAGACACCCCAGATAGCAGCAGCGAGATAATCCACAAGCGGCGTTTGCCAAAGCGACGCGACAAAGGAATCCAAAAAGGTACCGACAGGCTGGATGGTGCCATGTAGGCCAAAACCATCAATGGCGCCATATAAGCTGCACCCACCACATATTGCGCGACGTATAGAGTGAGCACACCAATCGCCGCTGAGCCAATGTGCTCTACAAAGGTCACACCAATCAGCAAACGCGCGTGGCGGTTATTCCAGACATCTTTGAACGCTGCATAAGGTCGGGATTGCATTGGGGCTTGGCTGTGCTGGGGTTCGCGCAATGCCGGCAGAGATATCAAAATGAGTACAGCCATCACCCCACCGGCAACCAAGGCTAGTTGGAATGCGGTAGCGCGGACTTCTTGCGGACCTTGGGACTCCGCAGAGATCAACAGGTACATACTGGCTAAGGACAAAATGCAGCCAAAGGTATAGGCCGCATGACGCACACCAAACAGCCGGCTACGCTCATGGTAGTCCGTAGTTAGTTCAGCACCGAGCGACAGATGGGGCACAAAGAAGATGGTCATGGCGGAGTAGTACCCCACAATGCCTACGGCCATCCAGAGCGTTAAGCCAGCGCCGGTGAGGCTGGCCGGCGGCGCAAAGACCATCAAAAAAGCGCCTATGATGGGAACAATGCTTCCGAGCAGCCAAGTTCGACGACGACCAAACTGGTGTGTGGTCTTGTCGCTTAAGTAACCGACCAACGGATCGGATACCGCATCCCATAACCGCGACAAACCAAAGATCAAACCCATAACACCCGGCGCTATGAGCAGCACGTCGGTTGAAAACTTCATGACGTACAGTCCAAGCAGCAGGTACATGTAGCCTGCACCCACCGCTGGGGCGCCGTAGGCCCAGACAACTTTTGTCGGAACCCGGGCGGTATTCCTGTTGGCGCTCAAGGTTAAGCGTTCTTGATCGTCAACCCACCATCAACGGGTAAGGTTACCCCGGTAATAAAGCTTGCTGCAGGCAGCACCAAGCTCAAGGTGCCATGTGCCACTTCTTCTGGTTCAGCGTAGCGTTTAAGGGCAACTCGCCGACGGGCAAAAATTAGTTTTTGTTCATCTGGAATGGCATCCGTCATGCCGGTTCGAATCGGCCCAGGGCAAACACAATTCACCGTAATACCTTCGCCTCCCAACTCCACCGCCAAGGAGCGGGTCAAGCCAATCACACCCGTTTTCGCGGACGTGTACTGACTGCCAAACTTGGTTGCGCCCAAACCCTCGGTCGAAGCGATGTTGACAATGCGCGGGTGCTCCGCATCACGTAAGTGCGGCAAACAAGCCCGGATGGTGTGTACGTGCGCATCCAGCAGCACCGCAAAGGTTTTGCTCCAATGGCTTAGGTAATCTGGATGATCAATGGGGGTGCTGCTGGAGATACCTGCGTTGTTCACCAATATATCAATGCCGCCAAAGTGTGCGGCAATCTCTTCAATGGTTTTGGCAATAGCACCAGCATCCGCCAAATCTAGAGTCCAACCACGCGCTGTCGAGCCATCTTTCTCTATGCCATCAACCACCGCTTGCAAAGGTTCGGCATTCAGGTCAATGGCGGCAACCTTGGCGCCTTGGTCCGCAAAGAGTTCAGCCGTTGCACGACCCATACCGCTGGCGGCGCCGGTGACAATGGCAACCTTCCCTTCAATGGACCGACTTAACTTAGATAGCGACATAACCCCTCCCAGAAGAAATGAAAAACAAGCAGCCAAAAAGCTAGGCTGAACCCCCTTCAAGCATACCCGAGAACACATCCAGATTGGGACCACGGCGCAAATGGTGACCACCATCCACCGGGAGGTTTACGCCGGTAATCCAGCTTGCCTGAGGCCCACAAAGGAAGCGCACGGCCTGGGCAATGTCAGACACAACCCCCGTTCGTCCTATAGGCATGCAGGCTAAGTAGTCTTGATGCACTTCATCCGTGGCAAACAAGCCAACCGCAATATCGGTGTCCACCAACCCTGGGCAGACACTGTTAACCCGTATGCCAGCGCTACCCAATTCATCCGCAAGGTTACGCACCAGCATGTCTATGCCCGCTTTGCTGACGCAATACGCACTCATAAACCGATGGGAGCGCAATCCCGCAATAGAGGAGATCGCACACATAGCGCCGCCACCATTATTACGAATGGCCTGACCTGCCTGTTTAAAGGTGAAGAAGGTACCATCCAGATTCGTTTGCATAATTTGCTGCCACTCATCAGAGGTAGTCTGCAACGATGGGCTTAACCCGCCAACGCCTGCATTAGCCACCGCAATGGTGAGTGGATGCCGCGCGTTGGCAGCTTTAACACTCTCAGCAACCGAGGCTTCATTCGACACATCGCAAGGCTCGCTGAAGACCTCAACGCCATTGGCGATCGCCTGGGGCTGCAAGTGAGCAACCGCCGCGGCCAGCTTGTCCTTGTTGCGTCCTAATATGGTGACATGCACCCCATCTGCCAGCAGCCCTTCAGCGCAAGCGAGGCCAATACCGCTACCACCACCAGTGATCAGTGCATGTCCATTGGTTGTGCTCACACGATGAGTTGAGTTGGTCTGATCGGCAGTTGCTGTACCTGACATAGTGGTCTCCGAGTTAATAAAAAATGCTGATAACACCAGTATACGGCAGCAAATTTGCGGTGTTGTATACTCAGGCTTCGCTAGCCAATCGCAAACAGGAAGTTCCTATGGGTTTTGAAATTAGCACCATCATCTTGTTGGTCTTGGCGGTGGTTGTAGCCAGCGCCATCGTTAAAATTGTGCCTCAGGGCGAAAACTGGACAATCGAACGTTTCGGCAAATACACCCGGACCTTGCCATCCGGCTTAGGTATTTTGGTGCCTTTCATTGAACGCGTTGGCCGCAAGCAAAACATGATGGAGCAGGTGCTCGATGTGGCCGGCCAAGAGGTCATCACCAACGACAACGCAACCGTGATCACCGATGCCGTCTGCTTCTTCCAAATCTCCGATGCCGCCGCGGCCAGCTACGAAGTGAACAACCTCGAGTACGCCCTGCAAAACCTGGTTATGACCAACATACGTGCCGTCATCGGCTCCATGGCCCTAGACGAAACCTTATCCATGCGTGACAAGATCAACCGCCAGGTGCTCGAAAAGGTCGACGAAGCCACGCGTCCTTGGGGGCTCAAAGTGACGCGCATCGAGATCAAGGACATTAAGCCACCGCAAGATTTGGTGGATGCCATGGCCAAACAGATGAAAGCAGAGCGCGAAAAGCGGGCCACTATCTTAGAAGCCGAAGGTTATCGAGAGGCAGAAATTGCTCGCGCCCAAGGTGAGAAGCAGTCGGCGGTACTCGAAGCAGAGGGCCGGCGCGAGTCGGCGTTTCGAGATGCAGAGGCTCGCGAACGTTTGGCGGAAGCAGAGGCCAAAGCTACCGAAACCGTTTCCATCGCTATTCGCAACGGTGACCGCCAGGCCATCAATTACTTTATCGCCCAGAAATACACCGAAGCCGTGCAAGCCATTGGCACCTCCAACAACTCCAAAGTGGTGCTAATGCCCTTTGAAGCCGGCAGCTTGCTGGGCTCCATCGAAGGCATTCGTGAGGTGCTTAAGGACGACAGAGGATGAGCTTCCCACCCCTCTACCTATGGTTGAGTGTAGGCATTGTGCTGCTCATCATCGAGATGCTTGGGTTTACCGGCTTCTTTCTCGGCATGGCGGCTGCCGCCTTTGTCACCTCGGCTTACGTTTGGCTAGCGGCACCCGCCGACATTTGGTCCGGTATCTGGGTCTTCGCCCCGCTCGCCGTACTGTTTTCCTGGGCCTATTGGCATTTCTTTCGAGATTTCAACAGCGTCACCGATGCCCCGGAGCTGAATCAGCGCAAGGCTAAGTTAGTGGGCAAAAGTTTTGAGTTGACCCAGGATATCCATGCGAACCCGACTGGGTACTTTCTTGGCGATACTCGCTGGCAAGTAGCCAGCCAGGAAGAAACCATCAGCGCAGGCACCAGGGTAGTGGTGCAACGCGTACGTGATGATGGGGTTTTGATCGTTGCTGCCAGCTAGCTAGCACAGCAGCGAGAAACACCTACTGCTAGCCTGACAGGCTAGAAGTAGGGTCTGGAAAAAGTTGGTGGGCCGTCCGAGACTTGAACTCGGGACCAACAGGTTAAAAGCCCGGTGCTCTACCAACTGAGCTAACGGCCCAACGCTTTGCAGCGAGCGCGAATTGTATGTATCCGGCCCGTGCTTGCCAACCCTTAGAGGCAAGTTACAGTCGAAATTTAGTATTTTCCGGCTTACAACTGCGCTCAGGCGTACCGAGTTGGGTCTTTTACCCCGCAAGCCACAAATCCTTGATGCCGAATACGGCAGCTATCGCAGCGGCCGCAGGCCTGAGCATGCAGGTCAGGTTGGTAGCAAGACAAGGTGAGCGCGAAATCCACGCCCAGTTGAAGGCCGGTCTGAATAATCTCAGCCTTGGTCATGGCGACCAAAGGCGCTTCAATCTGCAGACGCTCCGAGGCATCTTGCGCTTCCACAGCCGCTTTGGTTGCCAAATTGGCCATATCTTCAAAGGCCTGCAGGAACTCGGGACGACAATCTGGATAGCCTGAGTAATCCACCGCGTTGGCACCGATAAAGATGTGACGTGCCTGGAGGGTTTCAGCCCAAGCCAGGGCCAAGGATAAAAAGACGGTGTTACGCGCAGGCACATAAGTAACCGGAATTGCGCCAGCCTCATCCACCGGCGCATCGAGCGCCGCTTCTGGGACAGCCAGCGACGCATCGGTCAGTGCAGACCCGCCAAACATAGAGAGATCAATGGGCATGACCCGGTGCGCCAACGCGCCTAGATGTTGAGCCACTTGGCTCGCCGCTTCTAGCTCTAGCTGGTGACGCTGGCCGTAAGCAAAGGACAGCGCATAACAGTCGAACCCTCGATCGCGTGCAATGGCTAGAGTGGTTGCGGAATCCAACCCGCCAGACACTAAAACAACCGCTGCCTGGCTCATCGTCCTGGCTCCGCGCCCCAAAGCAGCTTGTGCAGCTGAACTTGCATCCGCACTTTTAGCCGGTCTTCAACAATCCAATCCGCCAAATCGCGTGCCGGCAACTCATCAACGCTGGGCGAAAACCAAACCACACCAACCCGACCGGCAAGCTGCAACTCATCACACTTCAACTTGGCCCAGTCATAGTCGCTGCGATTGCACAGGACAAATTTAATCTGATCGTGAGGGCCGCAATGCGCCAGGTTGCTCCACAAGTTACGACTCACCTCCCCAGATCCAGGCGTTTTTAGATCCATTACCTTGCTGACTCGGCTATCAACTGCAGCCACATCCAATGCGCCACTAGTCTCCAGCGACACTCGCAGACCAGCATCACACAAGGCCACCATCAACGGGAGAACATTGGGCTGGGCAAGCGGCTCGCCACCGGTCACGGTGACATGGTCAACGCCATAAGCCACTACCTGAGCGCAGATATCAGCCAGACTACGTTGCTCTCCGCCATGAAACGCATATTCAGTATCACAATATTGGCAGCGCAACGGACAACCGGTGAGGCGCACAAACACCGTGGGGTAACCGGCGGTCGCGGCTTCCCCTTGCAAGGATAGGAAGATTTCGGTGATGCGCAGCTGGCTGGCGTCAAGCATGTCATCGGACCCACAGGCAGCCGCCTGCGCGTTAACCGTTGTGGTCACTGCATCTCTTTGGCGTAATCAGCAGCCAACTTTGCCGCATTGCTGTTAGCAAACTCGCCGCGCACGCGGTTTAGATACTGCAACGCGCGATCTTTGTCCCCTTGTCGGTGATAGACCACGCCAATTTTGTACAGCGCATCTGGCACCTTGGCATGGTTTGGGTAGAGATCAATCACCTGTACAAATTGCTGTCGAGCTTTTGCGTCATTGCTCTTCGCAAGATAAAGCTCACCCAACCAATAAAACGCATGCCCGTTGTAGGAGCCACCGGGGTAATCCACCACCAAACGATTGAACGCCAGTATCGATTGATCAAACTGTCGTGCCTTCATAAGGCCAATCGCATCGCTGTAGGCTTTACGTTCCTTGGCATCCGCTGCACCGCTATTGGCTGCAGGTTGTGGGTTGTTGGCGCCTGGATCGGTACCAGCATTTGACCCAGAGTCACTTCCAGGCACTGGAACATATAACTCGCCATCACGCAGTGCAGGCTGCCCAACTCCTGGGTTAGTCGCCTGCGTGGGTGTGCGTGCTGGGGCGCGGGTTGCTCCACCGCTAGAGCGCGCAACGCCTGCGACACCTTGCATACGCCGGTCTAAATCTAGGTATTGGGATTTCTGATCTTTGCGCAACCGGCTCAGCTGGTGCGCCTGCTCTTCAACCAGTCCGCGCAAGTCTTGCACCTCTTGCTGCAGCGTCTGCAATTGGAAGTAAAGCTCGGAGAGGCGCGCAGTGGAAACACCACCCGACGCTGGCTGAGCCAAGGGTTGAACCGCGGTCGCAGCCCCCCGGCCAGTGGACTCCTCCACCGGCACTGCGGCTACCGCACAGGCCGAAAGAGAAAACGACGCACCGACTAGGGTGCCTAGAGCCACATGCCTAAGCGCTGTGTTGAAGATCCTAATCATCGATCTAACCTAGCGGTACAACATAACCGCACGGCGATTACGGCCCCAGGCCGATTCCGCGTGGCCTGCATCTTCTGGACGCTCTTCACCGAAGCTCACGGTTTCGAGCTGCGAGCCGGGGACCCCAGCAGAAACCAAGAAACGGCGAACTGAGTTAGCCCGACGCTCACCTAAGGCTAGGTTGTACTCACGGGTACCACGTTCGTCGCAATGGCCTTCAATAATGACTCGACGCCCAGGATTGTCTCGTAAAAACGAGGCATGCATCTCTAGTGCGGCTAGGTCATCTGGGCCTAGGTTGGCACGGTCATAAGCGTAGTAAAAGGTGCGAGGTAGCAAACGTGAGGTGCCCGGAAAGTAAGGGTTGCCGTTGCTATCCACGGATGCAGAAGAAACCGGTGTGGTATCAACAGGCGGGGGCGTGCGATCCGGTGTTTGCGTTGGTCCCACAGAAGGTTCAACCGGTTCGGTGCGCGTGCCTGAGGTACAGCCCGCCGCCACAACCAATACCAAACTCGCAAGCGCTAGGCTACGTATCCACTGGTAAAACATGATTCTATATCTCCTTGGCAGCACCTTAATTTGGCTCGTAAGCCTATGCCGCATACCCAAATTTTGTTCGCTATTAACTTCCGCTCTAGCTGCAGCCACCGCCGTGGTGTTACCCACAACAGAACCAACAGTTAACGCGTTCCGAGATCACCCATGTAGGGTGACCAAGCTGGCTCGCGAACATCACCAGCTGACGAAGGCAGCCGATATTTTACACGACCGTCCATTGAAACTACGGCAAGTATACCTTTGCCCTGAGATTGCGTCGCATAAATTAGCATGCTGCCGTTAGGCGCTAATGAGGGCGATTCATCCAACGAGGTTGAGGTTAAAACCCGAACATCGTCACGCTCAATATCCATCCAAGCGATATGAAACACACCGTTTCGACGGTGCACAAAAATGAGATGCTTGCCGTCTTCCAGCATGCGTGCGCGGGCATTGTAGTCCCCTTCAAAGGTTAGGCGCTCGACAAAATTATTCGCCATATCCAGTTGGTAGATCTGGGGCTTACCGCCACGATCTGAGGTAAATAGCAGGTGTTTACCATCAGGACTCCAGCTCGGCTCGGTATCAATAGAGTGATGCCGGGTGATACGTCGCAATCGGCGATCAGCCAGCGACATCACGTAGATTTCCGGATTGCCATCACGCGACAGCACCATGGCTATTTGCTTGCCATCTGGCGAGAAAACCGGGGAGCTGTTGATACCCTTAAACGCCGTCAGCTGTTCACGCGCGCCGGTCTTGATGTTTTGCAACATGATGGCAGGACGACCTGTTTCAAACGACACGTAAGCCACCTGCTGGCCATCTGGCGCCCAAGTTGGAGACATAATGGGTTGGTCAGACAAGAACAGATTCCGAGCTTGAGCACCATCCGCATCCGCAATCTCTAACGCATAGGTGGCGTTAGATTTCGCCGCATTTTCGCCCAGGACGTAAACAATCTTGGTGTTAAAGGCGCCACGGATGCCCGTAATGCTCTCGTACACCTTGTCCGCAATCTGGTGTGCTGCCGACCGCCATTGGTCAGCACTGGGGGATACTGCCGCCGCCACAACCTCGCGCTCGTTGAACACATCAAACAGTTGATAGTCCACGGTGAAACCACCCCGGCCATTCGCCCGGCCTCGACCGATGAGCAGATATTCCACGCCCAAAATGCGCCAGTCCCGGAAGAACACCTGCTTACGATCCGTTGGGTAAGACAACATGTTGCCTTGCTCTAAGGGGGCAAATTGACCGCTGCGCGCCAAATCCGCGCTAATAATGTCCGCTAGCGGTGGCGCACCATTGAGGTCCGCGCCTTGCAAGAAGGGCACTACCGCAATCTTCGTTTGTTTATCGTAGCCTTTGTCGATAATGATGGTATCTAGGCTTTCTGCCTGGGCAGCCAACATCCAACCGCCGAGCAAGCCGACAACCAATATTGGCGCTAAAGTCCGCAACAACTGCTTCACCGTAACAAATCCTCTGGTTTAAATAACAAGGTGAACTTACGAAAATGTCGTTCAAACAACTCCGACTCTGTAGGGACCACAAACTGCCCTACTTTGTTCACCGCACTCTGCGCGGATCGGTCGAATGCACCGTTACCGCTAGAATCTACAATACTCACACTGACCACATCGCCGGTGGGCACCAGCTCTACCAGCAAGGTCACCTGCATACCCTGGCGTGCGCTAGGTGGTCGTGACCAGTTACCAACCACCGCCTGATAGATACCCATTCGAAAGGACTGGGCCGCAGCGGCATCCACAGCAGCATCGCTAGCATCAGCCACTTCATCTAGCATGGCCTGCTCATCGTCCAGCGCATCCATAAACGACTGGTCAGCTAGCGCCTGCAAGCGCTCGGCTTTGGCCTGCGCCTCCTGCTCTTGCTTCTTCTTCAACGCCGCTTTGCGCTTGGCTGCAGCATCTACTTTGGGCTTTGCAGGTTCAGCCTTGGGTTTAGGTTCAGGCTTAGGTAGCGGTTTCGGTTCGGGCTTTGGTTGTACTACCGGTGCCGGCGTCAACATTGGTTTTGGGATCGGTTTGGGTTTGGTTTTAGAGCGTTTGGGCTCCAGAACAATTAATTTGGATTGCACAATCTGCGGCTTGATCACCTTGGTGGTGATCGCTTCAGGGTTAAACCCACGCACCAAAGCCAGCGCTGCCAAAGCGTGGATAGCCACGGCAAGCAGCAACGGCAATATGTACATGCGCAGTGCAAAAACCATAACCGGTTACCCGCCTGCTAACTCCGGTGGATCGGTGATCAAACCAACGCTTTGCGCGCCCGCCTTTTGCAGCACGGACATAACCCGGATCACCTCACCGTAATCGAGTGACTCATCAGCTTTGACGTAAACCGCCACTTCAGGCCGAGCACGAAGAATTTTGCCCGCTTGATCTTCTAAGGAGTAGATGGTGACTCGAGTCCCTTCATCCTCAGCATTATCAATGCCTAAGTTAAGGAATATGGCGCTATCCGCACGCACCGAGATCACCAACGGATCTTCCGTTGGATCATCAATGGTCGCAGACGGTGCATTGGGTAGGTCCACGTTTACCCCTTGAGTTAACAAGGGGGCTGTAGCCATAAAGATCACCAGCAGCACCAACATCACATCGATGTAAGGCACCACGTTAATCTCGGACATGGGTTTTCGACGGTTCGCCATCCTCAGCGCCTCAACTAATGCCTAGCTTAATGCGTAAGCTGTTACCCGAACGTAAAAGGCTCACTGCGGCGAACCCGGTGTATTCGATTTGCCGCGGCTATGAGCAGCACGATGTAAAATGCTGATGAACTCATCGCTAAAGGCTTCGTAACGTTTCATCAGCACCTCAACTCGAGCGGAGAAGCGGTTGTAGCCAATGACCGCAGGAATAGCAGCAAATAGTCCCATGGCGGTAGCCACCAACGCCTCAGAGATACCGGGTGCAACAGACGCCAAGGTCGCTTGGGTCATATTAGCCAGGCCTCGGAACGAATTCATGATGCCCCAAACCGTACCAAACAAGCCTACGTACGGGCTGGTGGAACCGACGGTCGCCAAAAACGGCAAGGTTGCTTCCAAGCGCCCTTCTTCGCGGTTCAAGGTCACTCGCGTAGCCCGCTGCACCGCCTGCATGATAGCGTCTGCGTCTGCATTGGGCTGTTCCGCCATACGTGAATACTCTTTAAAACCAGCCACAAACATGGACTCGATGCCGGTGAGATCGTCTTTGCCATCAAGCTCGTTGTAGAGGGCGCGCAAATCGATGCCGGACCAAAAATGGTCTTCAAATTCATCCACATTGCGGGCCACACGATTGAGGAAGAACCAGCGCTGGAAAATCATCATCCAGGACACCACTGACGCCAACGCCAGCAACCCCATAACAACCTGCACCAACAGGCTGGCATTAACCACTAGTTCCCAAACGGATAACTGTTCAGACAAGATAGCTCCTTAAAAAATTAAGCACGACCAAGCGCAATGGGAAAAGGACACAGGGCAACTATTGCTAGCTGCTAACGCCGTCCTGAAGAAGGTTGCTAGCAGTGGCTTGAGCGATGCTCGCAGGCGCCGCCAAGCCGAAGTGTGTGTAGGTTTTTAACGTCGCCACTCGACCACGTGGTGTTCGCATTAAATAGCCCTGTTGAATGAGATAAGGTTCTAACACGTCTTCAATGGTGTCCTTTTCTTCACTAATGGCAGCGGCCAACGAGTCGAGCCCAACCGGACCACCATCGAACTTTTCCATAATAGCGTTAAGCAACCGCCGATCCATAGTATCAAACCCGTGTGCATCCACGTGCAACATGTCCAAAGCCGCATCAGCAACTTGCGCTGTCACTACACCGTCAGCGCGCACTTCCGCATAATCTCGTACGCGCCGCAAGAGCCTATTGGCAATTCGTGGTGTTCCTCGAGAACGCTTGGCCACTTCTTGCGCACCAGCCTCATCTGCCTGCAAAGACAGCTTTTCTGCTGATCTGCGCACGATGTTGGTTAGCTCTTCGACCCTGTAAAACTCCAATCGTTGCACAATGCCAAAACGATCTCGCAGGGGTGAGGTCAACAAACCTGCGCGTGTGGTGGCACCAACCAGGGTGAACGGCGGTAGATCAAGCTTTAGCGAACGTGCCGCCGGGCCTTCGCCGATCAAAATGTCAATTTTGAAATCTTCTAAGGCTGGGTACAAAATTTCTTCGACCACCGGACTCAGCCGATGTATTTCGTCAATAAAGAGTACATCGTGAGCATCTAGGTTGGTTAGCAGCGCTGCTAAGTCACCCGGCCGCTCTAACACCGGACCCGAGGTAGATTTAAGCGTGGAGCCCATCTCATTGGCAATAATGTGTGCCAACGTGGTTTTACCTAATCCGGGCGGGCCAAAGATAAGGGTATGATCCAGGGCTTCACCACGTCGCTTGGCCGCCTCCATAAAGATGCCAAGCTGCTCTTTCACCGCACTTTGGCCAACGTACTCAGACAAGCGTTGGGGACGCAGCGCTCGATCTAGCGTTATCTCCGACTCCGTGACTGGGCTTGCCGCGATTAAGCGATCGGGTTCAATGCTCATTAGCCTGCTTCCGATTGGCGATAGAAGTAGCGTAGGGCGAGGCGCACCAACTCTTCGGTATCTGCCTCAACCCCTTCAGGGGAGCCGCAGACCGATTCCAACACTGGCGCCACTTCGCTAGCTTTGTAGCCTAAGCCGACCAAAGCGGTTAAGGCTTCACTTTGCGCCGCGCCAACGCTCACAACCACCGAGCTAGTGCCACCAGCAACGCCCGCCGTGGCTGCAGGAAACAGGGCTGCCAGCGATTCCATCTTATCTTTGAGCTCCATCAGCAGGCGTTCAGCGGTCTTACGCCCAACCCCAGAAATTTTGGTCAACGCAGAGATGTCTTTGCCTGCCACCGCGCGCGCCAGCTCTGGCAAGCTCAGCGCCGACAAAACACTCAAAGCAAGCTTAGGACCAACGCTGTTGATGCGAATCAAGGCCCGAAACAGCTCTCGTTCGTTTTGCGAAGCGAAGCCGTACAGGAGCTGAGCATCTTCTCGCACCACCATGTGCGTATGCAGTGTCACTTCTGGGCCTGGCTCAGCAGCACTGGGCGCACCAGCAGACAAGGTGCCCAGAGAACTTAGCGCGGTTGTTGTGACTTCAACCTCATAGCCAACACCGCCCACATTGACGATGACAACTGAACCATTGATGTCGACCAAGCGGCCGTTAAGTAGCGCGATCATAACCAACAGTATTGACGTGACAAATGGCAATCGCAAGCGCATCCGATGCATCTTCCGACGGCGCCGCAGGTAAGTTGAGCAACACCCGAACCATGTGTTGAACCTGAACCTTACTGGCTCCACCGGTGCCCACCACCACCTGTTTGACCCGACGCGCCGCGTACTCCGCAACGGGCAAGTCGTGGGCAACCGCCGCTGCAATGGCCACACCACGTGCTTGCCCAAGCTTTAACGCGGATTGCGGATTACGCGCCAGAAACACCTCTTCGATTGATAGCATCTGGGGCTCATATTGGACAATCAACTGGGTGACGCCTCGGTAAATTTCTGCGAGACGTTCAGGGAAGGCTTTGGCTTTAGGTTTGACGCAGCCGCTAGCCACATAAATCGGCGGAGCGCTACGTTTGCTTTCCACACAATCCACCAAACCATAGCCCGTGATACGTGAGCCTGGATCAATACCAAGCACTCGAGTCGGCACTAGCTAACCCAATAAAGTTGGATAGTGATAAAGATAGGAGCGGTTGTCTGGATCAGACCACACCTACGGGGAACTCAGCATTGCTATAGACGTTTTGCACGTCGTCTAGATCTTCAAGCACATCCACCAACTTCATAACGGTTTCGGCAGCATCAGCATCACAAGCGCTGGTTGTGCTCGGAAACATGCCAACCTCGGCGTTGTCTGGGGTTAAACCCTGCTCGGTTAACGCATCCACAACCTTGCCGAGCACCTCCCAAGGGGTGTAGATCGCTAAGGCACCATCGTCTTCGGTGTCCATGTCTTCGGCGCCAGCCTCTAGCGCCACTTCCATAACCTGGTCTTCATCAACGCCTGGGGCAAAGTTAATCATACCCAGCTTGTTAAAGAGGTAGGCCACCGAGCCATCCGTACCCAAGTTACCGCCATACTTAGAAAAGGCATGCCTGACTTCAGCCACCGTACGATTGCGATTGTCGGTCATCACTTCAACCAACACTGCCACGCCACCCGGGCCATAACCCTCGTAGGTCAGCTCTTCTACGTTGCTATCGTCACCGTCGCCGGCGCCACGCGCAACCGCACGGTCAATGGTATCTCGGGGCATGTTGGCCCCAAGCGCTTTATCGATTGCAGCCCGCAACCGTGGATTATCGGCCGGCTCACCGCCACCCAACCGGGCTGCCACGGTGACCTCTCGAATAATTTTGGTCCACAGCTTGCCCCGCTTAGCATCTTGCGCCGCTTTGCGGTGTTTGATGTTGGCCCATTTACTGTGTCCTGCCATTACTTCGCTTCTCTCTCCAATGTACGGATATGTAGGTCGCGCAATTGATGGACATCCACCGGGCTTGGCGCCGCGGTCATTATACAGGCTGCGGTTTGCGTCTTGGGAAACGCAATCACATCGCGAATCGCCGCGGTCCCCGTCATCAGCATCACCAAACGGTCCAAACCCAGGGCTATGCCGCCATGGGGTGGACAACCATAGGATAACGCATCCAGCAAGAAACCAAATTTAGACTGGGCCTCTTGCCCCATGTTGAGCGCCTGGAATACAGCATCCTGCATTTTGGGGTCGTGAATTCGCAACGAGCCACCACCCAATTCATAACCATTGAGCACCACGTCGTAGGCTGCAGCGTAAGTGTTGATCGGGTCTGCAAGCAGCGCTTCAGGGGTTCCTTTGGGCTGCGTAAACGGATGGTGCATGGCTTTGAACCGGCCTTCTCGATCCGCCTCAAACATCGGCCAATCCACCACCCAACAAGGTGCCCAACCCGGCGCAAGCAGGTCAAGGTCACGTCCAAGCTCATTGCGAAGCGCACCCAATGCGTCGTTTACAACGTTGGCTTTATCCGCACCGAAGAACACTAGGTCACCATCTTGTGCACCCACGCGCTCTAAGATTTGCTGAACGGCCGCTTCCGGCAAGAACTTAATAATGGGTGACTGCAAACCGGCCATGCCGTCTGCCAAGGTATTGACCTTTATGTACGCCAAGCCTTTAGCACCATAACGCCCTACAAACTCTGTGTAGCCATCAATCACCCGTCGGGACAAGCTGGCACCGCCGGTGGCCTTCAAGGCCACAACCCGACCCTGGGCATCTTTGGCCGGTCCGCTAAAGACTTTGAACTCAACGTCTTGCAACAAATCCGCTACGTCCACAAATTCCAGTGGGTTGCGTAGGTCTGGCTTGTCGCTACCAAAGCGCGCCATCGCATCATCAAAGGTCAAGATAGGGAAATCCGGCAGCTGCACATCCAGCACCGCACTAAACACCTGCCGCATCAAGCCTTCGGTGAGCTGCATGATGTCTTCAGCACTAACAAAAGACGCTTCGATATCAATCTGGGTGAATTCTGGCTGCCGGTCGTGACGCAGGTCTTCATCCCGATAGCAGCGGGCGACCTGATAGTACTTCTCCAAGCCAGCCATCATCAGCAGTTGCTTAAAAACCTGGGGCGACTGGGGCAATGCATAGAACTCACCCGGGTGGGTACGAGAGGGTACCAAGTAGTCGCGCGCACCCTCTGGAGTAGCCCGGGTCAAGGTTGGCGTTTCTACATCAACAAACTCGGCCTCTTCTAGGTAACGGCGGATATTGCTGGTAACGGCTGCGCGAATGCGCAGACGCTCTTGCATCTCGGGACGCCTGAGGTCCAAGTAGCGGTAGCGCAGGCGGACGTCTTCGCCTGCATCGGAAAACTCATCCAGCATAAAGGGTGGGGTCGCCGCTTGGTTAAGAACCTCAAGTTGGGTTCCTAGCACCTCAATCTCACCGGTAGGCATCTCCGGATTGACCTTGCCGGCCTCGCGCGCCCGAACTTTGCCCGTGATCTTCAGGACAAACTCGCTGCGAACGGTCTCTGCCATGGCAAAGCTATCTTGGGTATCTGGATCAAACACCACCTGCACAATGCCTCGAACATCGCGCATATCCAAAAAAATGACGCCGCCATGGTCACGCCGACGGTGCACCCAACCACATAAGGTGACTTCTGAGCTGATATCGGCGGCGGTAAGTTGGCCACAGTAGTGACTGCGCATGGTGTATCCCTATTGAGTTGGATCGAGTTGGATCTGGTTATAGTTGGCTAGATGACGCAATCAACGCGACTTTTCCAGCTTGGGCTAATCGGAGCTGCTGGATTTAGCCGATTTTTCGCTTTTGCTGCTGGATGAACTGCTGGAACCAGCGCTCGACGAAGCGCTCGAACTATCGGACTTCTTAGTCGATGAGGAGCTACCTTTGTCATCGCCGGAAACGTTCTTGCGCGCGCCACTTTTGAAGTCAGTTTCGTACCAACCCCCACCTTTGAGGCGAAAACCAGCCGCAGAGATCTTCTTAACCAGGCTTTCTTTGCTGCAATTTGGGCAGGTGGTTAAAACATCTTCACTGATTTTTTGTATGGTCTCGAACTCGTGTTCGCAATCCGTACATTGATATTCATAAATTGGCATTGACTTCCCTCACCACCGACTTGCTATGTCTTGTTGAACAGCCGCTATGTTAATTCAATCGGCTTGCTAGCAACCCCTACTTTAGCGGTCACCACCTGTTAACCCTAGCGAAAACCGCAATTTTTGCAGGGTTTCGCTGAAATTCTACAAAAAAAATTACGCCGTTAGTATGTTACTTCCCGGTTCAACTGCAAGCCTCAAGAAGCTGAATTTTCAGGTAAACCTCGGTTTCACGCGGCGCATGATCCTGGGGTAGCTGCGAAAAATCAATAAAAAACCTGTATTTCCTGTGTTTTTTGGTTGATCGGGCTATGTGAGTACGCTATAAAGCGCCGCAACGGGTTATGAAATTAATTTGCACTAGCAAATTTATTGGTAACTCACTGTGACTAGGGCAAACCCCAACGCCAACCCGGTTAGATATAGGTTGGTAGTTTGGTCCAAGATCTTTGGCTGGCAACAGCAATAGATCGTGCGACCAAGCTAACGTGCGGAATGACCTAGAAAACCTAATGATTGAAGGGATAACTTGAATGCCAGCCAAAAAGAAAGCTCCTAAGCGTAAAGCCGCACCAAAGAAAAAAGCTGCTCGTAAAACGAAAGCAAAAGCAAAAGCTGCTGCTCCTGCGCGCAAAATCACGGCAATCCGCGACAAAATGACCAAAACCGCCATCCTGAACGAAATCTCTGAAAAGACAGAGCTTTCTCGTAAGCAGGTTGATGGCGTTTTGGGCGAGCTAGAGATCCTCATCGAACGCCACATCAAAAAAGGCGGCTGTGGTGAGTTCACTCTTCCTGGTTTGCTGAAAATTCGCTCTGTGAAGCGTCCAGCAACCAAGAAACGCATGGGTCGTAACCCAGCAACTGGCGAAGAGATTGTGATTGGGCCAAAGCCGGCTTCAATTCGCGCTCGGGTAACCGCGTTGAAGAAACTGAAGGACATGGTTGGTTAAACCCAACCCCTTTGGGATCGAAAAGGCCGCTGGTTATCACCAAGCGGCCTTTTTTTTTGCTTTAAACAACGGCTCAAACAAAGATTTCTATGCGTTTTTCCCTGCAAACACCGTCTATTGGTGCTTGCTACTGGCTCTTGGGTTAGCACCCCCGCAGGGTTCGCGCTAACCTTGCGTCTCCAGCACCGTTCATCACCAACATTAGGATCCACATGCGCCAAAGCCAACTCCTCATTCCTACGCAAAAAGAGACCCCCGCGGATGCTGATGTCGCGAGCCATCAGCTTATGCTCAGAGCCGGGATGCTGCGTCAGGTCGCTGCCGGGGTCTACACTTGGCTGCCTTTGGGGCTGCGGGTTATCCGCAAGGTAGAGGCGATCATTCGCGAAGAGCTCACCCGCAGCGGTGCTCAAGAAGTATTGATGCCCGTGGTGCAGCCCGCTGAGCTTTGGCAAGAGTCGGGTCGCTGGGACAAAATGGGGCCTGAGATGTTACGTATGCAAGATCGCCATTCGCGCGACTTCTGCCTCGCTCCAACCCACGAAGAAGTGGTGACCGAACTCTTCCGGCGCGAGATACAGAGTTATAAGCAGCTGCCGGTTAACTTTTTTCAGATTCAAACCAAGTTTCGAGACGAGATCCGCCCTCGTTTTGGCGTGATGCGCGCCCGGGAGTTCACTATGAAAGATGGCTACTCATTTCATGCAGACGAAGCCTCCTTTCAAGAAACCTACACCAAGATGTTCGACTGCTATCACCGCATATTGGGGCGCATGCAGCTAGATTTCAGGGCCGTGGAAGCTGACAGCGGCAACATTGGCGGCGCTATGTCTCACGAGTTCCACGTGCTGGCTGACTCAGGTGAAGATACCATCGTGTATGCCACCGACGGAGATTATGCCGCCAACCTAGAGCGTGCGGTTGCCGCAGCACCCGGCGCACCAACAGCCGCTACCGAGAAGCTCACCAAGGTCCCCACGCCTAACTCGAAAACTATAGACGCAGTTGCAGAGCGCCTGGGCGTTAGCGCCGAACAATGCTTGAAAACCCTGATCGTTGAGGGTGATGAAGGATTGGTGGCGCTGGTTTTACGCGGCGACCATCAGCTGAACGAGATCAAAGCGGGCAACATCGACGGCGTGACCGCCCCCCTGCGTATGGCTAAAGAGGCCGATATCGTCAAGGCCACAGGCGCGCATCTAGGCTCCATCGGTCCTGTGAACCTAGATCTCCCCATTTATGTGGATAGCGCAGCGGCCGCTGTGGCGGATTTTATTTGCGGCGCCAACGAAGACGATCACCACTTCACCGGCGCAAACTGGCAGCGTGACGCGCAAGCGAAGGCGGTTGTGGATCTACGTAATGTAGAGCCAGGCGATGCGGCGCCAGACGGCCAAGGCCAGCTCGAGTTCTTACGCGGCATTGAGGTGGGGCACATATTCCAACTTGGCACCGTCTACTCTGAGCCTATGCAAGCTGAGGTGCTCGGGGCCGATGGGGTTGGCGTTGCGCCCATCATGGGTTGCTATGGCATGGGTGTGACCCGATTGGTTGCCGCCATTATTGAGCAAAATCATGATGAGCTCGGCATACATTGGCCCACACCTGTTGCACCCTTCACCTTACATTTGCTGGCGCTGAACTACAGCAAGTCCGAAGCGGTGCAAGCGGCGGCGGATCGTCTTTACGAGCAAGCCCTGGCCCTCAACATCGACGTTTTGTTTGACGAGCGCGATAATCGGCCCGGGGCGAAGTTCGCTGATGCCGACCTGATTGGTATTCCGTACCGCATTGTTGTGGGCGAGCGCGGTTTAAAAGAAGGCAACGTGGAGTACAAGAGTCGTGGTGATGCCAAAGCTGAAAACCAACCGCTGGACGGCGTGCTAGACCATGTTTTGGCACAGCTGGGCTAACCGGTTTATGCCCAAGCCTGGGCTGAGGGCGCTCTTCCAACCCCTCGGCAAAGCTCTGTTAGTTATCCTGTTGCTATGTGGTGGCTTTGCCCACAGCAAACCACGCGACATCGACCCCGCGCTGCTGGATAAGTTAGTCGAACGCATGGCGGAACCCTACGAAGCCATTGACCGCTACGATGCGGAGGTCTGGCTGTTGGTATCGGATCAACGGCTAGGGCGCTACGTCAAAAACCCTCAGCAACGTCTAGGCATTTTGCAGGCGGTGTATCGCGAAGCCCTCCATCACAACCTAGATCCAGATTTGGTCTTAGCGCTGATTCAAATCGAAAGCCACTTTGACCGATTTGCCGTCTCTAGCGCTGGCGCGCAAGGGATGATGCAAATCATGCCTTTCTGGCGACTCGAAATTGGCCGACCACAAGATAACCTCACCGACCTAGCCACCAATATTCGGTACGGCACCGCGATCCTCGCTCATTACTTAGAAGTGTCTAAGGATGACCTGGTTGATGCCCTAGGGCGCTACAACGGCAGCCGGGGTAAATTGAAGTATCCAGAGAAAGTGATCACAGCTTGGCGCAAACGCTGGCGCAACAAAAGCGCTGAAGACTTGCCACACCTAATGGCCTCCTGCGCTAACTATCCTTTGCGGGCTTGTCGCTACCTGTAGGCGGCAGCTCCGCCACGCCTTCGGCATCGGTTGCCCCACTGAGGCCCATGGCATCTAGCAGCGCAACCAATGTTTGGGGGCCTCGACGCACCTCAACCAACTCACCCGATGGGCTTACCAGCAAGGTGGTGGGCAAAATCGACGGTTGCTCAACCTCCCAACGGGGACCTGGATCGGCACTAAGCACCGGAAACTCGATGGCCATGGTGGCAACAGACTTCGCTAGATTAGGCCCTTGCACACCATCAAAATTGACCCCAACAACACTGACACCCTCAACATGGTGCAACTCATTGAGCTCAGGAATTTCAACGCGGCAGGGGGCACACCACTCGGCCCAGTAATTGACGACCAACCACTGACCTGACCAGCGGTCAAAGTCACCACGGCTACCATCAGCAAAGAGCAGCGGCGGCTCTTCGCAGCCACCAAGCAACAGCGTGCTTAGCAGCAGCCCCAACCGAACCTTTCCTAACCATCGCTTCATCTATCTACCCGCCATATCAAACAATGAATTTCTTACGCCGTGGATTCTAGGGAAGCCGGCAGGAATTGGATACACTAGTTGCGTTATCCGCCTCCATTAAAGCAACAACAAAAAGACTAACAACGCTTCAGCCCGACAAGAACAACCCAATGAGGATAAACATGACCCAGATAACCCTGTACCACAATCCCGGTTGCTCCAAGTCTCGAGCAACCCTTGCGTTGCTCGAAGAGTATCAGCGCAACCACACGGCAGAGCTTGAAGTGATCAAGTACCTCAACAATCCACTGACACCAACCCAGCTAGCAACGCTCGTTGAGCAACTGGGCATAACCACTCATGAGTTGCTTCGCTCTAAAGAAGCCGCTTACACATCCAAGGGGTTGAACGCAGATATGCCCGCAGCCATGCTTCTTCAAGCCATGAGTGAGGCACCAATTCTCATGGAGCGACCCATTGTGGTATGCCAGGGCAAAGCCGCCATTGGACGTCCACCCGAGCAAGTGCTCAACATCTTGCCCAGCGCCCAATAGGACACCCAAGCATGCGCCCCTACATTTTAATTTTGTATTACTCGCAAACCGGTGGCACCGCCAACCTAGCGGAGCACATCAGCCGAGGCGTTCAGGCACAAGGTGATTTTGATGTGCGTCTACGCTGCGTCCCTGATGTGGTGACCGCCATCGATGAAACGCTACCCCCGGTTCCCGAGG
This sequence comes from uncultured Pseudomonadales bacterium, assembly GCA_938036875.1. Classification (GTDB taxonomy): domain Bacteria; phylum Pseudomonadota; class Gammaproteobacteria; order Pseudomonadales; family Azotimanducaceae; genus CALHVX01. The sequence goes on from CALHVX010000017.1 coordinate 169,622, forward strand.
CAGGTGCCGCCTACTGCAGCAAAGAAGATTTGGCTGGTTGCAGTGGTCTTGCACTGGGCACCCCGACACGCTTCGGCAACATCGCAGCCCCGCTCAAACACTTTATCGATAGCACAGCAGATCTATGGATGCGTGGAGCGCTCGAAGGACGGCCCGCCAGCGTTTTTTGCTCAACCGCCAGTCACCACGGCGGCCAAGAATCAACCTTGCTAAGCATGCTGATCCCACTGCTGCACCATGGCATGATCTACGTTGGCCTGCCCTATTCAAACGCCGAGCTAAACAGCACCACCACCGGCGGTACACCTTATGGGGTAACCCATGTGGCCGGCAGCAGCCATACCCCCCAGCTGTCTGCGGATGAACAAAGCTTAGCCCAGGCCCAAGGGCAACGGCTGGCACAGATCGCCGCCAAGCTAATCTAACAAGAAGATCTAAAGAGAAATCAACGTTATGCCAGATGAGATGGACCCCGCAGTACAGTACGCCAGGCGCGCCAAAGCATCCCAGACTTTGCGGCTTCTCATCATCTTCATTTTGATCGGGAGTTTGTTCGCCATTACCGGTGTGCGGCAGTTCATGTTGGACCCTATCCACAAGGTAGAGCTCGATGTTATGTGGTTCTTGCTGCAAGTGGCGCCGCTGCTAGCCATATTGCCAGGGCTGCTCAGCGGCACGCGCAAAGGTTTTATGTACTGCGCGCTGGCAAGTCTGTTCTATTTTGTGCACGGCGTTATGCTTTCAACCAATCCAGAGCTGCAACGTTTGGGCATCTTGGAAGCAGGCTTAGCCATGGTGCTAGCCACCGTTGCCACCTTGGCGGGAAAGGCGGCTAAAGACGATTCAGTTAACCCACAGCCATAATCCGATGGGTTAGTGAGGTTCTGTCGCGCACCGTTTTAATGAACAATGGGGGGCGCTGCTTCCAACTCAAGCTCTGAACTGGTTTCAGACTCATCGTCCATCACTTGCACCGCATAACGGCGAGTGGAAATTTCGCCGTTTAGCAGCCTTGGCAGCTCACGTAGAAAAACATCCATGTGCTCAGTTTTAAAGTGCGCCATGAGCGCCTCCATGTTTTCCCACTCTTGAAACAACAGCAACGTGTGTGCATCGCTAACGCTAGCGTAGAAGTCATAGGACAAGCAGCCGGGCTCACTCTGGGTCGCAGCCGCCATGTCTCGAGCCAAGGACAAGGCTTCGTCCATCGACTCTGGCTTTAGCGGTATGGTGCCATGAACAATAATCACCGGCGGCCCCCTTAAGAAACAATAACCTTGGTTGCGCGTAACCGTTCTTCTATCTCTGGGATGATGCTGGCATCGTCAATGGTAGACGGCACTTTGTACTCATCGCCATCGATAAGCTTGCGCAAAACCTGGCGCAATATCTTGCCCGACCGAGTCTTGGGCAATCGCGTCACCACTACTGCTCGCTTGAAGTTGGCAAAAGCACCAACCTGGGCCCGAACCATTTTGATCAGCTCCTGCTGTAGCTCATCATCGGTAATGTTGACCCCATCTTTAAGCAACACCAAACCTAAAGGCGCTTGCCCCTTGTCCACATCCGCAATACCCACCACCGCACACTCAGCAACCGCTGGATGGTTAGCCACCACCTCTTCCATCTCACCAGTCGACAACCGGTGCCCGGCCACATTGATCACGTCATCAATGCGCCCCATGATGTAGACGTAACCATCTTCATCACGATAGCCACCGTCGCCCGTAAGATAAAACCCAGGATAACGAGCAAAGTAGGATTCTTGGTAGCGGTCGTGATCACCCCACACGGTTGGCAAGGCGCTTGGTGGCAACGGCTCTTTCAGCACAACCGCCCCCTCAACACCAGGTCCAACCTCTTGGCCATCCTCGTCAAAGATGCGTAAGTCGTAACCCGGCACTGGCAAGGTTGGTGAGCCTGGTTTGCAATCCATCAACTCAAGACCGGCCATATTGGCGCAAATTGACCAGCCGGTTTCGGTTTGCCACCAGTGATCGATCACCGGAATTTTGAGGTGCTCACACAACCAGTGGTAGGTTGGCGGGTCTAAGCGCTCGCCAGCCACAAACTGGTACTTTAATGACGAGATGTCGTACTGGGCTTTGAGCTCACAATCTGGGTCTTCTTTCTTTATCGCGCGAAAGGCCGTTGGTGCCACAAAGAAGCTCTTCACTTTATGGTCTTGAATGACCCGCCAATATACCCCCGCATCCGGACTACGTACCGGCTTACCCTCAAACAACACCGAGGTGCAACCACGCAGCAGGGGGCCGTACACTATGTAGGAATGACCTACTACCCAGCCCACGTCCGAGGCCGCCCAGAACACATCGCCAATATCACAATCGTAGATAGACGCCATGCTGTAGTGCAGCGCCACGGCGTGACCACCGTTATCTCGCAACACACCTTTGGGCTTACCCGTTGTGCCCGAGGTATAGAGTATGTACAGCGGATCTGTTGCTTTTAGGACCACTGCATCCGCAGGTTCAGCAGCATCGACCCACTGGTTCCAGTCGAGGTCACGACCATCATCCGTGAGCTGTGCAGCACATTGCTCACGCTGCAATACAACCACCTGGTTCGGCTTGTGCTCGGCCAAGCGTATGGCCTCATCAATCAACGGCTTGTAGGCAATGACATTGGTGAACTCGATGCCACAAGAGGCTGCAAGGACAACCTTGGGTTGCGAATCATCCAATCGGGTCGCTAGCTCCGGTGCTGCAAAGCCACCAAAGACCACCGAATGCACCGCGCCAATACGAGCGCAGGCCAGCATAGCAACCGCCGCTTCTGGCACCATGGGCATGTAGATAACAACCCTATCGCCTTTGCCAACGCCTAAATCACGCAAACCACCCGCCACCTTGGCGACTTGGTGCAGCAACTGTGCGTAGGTAATCTTGGCGCTGGTACCAGCGGCGGGTGAATCGTAGATAAAGGCAACCTGATCACCCCGGCCTTCCTCAACATGACGATCAACCGCCAGCCAACAAGTATTCATCTCACCGTCGGCAAACCAGCGCGTAACCCCGTTGGCGTCTTTGCTGAGAATGGTTGTGGGCGCTTTCTTCCAAGGCAAAGCCGCGGCTTGGTCACCCCAAAATCCCGCAGGATCGGTTAGCGAATACTGATATTGACTAGCGTAATCCATCTTTTACCTACTGATTGAACCTACAGATTGAATCGACTTAATTAGCCTACTTGAGTGACAACATTTGCCGCATTCAAAGCGGCGATCTCAGCGGCAGTAAAACCAAAGCTGGACAACACTTCGTTGCTGTCTTGCCCGGGAATGCGCGCGCCGTGCTGCACTTGTGCGGGCGTACGATCAAAGCGCGGTGCCGGCGCTTGCTGCATGATGCCATCCACTTCTAGGAAGGAATCACGGGCTTTGGCGTGGGCATGGTTCGGCGCTTCCCAGATAGAAAGTACCGGCGCAAAGCACACGTCGGTGCCTTCCATGATGGCGCACCATTCATCACGGGTTTTGGTTTTGAACACTTCGGTGAGCTTGGCCTTCAAGCGCGGCCATTCAGCGGGGTTCATCTGCGGGGCAAATTCAGCAGGGTCAAGCTCCGCCTTCTCGATCAACAACGCGTAAAACTGAGGCTCAATACTACCGATGCAAATATGTTTGCCGTCGCCGGTTTCGTAGGTGTCGTAAAAGTGTGCACCGCCGTCCAGCAGGTTGGTTCCGCGCTGCTCGGTGAAGCCACCACCAGCACTCATGCTAAAGAACATGGCCATCAAAGCCGCGGCACCATCAACCATCGCCGCATCAACCACCTGGCCTTTGCCCGATTTTTGCGCTTCTAAAAGTGCACACACCAAACCGTAAGCCAGCAGCATGCCGCCGCCACCAAAATCACCCACCAAATTCAGCGGTGGGACCGGTCGTTCACCCGCACGACCGATAGCGTGCAATGCGCCAGACAAGCCGATGTAGTTGATGTCATGACCCGCCGCTTGGGCCATAGGGCCTTCTTGACCCCAACCAGTCATACGGCCGTAAACCAACTTAGGGTTTTTAGCCATGCAGTCTTTGGGCCCTAAGCCTAAGCGCTCGGTAACACCGGGGCGAAAGCCTTCAAACAACGCATCCGCACTCTCAACCAAGCGCAATACTGTAGCTACCCCTTCCGGGCTCTTAAGATCTACCGCAATAGACTTACGGTTGCGCTGCAGCACATCTTTTGGGGCCTTGGGGCTACCACCAGTCCGATCGACGCGAATCACTTCGGCGCCCATATCCGATAACATCATGCCGCAAAACGGCCCTGGCCCAATGCCAGCCAATTCAATAATCCGATAACCCGATAGTGGTCCCATAGTGCTTCCCCTTAATAGTCAAAAGTCGATGTGAAAAATAAACGCGAAAAATGGAGGCTAATGATCAAATCCATAATACTACCCTAGGTGCGTATCTGAACCCCGCGTCTAGAGGGCGGGTTGAGAGAAAATTCCCAGGCCCAAGAGAATGAACACCCAATGGAGCAAAACCGGGTTAGGAAGCGGCGCTATCCACAGGTGTTTCTGGGGTTGCACCGTCAGCAAACTGAATCCGGGCAAAGTGGGCATAGAGCTCGTTGTCGGCCATCAGCTCGTTGTGCGTGCCCATCCCCTGTATCACACCGTCAGCCAGCACCATAATTCGGTCCGCCTCGCGTACGGTGGAAAGCCGGTGGGCAATCACCAACATACTGCAAGAGCCTTTGAGCCCCAAGATGGACTCACGGATGCGCGACTCGCTCTGCGCATCCAGCGCACTGGTAGCCTCATCCAACAGCAACACCTTGGGCGAACCAACCAAGGCTCGAGCAATGGCTAAGCGCTGCCGTTGGCCGCCAGACAAGCCAACGCCAGCCTCCGCTAAGGGGGTATCCAAACCTTGGGGTAGCGCATCCACAAATTCTGCGGCGTTGGAGAGCTGCAATGCTCGCCGTAAATCTAGCTCGCTTGCTTGTGGGTCGGCATAAGCCAAGTTGTCGCGCAGAGTGCCTGCAAAAAGCACCGGGTCTTGGGGCACAAACCCAATACGGCTGCGTAAGGAGTTTAAGTCCACCTGTGTTAGCTCATGCCCATCTAGCGCAATGGAGCCGGAAGAGGGATCGTAAAAACGTTGCAGCAAATCAAATAGGGTACTTTTGCCAGCACCAGAGGTTCCTACCAACGCCACCATCTCACCTGGCTCCAGCACAAAGCTCAAACCCTGCAACACCGGCATATCTGGTCGCAACGGGTAGGCAAATTTAACGTCTTGAACCTCCAGTCGACAGGGTGCATCCACGCTTAAAACAGTAGCCGGCTGCTCAACAGGCAACTCATTCGGGGCCCGCAGCAGCTCAACCAAACGTTCAGTGGCACCAGCTGCTCGTTGCAAATCAGCGTAAACCTCGCTGATTGCACCAACGCTGCCGGCGACGATGAAGGCATAGAAAATAAAGGCCGCGAGCTCTCCGGCGCTGGTGTTGCCACTTAGCACATCCTGTCCGCCAACCCAGAGCATGACCGCAATCGCCCCAAACACTAGCAGCATCACGGCCCCAACCAACCAGGCACGCTGCGCAACTCGGCGCACAGACACAGAAAAAGCAGACTCGACCCGCTCTGCAAACAAGCGTTCGTCTTCTGTTTCGTGGTTAAACGCCTGCACGATCTTGATCTGGCGCAGGCTTTCACCTACCTGGGTACCAACCGTCGCCAACCGGTCCTGGCTAGTGCGAGACAGCGAGCGTACCCGCCGACCAAAAGCGATCAACGGCAATACGACCAAAGGCACGCTGGCGAGCACTATCAGCGACAACTTAACGTTGGTGACAAACAGCAGGATCAGCCCGCCAACAAACATGAGCATATTGCGCAACGCAATGGACACCGACGAGCCGATAACCGTTTGCAGCAAGGTGGTGTCCGTGGTGATCCGAGACTGAATTTCTGTGGGTGAATTTTTCTCGAAAAAACCCGGATGCAGACGTATCAGGTGATTGAACACAGCCAAGCGAATATCCGCACTGACCCGCTCACCCACCCACGAGACATAGTAAAAACGCACAAAGGTGCCAACGGTCAAAAGCACAACCAAACCGGTAAATACCATAAGGCTCTGCGCTAGCATCTCAGATGAGCCTTCGGAAAAGCCACGGTCGATGACAATGCGCATCCCCTGCCCCATGGACAAGGTCACCCCGGCGGTGACTATTAGGGCTAGGCTCGCCACCACCACCTGCAGTTTGTAGGGCGCTAGAAAGGTCAGCGCACCACGCAGGCTGCCAAAATCTTTGGAGGTGGCCCGATCCAGGCCGTCATCGTTACTCATGGTCCCATTATGCCAGCCAGCCGACCCTTTAGCTGTAGCAGCCCAAAACAATAAAGCACCCGTCACCGCTTGATCTTGAGTATCACGCTGAGCAACACTAAATCTTCAGCCTTTAACCTAAAGAGCCCTTATGCCCACGGAACTGCTCGAGTGCCTAGAAGTTGCCTCAGATCCCTCTAAAGACAGCGTTGGTACCGTCATTTGGATGCACGGTCTTGGTGCAGACGCTACCGACTTTGAGCCCCTAGTCCCCATGTTGGACCTAGACAAACCGCTGCGCTTTGTCTTCCCCAACGCGCCAGAGCGCGCGGTTACCGTCAACGGCGGCATGGTGATGCGGGCGTGGTACGACATTGACCCGTCCTCGCCGCTAGCCGGTGATGATGACATTCGGGAGTCTGCAGCCCAGATTGTTGATTTGATCCAACGTGAAGTTGACCAGGGCTGCCCCGCTGACCGCATTGTGTTGGCCGGCTTCTCTCAAGGTGGCGTCATTGCGCTACATCAGGGCTTGCGTCATATGGATGAGCTAGCTGGCATTATGGCGCTGTCAACCTACATTCATGACCACGAGCATCTGCTCGATGAGATTAGCTTCGCCAATGCGTCCATCCCCATCTTCATGGCCCATGGTATGAGCGATGCCATGATCCCTATCGCCCGCGCGGTGACCTCGCGCCAGGCCCTTGAGCAACTTAACTACAAGGTGCAATGGCAACAATACGGCATGGGGCATCAAGTTTGCCCCGAAGAGATTGCGGATATTGCAGGATGGCTAAACCAGGTCTACGCCGCCAAATCGTGACCTCAATCCCCGACCAGCTAGACCTAGCACCAACCGCTGGGCTTTGGGTTGAAACGGTCATGGCCGATTTTCCGAGTTTTTTGCAAGATCACGCCTCCTGCGAGAAAAAAGCCTCGGGCATGGCGCTAAGCGTAGCCTCCCACTATCCAGATCGGCCACACTTGCTTAACGCGATGGCCGATTTAGCGGTAGAAGAGCTCACCCACTACCGAGAGGTCGTGCGCCTGCTGATTGCGCGCGGCTTGCAACCTAGCTCAGATGCCAAAGACAACTACGTGCGCGGCTTCAATGCGGCAATCCGCAAAGGGTCTGAAGAATATCTGCTGGACCGCTTGCTTGTTGCGGCGGTTATTGAAGCACGCGGACACGAACGTTTTGGCTTGATCGCCAGTGCTTTGCCCGAGGGGGCTGACCGCCGATTTTACCAGGCCATCACTGCTAGCGAAGGTAGACATTGGCACCTCTTTGTTGAGCTCGCCATTGCGGAATCAAACCCCAACTGGGTGCAACCTAGGCTCGCAGAGCTCGTGGCTTTAGAGGCAGATCTAATGGCAGCTCAGCCCCTTGCCCCGCGATTGCATTGAACCGCTTGCGTAGTTTGAGCCCCTTTGTTTGAGCACTTGTGGTGAGTAACATCGCCAAATATTTGCAGCATTACGCGGAGCCAACCGCCAAACAACTGCTCGTCCACACCTCAGCGCTTAACTTAAGGTTAGCTCCCTACCAAAACGTCGTTGTTGTCCCTTGCTATAGCGAATCTCCCCGAGCGCTGGAGCAGGTGTTTGCAAACCTCAGCCAACCGCAACCCAAGCCAAACCTCGTAGTTGCGGTTGTTAACGCGCCCGCTGATGCAACAGCAGATAAACTTCAGCGAACTCGACAACATCTAACAGCACTGCAGTCTCAACTGACTAATGTGCAGTTAATCACCGATACGTTGGGGAGTAGCCTTGCTCAGCCCATTCAGCTCGGATGCTGGCAACCCTGCGCCAACCTGGGGTTGCTGGTTGTGGATCGTTGCAGTGCTGAACCTCTATTGCTCAACCCAAAACAAGGTGTGGGTCTGGCTCGCAAGCTTGGCGCAGATTTGGCTTTGTGGTTCATCCACCAAGGTTATGTACAACAACCTTGGATCTACAGCACCGATGCCGACGCTGTGCTGCCGCCGGACTACTTTAACCACCAACCTAAAGGTGCCGCCGCACTGACCTTACCTTTTGTGCATCAAGCAAGCGATCCAGAGCTTCACCGGCGCAGCCAAGTTTACGAGGCACATATGCGTGGCTACGCCTCACGCTTGGCAGTAGCAGGCTCGCCTTACGGGTATCTAAGTCTAGGTAGCGCATTGGCCTGCAGCGCCGAGCACTACGCTCAAGTTCGCGGCTTTCCTAAACGTAACGCCGGCGAAGACTTTTACTTGCTAAATAAGCTGGTGAAAACGGGTGCTGTGGTTAGCCCCAGCTCAACGCCCATACAGCTCAACGCCCGCTATTCTGATCGCGTGCCTTTTGGCACTGGTCCGGCCTTAACAAACTGGCCAGCCGACGGGCAAACGTTTACCACCTACCCAGATCAGGCTTTCCGTTTGCTGGCTGAGTTAATCGATCTATTCGATCGCTGCTCAGCGCCCCAGGAGCCAGGCATTGGTTTACCCTTTGCGGAAGGCTTAGCCCAACTAACCAGCCCTATTCCAGCTACCGTTGCTGCCCTGGACCCGAAGCAGGAGCTAGGCAAACTATTTGTAAAAAACGCTCCCGCAAAAGTGAAGCAAAAAGCGGCCCATGACTGGTTCGATGCGTTAAAAACATTGCGTTTCATACGTTTAATCAGCAAACGCTTTCCGCCATTAGCGCTCCACTCCGCCGAGGTTCACTAACCGTTGATGACCTAGCCAACACCCAAAAGGAGGCGCAGCTCGCAACTTCAGACATTATGGAACAACTACCCTAGTGAGCGGCGCCGCCCGGCTTTAAGATACAGCTTGTTTGCTCCCCACTGGAATTGGGACTATGGATTACGAACAGTCAGACAACCCGGATTTAGCCTGGGACTTAGATTTTTCGAACCGTCAGCGTGCACAAGACTTTGTCATGCAGTTCGAATCTACCTTGTGCGTCTATTCGCCTTCGGTTCAACAGGTGTACACCACTTACAATATGTACTTTCCTAAAGACTGGGATCGTAAGCTGGTGATACTGCCCGACCCTTCAGCCTTCCACGACACGTTCAACTTCATCGCTCACGATGCGGTGGTTGCCACGGGCCTGTACATCATTCCAGGCGAACTCATCGAGAAAGACGGGCTGTATCTAGCCAATGTTGATGAGAATCGCGCTATGGGCGACCGACAGGTACCATTTGAGCCAGGTATTAAAACCATCATGGCCAACCGCCCGGACGACGATCCATTCTTGCCGGTACTGGCCAAAGGGGATCTGCGTGAGTTTGAGCAAAGCTGGCCGGTGCTGCACCTTCACCGCATCAAGCCATCCGTTCTTAAAGAACTATCTGAGTTCGACCGAGCCTCACTGCGCTCGGTGGTTTCGGAAAAGATGGAGTCTTTGTTCCTCATGCAAACTGCTAGCGCGCTTTCCTACTAGCTACCCTAGTACCCCCAGATTCAAAGCAGCCTGCAAGTGAGCGGGGCTCTTAAATCAAGCCGCGGCGCTCGCCTGGCTTGGTCAGCAGGTTTGTTGGTCTTGCTTGCGGTGGCTATCTTCGGCCCCGTTGATCGCTACGCCACCCAACTGGCAGACGGCCTGTTTAGCAAAGCCCTGACGACTTACGCCATCACTCGTAGCTTAAACGGGGTGATCTCCGTTGCCCAAGGGACCGAGATAGCCGTGCAACCGGTGGGTGTAGGTCTGACCATCAGTGCGGGAGAAATTCTCGATCCACTAAACGATCTAGTTGAACGCTTCTCAGTGCTGGTGCTGGCCGCCTGCGCCTCATTAGGCGTGCAGTTACTGCTAACGGAGATGTTCTCAACCCTCTGGATCTCTATTGCGCTCGCCATTCTCGTCGGTCTCGCGCTGCTGGCGTTGTGGAGTGAGCGGCTTCCGGGCAGAACCACACTCATCAAGTTAGGTGTTGCCTCCCTTGGGGTAAGATTCTTGTTCGTCGGCGTCACCTTGCTTGGTGCATTGCTGAATCAAGCGTTTCTCAGCGAACGCCAAGAGCAAGCGTTGCACACCATCAACACCGTCACTATGAGCCTCAAAGAGGAGGACGGCACCCCGCAGCTACCAACAGCGCCGGCACCGGAAGTCGGCTTGATCGAAAGTCTGGACAATTTTTTTACTGGGCAACGGCAAAAACTGGATATCCAGGCCCGCCTAGATGCCATGGCAAGCCAAGCTGAACAGGCGATAGCCGCTCTAATCAACCTGATCGTCGTTTTTGTCATGCAAACCATCGTGTTACCACTGGGATTACTCTGGTTGGCCCTACACCTGTTCAAACTCCTCTGGCGCGCGACTCCAAACGGGCACTAAAGACCGCAGGATCGACAACCGGCATCGTCTAGCCTAGGAATAGTGCGCCCGGACAGTAAATTCCCTACAATTCGCGCCTGTTTATCCAGTCATTTGCAGCACACTCATGAACAAGGTATTTATCGACGGCCAAGCCGGAACCACGGGTTTACAAATTGCCGAGCGCCTGGCGCTGCGTGAAGACCTTGAAGTGCTGGAGATTGATCCTGACGCGCGCAAAGACGACGCGGCGAGGCAAACCCTAATGGCGCAAGCCGACGTCACCATCCTGTGCTTGCCGGATGCAGCTGTAGCACCCGCTTGCGAGCTAGCGGGCAGTTCTACACGACTATTGGATGCCAGCTCCGTACACCGAACCCACGCAGACTGGGTCTATGGACTACCAGAGTTCGGCCCCGAGCAACGCCATGCCATCCGCAATGCAAGCCGCGTTAGCAACCCTGGCTGCTACCCACAAGGTTATCTGCTTAGCGTACGCCCCTTAATACAAGCGGGGCTGCTACCGGCAGATGTCGCATTAAGCATGCATGCGGTTTCCGGCTATTCCGGCGGTGGGCGCGCTATGGTTGAACAATACCAAGCCTTCACGGAATTTGAGCGCGAGCTACTCAATACCCGCACTTACGGCCTGGGGCTCGATCACAAACACCTACCAGAGATGTTCAAGTTTTCCGGCAGTAGCCGTGCGCCGGTGTTTGTGCCCAGCGTAGCGACCTACTATCAGGGCATGCTGACCCATATCCCTCTGCATCGGGACCAACTACCTAAGGTGCTGGACGCTCAGCAAATTGTTGATGCTTACACCGCTCGCTATGCCGAGGAGCCTTTTGTTGATGTACTACCGCTGCAAGCGCCCGATGCAGCCAGCGAGGGGTTTTTGGATGCTACCACCAACAACGGCACCAATCGCATTGAACTGATGGTCTTTGCCAACGAGCAGCGTGTGTTGTTGGTTGCACGCTACGACAACCTAGGAAAGGGCGCAGCAGGCGTTGCCGTGCAAAACTTAAACTTGATGCTGGGCTGCGAAGAAACATTAGGATTAGAACAATGACGCTTGCACAGGATCCAACAGCACTGAAAGCCTTGCACGAAGAGCTAAGCCAGCAGCTAAAACAGCAGACGGCTAATCGGCTGTCTTTGGATTTAACCCGAGGCAAGCCCAGCGCTGAGCAACTGAGCTTGAGCAATGCGCTCGAAGATCAGATCCGCGGTGACTTCAAAAGCCGTGACGGCGTAGATACGCGCAACTACGGCGGTATTCGAGGTTTGAGCGAGGCACGCGAGTTGGGTGCAGAGCTGCTTGGCGTTGATGCGGCCCAAGTCATTGCGTTCGGTAACTCAAGCCTCGCCCTGATGCACCTAGCGGCAACCACCGCACTGAACAAGGGCTTGTGGGGTAACGAGAGACGTTGGCACAACAGCCCCGGCGTCAAAATGTTGACGCCGGTACCTGGCTACGACCGCCACTTTAGCCTCTGCGAGCAATTGGGGATCGAGATGGTCTGTGTCCCGATGCTGGATACCGGCCCAGATATGGCGGTAGCCGCGAATTTAGCTGCTGCAGACCCCAGCATTAAAGGCATTTGGTGCGTCCCCAAATATTCAAACCCAACCGGTTGCATTTATAGCGACGCCACCGTCGCCAGCATGGCTGAACTTCCTTCCAAAGCCGCTGCGGATGATTTTGTGGTGTTTTGGGACAATGCCTATGCCGTTCACGATCTTGTTCAACCCCCGGCAACGCTCGCTAGCCTCGCTGAGGCAGCCACCGCCGCTGGCAACGACGATCACATCTTACAGTTTGCCTCCACCTCCAAGATCACCTTCGCTGGTGCAGGGCTCAGCTTCATTGCCGCAAGCGACCTGGTCCTAAAGCAGCTAGAGCAGCAAATAGGCTTTTCTACTATTGGTCCAGACAAAGTGAACCAACTACGGCATGCTAGGTTCTTAGATGGGCGGCTCCAGGCTCACATGGCCGCACACGCAGAGCTGCTGCGACCAAAATTCGATTTGGTTCAGCAAAGCCTGAAGGAAGGCCTAGCTGGCTGGGATATCGCTACTTGGACAGTGCCCAAAGGAGGCTACTTTGTCTCCTTGGATACCCAAGACAACATGGCAAGCGCTGTGATTGCCAAAGCCAAAGCCGCAGGGCTGGCCCTAACGGCAGCTGGCGCGACCTACCCCTACGGGGCAGATCCAAACGATTGTAACGTGCGCATTGCGCCCACTTTTGCAAGCCTCGATGAGTTGCACGCAGCCATGCAGGTTTTCCTGTTATGCCTTAAGCTAACCGCCTTAGAAAAGAGACTTGCTATATGACAACCGCCGCCGGCGAACCTGAAATCACCAAACCCGAAGCGCCGCTCAACGCTGACGCTCCCGCAACCGCTCGCTTTGATGAGTTCGCGTTGCCCGACCCCCTGTTAAAGGCGATTGAGGCGCTCAAGTTTGAGTTCACCACGCCCATTCAGGACGCTGTGCTGCCCTTTAGCCTGGCGGACTACGACGTCACCGGACAAGCCCAGACAGGCACCGGCAAAACGGCCGCCTTCTTGATCTCGACCCTCACCCAACTTTGGGAAAACCCCAAGGCGAACCATAAGAAAGGGACCCCGCGCGCGCTGGTGCTGGCACCAACACGAGAACTCGCCATGCAGATTGAAGGCGACGCGCTGGACTTGGTCAAACACATGGACCTCGAGGTGCAATGTGTTGTGGGCGGCATCGACTTCCAAAAGCAACGCGATCGCCTTGAGCGCGAACCCGTTGATATCTTGGTAGCAACCCCCGGGCGCTTGCTGGATTTTGTGAACCGGCGTGACATCCATCTGCGTGAGGTCGAAGTGCTAGTCATCGACGAAGCCGATCGCATGCTAGACATGGGCTTCATCCCTGACGTGCGCCGAATTGTTTATCAAACCCCGCACAAGAAGCAGCGCCAAACTTTGTTCTTCAGCGCCACCTTCAACGAAGACGTCATGCGACTGGCAAGATCTTGGACCTTAGAACCCGAGCACGTGGTGATTGCACCGGAAACTGTCGCCACGGACACCGTTGACCAACGCTTCTGGATGGTTGGTGCATCTGAAAAGACCAGCTGTCTCATCGATTTTCTACTTCGCACCGAACCTGAACGGGTCATTATCTTCGCCAACCGGCGCGATCAGACCCACAAGCTAGACAAAGCCTTAAAAGACAAAGGGCTGCAATCTGAGCCCCTAGCTGGTGATGTACCCCAACGCAAACGCACCAGTACGCTAGCGCGCTTCAAAGAGGGGGATCTCAAGATATTGGTCGCAACCGACGTCGCCGGCCGTGGCATCCACGTTGATGGCGTCAGCCACGTGATCAACTTCCACTTGCCAGAAGATCCTGAAGATTACGTGCACCGAATTGGCCGGACCGGCCGTGCGGGTGCTGAAGGCGTCAGCATTAGCTTCGTGTCTGAAGACGATGCATTCAATCTTCCCGGCATCGAAGAATACATAGGCAACAAAGTAGAGTGCACGCAACCTGATTTGTAGCAAGGTGAATGCAAGATGGATACCTGAAGGCAATGATTCGGCAACCAGTGCCGCTAGCGCCTAAAACATGGCTGAAGCTCTTGTTCAGCCTACTGCTCTGCGTGCAAGCTGTTGGGACTCACGCGGAGCCAGTGAGAAGCTACGAGTTCTTAAGTTCAGAAGTAGGCGCCGGAGACATCCAAGCGGCTATTCGCTCCAATCAGTGGCAAACGCATGCCGGTACCCCAGCGCAAGGATTGCAAAGCGACCCCGTCTGGTTGAGATTTACCGCTCCCGCCGATGCGGAGGTATTTCTAACAAACGGTGTTTGGTTAAATCAATTTGACGTTTACCTGGTAGCAGGCAAACGCCCTTTAAAGCATTACGTCAGCGGTAGATCGATGCCGCTGTCAGACAGACCAATACAACACCCGCAATTCGCATTCCCCATCCCCGCACACCCTAGCGATCAGTTAATAACGGTTTACATCTATCACTACCTAAAGGGTGAATCGGCACGCTATCCCGCCCAATTTCTCACTGCGCAAGAGCTCACGGCGTTAAACACCAAAACGCATTTGCAACACGGTATTTTTTACGGTTTTTTTGTCATCATGCTGCTCTACAACCTTGCTGTGTATTGGGCTGTACGAGACAAAACCCACCTGTACTTTGCTCTCAACGCCATCGGCATGATCGGCTTTCTGGCCGGTTCTGATGGCTTCAGCCGCTTCTATCTTTGGCCTAACCTACCGGCATTAGAGGCCCTAACCCCGTTCTGGCTTGGGTTAGCCATGATCTCCATCTTGCAGTTTACCCAGCACTTCTTTGGTGCGAAAACCCAAGCCAAACATTGGCTTTGGCCTACCCGCGCCCTTCAATTCGCAGCCCTAGCCATTGCGTTGTTATCCATGTTCACCAATCTGCCCGCCGCGGGCGAGTGGATGACCAACCTATTGGGAATTGAGGTTGCCTTTATGTTGGTCATGGCGCTGTACTTTGCTCTATCCGGCAACTTTGGGGCCATCGCTTTCCTCATCGCTAGCGCTGGGCCAGCCATAGTGACCGCCTACAATCTTTTAGAGTTCCATGGCGAGCAAGGCTTCTTGGAGGAAGGTCTCGACTGGATATTCTTCGCCGTTGCCTGGCAGCACACGGTACTCGCTATCGCGTTGGCCATCCGTACCCGCCGCTACACAGAAGCAACTCGAAAAGCCGATTTGAAGTCTCGAGAGCTAACGGCACAAGTACGTCAACTGCAAGACTCTACCAACATGTACAAGGAGCATCAGGAGCTTCAACGGTCGGTTCAGCAAGCCCAAAAACTCAAGTCCATTGGCCAGCTCACGGGCGGTGTTGCCCATGACTTCAACAACATACTCGCCAGCATCATGGGTTTCTCGGAGCTTGCGTTGGACAAAGCAGCCACCGGCCCAGCCAGCGAGCAAATTCGTTACCTACAAGAGATCACGCATTCTGCGCAGCGAGGTGCGGAGCTGGTCAAACAACTTCTAATCTACAGTCGCAGCGGTAGCAAAGAGCCTAGAGATATCAATCTGAGTGAAGCACTGACCCAAACCAAGGCCCTGCTTAGGGGTAGCTTGCCTTCCAGTGTCATTCTAAACATCAACCTTCCTAAGACCGATATCACTTGCCGACTAGATCCAGTGTTACTGCAGCAAACGCTGGTCAACTTGGCCTTAAATGCAGCGGAGGCGATGCAACAACGGGGCATCATCGACATCACCCTCGCCAACCAACAAGTCCAAAACCTGGTCTGCACCTCGTGCTTAGAACGCTTTGATGGCGAGTTTGCCGTCATCAAAGTAGAAGACAACGGTCCAGGGCTAAAAGACAATCCGCAAGATCTGTTTAACCCGTTCTTTACGAGCAAAACCGTTGGCGAAGGCAGCGGCATGGGCTTGTCAGTCGTCCATGGCATAGTGCATGAACATCACGGTCATGTGCAGCTCAGCGACCGCGCCCAAAGCGGCGTGCGCGCCAGCCTCTATCTACCCCGACACAGCATCACCGACTCCATTGAAAGCGTGGCGAACTCAATTTTGCTGGTTGTTGAAGACAACTCCATGCGCTCATTCTTACAAGAGCTGCTGGTTAGCCAAGGCTACACCGTTACGGCAAAAGCCTCACCGAGTGAGGCGCTGGAGACTTTTTTAGTGAACCCGCGAGCTTTTGACTTGGTTATCAACGACCACCTGATGACCCAGCAAACGGGTCTTGATCTAGCCCAGGAGATGCGTCGCTTGCGCCCGGACTTGCCGGTTGCCATGACCACGGGCAACCCCAACGGTCTCAACCCCAACGAGCTGCAGCGTTCGGGTGTTGCCGCGGTGTTCGAAAAGCCGATCAAAGCGCACCTAGTGCTCGCCAAGGTGAAGGGGTTGCTTGGCGCTTGAACTGGTAGACTGCAACGCAATCTACAAGGTTTAGCTCATGACTTTCGAACGCGACAACATTGCAGCCATGCAGGGCTACAGCTACGGCGAGCAACCTAGCGACAACCTCACCATCAAGCTCAATACCAATGAAAGCCCGTTCCCGCCGAGCCCTGCAGTGCAGCAGGCGCTGACTAGCTTTGACGCCGCCAAACTGCGCATTTATCCAAACGCTACCGCGGACCCACTTAGGGACAGCCTGGCTGCGGGTCACGGTGTTACACGAGACAACGTTGTGATGACCCATGGCGGCGATGAAGCGCTACGCTTAGCGCTCACCACTTTTGTGACACCAGGCGCCGCTTTTGGCATGGCCGATCCCAGCTACTCCTTGTATCCCGTGCTGGCCCAAGTGCAGGACGCACGAGTGATACCCGTCAGCTTGAACCATGAGTGGCAGTTGCCCGCAGATGCGGCACAAATCTGGAACCAGCAAGGGGTAGAGCTGACCTGCATAGTCAATCCACATGCCCCTTCAGGCAGGCTTGCGAGCGCCGCAGAGCTAGACACCCTCGCCGGCCAACTCAACGGGTTGCTGTTGATCGATGAAGCCTACGCAGACTTTGTAGATCCAGCAGAGCAATACCAATCAACCGAGTTGCTCAAAAAGCACAACAACATCTTAATCTTGCGCACCTTCAGCAAAGGCTACGGGCTGGCCGGTTTGCGGCTAGGCTACCTATTGGGCAATGCTGAGTTGATCCAGCCGGTGCTGGAAAAAACCCGCGACAGCTACAACATTGACCACATCAGCCAGGCTTTAGGTGCAGCCGCATATGCTGACCAAGCTTATGCAGAGCACACTTGGGCTGAAGTTCGCAACGCGCGAGCGCAGCTTGTTGCCGGTCTAGGGCAATTGGGTTTCACCATGCCGCCATCACAAACTAACTTCTTGTTGGTTACCCCGCCCACCGGAACCAGCGCAAAACGCCTGTACCAGGGCTTAAAAGCCAAAAAGATATTGGTGCGTTACTTCGACGCACCTGGGCTGGACGACAAGCTCCGCATTACCATTGGCACCGATGAACAGAACCAGCAACTCATCGAAGCGATAGGTCAGCTCATCACCTGACCTGAGTACCAACCCATCCAGGAGATCCAATGGACCACTTTCTATCAGCAGCAGAGATTGCGGCTATGCCGGAACGCGAGCATCAGCATCAATTTAACCACAACGCGATTCGTCTAACTCGCGCTATCGGTGACCACTTGGGCTTAGAACGCATTGGCATCAGCCTGATCCGTCTCGAGCAAGGTCGTGACAGCACCCATCACCACTACCACGAAGCAGATGAGGAATTTATCTACATCATCAGCGGCCAAGGCATCGCCAAAATTGGTGATGAGCACAAAGCAGTGGGCCCAGGGGATTTCATGGCGTTCACAACCCCTTCAGCTGCTCACAGCATGCACAACCCACATGCGGAAGACTTGGTTTACCTAATGGGCGGAGAGCGTAATTTCCCCGACGTTGTACATTACCCAGACGACAACAAAACCATGATCAAAGCTGGCAATCGACGACAGTGGGTACCTCGAGATACTTTGACCGATGTGGTCCCTGTAAAATAGTCGTTGCTAGGTAGAGAACGAGTGGATTAACTCCATCGCTCTAGCTCTTCAGCCAGTAGCGCCAGCTCTTCGCGCCATTGTGCTTGCTTCAGCGGTTTTTGAAACTTAGGCTTGCGCGCAAGATCTTCTTTAAGCTTGGTTTCTAGCTCATCGATTCGCAATAGCAATTGCATCTCAGGATCTTCAGCAGCCGAATCACCCTGAGCTTGCACACCAAGTGGCGCAGGTTCGACAGCAGACGTCTCCACATCATCTTGTGCTTGTTGCTGTTGATCAAGCGAGAAAGCGTAAAATGGTTCAGGGCTAGCGAGCTCCTGCAGACGGCCCTCATGCACCCACAAAAATCGCTGCGCCAACGACTCAATAAAGCGCCTATCGTGCGAGGTGATCAACAAACAGGCACCGCTGGATTCCAGTTGCGCCTCGAGTTGCTCTTTGCCATCGATGTCGATGTGGTTTGTGGGTTCATCCAGAATCAAAAAATTGGGGGATGCCAAGGACAGCAAGACAAACAACAGCCGCGCGCGCTCCCCACCGCTGAGATCTTGAACCAGCGTGCTTTGCGCATCGTAAGCAAAGCCTGCATGAATCAATGCTCGGGCAACGGTATCTTCGCTGCAGAGGGCGCGACGTACCGCAAAGTCCAACATGCTTTGCGCCGTGGCCACCTGCTGCAAATCCTGATCGTAGTAACCCAACTGAGTTTGCGGGCTAAGCGATATTCCCGCCACAGGCGTGCGGTCCTGGGCTTGATCTGCAAAAGCGGCAACCAACATCTTGATGAAGGTTGTTTTACCGACCCCATTACCACCCAGCAACGCAATACGCTCACCCGGTCGAAACACCAATTCGTTAATGTGAAATAGCTCCGTTGCCTCATCGGTGGGCACCCTCACCACTAGATCACTGATACGTAGCACTTGCTTAGCGCGGCTGCGCGATAGATCAACATCCATCTGCAGCTTTGAACCAGCACTCACCTGTGTGGTTTGCTCGGCTAGCTTTTCAATGCGCTTCTCCATATTTTGCGCACGCCGGGACAATTTTTCGCTGTCAAAATCACGCCCCCAAACCTTGAGGCGCTTGGCGCTCGCTCGCATGCTCGCCAACTGTTTCTCTTCTGCAGCACGGGCCAACTGTGCGGCCGCATCTTGCGCCTCCAACAACAATCTAGCTTCGGTGTAGCTAGCGGTGAAGTGATGCAACTGCTCATCACGCATAAACAGGGTTTGATCGGTGACCCGATCCAAAAACTCCCGGTCATGAGAAACCGCAAGCACCGCGCCAGAAAACTCAGCCAAAACCAACTCGAACCTTTGCAAGGTGGCCAGATCCATATGGTTAGTGGGTTCGTCCAACAGCAGCAAATCCGGCTCTACAACCAAAGCTCGAGCAAACAACAGTCGATTGTGCTGACCACCCGATAGCGTGGCAGCAACCTGCACAAACTGCTTGGGCACAAACCCCAGACGGCTAAGCATTGCTTCCGCCTGCCAGCGCTCCACCCCGCGCTCCATCACCAAGGACACTAGGTCTAGTTGACCAGCCTCTGACGGCAAAAACTGCTCAACCTCAGCCAGCCTTAGGCCACGACGCCGGGTAATCTCACCCACTTCAACAGGTATTCGACCAGACAACAGGCCAAGCAAGGTAGATTTTCCACAACCGTTATGGCCCACCAATCCAATGCGAGCGCCCGCATTAAGCGCAAGATCTACTTGGTGGAACAAATTGCGATTAACAACCGAATGGGAAACAGCGCGTACTTGTAGCAACATGGCACATTGTTAGCCGTTGAGCGTTGCTCTCATGTTCCCACTTTACGACGAAAATCCCAACGTCCATCCGCCCTACGCGGTTATGGTCATCATTGGGATCAACATTTTTGTCTGGTTTGTCGTGCAAGGCTTCGGTTCTGACCCAGCGTTAGCCAAATCTATGTGTCAATTTGCGCTAATTCCGGGCGACTTGCTCAGCAACGTTGTGCCGGGCACCAACATGCCAGTCAGCCAAACCTTAGCTTGTCAGCTAGACGGTCAGGGGGATGCAAAAACCCTGTTTAGCTCCATGTTTATGCACGGCGGCTGGTTTCACATCATCGGCAACATGTGGTTCTTGTGGGTATTTGGAGACAACGTGGAAGACATCATGGGACCAGTGCGTTTTGTCCTGTTCTACCTACTGTGTGGGCTTGCAGCGGCGGCGGCTCAGATCGCCACCAACCCTGAGAGCCTAGTACCCATGGTGGGGGCCAGTGGCGCAATCGGGGGGGTCATGGGGGCTTATGCGTTGCTTTATCCAAAAACTCGCGTCCACACCCTAATTTTCCTCGGCTTTTTCGTCACCACCTTTGCGGTGCCCGCTTTTGTCATGCTCGGCTACTGGTTTGCACTGCAACTGTTGCAAGGGGTACCAGCCATTGGCCGCAGTGGCGGGGGAACCGCCTTTTGGGCACATATTGGTGGGTTTGTTGCCGGGCTTGCGTTTGTCTTGCTGTTCCGTGACCAACGGTTGATGGCACAACATTCCGCTGCACCCAAGCGCAGCGCACCCAAAGAACGTTGGTTCTAGTTTTACGTTGCAATGCAGGTTAGGGTTTTAGGCATCCAACTAAATCAACCTATAGGACGTTCCCATGCCCCAATTACCTGCCATGAGCCTGGCTGCGGTGCCCGGCCGCCGCAAAGCCACCATTGAGATTGCAAAAGAGGTCGAGAAACGGGGTTTCCCCGGGGTCTACTGCCCAAGCTTGGGAGACAGCCTGTCGCTCTGCCAAGCCATTGCTAGCGCCACCAACAGCCTGGAGATTGGCACCAGCATCACACCAATCTACACACGCAACGTGGTGGACTTTGCGCAATCTGTGGGTTTTATCAACGAGCTAGCTGATGGCCGCTTCCGCTTTGGTGTCGGCGTGAGCCACGCTCCCGCCATGGAACGCTTCGGCATCAAGGCCGGCAAACCCTTAGGTGATATGCGCCGCTTTGTTGAGGAGCTCAAGGCGGTGCCACGGGTTGGCGAGATGCCACCCATAGTACTTGCCACCTTGCGTGACAAAATGATCGGTTTGGCCCAAGAAATTGGCGACGGCATGGTGTTCGCTAACGGCGCACGTTCACGCATGGGGCATTCCTTGGGCGTGCTTTCAGATAGCACCAAGCAAAGCGATAACTTTTTTATCGGCAACATGATCCCCACCTGCATCAGCGATGATGAAGAGGCCGCCAAAGCCGTTAACCGGCGCACGCTTACCGGCTATGCCTATCTGCCCAACTACCGTAACTACTGGCGCGACGCGGGCTACGAGGAAGAGATGGCTGGGGTAGAAACCGCCATTGCAGCAGGCGACAAAGAAGGTGTGGTCAAAGCCCTCTCAGACAAGTGGTTAGCGGATACAACCCTGTTTGGCTCCGCTAGCAAAGTCCGAGAAGGCATTGAGGCTTGGTTCGATGCGGGGGTAAAAACTCCGATCATCGTGCCCTCCTCTGCAGTGGGCAACCAACTCAACGCTATCGAAGAGTTTTTTGCGCTCTGGTAGCAAACCCAGTGATCAACTGGTGTAGCTTAAGACCTCGTATTCAATGCCATCGAAGTCGTTGAAGTAAAATCGGCTACCGGGTTCATAAGTTTGGTGGGAGTGGGTAGCAATACCCGCTGCCAGCACCCTAGCCTCTGTTGCCGCCAAATCATCCACTAAGATCCCAATATGATTCAAGCCACCCGCAGTGGTGTAAGAATTTGGGCTAGTGCCCTTTAAGGGTGATTGAGAGTAAATGGCCAAGTAGTCGCTGTTACCGCCCACGTGAACCGACTGGCCATTGTCGATCGACTCTCCCTGCCATCGAATGTGCCAGCCAAACAAATCGCACAACAGCTCAGCGGTACGCATCGGGTTTTTTACCGTTACATTTACGTGCTCCAAAATTGCCTCGCTCATGTTCGCTCCTATCTTGATGTGGTTGAGGCTTGCTATCCTAAAAGCTAAAGCTTACTTTAGGTCAAGGTTTTTTTACGACCGTTTTTTACGACCGTTTTTTCGATGAAGGTTTATTTTCGAGGATATTGAGATGGCCACCCCAAAATCGAGCGACTGGCTTGGTATTGGCGCCCTAGCCAAACGCACCGGCTTGAGCGTCTCAGCCATTCGCTACTACCACAGTCAGGGCTTGATACAGGCCTCTCGCAATGCCGGCGGTCAGCGCCGCTTTCACCGCTCCACCATTAGACGCTTATCTTTTGTGCTCATAGCACAGCAGCTGGGTCTCAAGCTCGATGCCATCAGCGAGCAGATGCAAGCACTACCCAGTGAACGCACGCCCAACGCCAAAGACTGGGCGGCCA
Source organism: uncultured Pseudomonadales bacterium (assembly GCA_938036875.1). GTDB lineage: Bacteria > Pseudomonadota > Gammaproteobacteria > Pseudomonadales > Azotimanducaceae > CALHVX01. The sequence continues at coordinate 192,118 of CALHVX010000017.1, forward strand.
TTGGACGCACCATGCGTCGAGATCTAGATGAAAGGATAGAGTCGTTAACGCGCATGCGCGATAACCTGGATGGCTGCATCGGCTGCGGATGTTTGTCGCTAAAACGCTGCGCGCTGTACAACCCACAAGATCGCGCCGCCAAGCACGGCGCAGGACCTCACTATTTGCTGCGCGAGTCCGCGAGCTAAACCGGTTCGTATCTAAGCAAGGTGGTATCTGCATCCAAGGCATCAAAGTATGGCTTCACCGCCATGCCAACACGGATATCGGACACGGCTACATTCACCAAGGTTGTGGTAAGCCGTACACCCTGAGGTAGCTCAACAACCGCTAGCTTTTGTGGCACTTCATCTGAAAAATGCGGGGCGGTGGGTTGCTCGGTCACGGTAAAGGTATAGACCTCACCAATCCCATCGACGTCATGCCAATCGATATCTGCACTAAGGCAACTGGGGCAGCGGTTGCGCGGATAATGAATCCAGCGACCGCACGGATTACATTGTTGCAATCGTACCTGGCCGGCGTTCAATCCATCCCAAAAAGGTTGGGTTACCGGGGTTGGGGTTGGCACGGGCTTCGTAAATGAACTGCTCACCTTAAGCCCCCCGCAAAATTAGTGCACTTTGCTCGCTCATGACACCACCGGTACCTGACACGTAGCTCAGATCATGCTTTGCTAGCTGGCGGTCATCCGCGCGCCCCATAATTTGCCGGGCCGCTTCGACCACCTGGGTCATACCGCCTGAGCCCCCCGCCTGCCCCATGCTTAACTGGCCACCGTGGGTATTGATAGGTAGCGCGCCGTTAATCGTGAGATCGTTATCACGCAGGTACGCCATCCCTTCACCTTTGCCGCAGAACCCCGCATCTTCCAACGTCAGCAACACGGTAATGGTGTAACAGTCGTAGATCTGAGCCATATCCATGTCCCCGGCACCAAAACCGGCCATAGCAAAGGCTTGCGCAGACGCTGGACCAACCGGTGTACGCACCATGTCCTGAGCGTAGGTTGGTGTCTTGATGGTGAGGTGCTCACCAAACCCAGCCACCCGGACCGGCCGATGATTACACTGCTTAGCGACCTCTTCATTTGCCAAGATCAACGCACCACCACCGGCAACCGGCATCACAATTTCCAACATGCGTAACGGATCCGCGATCAGCTTGCTGTTGAGCACGTCATCAATGGTAACCGGCTTGTTGTAAAACGCTGCATTTGGATTTTTAGCGCCGTTGCTACGCTGGTCCACCACCAACTTGGCCATCGCAACCGGGTCATAGCCATATTCGGCTCCGTAACGTTGCGCGATCATGGCGTATCCACAATTTTGCGCTAAGTTGCCATAAGGAATTTCAAACTCCGCCTGAGGTGATCCCCAGCTAGCGCTTGAGGACTGAAAGTAGCGAGCCTCGTTAACCGGCTGGGGGATGGGGTTAGAGGGAATGGGTAATCCTGGCAAGGCACAAACCACCACATCACAGATCCCCAGCTCAATAGCAGCTGCAGCTCGCCACACCATACCCACAGCGGTGGCACCACCGAGGTCAACACGTTCGGCAAAGTTCACCGGTTTGCCCAGGTACTCGGCAATGGTGGCTGGCACAAACATACCGGCTTCGCGAATATCGGAGCAAACCAGGCCATCAATCTGATCTGGCAGCAAACCAGCATCGGCGCAAGCGAGCGCGGTCAGCTCTGCCCATTGCTCAGTGTAAAATTTGCGTTCTCCCACGTATTTGCGTTCGTGCTGATATTCCGCGAACCCAACAATGGCCGCTTTGCCACTTAGCCCCATAACCTAGCCCTACCCCTGTGAAAAATGCTCATCAATTATACGCTGTACCACAACAGTTCAGCCTGTACTAAACTCACCATTGATCTTAAGCGCAATCTTAGGGGCTAGCTAGCGCAAGAGCGTTTCTAGCGGATGGCGCTCAGGTAAGCGGCAATCAGAAGGTGGACCACTGCATGCGACTTTGGATTATTCGTCACGCCAAATCTTCGTGGGCACAACCCCGGCAGACCGATTTTGAGCGTGATCTAAACCAGCGCGGCAAGCGCGATGGCACCAACATGGCCAACTGGTTGGGGGAGCAACAAGAGCCGCCGACTTGGTTATGGACCAGCGATGCGGTCCGTGCGCTGGCAACCGCAGACTTTGTCGCAAACGGGTTTAACCTGACACCAGACCAGGTGCAATCCAACCACAATTTGTATCACGGCACACCCGATGACGTGGCAGCGGTGCTGCAGCAAACGCCGACCGAACACCGCTGTGTTGCTGTTGTCGCGCACAACCCGGGCCTCACCTACCTCGTGAACTTGCTCGCTGGCTACAAGGTAACAGATAACCTACCCACCTTTGGAGCAGCAGAGTTTGCCTTGCCACAAAGCTGGGACAACGATTGGATCAATTTTCGTCTGCCCAGCCCGGGTAACAAAGCAAGCTATGCTCAGCTGCTCCAACTGCAAAGCCCAAAACGCTTAGCCACGCGGGCTGACCCTTCTGTTTAACTATCAGGCTCAGTCTTGTTCACAAACCTTGGCGGACGGGGTAGCCGAGTACTACGCGGTTCACGCAGATCAGCTAAGAACCCGAAATTTCTCACCCGAAGCTAAAGAATTTTACCGCTGTCATGATGTTGCTCACGTACTGTTCGGCTGTGACATTTCTTTAAGTGATGAGTTAATTCTAAAGATAAGCAGCATATTCGGAACAAGTGCCGGCCTTAGCGTGTTGCAAGGCTATCGCCTAGCCGAATCAAAACAAGGCTATGCACAACTCACCCTCAAAGACATCCTGATCACCACAGCCAAATCTTTATCGCTGGTTCCGAAGACTTTATACCGATGTTCTCGCATGCATAAGCGATGGCATTGGGACCGCTTCGACAAGTATTTAGATACGCCGTTGACGCAGATTCGAAGAGAGTTTGGTGTCATCGTACCCAACCAACAATAGCGGGTTGAACCGCCAACCGTGCTAACGCCTAGCGGTTAGGTGGGTTCCTTGGGCATATTTACCCAGACTCGGTTTCAGCACGGCAGGTCAACATCTAAAGCTTGGTTGAAGGGCCTAAGACAAGCCCAGGACTGGACAGCAGTGGACCGACAGGAGGATCATAGGCACAGTTTAACTAAACCCAATTATAGGAGACACGTCATGCTGACGTTAATCGTGACTTGCGGCATCGCTTATCTAATTTGGCGCATATCTGAACAGCTACCTGACCTCGTCTTTCGACTGAGCGAGATCCAGCGTGACCTGGCGGAAATTCGTCGACAGCTCGATAACAACTCAAAGGACGATAGCTAGCATCTCACCAACCTCCAAAGCTAGGGCGTAATCTTGTCCAACAGCAAACCGAACACCGATTGGCGGATATGGTTTGGCCTCAGCCTTACCGCTTTTTGGCTCTTATTGGGCGCCGGCTATATATCCAACAGCGTTGGTTGGCGTAACTTCAGCAGCCTACCAGCAGACCAATTGGGTAGCTTTTTGGAGGGTGCCTTTGCCCCTCTAGCCTTCCTGTGGCTGGTTATCGGCTATTTCTTGCAGCAACAAGAGCTCCAGCAAAATACCAACGCCATCGCAGATCAGGGACGTCAAATCACGCGCTCCGCCGAGCAAGCAGAAATCCAGTCTCAGCGTATGGCTGAAAGTGAGCTGCACGCTCGCCAGCAAGCCTTTATGCAAGTGGCCACCATGGTTCGGCGTCAGCTTGGCTCTATTAGCGGCTTGCTGTATCTATCCAGCCAAGGTGCTGGTAATGATGGAGACGTTAGCCCGGAAGAGATGAGCAGGCTCTTTAGCCAACAAGCTGGGAGCGACGACAGTGAGATCTTCTCGAGACGTCTGTTGGAGCTCAACATCACCGCCGATTCCCCAGAGCAATACAATTTGTTCTACGGCACCGTGGTACGAGCGCGACACTCCAACCACTTCATCTTTGCATTTGAACGTATGTTGCGACGTGCTGCACAGGTTGACGGGGACCACATGTTGCGGGATGCCATCCAAGCTAGTGCCCACGGGTTTGTGTACACCATTGCCAAGGGGCATCAGACAAATGCACCTCCCGAGCTCGCCAATATCGAGGCAACCGGTATGCACATAGATCTGACTGTTACACCATCAGACACCCCATCAACCAGCCCGGCCAATACCGAAACCTAGAGATACTTAACATGCCCCAATCTTCGTTCCCTCGACTTATCCTTAGCTGCTGTTTAAGCGCCGTCTGCTTGACCACCCAGGCAGCGGAAGACCGCTTCGCTAAAATCCAAATCAACAGCATCAACGTGACCGATAACATCAAGATGCTAGAAGGCGCTGGCGGCAACATTGGTGTCTCCCAAGGTGACGATGGCACGCTCATTATTGATAGCCAATACCCGCAGATGGGCGCCAAGATCAGCGCGGCCCTTAAAGCGCTTGGTAGCGATGGTCCTAAGTTTCTGCTCAACACGCACTACCATGGCGATCATACCGGTTCTAATGCGCGTTTTGGCGCAGGCGCCACCATCATTGCTCACAGCAACGTGCGCAGCCGCCTGCTGGCAAACGACGAGGTGCCGAGTAGCGCCTTACCAACGGTGGTGTTTGAAGACCGCCTGCGGCTGCACATCAATGGCGATGCGGTAGACCTTGTGCATCTGCCACACGGGCACACCGACGGCGATAGCTTCGTTTGGTTTCAAAACGCTAACGTTATCCACCTTGGTGACCATTTTTTTAACGGTGCTTTCCCCTACGTGGATCTCGATGCGGGAGGAAGTGTTGGCGGCTATCAACGTAACTTGGAACGCGTCTTGCTAACCGTACCTAGCGACGTTCAAGTGATCCCTGGTCATGGTGCTCTCGCTGATACCGCAGCCGTTGCTGCCACAGTTAACATGTTGCGAGAAACTCGCGCGTTAGTCGCCAAAGCGATTGCGGACGGCATCACGGCCGATGCCATGGTCGCCAAAGGCTTGCCACGCAAATGGCGCAAGTGGGGTGCAGGTTTCATCAATGAAGAGCGTTGGATTCAAACGCTCTACAAAGATGCTCAAGTTAACTAGTGGCTAGACACATAGGCAGGCACTGCAAATGTTGATTGATCCTTGGCAACAGCTACATAGCGATCGAGCGACGGCGACAAAAGCTGCGGATGCCTGTGCCAATTTATGTTACTTAGCCACGGTAGATGCCGCCGGCGAGCCCCAGGTTAGAACCTTAGTGCTGCGAGATTTAGGCGAAGGCGGCTTGGGTATTTTTATCAACAACACTAGCCCTAAGTGGGACCAACTAGGCACCGGCGTCAGTGTATTGGTGTACTTACCATCCCTGAGCCTGCAGTACCGGATACAAGCCAGCCTGGAGCCCATCGCAAAATCCACGGTCGATCAAAGCTGGACGTTGCGCCCCGACACCCCTAAACGTTTGGACTGGCTGTACCAAAGCTACCAGGCGCAAAGCTCGGTCGTTGCGGACCAAGCCACCTTGCTCAGCGCGTTGGACGCTCAATTTCCTGACGTACCCCAGCTAGCCCCAGAATCAGCCCAAGGACTAAAACTGGTGCCAACGCAGATCGAACGACTAGATTTAAATGCGCAGGGTGGACCGCATCATCGCCAGCTCTTCAAACGCGAGCGTGACAGCTGGCAAGCGCTGACGCTAATCCCGTAGTTAGACCAGCATCAAGTCTCAGCGGTCACAATCCCAACCAAATTTGCAAAGCAGGTCGCCTTGGCAATCTCGGTAAAGCCCTGAATGTAGGCCGCATCTAGCTGATCGGAGCGCACCGCTGCGTAAAGGGTTGGCCACACCCCCTCTTCACCCAACGAACGTACCGCCACATATTCGTTCTTTGAATACTCATGTAGCGCCCAGTTCGGCAAACAGGTAACACCTCGCCCGCTAGCCACCAATTGCACCATCATGGTGGTTAGCTCTGCCGTGCGCACGCGCAGTGGCTCCACTCCAGCAGGCTCTAAAAAGCTGGTGAACACATCGAGCCGCGAACGATCAACCGGGTAGCTGATCAACACCTCATCTGCAAGATCTATCGGCTCTACCCAGGGCTTCTCAGTTAACGGGTGATCTTGAGCAATGGCTAGCTGGGCTTCGTAGCTAAACAGCGGAATATAGGTCAACGACTTATCATCGATGGGGTCTGCGGTGATCACCAAATCAAGGTCACCCCGAGCCAGCGCCGGCAGTGGCGCAAAATGAAAACCGCTAGCAATATCTAGCTCAACATCTGGCCATGCTTCGCGGTATTGGTTGATGGCCGGTAGCAACCAATCAAAGCAGCTGTGGCACTCTATGGCCATGTAGATGCGTCCGGTTTCACCACCGGCAAAGCGGCTGATGTCTTTCTCTGCGCTGTTCACCTGAGGCAACAGCGCATCAGCCAACTGCAGCAAGCGTTTACCGGCAGGAGTAAAACGCACCGGTCTAGTTTTGCGGATGAACAAGCCGCACCCCAAACGTCCTTCCAGATCTTTGAGCTGATGGGATAGTGCAGACTGGGTCAGGAACACCCGCTCGGCGGCCTCAACTAAGCTCCCGGTATCACGCAACGCAACCAAAGTTCGTAAATGTCGAAGCTCAATATGGGACATAAAACACGCCGAATTCATAAATGGGACACTTAGCATTGTCTAACTAGACAAAAGTCTAAGCAAGCAGGGCCAAGCGGAGCAAACGCCTTCCGTTTTGTGCACTGGATCACACTCTAAGCCCCAGTCTACCTCTTACTATGCAGCTATGTTTAACCCCAACCAACCCGTTATCGATGCCTTTGTCAGCCAAACCCTGACGCGATTCGAAGATGCATTCCCAGACTGCCAAGCGATCCATATGCGCGTGCTCGAGCAGACTGCTCGTATGGCATTAGAGACGCTGCTCAATTGCGACTGCCCTTACCATGACCTCCACCACACCATCTTGGTTACCGATGTGGGTCAGACCATTTTGCAAGGGCGCCTGATCAGCGAAGGCAATGTCACCGAATCCGAGTGGCTACATGCGGTTACTGCCATGCTGTACCACGACATCGGCTTTCTCCGCGGTTTGCTTCGCGACGACAGCGACAACAACTACATAACCGATGAAAACGGTCACCGGGTCATGCTTCCTCCAGGCAGCAGCGACGTCCATCTCAGCGCCTATCACGTGAGCCGTGGCTGCGTGTACGTAGCAGAACGCTTCAGCAACCACCCGGTGCTAGATCACAAGGTTCTCGCGCAGCATATTGAGATGACCCGCTTCCCAATTCCTGCTGAGGCTAGCTACCAACGTCTGGACACAATTTCGTCACTGGTTCGAGCGGCCGATCTCATCGGGCAAATGGGTGAGCCCATGTACCTGCAAAAGCTATCCCGGTTGTTTGCCGAGTTTCGCGAAACCGGCGAAGCGGAGCGAATGGGGTTCGCCAATGCCGGTGAGTTGAGATCTGGCTTTCCTGAGTTCTTCTACGACTACGTCTACCCGTACGTGACCGAGGGCTTGCGCTACTTGCGTAAAACCCAAGACGGTCAACATTGGATCGCCAGCTTGTTTCACCACCTGCATTGCGCTCAAGAAACCGAACCCGCCTGGCGCCCAGAACGCCTGTTGGTCGGGGTCGATAGCATTATGCCTAAGGCCACCAGCAAGATTACCTCCATTAACAAAGCCAGCGGCTAAACGCCACCTGAGCCTAATTTTGCTCTAAGCCTCGGGCATCGCTACACTGCCGATCCCACGCACCTGGAGCGATCTTTACATGCGCATTGCGCTGCTCGGCTACCGCAGCAACCCCTATAGCGGAGGCCAAGGTGTCTACCTAAAATATCTCTCCAAGGCATTGGTAGAGCTAGGCCATCAAGTCGACGTTATCTCTGGCGAGCCCTATCCACACCTAGATCCCAGGGTAGGATTGGTGAAGCTGCCAGGCCTGAATTTATTCGAATCTCCAAACCATGTCACCGCTTTGCGGCTGCGCCATCTGCGTTCGCTTACCGATACATTCGAGTGGTGGTCTATGTTAACCGGAGGCTTTCCGGAGCCTTATACCTTTGGACGACGGCTCAAAGCCTGGTTACGCCAACACCCGGGGCGCTACGATGTGATCCACGACAACCAAAGCCTGTGCAGCGCGCTGCTTGACCTGCAGCGCGGCCCAGTGCCCTTGCTGTGCACCATTCATCACCCCATCACATCAGACCGAGACATCGCCCTACGCCATGCCAGCACCAGCACGGACCGCCTGCTCATTCGTCGCTGGCACTACTTCTTAACGATGCAAACTTCCGTTGCCCGGCGACTCAAGAACATCGCTACAGTTAGCGAACGATCTCGGCGAGATATTGCCAACGCCTTTACCATCGATGCCGAGCGCATCACGGTGGTGCCTAATGGTATTGCAACCGATGAGTTCTACCCCGAACCCGACATCCCACGTGAACCCAATTTATTGATCACAACAGCCAGTGCGGATGCCCCGCTAAAAGGTACACAGCACCTAATCCCGGCTATCGGTAAGCTCACCGAAGAGTTCACCGATTTACGCTTGATCTTCATTGGCAAACCCAAACCAGGGGGCACCACCGAAGCCTTGATCAAGCAGCACAACTTGGCACCAAGAATCGAGTTTAGACATGGGATTGAATCCAGTGAGATCCGCCGGCTCTACGCGCGTGCAACCCTGGCGGTGGTCCCTAGCGAGTACGAAGGTTTTGGCCTGCCCGCGGGTGAGGCCATGGCTTGCGCGGTACCTGTGGTGAGCACAGATGGCGGCGCTCTGCCGGAAGTTGTGGGCGATGCTGCCTTGGTGGTACCAGCCGGATCGTCTGTTGCGTTGTACACTGGTATCCGCGAGCTGTTACTAGACCGCAAACGCCGTGATGAGCTGGCCCAGCAAGGCTACGCACGCGTGCATGCAAAATTTCATTGGCAACAAGCCGCACAACGGTTCACCCAGTTGTATCAACAGCTTATTGATGCCACCCCATCACAACAACCCAGTACGGAAGCCTCGTGAGCCTATCTACCATTGATTTTAGTCGGCTAACGCTGACAGCCGGTATGCGAGTTCTAGACTTAGGCTGCGGCGAAGGACGCCACGCCATTACCGCTTGCCTAGAAACCGATATCACCATGGTAGCGCTGGACCCAAGCCTGCCGGACCTAGCCACCGCTCGCGAGCGTTTTGGCGAGTTCAGCCAAGCAAGCAAAGGTAGTCTGCATTGCACCAGTGGCAGCGCCTACAACCTACCCTTTGCTGACCATACGTTTGACTTGGTGATCTGCGCAGAGGTGCTAGAGCACCTACCTAACTATCAAACGGCGCTGGCTGAGATCAAACGGGTCTTAAAACCCGATGCTCAATTTGCGGTTAGCGTCCCGCGTTTTTCACCCGAGTGGCTGTGCTGGAAGCTTAGCGATGCATACCACGAGGTTCCCGGTGGGCACATACGAATCTTTCGGGAAGAGCAATTACACGGTGCGGTGCGCCGTCTTGATTTGCAGCGCTACGCCAAGCACTGGGCACACGGCTTGCACTCACCCTACTGGTGGTTGAGGTGTCTATTTTGGTCCAAAGGTCCTGAGTTCGGCCCTGTTGCCGCCTATCACCGGTTTTTGGTCTGGGACCTGATGCAACAGCCCAAGCTCACCCAGTGGCTGGATAAACTGCTCACTCCACTGATCGGCAAGAGCGTAGTGATGTACTACAAAAATTCCGCCGAGCCCAGTTCAAACCCCAGTTCCAACAACGCATGAACCAATCAACGCAAACAACACCCGATCGCCAAGCGCTGCCCGCGAACCTGCAAAAAACCGCGGATTTCATTGCTAGCGTGCAGCTAGACAGCGGCGCTATCCCTTGGTTTGACCAAGGAATCACAGACCCGTGGGACCACGTTGAAGCCGCTATGGGCCTGACCGTTGCTGGCCAATATAGCGCCGCTGAGCGAGCGCTTCAGTGGCTTGCAGATCAACAGCGTCCAGACGGCGCCTGGTTCGCGGCTTACGACAGCCAAGGCATTGCAGATGACACCAGGGCAGAAACCAATTTCGTTGCCTACATAGCAACCGGCGTCTGGCACTTTGTGTTGGTGACCAACAATCGAGCGGTTGCCGAACGTTTGTGGCCAACGGTACAACGCGCACTAGATTTTGTGTTGAAGCTACAAGCCCCAACCGGCGAAATTTATTGGGCCCTAGACAGCAAAAAAGGCGTCAGCAAAGACGCGCTTGTTACCGGCTGCAGCTCTATCTACAAAAGTTTGCAGTGCGGCATCGAGTTAGCCCGCTACCTGTCAAAACCTGGTCGAGAGTGGGAGCAAGCACGCACCGCATTGGGCGATACGCTCCGTAACAAGCCAGAGCGCTTTGATAGAACTTGGGAAAGCAAAGAACGTTATGCCATGGATTGGTTTTACCCGGTGCTAACCGGCGTAACAACGGGGCCAGCAGCGAAACAACGGCTGGCGGAGAAGTGGGAGACCTTTGTTGAACCCAACTACGGTTGCCGTTGTGTTAGCGACCAACCTTGGGCCACCGCGGCAGAGACCGCTGAGCTGATCATGGCCTGTGTTGCGGCAGGCAATTTCAAAGAGGCACAAGCGTTAACCGATGCCATAGCGCACATGCAAACCGAGGATGGCTCCTGGTGGACGGGCTACGTCTTTACCGATTCTGTGTTTTGGCCAGATGAACGACCTACCTGGACAGCGGGTGCTATTTTGCTTGCCGCTGATGCGATGCAGCGTCTCACACCCGCAAGCCAACTCCTGTCTGGCCCCAGCGCGGCTGCAACACCGGTTGGACAGACGGCTTAGCCGCGGCTACTAGGGCGGCTGTCTGCCATCAAGTCGTCTAAGCGCTGCTGGGCCCGATTCGGGTGCAACAAGTCGCGAGGCTCTAACATCTCACACTCATCCTTGCTCATCTGAGCTAAATCAATGGGGTAGTGACGGCAATCTTCTGGGCGATCGTGGTAGATGGTGCAACCGAACTTAAGGGGTACAGAGCCCACCTCCGCTTGCAACCAAGGGCAACGACTAAGCTGTTCGCCCGTCTCAGGGTCACACCAGATCTTTCCTTGGTGTACATAGCTAGCAATCTCTGGGCGAAACAGCGCCCACCACTCTACCTCTTGCGTTGTTGTGGACAGGCCACCATCGCTATAGGCAATACAGCATTTGCCGCACTGGTTGCAGGGCTTCACAGTCGCTGTAGCACGCCGAGGGTCTTGGTCGTGGGCAGCTCGACAAACAGGCCGCTAGCCAGTGCAAGCCGATAGATATCAATGGGGGCTTGCCCACCTTGAGTCGGGTCAGGAAACAAGTCATGGACGGCAAGAAACCCTCCAGGAGCCACTTGAGGCGCCCAGGTCTGATAGTCACACAGCGCGGCTTCCCAACTATGCCCGCCGTCAATAAACACCAAACCCAAGGGGATGCTCCAGCCGCGCCCAGCTAGCTTGGATGAAGCAACAATAGGGACAACGCAGTCTTCTAGGTGCGCTCGCTGCAAGGTTGAACGAAAGGCTCGAAAAGAATCAAATTGCTGCGCCGTTGCATCAAACAGCTCGGGATCGTGGTACTCCTCGCCCGGCTGATGCTCCTCAGACCCCCGATGGTGATCTACCGCATACAAATGATTGCCTTTGGCCTGACATGCCGAACCTAGGTACAAAGTGGATTTACCGCAGTAACTGCCCACCTCCAAACAAGGGCCCAAAGTGCTGGCTGCAATGGCCAACTCGTAGAGCCGTGCGCCTTCTTCCGGCGCCAAAAAGCCTTTGATGGAATCTGGATCTAGGGGCAAATCCACTACAAGTGCTCAACCAGATAAAAAACCACCACAAACACTAAGGGCAGCAATATGGCTGCATAAGCCGCCAAATTGGCACGATCGTTGAGCTTGGGATCTGCTAGCAGCCGCAGGCGTGAACCCAGCAGCAACCAACCTATGCTGGCCAGAACAAACACCAGCGCCAAAGTCAAAATAATTGCAGGCATACCGAGATAACCAACGTTTGAACCACTGAAACCACAAGCATACGTGAATTACGAAAAAATTTAATTCCTTCCTATACTGAAGGACAGACCAAGGTTTTACTCTTCACCAGCGAGTCAAAAAATTGACAACCAACCCCCATCAAAACCAAGAAGCAAAGCAGGAGCACCGATACTTCCTGGTGCGTTGTGAGATGCTCAATCGCAGCGGCGAGCGCAGTGTGCGCTATGTTGAACACCAGAATTTTCGGCTCTGGCAATATCTGATGGCCAACAAGCACCATCTACAGGTCGACCGAGCGAGCCTGTGTTTGTGGCTAACAGAAGCGGAATGGCAACAACAACCCGGTTACTTCAAGGCAGCGGGCAACAATGAAGCGGTGACCTTGTTGCGCTTTGAGTTGTTCGATGCGGCCAATGCGATCCATGACCGAATTCAACGGTTTGCGGCCAGCAACCTTGCACAACAGCTGCAAGCGCGATTGTTGCAGCGAGTGCCGCAACAAACCCAAGAGCTAGCAGACTTTGCCGCAACCCTGATTGCCGGTTGGGCGATCGTGCAACAGCCCGAAGCCGACCTGACAACACTGGGGCAAGCGCTATCGGTTGATGAGCTGTTACCCGAAGGCTAAGCGTGAGGTTGCACCTAGCCCAAGCTAGCGACAAACCCTCTTAGAGGGCTTAACCACAAGGTTTACATAGAGGATAGCTGGAGCATGCCTCGAGGCTTAACATCGCTAAGGTCAGTGATCTTATCGAAGTTGCTCGCAATATCTTCTACCGTTGCATTGGCACCCAAATCAACACCTTCATTCTCTACGATGACAGCCATAGAGTACTTGCCACCAGCAGCCTGAACGATGACACCGTTAGGTGCATCTTCAGTGCACAAGAACACAACCGCAGGCGTGATGAGCTCAGGACCCAAAGAGTCGTGGGTGCTTTCTGGCATTAGGTTTTCTGTCATACGGGTTATCGCCACCGGCGCAATAGCATTGGTGTGAATGTTGTTTTTGGCCCCTTCAATTTTCAGGCTATTCATAAAGCCAACTTGACCCATCTTGCCCGCACCATAGTTGGTTTGGCCGAAGTTACCGTACAAACCTGAAGGTGAGGTGGTCATCACGATACGACCGTAGTTTTGCTCACGCATCACAGGCCAAACCGCTTTAGTGACGTAACCAACACCATTGAGGTGTACAGCCAACACCAGATCAAAGTCATCTAGCTCCATTTTTGCAAAGGACTTGTCGCGTAAAATGCCAGCGTTGTTGATCAAAATATCTACACGGCCATAGGCAGCCATCGCATCGGTAACAATGCTCTGTGCACCAGCGCGATCGGATACCGAGCCGCCGTTGGCAATAGCTTCGCCACCAGCCGCTTTGATCTCTTCAACGACCGCTTCCGCAGCGGTTGAGTTGCCGCCGGTACCGTCCATTGCGCCACCTAAGTCGTTGACCACAACTCGGGCACCACGGCTTGCCAGCTCTAACGCGTGGCAACGGCCCAAGCCACCACCAGCACCGGTAATAATGGCTACTTTGCCGTCAAATGAATAAGTCATGGTTGCTCCTAGTTTAAAAAATTATGAAAAAGTTATAAATACTGACTAAAGGCTAAGGCCGATACCCGAAGGTAACCGGCTCAATAAGTCGATCCAACTTGGTCTGAATCAACTCAATCCAACGACACAACACCGGCCGCGTTTCGCGCGGATCGATCATATCGTTAATGGAAAAGGACTCCGCTCGCCCAAAGGGTGACCGGGCAGACCGTAGCCGCTCTTCTAGCTCTCGGCGCTTTTGCTCAGGGTTGTCAGCCTCAGCAATCTCACGACGATAAGCTACCGCCACCCCTCCTTCTAAGGGTAGCGCGCCGGATTCTACCGAAGGCCAGGACAACAGGTAAGCGTTGTCTCCAAAATGTGCCGCTGTTGCAACCCCAAATCCTTTGTGCACCTGGATAGAGGCCCAGGGTACGGTGGCTTGAACCGCAGCGCTAACAGCCGCCATGCCATAGCGAATGGTGCCCGTGGCCTCAGCCTCGGGGCCGATCATAAAGCCTGGCTGATCCACAAAATTGATGATGGGCAGGTGGAAGCTATCGCAGAGCTCCACAAAGCGACGGTATTTTTGGGCCGCCGCGGTGGTCATGGCGCCCGCATAATGGACGCAATCGTTTGCTAGCACTCCAACTGGCTGGCCATTTAAGCGGGCTAAGGCACAGATCTGACTTGGACCAAAAGCGGCCCCCATCTCGAAGAAACTATCTAGATCAACCACCATCTTTACGATGTTGCGCATATCAAAGGGTGCATTGCTGTCCCGAGGAACCGCAGTTAACAAGTCTTGCTCCATGCGTTCAGGACTATCATCACAGGCAACCCTAGGTGCTCGCTCACGCACATGGCTAGGCAGGTAGCCTAAAAACTGCCGAACCTGCGCCAAGGCGTCGTACTCATCCTCCGCAATGTTGTCCACAACACCGCTAGTGGCGTGTACTTGCGCTCCACCCAACTCTTCTTTGGTTAGGCGGACTCCCAAGGCACGCTCAACCAACGCGGGACCACCAATCAGGATTTGCGCCGTGTGTCGGGTCATCACCGAAAAATGCGATGCCACCAACCGACCCGCCGGAAAGCCAGCAACCGGACCTAACGCTGCGGAGACAACGGGCACTTGCCCCATCGCATCTGCAATAATTTTGAAGCGCGGCTCAACGTGAACCGGCTCGCCTAGGGTTCCGCCCTTCTTACCGCTGCCGGCAACGCTGCCACCACCGCCTTCTAACAATCGAACCAACGGCAACTGGTAATCAACAGCCATATGTTCGGCATAAATGCTTTTGCGCAAACCGGCGGCATTGGGGGACCCACCTTTTAGGGTGAAGTCTTCACCACCAACCACCACATTGCGCTGGTTAATCTGGCCATGGCCCAACACATAGTTTGCAGGCACATAGCCTTGCAGCTCTTCTGCGTCGTTGTATTCGGGGATAGCGGTCGCTTGGCCTTCCTCGACAAAGCTGCCGTCATCCAACAGCTCATCAATGCGTTCGCGAATCGTCAGGCGGCCCTTGGCATGCTGCTTAGCAATGCCTTCAACCCCACCTTGCTGCTTAGCAAGGTGCCGACGTTCCTCCAGCTCTCGAGTTTCTTTTTCCCAACTCATCATCTAACCCCGGCTTGTTTACCCCAACGTTTTAACTAGGTCTCAGTTCAACCCTTGTTCAGGTGCTCATCAAAGTTGGTATCAGAAAAATTTGGCGCACGCTTTTCAAAGTTCGCGCGTATCGCTTCTACCTGGTTTGGCGAGCCAATTAGCTCGGTTTGCAGCTTAGCCTCTAGCGCTAAGCCCGCACGTTCATCCGCGTGCCAAGTTTGTTCCAGCAACCGTTTGCCGTAACGAATCGCATCTGGCGACTTTGAAGCAATCTCGGCGGCCATGCTCAACGCAGCCGCTCGAGGATCAGCATCTAGCTTGGTGACCAACCCTAACTGTTGCGCCTCTTCGCCGGATAAAACACGACCGGTGAACGTAAGCTCTTTGGCCACATCGAGGGGCACTAGATCTCTTAGGGTTTGGGTTAGGCTCATATCAGGAATCAACCCCCACTTGATCTCCATCACCGAGATCTTGGCGTCGGGCGTGGCGATGCGAATATCACCACCTAGCGCAACCTGCGCACCACCGCCATAGGCCACACCATGGATGGCCGTGATCACCGGCACTGGCAATCGCTTCCAAACATAAGCCGGGCGCTGGGCGTGATTCTCAGGCCGATCGTCTTTGGCCAACAAGCCGCTGGCTGCGTTTGAACCCGATTCAGCCGAGTCAGACATACCTTGAAAGCTGCCCATATCCAAGCCAGCACAAAATCCAGGGCCGTTGCCGGAAAGCACCACCGCACGGACGTCCTTAGACTCCGCCAGGCTCTCGCCCGCATCAATAATGGCCTGAAACATCGCCGGATTCAGCGCGTTGTATTTGTCAGGTCGATTGAGGCGCACATCCGCAACCCCGTCGCGTACTTCAATAGTGACCAATTTTTCGTCTGCCATTTTATCCCCCAAAATCTTAAGATATTTTTTGAAAAGCCCTAGATTTGGCTAAGTTAACACGCTCGTGCTTTGATGTTGGTTGCGCCCAGCGCACAGCAACTAAGCCCCAATGCTCGGCTAAACCCACCGGTTAAACAGCCTCTATAATGGCCAACACTTGATCTTCATCCACAGCATCGGTTTCGGCCACAAGCATCTCAGTTAAGGTCCCAGCAACCGGGGCCTCCACTGGTATCTCCATTTTCATGGACTCCAAAATCATCAAGACGTCACCAACCGCAACCGCCGCACCAACGGCTACTTGCAGCTTCCAAACGTTGCCTGTGACTTCGCTTTCTACTTCTACCTTTGCCATAACCCAACCCTCAACCCAGTGGTCATCCTAAAAATTGTTGCAGCAGGCCAGTATGAACCCGACCGGCCAAGAATTCATCGCTACGCAAAATACGCCTTAACAAAGCAATATTGGTCCTCACGCCCCGAATCTCGTAGGCCTGTAAAGCTACCGCCAAACGCCCTATGGCAAGCTCGCGCGTCGGTGCCCAGGCCAGCACTTTGGCCAGCAGAGGATCGTAAAATGGGGTAACGGTCATTCCTTGCGCGTAGCCCGTCTCTACCCGCACATGCCGCATGTTAGGCGGCGCGAAGACCTGCAGGCGACCGGTTGATGGCATGCTGGTTTGCGAGTCTTCCGCGTAGACACGGGCTTGTACTGCGTAACCAGACAAGGTGGGTTGTGGTGGCAGTTGACCTCCAGCCGCAAGCTGGATTTGCTCTGCCACCAAGTCCAGCCCGGTCACCATTTCGGTCACCCCATGCTCCACCTGAATACGCGTATTCATCTCAAGAAAACCAAACTCACCGCTTGGGCTTTGCAGGGTCTCTAAGGTACCCACATTGTTGTAGCCCAGGGTTGCAAGCAATTCAACGCTACGCTCCGCAAGCGCCAAAACGGACTGGCGATCAACCAAGGGTGCCGGTGCTTCTTCGATCACTTTTTGCTGCCGGCGTTGCAACGAGCAGTCACGTTCAAAGGCGTGCATAACGTTGCCATGTTCATCCGCTAGCACTTGCACCTCGATATGTCGCGCGGGTGAGATCCAGGCTTCCACAAACACCGCGCCGTTACCGAAAGCCGCTTGGGCCATGCGTTGGCAGCGATCGAAGGCAACCGCCAGCCCTTGATCGTCAGCAACAACCTGCATCCCAATACCGCCACCGCCAGCGGCTGGTTTTAGCATGACCGGGTAGCCAATCTGGGTCGCCGCCCTTTGTGCAGCCGTCACCGAGTTAAGCTCTTTGCTGCCGGCAAAGAGCGGGAAGTTGTGCTCCGCCATGAGCTCACGAGCCGCAACTTTATCACCCATGGACGATAGCCACTGCGGTGACGGCCCCACAAAGTGCACACCCAGATCCATAACCTGCTGCGCAAAATCTGCATCTTCAGCGAGAAATCCATAGCCGGGGTGCACCGCGTCCGCACCGCTATTCAATATGGCTTGGAGCAGCAGCGGCTTGTTGAGATAGGTTTCGGCAGCGGTATTGCCCGGCAAGCCGATGCTTTGGGTTGCTTCAGCTAAATAAGGGGCTTGGCTATCCGCATCGGAGTACAGGGCAACAGATTCAATACCCAGCCTATGGCAGGCTCGAACAATGCGTCGGGCAATGGCTCCACGATTCGCCACCAATAGCCGTTGAAACATGCCGTTTGCTACGCAGGCGTCATTTGGCTTTGAAACTGGGCCAAATCAAAGTAGTCGCGCCAAGCGGCAATCTTGCCGTCAACCACTTCGAACACGCCCATAACGGCAATGCTGATCCACTTGCCACCAATTTCGAACTTGTCCACCCGCTCGGTTAGCACGCGCCCGGAAGCATCTTCTGCGATAGAGATCAGATCCCACTGCACAGCTGTTGAACCGGCTAGGAACGGCTGTAGAGCTGCCCGAATGTTGTCCCGGCCGGTAACCGCTTCCATGGGGATATTGTGGTACACCGCCGCATCAGCAAAGCAGGCCAAAATGCGCTCTATATCCATTTGGTTAAAGCCATCAATCAACTCAAGCACTAGCTGTGTCGCTGAATCATCTGGTGTGGGCATATTGTCTCCAATCGTGTGAGCTGCGGGCTAGGAGTATACGACCCTTCAGCAAGACGTTGATTATAAGGGATGGATTAGCTTTGCTGATCGATCGAACCAAGATATTCCTGCCAAGCCGCAACAAAGCCTCCCAAACCCCGCTTGGTTGTGCCGCTGGTTATCACTTCCAGGTCGGTTGCCTGCTGGACCAACGCCAGCACCGCTCGAGCCTCTGTTGGCGTCAAGGACAAGCTAAACATGTCTAAGCTCGAGCCGCCTTTAAAGCCTGTCGGTTTGGGAACCGGCGTTTGTGTCATGCAGCGCTGTAGCTGCACAACTAGACGCTGATGAACCTCACTTCGGCCAGCGTTTAACTTTGCATCTGCGGCACCGGCAAGCTGGGGATGTTGCAGCAGCTCCAAGGTCTGCTCCAGCATCCAGCGTGACCAAACACCCGGCGTATCCGCCAGAATTTTATATTGGGGCCAGTCCATCTCGGGGACACCAGAAGTTTGGCTAAAGCGAGAGTTTGCTTTCGGTAAGGCGTTCATAAGCTTCTAGGTAACGACCAAGGCTCTTATCCATCACCTCTTGGGGCAACTCGGGCCCTGGAGGGCTTTTGTCCCACTGTCCAGCTGCCACCACCGTTTCCAAGTAGTTGCGCACTATCTGCTTATCAAAGCTTGGCTGCTCTTGCCCCGGCTGCCATAAATCTGCAGGCCAGAAGCGGGAGCTATCTGGGGTGAATATTTCGTCGATCAACAAAGGTTCATCGCTGCCAGGCAACCGTCCAAACTCAAACTTGGTATCGGCCAAAATGATGCCGCGCTTAAGCGCGTAGGCACTTGCCTTGCTGTACAAATCTAAGGTTGCATGCTGTAACCAACGCATGGTTTCTGTGCCCACAACCTCAACACCCTGGGCAAAGCTGATGTTTTCATCATGTCCAGAAGCCGCTTTAGTAGATGGCGTAAACAACGGCTCAGGTAGACGATCGCTATTCACCAACCCTTTAGGGAGCTCAATGCCACAAAGCTCACCTGTGCGCTGATAATCTTTCCAGCCGCTGCCGGTAAGGTAGCCGCGCGCAATGCACTCGATGGGTAAAACCTCGGTTTTACGGCACAACATAATGCGCCGTGCCAACGTCTTGCGTTGGGTGTCGGTCAAACCCGGCACATCGTTCACATCGGTCGAGAGTAGGTGATGATCAAACTCACCCGCAAAGTGGTCAAACCAAAACTTCGAGATCTGCGTCAGCACAATGCCCTTACCGGGCAGACCGTTACCCATCACCACGTCAAAGGCGCTGATGCGATCGGTTGCCACAATAAGCAGCGCTTCGCTGCCGTCTTCTAGGGTGACATCATACAAATCACGAACCTTGCCGGAGCGGCGGTTCGGTAGTTGCAGTCGGGTTTCTAAAACAGCGTTGGTCATATTTTTCGGTTGGTCCGCCTTGTTAGGTTGTCATGCCGCCATCAGCCATATATACCGAACCAGTAATGAACTGGCTGTCATCGCTTTCTAAAAACAGCATGACTTTGGCAATGTCATCCGGCTGAGCATAGCGTTGTAACGGGATTGCTGCCTCCATAGAGGCTTTTGCTTGCTCCGCTTGGCCTGGCGCCAAACCCTCTTCGAGGCTACGCATCATGCGCGTCTCAACGGGGGAGGGATTCACCGTGTTAACACGGATGTTTAGCGCTGCACATTCTTTGGCGGCTGATCGCATCATACCAACAACAGCATGCTTGCTGGTCACGTAAGGTGCAACGCCAGGGCTGCCGGTCACACCGGCCACGGATGAGGTGATAACAATGCTGCCACCGCCACGTTTCTCAAGGTGTGGAATGGCATGTTTAAGCCCTAAAAACACCCCTTTTACGTTTACGTTCATCACCGCATCAAAACGGTCTTCGTCGTAGTCCACGATGGACTTAACGTCGCCTTCGATCCCGGCGTTCGCTAAGAAACCGTCAACACCGCCATAACGTTCATCGGCTAGTGCAAACATGCGCGCGTTGTCCGCGCTGCTAGTGACATCCGCAACACAATAGCTTGCACTGTTGGAACCTACCTCATTAACCGCGTCTTCCAAGGCTGACTCGTTAACGTCAACCAATAGCACCTGCGCGCCCTCTGCAACAAACAGCTTTCCTGCAGCCCGGCCAATACCGCCAGCACCGCCCGTAATTACAATGACCTTTCCTTCTAATCTACTCATGAATCATGCTCCCCCAGCAAAATTTAATGACCTATCTAGTCGAAATAGATCGTGCAAAGAACGCCTAGCCTAACGCTGCGGCCAGATCATCCAACAAATCTTGGGTATCTTCGATACCCACCGAGATTCGGATTAGCGAATCCGCTATACCCATGCTTGCCCGTCGCTCGGGTCCCATCTCATAGTAAATGGTGTGCGCTACCGGAATGGCTAAGGTTCGGTTGTCGCCCAAATTGCTGGATTTCACCACAACGTCTAGCTTACCCATGAAGTCCCAAATATCCACATCATCTCGAAGCTCAAAGCTAAACAAGGCGCCCGGATGCCGAAACAGTTGTTGCGCACGTGCATGCTGCGGGTGCGCTGGCAAACCCGGGTAATACACCTGACTCACACTGGGGTGTGCGTCCAGCAACTCACACATCGCCTGAGCATTGCGGCTTTGTTGTGTCATCCGCAACGCTAAGGTTTCAGAGCCTATGGCAATGTGGTGCGCCGCCTCTGGACCTAAGGCTGCGCCAAAATCACGCAGCCCCTTCTTCTTGATCTGGGTAATGCCCCATTTGGCCGCAGGTCCACCTTGGTACTCCGGGTAGATATTGGAAAAGCTAGCCCAATCGAACAGTCCAGTTTCCGTCACCGCACCACCCAGCGCGTTGCCGTGGCCGCCGATGTACTTGGTTAAGCTGTTAACTACTAAGCTGGCGCCAACCGACTTTGGCTGAAACAAATAAGGTGAGGTCATCGTGTTGTCCACAACATAAATCAAACCTCGCTGCTGGCACAGCTCACCAATTTCTTGCAGTGCCGACACCTGGGTTCGCGGGTTGGCAATGGTTTCAACAAACACTAGCTTGGTTGCTGGCGTGATGCTGGCAGCCACCGCCGCCACATCCGTTGCATCAGCAAAACTGACGTCAATGCCATGACTATCAAAGGTATTGAACAAACTGTTGGTGTTGCCAAACAAAAAGGAGCTGGAAACCATGTGGTCACCCGCTCGCAGCAAGGCGAACAAGGTTGTCCCTATGGCTGCCATACCGGTGCCAAAGCAGACCGTAGCAATACCATCTTCCATACCATCAAGCTTGGTTTGCAGCGCTTCGATGGTGGGATTGACCTGTCGTCCGTAGGTGTAGCCAGGCTGCTTGCCCTGAAACACAGCCGCAAGCTCACGGGCATCTTCGTAGCCGTAGGCCACGGTGGCATGAATGGGCTTATGCAAGGAGCCGTGCTCAACCGTACTGCGCCGATCACTGTGGACAATACGCGTAGTAAAGCCGTTTGGATGCTTCATTGAGTGCTCTACCAAATGGATAAGGATCTAAGTGATGAGTATAAGTTATGGCGGGCGTTAATCTGCGGCTTTTATTGCGCTTGCCAAGAGCTCCGGGAATGGATTGTGTCCAAGCAATGAGGCAAGCTCATCTGCCGCGATGGGTCCACTAAAGATAAAGCCTTGAACCACCGTACAGCCGAGCTTACGCAAATGGTTAAGCTGGGTTCGATTCTCAACCCCTTCAGCGATCAAGCTAAGATTTAGCCCCTTGGCCATAGCCACAATGGCGTTAGTAATGGTGACATCACCGCGCTTGGCACGAATATCCGCAACAAAGGTTCGGTCAATTTTTAGCGTATCTACCGGAAACTGCTGCAAGTAACTCAAAGAGGAGTAGCCAGTACCAAAATCATCGATCGCAATTTGCAGGCCGCTGGCGCGAAGCTCCTTAAGCTTAGGTACGATGACCTCAAGGTCTTCCATCAAGAGGTTTTCAGTGATCTCAATTTTTACCGCAACAGCGGGCAAGCCGCTTTGCTGCAAAGACTCGGTGAAGTTGGCGACACAACGTTCTTGCTCAAGCTGCGTGGCAGATAGGTTGACCGACAGGTACACATCACCCAACCCCGCATTGCGCCACCCCTGCACATCTTGAAACGCGCGCCGTTGAACGTATTCATCAATCTGCACAATAAGCCCGGTCTCTTCTGCCACCGGCAAAAAGTCGGACGGGGCAACCAACCCGCGGGTAGGATGCTGCCATCGCACTAAAGCCTCAACTCCAACGATGCGGCCGTCACGAATATCCACTTGGGGTTGATAGTGAACACACAGTTGCTCTTGGACCAAGGCGTTGCGCAGCTCTCGCTCCATCGCTAGGCGCGTGGTGAATTGATGATTCATCTCTTCAGAGAAAAATTCAAACCCGTTTTTGCCGCGCCCTTTGACGTGATACATCGCAATATCAGCATTTTGAATCAGCATCTCTTCGGTCTCACCCGCTTCCGGATAGAGCGCAACGCCGATGCTAGCCCCCACAAAGAGTTCATGCCCGTCGAGGATGAAAGGAGCATTTAAGCGATCAAGAATTTTGCTGGCGATCATTTTGACATCATCGCGACTACGAACTTCAGGCAACAACAAAGTGAACTCATCGCCACCAAAACGCGACAAGGTATCACCACGCCGCAAGCAACTTTGGAGCCGTTTAGCTACCGCTTTGAGCAGTCGGTCACCCATGGTGTGGCCAAGCGTATCGTTCACAATCTTGAAACGGTCCAGATCAAGAAACATCACCCCCAACTTGCGCTGGTTACGCCGGGCGTGCGTAATGGCCATGCTCAACCGGTCTTTCAGCAGCGCTCGGTTCGGCAGGTGAGTTAGCAGATCATGATAAGCCTGAAAATTGATAACCTGCTCGGCCTCTTTGCGCTCAGAGATATCCCGCGCGGTGCCATAAGTGCCAGAGAAGGTATCACGCGAGCGCTCACCGTTGTCTTGATAAATACCTTTTGCGGTTACTTCCATCCACACGGATTGGGCATGTAAAAAGCGGCCCCCACTGCGTTGCAAACGGCTTTTCAAGCGCAGTTCAGTGTTGGTTGCCGCCCGCTCACCGGTACGTCTCTCGTTAAAAATATTGCGCGCCAGCTCTAGATGATCGTCATCAACCAACTCGGAGTAATGGCGCCCCAGCAGTTCGTCTTTGCGATAGCCGAGCAGACTTTCGAGGCGGTCGTTAAGGAAAGTAAAACAACCATCACGGTCCAACATATAGACCAGGTCCGGCGAGCTGTTCACGATAAAACGATGCAGCTCTTCAGATTCTTTTAGCTGGGCTTCAACATGGGAGTTACGCTCTTCTAGTTGGCATTGCTTGAGCGCCGTTTCCATGGTCGCAATCAGCGCATCTGCTTCGTAGGGCTTTTTCACAAAATCAAAAGCGCCACAATGCAATGCATGCTTCACACCACTAAAGCTGGCATCACCACTGACCACAACAATCTTGCTGGCCAGTTGCTGGCTAGCAGCGTACTCCAAGATGTCATGGCCACTTACGCCAGGCATGATGAGATCGAGCAACACCACGTCATAGTCATTGCAGGCCAACGCTTCCAACGCCGCTTGGCCACCCAACGCTTGATCTGCGATATAGCCATGAATACTGACCAACTCAAACAGACTCTTCAGCAACTCGGGCTTGTCGTCTACCAATAGCAGCCGCACATTGTCTTTTTGAATGGCGCGCGAAGAGGCGTCGCCACTACCCTGAAGCAAACGGGAAAAAGATGCGCTAGGGCTTGTGGGATCAGCTGTTTCGCTCATGCCGGGCCGTGTTGTTGCTGGTGATTGTTCACTAAGCCTCTTTGCCGCCTGGGGAACCCCCAGCCAGAGTCTGTTTATGCAGGATACTCTAGATAACCGCTTGCTGGATAAGTTCAGCAAACCTCGTTGCTTAGGGCAACCTAGAATAGGTTCGTGCTAACGCCAATTGTGACCAAATTGCCTCGGTGTGAATAGACTACAAATTGTAAGCCACAACATAAGCCGCTTACTAAGACAATCATAAAGCTCTTATAATAGTCATACGTATCTATTATATAGCATTCAGCTAAAACCGGGCGTTAAACCTATTCAGCGGGATCTTGGACATAAGGCCGAGGCCACAAATCGTAGACTCGAGCTAGGGCAGATAACGCCAACGCATGGCGAATCTCACCGGACTGCACCGAAGCCTGCACCTCAGAGGTGTCTAACAATTCAACCTGAATAGCCTCACCCTGACCCAACTCTTGCTCACGCTGCAAGCTCACACCCTCCGCCAGCCAGTGATGACACAAGTTATCGTGGATAGCCGGGTTCGGCTGCACCGCACCAAGATAGGCCCAGCGACCACCGCCGTAGCCGGTCTCTTCCAATAGCTCGCGTGCCGCAGCCGTTCTCGAATCTTCTCCCGGGTCCACCATCCCCCCAGGCGTCTCCAAGGTTAAGCCGCCGATGCCGAACCGATGCTGGCGCACCATCACCAGTTGCCCCTGGGTATCTAACGCAACCAAATTCACCCAGTCCACCGAGCTTAAGACCAAACGATCCATCTGCGCACCCGAGGTTGGGTGCTCGACCTGGTCAAACCTCACCTCAAACAAGGGCAGTTGCGGACCTGAGCGACTGCTGAGCGTTCGCCAATCTAAATGCTTCATTTCATATCCTATGTTGTCTAGTTGCAGCCCGAAGATTGGGGCTGGTAACCGGTAAGCTCCATGTATCCGCGACCCAGCGTCGCGGCGTCAACACCACCACTAGAGCCGTTTAAACCGGGTTCGCGAACGGTGGTCAAACCCTCCCAATAGCGCACTGCGGTTGTCATGCGTTGGTCATCGATGGCAGCTTCTAGCACAAACTGCTCGGTTTTCTTGCCGCCCTTGAGGAGCTGCAACGACCAGCCAACCGGCCAGCATATGTTCGCATCATCCTGCCAATACCTAAGAACCCCAAGCTCAAAGTCAGCCGCGCGGAGTACTTGGGAGCTACCATCCGGTGCCACCAACACACCATGGTCATAAGGATCTCGACTGCCATCTTCGCGTCGCAATCGAAACACCATCAAATCGCGCCCATCCTCTAGCTGAACGGCAAACCAATCCCAACCCACTTGGCCACCGCTTAACACGCTGGTTGACCACTCTTGATCCAACCAAGCGCTACCAGCAACCGGCACCGAACGGCCGCCTACGCTCAAAGTGCCCTGTACCGACAAACGGGAGAAGGAGTAGTAGAAGGATGCCTGGTCTGGCCCTTTAGCGCTTAATCCCCGGTCGCCCTGAAGCACCTTAGCCTTGCTGGCTACTTGGTCCTGGCCAATTTGCAGATCCCAACCAAACTGCGAACCTCGCGCTTCTAAGGCTAAAGGCAGAAAGGTTGTTCCAACACTGCGCAACTCCCAGCCGTCTAGCCAAGCTCGAAAGCCGGATTCCGATGTTGCGGTCTGCACCCCTGCAAGCCCCGGATGCCCTCGCGCAAAACGCTCATCGCTGTAATGTTGCTCCCCACTCACATCCGTCATCGCCAAATGCGCCATGTATAGATGGGTGGATAGCCAAGGGTTGGCGGGCACCAAAGGTCCAGGACTTTGAGCCTGGCGAAACAAGGTGAATTGGCCACCATACTGTTGGCCTTGGGCATCGCTTAACATCAACGTGAGGTACCACCACTCACTGCGAAACTCCGGGTGCGGACCATGATCGCGAGGGAAAGATAAACTCGCCGGTGACAGCGCTCGTGCAAACCCCGCATTGGCTTCGTCGCCACCAAGCAACCGCCCCACTTGCAGCGATGGTGCCCCCTGCGTTGACGGTTGCGCTGCTTGATCGCAGCCACCTAGCGCAAGCGCAACCCCCAGCCACATCCAAGGTCCAAACACGCAAGCTAGAACATTGGTGGCGTTACTCAACTTAATCATCACCAGCAGACGCTGCTCCCGCATTTTGCATAGGTACCGAAAGCAGCCCGGCCACTAGCGCCACCACTGCGCCCACAGTCAAAGGCAACCACACCGCACTACCGGACCAACTTAAGGGTACGGTCCAGCCAAAAGCTCGCGGATTGACTAGGTGGCACAACATCCAGCCCATAGCAATACCTAGAGGCACAGCCAGCAAACTGGTCAACACAAAAATAAGCGCACTACGGGACAAAGCAAATCCAAACCGCTCATGCAGGGCCAAACCCATCACGGACAGTAAACGCCAACTGCGCTGCTGCAACA
This sequence comes from uncultured Pseudomonadales bacterium, assembly GCA_938036875.1. Taxonomy (GTDB): domain Bacteria; phylum Pseudomonadota; class Gammaproteobacteria; order Pseudomonadales; family Azotimanducaceae; genus CALHVX01. The sequence continues at coordinate 218,527 of CALHVX010000017.1, forward strand.
GGCTTAAACCAACCAATGCGTTGTACAAACCCACAGCGGCCACCGCCAATGCGGTGTAGGTTAAGGCTCGGGTAATCGCAAAGGTTTCATCGAACACATCCAGGGCTAGCGCACGCACACTGCTACGCAGCTCAACTTGAACAAACGGATAGTCTTGCTGCAATTGATTAACCAACGCTTGGGGTGCTGCGGCTGATATCTGCAGCTGATAGCGGCTGGCCGTTAACTGCCAACCAGCGTCATCGTTAGCCACTAGTTGCCCTTGAGTATCACCATAACCTGGATAGATAGACGCTATGCGTAACTCGCGGTTTTGCACGCGCAAACTCATGCCAACCTCCAAACCCAGCTTAGTTGCCAGCTGCTCATTGACCAGTACGCCATCTGGATCAACCGCCGCCGCTAAACCATATCGTGCAGCCCCGGCCTTATCCAATCTTGTCAGGCTAAGCTGTACGGGTTGCCCCGCAATGTTAACCAGACCCGAACGCAGCTGACGCAGTTCGCTCACGCCTGGCTCTGGTGCCAAAGCTGCAACGATGGGCAACACCCGTGCGGGTTCGCCGCGCACCTGCACATCACCGGCCAAACGCTGGCTCAACATCCGATCAAAATCCGTCCGAAAGCTGTCCACCATGGTGCCAACACCAACACTGGTTGCCACCGCAAGCACCATAGCGCCTAAGGCAATGGCGACATCCATGGGGTACCACGCAAGCTCACGCACACCCATCCGCCAAACTAGTGGTCCTGGCAACATGGCGGCGCGTTTGCGTAACGCTTCAAGCAGTGGGCGCAACAACAGCAAGACCAAAACGCAACTCACCGCTATAGCAACAAAAGCGCCTAGCAAACCGCTCCCGCGCCAAAGCCCAAAAATCAGCAACAGACCCAGACCCGCCACGCCAGCCCCCAGCTTCCAGCTAGCCCGCTCAGGTGGTTGCCACAAACGCCCAAAGGCCACCAGCGCTGCCAACAACGACACCAACCCAGCGGACGCTAGGGCTTTAACCACTACGGGCGCACCGAAGCTATCCCACAGCGCTGCCGCTCCTTCCAAACCCTGAGTAGGCTCAGAGGCAACCGCGCTGGCAAGCTGCCCGAGCAGCCAATGCGCAAACCAAAGCCCAAGACCGAGCCCTAAGCCGCCAGCAACCAAACCAACCAACAGCAACGCACAGCAAAAAACCAAACGTAGCTGGCCAAGCGTCACCCCTTGATGCAGCAAGCGCTGATACACCAGCGCTTGCCGACGCAGCCAAAGCACCGCAGTTTGATAAATGAGAAACCAAGCAACAACCAGCGACAAGCTGCCTAAAGCACCAAGGTTGAATAGCACAGAACGGCCGAAGCTAATCTGCGGCATTTGCTCAGCAACCCCTTGAGCCACCCAACCAATAGGTAAGCTTGGCGCTTGGGCAACCGGCAAGCCGGAACTGATACCAGGCATGATTTTTTCTAACAGGTCACGCAGCGGCGCCTGTGGATCGTTTTGGCTAATCGCAATCAAGCTGAGTTGATTCGGCTTTAGACCTAGGGCTTCTTGGGCAAGTCCAATATCAACGTAAACGGACGCCAGCGCTTCAGGTGCACTACCTCCTTCTATTAATCCAGCCACTTCAAAAGTTAATCCGCCAGCAGCAAATTTCTGGCCTTGCACCCAACCCAAAGCAGCATCAACTAGCGCGGGATGCACAGCATCCAAGGCAGTTGTCCCAGGCAGCATCAGGGCTGGAGGACTCATCTGTGCATCTGCACCCACTGCATTGGTCAAGGGCAAGTGTTGACCACCAGCCTCTAGCATTTGCAACCAATCCAACCCAACAATTTGAGCAGAGCTAACCGGCGCGGCTACAGGCGGTGATTGATTAACACCCTCAATTAGATCAACGGCAAGCACCCCGTGGACCACCGGGACCACCGCTGTCACATCGGGGACCTCCTGCCTACGCCAGCTACTTCGAAGCCGAAAATAGTCATTGGCCGTCACAGCTGAAGGAGCAGCCTGCAAAGAAGCAGTGAACTGCGCATCGCGTAAGTGAATAGGCATGCTGGCATCAAGCTGCAACGCAATGCGTTCGCCAATTTGATGCACAGCAACAATAGAGGCCACACCTAAGGTGATTCCAAGCAGAACGGTTAAAGCGCTTAACTTACGTCGGAAGAAAAACCGAACCTGGCTAAGAACTAAAAGTCTTAACAAGGCAGCGCAATCACACGATGCGCCTGCTCGGCAATAGCGGGGTCGTGGGTTGCAACCACCAGACCGCAACCCGAGTGGGCTAGCTGGTCCGTTAGTGCATCCATAACGCGCGATGCGTTGCTGGCATCTAGATTACCGGTGGGTTCATCCGCCAACAGCAATCGAGGCTGGTGCGCTAACGCACGAACCAACGCCGCGCGTTGTTGCTCCCCACCAGATAACGTTTCGGGAAACATATCGAGCAGTGATGTGAGACCAAGCGTATCTGCTTTAGCCAAGGCTTGCTCGCGTAGATCTGCAGCTGTACGGAGACCGGCTGAAGCATTACCCGCGAGTTTTATGGTCAGCTCAATGTTTTCAGCGACGGTTAGGGTAGGAATCAAATTGAAAAATTGAAAAACGTAACCAATAAGCTGGCGGCGTAACCGGGTCGTGGCTTGCGCATCATCTTGACCATAAGACCAAGTGGAACCCTGGTTGTCGAGCAGATCAACACTTCCTGCATCAGCGGCCAGTACCCCAGCTAAAATATTTAGCAACGTCGACTTACCAGACCCGCTGGGCCCCCAAAGCACAAGCATCTCGGATTGAGCCAAAGTGAAATCTAGCCCGCTGAGTATCTCTCGATCAACCTGGCCATCGCTAAAGGTTTTTCGCAACCCAGCAACTTGCAGCAGTGGTGAGGCTGTATCAGCGCAGATCACACATACCCTCGGCACGCAGCTCCGCCGTCAGGCTCGGCAAGTGCGCTTGCTCAGCAACCGCCTCTAGCAGTTCAGGGATGGTTTGGTAACGCGCAAGCGATTCTAGGGTAATGAGTGTGGGAGATATCATCTGCCAAGTACCTTGGTTGGCATTCGCCAACGCTTGTTCTGGGGTGACCCAAACACCAGCAACCACCTCGTAATCATGCGCTTCGGTGAGTTGTTGCGCCGGCAGCTGCGCAATGAAGAACCGGGTATCGAAGCGCTTGGGGGCGGACTCGGGAGTGAGCCAGTGACTAAAATAGTGAACTTTGGCGCAATCAAGCTGCAAACCCTCAGCGCTGCACAACTCATCGATGTTTACCTCACCATCAATACAACGCTGACGATAGTGAGCCAACGCCGCCTGCTGTTCGGCTACCCCACCACCAGCAACCTGAGTAGCCAACAAGACACCACATTCTTCGAAACACTCACGAATTGCTGCAACCCAATAGCGCAACGCTCCCGGCACACCCATGGCTTGCTCTGCTGCCGCTACGGTTAAACCAGAGCAATGTTGGGGTACAAAATCTGATTCATCAACCTTACCTCCGGGAAACACATGAAGATCCGGAAACACAGTGCCACCCGGACGCTCCACCATATAAATCTCGTAGCCCTGCTTGCCTTGCATTGGGGGTCGCAACAGGACAACGGTTGCCGCCAATCGGATATTGCCTTGAGCTATGGGTTGCACTTTGCTTTGCTCTCCAACATTGGAACCATTTCTATCTAGAAATTGATATCAGCCTAACATCATAACGGCAATTAGATGATCTGTTTACCTGGTTAGACCTTGAATCTAAGCATCGCTAGGCGCACATTATCCAACCATGAAGGAGAAACCTTACAAGTTTGTGGTTAGGTTGCCTACGAGCATGCGCGATCGCATCGCGGAATCTGCTCAATTGTATCGGCGTAGTATGAATTCAGAAATTGTTGCACGGTTGCAGGAATCCTTTAGCGGCTTGGGCAGTCGCAGCCAAGCGTCTGATCAACCTGCTCAGGAACCTTCCAGTCAACTCGCCAACTATTCATCCCATCATGCTGCCAACCAAATACAGGATCGCCCCGGTCCAGGACTTAATCCACATCTAGAGCGAATTTTGCGGCAACAACTCGATGCTGACGAAGAGCAGATATTGCAAGGCTACCGCAGGTTAGGTAGGGCCAAACGCGCTGCGCTGCTTAAATTGCTGGGGGATTGATGCCTTCAAACTCAACCAACAATTCTTACAATGGAATCGCTTCGAGTAACTGCAGTATGTCTACGTTCGCCTTATCGCCGTTTTACCACCCCACCACCATCGTCTTGGTCGATGATAACCAAACTTTCCTTGACAGCCTTGACCTCGACTTAAACATTGAACACGGCTACCGAACCTTTACCCAACCCGAAGCAGCCCTGGCATACCTCAACCAACCCCCAGCGTCACCACCCCTAGCCGAGCGTTGTTTCGTTTTGGACTACCACGCAGAAAATGGCCCAACCATTCATCTAGATCTCAACATACTGGAGCAAGAGGTCACGCGGGTTGAGCGTTTTCAACGCAACGCTGTTCTTATTGTTGACTATGCCATGCCATCAATGGATGGGCTCGAGCTCTGTGCCCAGCTAACCGACCCCTATTTGATGAAAGCCATGTTAACCGGCGTAGCAGACGAAAAAATTGCGGTAGCTGCCTTTAACGCCGGGCTAATCCATCGCTTTGTACCAAAACACGATGTCATGGCAACGCATAACATTTCTCGGTTTGTAGCAGAGTTGCAAATCGAGCATTTTCATCGGCTCAGCGCTCGTCTACGCAGCAACTTGGCGATCGACCCACCCGAATTTTTGATCGACAAGCAGATCGCAGATTTTGTGCAGCAACTGATGCAGCGCGAACACCTGGTGGAGTATTACCTAGTCGCTGAACCCGACGGCTTGTTGCTACTAGACGGCGCTGGCACCATGCTCCGGCTGATCGTGTTAGATGAGCAGGCAATGGATGCGCAACTCAACTACGCGCGAGCACACCGCGCGCCGGACGCCGTGCTGCAACTACTCGCCAAACGACAACGACTCTGTTACTTCTGGGATAGGCCTGAAAATTACTTTGGTGAAGAACAGTATCCTTGGAGCGAGCACTTGTTAAAGGTCAACCCAATACAAGGAACCAAACAATGGTACATCGCAATCGCTGAAGACCCACCGATTGACGTCGACTTTGACCCATCCAAGTCCTCGTTCGAAGCGTTTCTGGCGCTGTAGCTTTCCCCAAGCTTTGATGCCTTAGCGGTTTTGAAGATGTGCAGGTATCCAGCGGCGCTCGAACCAAGCAAACACAACTTCCGTGGCAATCGCCAGCAAAGCAGCCGGAATAGCGCCCTGCAAAATCAAATTGCTGTCGTTTAGCGACAAGCCGGTCACAATAGGGTCACCCAATCCACCAGCCCCAATAAACGCAGCTAAGGTGGCTGTGCCGATGCTAATGACGGCTGCCGTCCTTACACCCGCGAAAATACCAGGCAAACTTAAAGGCAAAAACAAATGCCTTAACTGTTGGCTCGGGGTCAAGCCGATGGCAACCCCCACCCTAGCCAACGTGGGATCTACCGTGGTGAGTGCGGTAACCGTGTTACGCACAATAGGCAACAAGGAGTAAAGAAACAGCGCAATGATCGCCGGCACCTCGCCAATGCCAAACAACGGAATCATCAACGCCAGCAAGGCTATGGAAGGAATGGTTTGCACCAAGGAACACAAGTAGAGCAAAAAGCTTGAGGCCAATGGGTTGCGAAATACCAACAGGCTAACTCCAAGGCCCAACACTATCGCCAAACCCAACGCGATACCCGTCAGCTTAAGGTGCTGGGCAATATTCGCCAGCAGCCCCGCGGGCAAGCGATCCGTCCATCCAGGGGTTACAACGGCTGCTTGGGATACCAAATCTTCAGCGACTAAAAATTCAGCTGCCACCTCTGCAAAGGACCGTTTATTGAAGACAACTTCAGCATTCAATCTCTGCATCGTTTCATCATCTAAACGCCCGACCAGCTTGCTAAGGCTGTGCTGTGCCTCCGGTGACACATCTGCGCGCACCAATGGCGCGGCCAGGTAGGCTGGGAAGTAGCCCTTGTCATCGGTTAGCACCTGGAGCTGGTAGCGTTGCAACTCACCGTCTGTAGAGTAGGCATCGGTTACATCAATAGAGCCTGTGTTAAGCGCCTGATACGCAAGCCCATGCTCGATACCGCTCACCGCCTGAGGTAAACCATAACTGGCCGCCAGACCAGGCCAACCGTCTTGGCGCTGCAAAAACTCATGGCTTACCACCACATTTAGCTGCTGGTGGGCAGCCAAGTCAGCAATGCTGCGCAGCCCCAATCGCTCCGCCTTGTCCTGCTTGATGACCAAGGCATAGGTGTTATCAAAGCCAAAAGGAGGCAGCAGCCCCAACGCTTGTGCCCTAAGGGCCTCATGCATTTGTTCAGTACTGGTGCCTACCGGTAGCTTCAATATGGCTTGAATCAAAGTACCTGTGTATTCAACATAGACGTCTACCTCGCTGTTACGCAGCGCCTCATAGCAAATCAAGGTGCCGCCTAACCCAAACCTGCGCTCCACCAAAAAGCCGTCACTTTCCAACAGCTGCGCCAGCATTTCAGATAACAAGTACGATTCGTTAAAATTTTTGCTCGCCACCCGGATGGGCTCTTGATTCAATGGCTGCACGCCTGCTTGAGCTTCGCTAGCAACCGCCGGGTTCGACCATGCAAGCAACAAGTACAGTAGACACCAACCTGCTCGGGCACCTCTCATAGCTGCGCCGCCACTAAAGTTTCAACATAGCCATCAACCGGGTGCGCCAACACTTCTGCCGTTGCCCCGCTTTGCAACACGCGACCGTCTTGCAAGATCACCAACTGCTGCGCCAACTTCACCGCTTCACGCATATCATGAGTAACCAGCAGCGTGCTTACCCCATCCGCCGCTTGCACCCGAGCAAAGGTCTCGTAGATGCCGATGCGGGTAATGGGATCAACCGCCGAAAAAGGCTCATCAAGCAGCAGTAACCGAGGACGCAACACCAGAGCACGGCACAATCCAACCCGTTGCTGCTGCCCCCCGGAAAGCTCATGGGGGTAGCGCGCTGCGCTTGTAGCGGGTAACTCCATAGCATCCAGCAACTCCAGCAAACGCTGCTGCTGCTTAGCTTGCTCCCAACCTGCTAGGCGGGGCACCAACAAAATATTCTCTTGGACCGACATATGCGGAAACAAACCAGCACCTTGCACCGAGTAGCCAATGCCGCGCCGGAAGGCTTCTGCGCCTTGCATGGGTGCTTGCTCACCAAAAACGCTGATAGAACCAGAATCTGGTCGCTCCAACGCATTAACCAACTGCAGCAGGGTGGTCTTACCACTGCCACTAGCACCGACCACCGCAGAGGTCACACCAGCAACAAAATCTATGGATATATCATGCAGAACAGCAGTGGTTCCGTAGGCTTTTGACACCCCAGAAAACTCAACGCAAGGATTCATAAGCTAGCCAACGGAGAATACTTTGCGCTTAGCCGCTCACCGTATTGGCGCAGCTGCAGCAACACCTCATGTTTGTCCGCCTGGTCTGGTCCATGGATCTGCAACAGTTCATCCAAACGCTCTTGATATTTAGCTAAGGTTAGCCAAGGCACATCGCTGGCCTGTAGACGCGCTGCCACGTGTTCATGCCAGTTGGCGGCCTCTTGCGTTGAAAGCAAATGAGCGAAGCTACGCGCCTTCAACCGTTCGTTTAACGCCACCAAACGCGGATCATCAAAATCTAGCTGTGCCCACTCCCCTGCACGCAACTGCTGCTCGAGGCTTTGACAACGCTTGCGGTCTTCGTCGCGCAAGAAACCGTCGTAGAGCGCTGCATCAACATCTAAGGTGGGTGGGTGGCTGTGCCCTGTATACACTTGACGTATCTTGTCCGCCAATCCAGGCTTTCGCAGCCGCCTTAGGCGTTCATCAATAAGCTGGCGAGAGAACCCCAGCCGCTCGTAGTTTTCTTCGTTGAGCACAGATAGCGGCGCAATAAAGGGGCACCGGTTGATGCGAATTTCTTTCAACCCGGGGCGAAGTTCAGCATTTTTGCTAAACAAATTCGCTTTAATCTCTTCCGCTGACCAGGCTAGCAATGGCTCTACATCACAGCTTAGATCCGCAACCACAATGGCGTTGCTGTTGGTTGGATGCTGACACAAGGCAACAACCGGCGCGCAACCAAACTGGCTGCGGGGATACATGCCAGACACGTGCACACAAACCTTTTGCAAAAAGGGTTCAAGCGTCTTGCGAACCGCTTTTTTGCCCGAGTGATTTAAATAGTAGTCAAACAGCTTAGGTTGAGCGCGCCGCAACAATTGCGCCATGGCCACCGTTGCTTTGACGTCGGACAGCGCATCGTGCGCGTTACCATGCTCCAAGCCATTCACCTGTGTTAGCAGCTCCAGCTTGTAGACGGGTAGGCCGTCATCATCGGTGGGCCAAACAATACCCTCACGCCGCAGCGCACCGGTGGCACGCACCAGATCGATCAGGTCCCATCGAGAGTTGCCATTTTGCCATTCACGGGCGTAGGGGTCGTACAAATTGCGGTACAGCCCATACCGCATAAACTCATCATCAAAACGCAGACTGTTGTAGCCAGCCACACAAGTTTGGGGTTGGGCAAACAATGCGTTGATCTGACCCAATGCCTGCCACTCGCTTATCCCTTCTTGTGCAATGAGCTTTGGGGTTAAACCGGTTACCAGGCTCGCATCTGGGTTGGGCAACACGTCTTCTGCCAACGCCACGTACATACACTGCTCGTCGCCGATGGGGTTTAGCTGTGCATCGGTACGCAACCCAGCAAATTGCACAATACGATCCCACTTAGCATCAACACCCGTGGTTTCTAGGTCGTACCAATAAAAGGAGTTCATCGACCCATTGTACAGCCCCACACCGGTTCAACCAAAAATCGCCTTTGCTTGCCTGTTGCTGCTTGCAAGGGCACCCTATCGACCAACTAACCGCCAGCCGCGATGCATGACACCATGAGCACGACCGCCATCACCCCAACTTCGTTTAATCACGCACTTTGGGCAGGACCCGCTATCGCGGTGGTAGCCGGGCTAACCGCAGCTAGCCAAGGCTTAGGCAACCCAGCTGCAATCACCTTGGGCATTACCTTGTGGTGCGTTGTTTGGTGGGTCTTTGAGCCCATCCCAATACCCGCAACATCCTTAATACCCTTGGCGCTGCTGCCGATGGCGGGCATCTTGACCAGCAAACAGGTGGCTGCATCTTACGGGCACCCGTTGATCCTGCTGCTGCTTGGAGGCTTCATTTTATCCACCGCGCTGGAGAAAAACGGCGCCCATCGACGTATTGCGCTCAGCATGGTTCGAGCTTTTGGTGGCAGCAGCAGTCGACGCTTGGTCTTCGGCTTTATGACCGCCTCTGCAGTTCTCAGCATGTGGATCTCAAACACGGCAACCACCTTAATGCTACTGCCGGTGGCGCTAGCGGTAATCGAAGATGCAACAGACCCCGAGCTCACCGTGCCCTTGCTACTGGGTATTGCCTACGGCGCTAGCGTCGGCGGCTTAGGCACCCCCATTGGCACCCCACCCAACATCGTGTTTATGGGGGTGTACACCGAAACCTTTGGCCAAGAGATTGGCTTTGCCCAGTGGATGGCATGGGGTGTGCCCGTGGTTGCCCTGTTTTTGCCGTTGCTGGGTTGGTGGCTAACTCGCAATCTGACGTTTAAAGGTCAAGTGAAGTTACCTGAGGTTGGTGCTTGGCAAGCGCCAGAACGGCGCGTCCTCATTGTATTTGCTATCACGGCCCTAGCCTGGGTAACCCGCAAGGAGCCTTTTGGCGGCTGGAGCGAGCTATTCGACCTGCCCTACACCAACGATGCAATCGTTGCGTTCTTGGCTGTGGTGGTCATGTTCTTGGTCCCCAGCGGCAAACGCGACGGTACGGCGCTGCTGGATTGGGAGACCGCCAACAAAATCCCTTGGGGCATGCTCATACTCTTTGGTGCCGGTATCTCCATCGCGGAGGGTTTCACCCAATCCGGGCTCAGCCAAATCATCGGTCAGGGGTTGACCGGACTTGCCAACCTACCCGCGCTGCTACTCATCGGCTGCATCTGTTTAGCCGTCACCTTTTTAACGGAAGCCACCAGCAACACCGCCACCACCACCTTGCTCATGCCTATCTTGGCAGCCGCCGCTATCGCCGCAGCGGTGGACCCACGTTTGCTCATGATCCCTGCGGCGATGAGTGCATCCTGTGCGTTTATGCTACCCGTGGCGACCGCGCCCAACGTCATTGTTTACAGCACTGGACGATTCAACGTCCAAACTATGGTGCGCGAGGGCTTGGCACTGAACTTGCTCGGCGTGATCATCATTACCACCGCTTGCTACATATTCTTCGGCTAGCTGCTGCAGCTGTTTATGCCTCGCCTCGATATCTAGGGTTTTTAGCTTGTCTGCCGCCACATAGAATTCAGGCCAGCGCTGCTGCGCCTGCCTAAACAGCTGGGCAAATGCAGGTCGAAAGTTATCGTAGGTCGCCAAGGCTGCCAGCAGCGCATTGTTAAGCTTAGCTACGTAGCCGTCGTAACGCCCACCACCTAGCTGAACTCGCTGGGCCTGGTAACAACTTCGCAAAGCAGCGTAGGCTTGCTCCTGCTGGGCTAGCTTTGCAACATCGCTCAGAGGTCTTGCGTAGATGGTTTGCAGGCGCGCACGCAACTGCAGGAGCAACCCGCGTAACTCGACCCAAGCTCGTTGCCGCGCTTGGTAAGCAACAAGCTCAGATTGTTCACGCCGTTGCAACCACAGCACCGCCGCCTGGGAGCCAACAAAACTCGCAAAAGCCTCATTAAATGCGACGTCTGAGTTGACCCAAAGCTTGCTATGCGACACCTCATGGGCCAGCAGCGCAACCAACTCCGCATCCGGCCAAAAAATAAACGTGCTCAGCAACGGATCATCAAACCAACCCAAAGTTGAGTAAGCGGGTACCTCGCCAATAGACGTAGTTAAACCTTGGTCCTGCAACCGCTCGCTCGCACGCACGGCGGCAGCGGCCCGAAAATAACCACGATAGGGTGCACAACCAACAATGGGATAACACCACTGCTGAGGCTCTACCGATAGGTTAGGCGTTGCTACCAAGTTATAGACCACCGCCGAGCGATCCAAAGCAACGTAGGTTCGATAGCGCTGTTCGGGTTGCAGGTGCAATTCAGCTTGAATAAAGCTCAGCATACGTTGGGCGGTCTGAAGCCGGCCACGTAACTTGGCATCTACATCCGTATCTGCCATGACCCGTGCTATCGGCTGCCGCGCCGCCAATAATCGCACCTGCCCTCCGATCGCCTGCTGGTAGTAGCCGACTTGATTGCAGCCCACTAGCCCGAAGCACGCCAATAGCACTATCCCCAGACTAACTACACAAGGTTTCGATAACATAAGTACAATGATGGGATAAAATTGATGGCACTAACAGCCCCACTCACCGTTAAGCCTCCTCGAAACGACTGGGGTCAAATGAGGTCTAAATGAGACTTCTTAGATCCTGTGAAGCGGCTATAGGAAATTTTCGGGAAATTTGCATATGGACGTCATCAAAGGCTGTATTGCTGCATTGTTCATCGGCGTAAACACCGCGGCAGCCTGTGTCCCCCTGTTTGCTATGGGCCTGCTGCGCCTGCTCACTTGGGGTTCTGGACACCAAACCATATCCCGGTGGATGGATGGCATCATCGATTACTGGGTGAGCAGCAATCGATTGCTGATGCGCGTTTTAGACCTATGTGAGGTTGACCTAAAATTGCCAACCAACGCTCAGTTGGGGCGCGATCAATGGTACATGGTGATTTCTAACCACCAGACTTGGACCGACATCTTGCTCCTGCAAACCAGCCTGCGGCACCATCTGCCGCCCATCAAGTTTTTTACCAAGCAACAGCTAATTTGGCTGCCTTTTTTAGGCTTGGCGATGTGGCTGCTGGGTTTTCCTTACGTACGCCGTGCCAACCCGGACCAGGTGAAACGCCACCCTGAACTCAAAACCCGGGACCAAAAAGCGACCTTGGCCGCCTGTGAAGACTTCAAGCAACACCCTACCGCGGTGCTAAACTTTCTTGAGGGCACTCGCTTCACCAAGGCAAAGCAGGCGCAACAAACAGCCCGTTTCCAGTGCTTGCTAAACCCAAAAATTGGCGGCCTAGCGTACGTATTGCAGGGCATGGGACCAACCTTAGCCGGAGTGCTTGATGTCACCATCCACTACCCCAACAACCGCCCGCCCTCCTTTTGGGACTTTCTTTGCGGTCGCTGCCCTAGTGCGAGCCTGCGCACAGAGCTGCGCAGCATTCCGACCCCAATTAGTGATGGGCTAGACAACAACAACAAGCAGCCATTAGCCGACTGGATCGAAGACTTGTGGCAGACTAAAGACAACCAATTGGCCAAGCAGGTTAACCTGGAGCACTAGCGCTTTTGTTAAACCCCGCTAGCAACTGACAGCAGCATAAAACAGAAGCCACCAACAGCTATGTATCTAAAACACTTCAACCTATCTCAAGAGCCTTTCTCTATCGCTCCTGACCCCAGCTTCCTGTATCTCAGCGATGGCCACAGAGAAGCGTTAGCACACCTGCTGTACGGTTTTTCGCATGGTGGTTTTGTGTTGGTTACCGGCGAGGTTGGGACGGGTAAAACAACGCTACTGCGCAACCTGATCAAGCAAACCCCCAACGACCTCGACGTTGCCTTTGTGTTAAACCCGCGACTAACGGTTCGGGAGTTGCTAGAAACGATCTGTGATGAGCTGGGCGTCGCCTATAAGCCCGAGAGCCAATATAGCGTCAAACAGTATATTGACATGCTCAATAAGCACTTGCTGCAAACCCACCAGCGTGGCCGCAGCACCGTGCTCATCATCGATGAAGCCCAAAACCTATCACCGGCTGTACTCGAGCAACTACGCCTGCTAACCAACCTCGAAACCGACGAGCGCAAATTGCTCCGCATTATTCTGCTGGGCCAACCTGAACTCGGCGAGATGCTGGACCGCCAAGAGCTAAGGCAGCTTGCGCAACGTATTACTGCTCGTTACCACTTGGGCGCGCTGTCCCGTGATGATACCAACACCTATATCAATCACCGCTTGTCTCGTGCGGGTGGCAGCGGGCAAATTTTCACACCCGGTGCGCTGAGCCGATTGTACAAAATTTCTAAAGGCATTCCCCGGCTACTGAACGTGGTGGCAGACCGTTCCATGCTTGGCGCCTACGTTGAAGGCCAATACCAAGTCAGTGCCGGCACGGTTGATCGAGCCGCCATTGAAGTCCTCGGCAAGAGCCCAAGCACTGACTACCGACCTTGGCTCGTGGGTGCTGCCGCCTGCGCCATACTTGCCACCGCGATCGTCTGGGCCCTAATCACCCGCAGCGATGGTTCCACCGAGCAAGATCAAGCCATTGCCGAGCAAGGCTCAAAGGTTTCACAAGTTGACAATCAAGGCGCAACCACGATCACTAGCGATACCACAAGCGGCACCATTGTGCGCGATGCTGTGGTGACCTTAGCGCGCCCACAAAGCGCGACACCAAACGGTCGAGCACCGGACACGCAGCGTTCGGCTTATCACGAGGTGTTTAAGCGCTGGAACACCGACTACAACGAAAGTTACGCTGACGAGTCGCCCTGCGATTTTGCCGAAACCGTACAATTGGGTTGCTTGCAACGCAAAGGTCGCTGGAGCGATATCGCCCGTTTAAACTTACCGGCCGTACTCGAGCTTTGGGACAATCAAGAAGAGCCATACTATGCAGCCGTTGTGGACGCAACGGCCACCCGTTTTGTCCTGATGCTAGATGGCCAAAAGCTCGCCGTTGCCCCCAGAGATCTGCGCGATATCTGGTTTGGCAGCTTTACCACTTTGTGGAACCAGCCACCCGATTATCCAGGCAACTTGCGTCGCGGGGATCGCCACATCACCGTGAGCCATCTTCGCCAGCAATTAGCACAACTACCTGACCTAGGGTTGCGCGACAACAATAGCGACCGCTTTGGCACCGAGTTGGAGCAAGCGGTGCTGCGCTTTCAAACCCGTGAAGGTTTGATGGCTGATGGTGTTGTTGGTCCCGAAACTTGGATTCGTTTGTTTCATCGGCTCGGTCAACCCGGCCCAGTTCTACGCGGGTAGCGATATGTCATTTATTCTAGATGCTTTGCAAAAAGATCAAGTGGAACAGCAACCACAAGCGGTGCCCACAGGCGCGCTGCCACCCGCCAGGCCATCACCCGCCAAACGCTGGGGGCCCTGGCTGATAGGCGCCGCATTGCTCGTGAATGCTGGTGTGCTCGCTTGGTACCTGCTCGGCCAGCAAGCGCCTTCAACAACGGTTGCCCCAAGCGTGCCTGGCGCCCAACGGGAGTTAGCCATGAGGCCGCCAACAAACAGCAATGCCCAACCCATCAGCCAACCCGCTGATCAGCCCATGCGGCCAGCGGCAGCTGAACGCATCCCGAGGCGCACGCCAGTGCGCACGCCAATACGTAATCCTGTTGCTGCACCAACCCGCGATAACGCAACAACTGCCAGCCGACCCCAACCATCGCGAACGCCAGCATCCGCTCCCAGCACCGCATCTAACGCGACATCCAATTCTGG